>NZ_MWLN01000201.1 GCF_002198655.1 Kineosporia sp. A_224
GTCAGCGGGGGCGGCGGAGGCGGGCGGTCAGGTAGCCGGACGTCGTCCAGGCCAGGCCGAGGACGACGGCCAGGCCGCGCCGGGGGTCGCGGCTGAGCAGTCCGCGCAAGAAGGCCCTGGGGAGCACCTTCGTCGTGTACGTGCGCTCGGAGGACAGGGCGCTGTCGGCACCGGCGAGGCCTGCGACGACGGCCTTGGAATGGCCTTCGCCGACGCAGCGGCGCAGGAAGTAGCGCCACGTGGCCCGGGCCGGGGCGACGGTGTGCTCGACCTTCGCGGCGGGCTCGTAGACGACGCCGGAGCCCGGGGTCGCGGCGGCGGCGCGGATGTACATCTCGGTCTCCTCGCAGCCCGTCGCTGCCGTGCCGACACGGCCGACCCGGCCGTCGAAGCCGCCGACCCGCAGGAGGACGTCGCGCCGCACGCTCATGTTCGCGCCGATGACGTTGCGGACCCGGGTGCGCTGCGCCGGCAGACCGTCGTAGGAGCAGCCGACGACCCAGTCGAAGGCGGGCGGCCACCACGTCGGCCGGGCGCCACCCGGCCAGCGCGGCGTGATGTGACCGCCGACGCCGATCACGTCCGCCGCGTAGGCGGCGGCGAGGTGGCGCGACCAGTCCGGTGCGGCGGCCGCGTCGTCGTCGAGGTAGGCGACGACGGCCCGGGTCGCGAGGGCGGCGCCGGTGTCCCGTGCGCCCGACAGCCCCTTCGCGCCCGTGCTCGGGACGACGGCGAGGTCCGGCCACTGCCGGCGCGCCGCCTCGAGCAGGGCGTCGTTGTGGTCGACGACGAGCAGCACCTGCCCCACCGGGTCGGCCTGCCCGAGCAGGGACTCCACCGCCCGTACGAGGTCTCCCCAGCGGTCGAGGGTGTAGGCGCAGACGACCACGCTGACGTCGCGCGGGCGTACGAGGTCCGGCAGGGTGCCGGCGTCCGGCGCGGGGAGGTCGACCACGCGACCTGTCTAGCACCGTGCGGCCGGCTCCCGGTGCGGTACCGACGAACGTCACACCGACGGATGGCACGGTCGCGGGCCGCCTCCCCCGGCTACGCCCGGTCGGCCCATCCAGCGCGGGCGTGCGCCGTCCGACACTCCCCAGACGGCGCAGATGTCCTGCCGCCGCGGTGGCGATCCGGAGGTGTCCATGTACGGCCTGGTCAACCGCGCCGTCGAGGACCTCGTGACGAACAAGTTCGGCCCGGACGCCTGGGCCGAGGTCAAGTCCCGGGCCGGCGTCGACATCGGCATGTTCGTCGCGATGAGCCCCTACCCCGACGCCGTCACCTACAGCCTCGTCGGTGCGGCCAGCGAGGTGCTCGGGCTGCCCGCCGAGCAGGTCCTCGAGGCGTTCGGCGAGTACTGGATGCAGTACTCCGCGCGCGAGGGCTACGGCGAGCTCCTCGACCTCATGGGGAACGACCTGCCGACGTTCCTCGCCGAGCTGGACGACGTCCACGAGCGCCTCAAGCTGTCGTTCCCCGACCTCGTGCCGCCGTCCATGTCGGTGAGCGACGTGACCGACGCCTCCCTCGTCGTGCACTACCGCAGCGACCGCGCCGGCCTCGCGCCGTTCGTCGTCGGGCTGCTGCGGGCGGCCGCCGCCCGGTTCGGCCGGACGGCGGAGGTCACGGTGACGCGCAGCCGCGACGACGGCCACGACCACGAGGAGTTCCTGGTCCGGTACCTCGACGCCTGACCGGACCGCACCGGACGCCTGAGCGAAGGACGCACCCGCGTGACCGCCGACCCCGACAACACCCCCGGCACGAGCCCAGGCACGAGCCCCGGCACGACCGCGGGGACGGCCCCCGCCGTCACCCTGGACGCCGCGGCGCTCAACGCGATCTGCCCGTTCCACCTCGCCTGGGACGCCTCCGGCCGGGTCGTCCAGGCCGGCCCCGTGCTGCGCCGGCTCGTGCCGGACGTCCTCGGCAGCCCGCTCGTCGACGGCCCGCTGCGCGTCGTCAAGCCGCACGGGCTGCGCCGTTTCGACGACCTGCGGGCCGCCTCCGCGAGTGCCCGGCTGACCATCCTCGAGGGCCGGGACGACGACCGGCTGCGGCTGCGCGGCGAGCTCGTCCCGTCCGCGGACCGCACCGCGGTCGTCTTCTTCGGCGCGCTCGTCGTGAGCGACCTCGAGACGGCCACGGCCCTGGGCCTGTCCCTGCGGGACTTCCCCGCCCACGACGGCGTCGCCGACCTCCTGCTCATGGCCCGGGCGCAGGCGACGTCCCTCGGCGAGGCCCAGGAGCTCACGCAGCGGCTCCAGACGCTCAACCAGGAGCTCGAGGACCGGGTCGACGAACGCACCCGGAGCCTGTCCGAGTCCCGCGACAAGCTCGCCCTCTACGCACTCGAGCTCGAGGACCTCTCCGAGCGGCTGCGGGCCGAGAGCCGGGAGCGCGAGAAGGTCGAGGAGGACCTGCGCCTCGCCCACCGGCTCGAGGCGGTCGGCCAGCTCGCGGCGGGCGTGGCCCACGAGATCAACACCCCCGTGCAGTTCGTCGGGGACAACCTGCGCTTCCTCGGCGACGCCCTCGGCGACGTCGAGCGCGTCCTCGCGGCGTACGAGGGCCTCGTCGACGCGGCACTCGCCCGGCCCGGCTCGGCCGCCGACGTCGACGGGCTCGCCGAGCACGTCGAACGGCTCCGCACGACGCTGTCGGACGCCGAGATGGACTTCGTCCTCGAGGAGGCCCCGCGCGCCGTCCGGGAGTCGCTCGAGGGGATGGAGCGGGTGAGCAGCATCGTCCGGGCGATGAAGGAGTTCGCCCACCCGGACGTCGACCGGCGCCTCACCGACCTCAACAAGGCCGTCACGACGACGCTCGTCGTGGCCCGCAACGAGTACCGCGACGTCGCCGAGGTCGTCACCGACCTCGACGAGGACCTCCCGCAGGTCGCCTGCAACCCCGGCGAGATCAACCAGGTCGTGCTCACCCTCGTCGTCAACGCCGCGCACGCCGTCCAGGCCGTCGTCGGCAACAGCGGCGCCCGTGGCACGATCACCCTCCGCACCCGGCACCTGCCCGGCCCGGACGGCGGCCAGGTCGAGATCGTCGTCGAGGACACCGGGGTCGGCATGGCGCCGGACGTCCTGCCGCGGATCTTCGACCCGTTCTTCACGACGAAGGCCGTCGGCCAGGGCACGGGCCAGGGGCTGAGCATGGCGCACGCGATCGTCACGACGCGGCACCGCGGCCGGATCCTCGTGACGTCGACGCCGGGCGAGGGCAGCAGCTTCGCCGTCCGGCTGCCGGTGGGGGCCTGACCCCGCCGGGTGATTCCCGGCCGTTCCGCTCACCACCCCGCAGACCCGGCCGACGGGTCAGGCATGGCGTTGAGGGGACAGGTCGCAGCGGCGATGGCAGCCGTCGTCTCGCCGCTCGTCTTCGCGCTCGCGGTGCCCGGGGTGTTCCCGGCGGCGGACGCGGGGGCGCGCGTGGGCCGGCCGACGCTGCCCCAGGGGCAGGTCCTGCGCAGCGGCAAGCCGCCGTCGCCGCGCGGGGCGACGCTGTGGGTCAACCCGAGCCCGGCCGCGGACGCGGTCAGCCGCACGCTCTCGGTGCGCCCGACGGACGCCGCCCTGCTGCGCAAGATCGCCTCGAAGCCGCAGGCCACCTGGCTCACCGAGTGGCTCACCCCGTCGAACGCGACGACGTACGTCGCGGGCCGGGCCCGCACGGCCGCGGCGGGCGGCAGCGTGCCGGTGTTCGTCGTCTACGGCGTCCCGATCCGCGACTGCGGCGGCTTCTCGGGCGGCGGCCTCGGGACCTCGGCCGGCTACCGGGCCTGGGTGGACGGCATCTCCAAAGGCCTCGCCGGGCGCCGCGCCGTCGTCGTCGTCGAGCCGGACGGGCTCGCCTCGATGGACTGCCTCACCACCGCCCAGCAGCGGCAGCGCACCGCGCTGCTCGCCTACGCCGTGGACCGGCTCGGCGCGAACCCCGGCGTCTCGGTCTACCTCGACGCCGGCCACTCCCGCTGGCACCCGGCGGCCGTCATGGCCGCCCGGCTCAAGGCGGCGGGGGTGGAGCGCGCCCGCGGGTTCGCCCTGAACGTCGCGGCCTTCGACCCGACGCCGGGCGAGATCGAGTACGGCCGCAAGATCGGGGTCGCGCTCGGCGGGCCCGTGCCCTTCGTCGTCGACACCAGCCGGAACGGCAAGGGCCGCTGGGAGGGCACCCTCAGCTGGTGCAACCCGCCCGGCCGGGCCCTCGGCACGCCGCCGACGACGAACCACCCGGACCCGCTCGTCGACGCCCTGCTCTGGGTGAAGACGCCCGGGATGTCGGACGGGCTCTGCCGGGGTGGCCCCGGCGCCGGGAAGTGGTGGCAGTCTTACGCACTCACCCTGGCGCGCAACGCCTCCTGGTGACGACTGTCACCCGATCTGGGCCCGGGCAGCAGCCACGAACTGCGGTGAGAGCACCTCGACAGCCGTGTTCGTGAGGTGCGACGCATCCCTGTAGAGGAGCAGGCCGCCGCGCGCCGCGGGGCAGGTCGCCGCACCGCCCGGGGCCGACGACGGGCAGACGAGCTCGGTCAGGTCCACGAGGTACGTGCGCGGCCAGCGCCCGGCGCTGATCTCCTCGGCCGCGAGGTCCCGCCGCAGGGCGCGTCCGCGGTCGAACGCGCAGCGGCCCCAGTCGGTGAGCGCCCCGGACATGCAGACCGGCACATCGCGGTCCGGTTGCGGTGTGTCGGCGACGTAGACCATCGGGGCCCCGAGCGCACCGAGCCGCGTCAGGGTCGGTCGCCATGCGTCGGCACGCTCCTGCGCGCCTCGGAGGTAGCCGTTGAAGCTCGCGACGACGACCAGTGCAGGCCGGGGACCGCTCTCCAGACGGCGGAGCGTGTCCTCCCGCCAACTGTCGCAGGCCGCGGCGACCGCCGGGGACTTCGGGACGCTGATCCGGGCCGCCGGACAACCGGAGTGGGTGAACACCTGGACCGACGTCCCCATCGACGCCGCCAGGTCGCTGACGGCGGACATCCACTGCGAGGCGTGCGAGTCCCCGAACAGGACGACCGGCCCCTCCGGGCCGGTCCTCCCGATGACGCACCCCTTGCTCGTCAGGTCCATCAGGTCGGCGTGGCAGCCGTGACCCGTGGGTGGCAGGTCCGCGGCCGCCTCGAACGGTGTCGGGCGCACCGACCCTGCGGTGACGGAGTCGTCGAAGTGCACCACCGCGCGGTCGACCCGGCCCGGCGCCGCAGCGCCGCCCCGGTCTGCCGTGCTGCCCTCGAGCGTCAGCGCCCCCAGGACGAGCGCCGCTGTCAGCGGCACGACGGTCGCGGCGACCCCGAGCGCCAGACCGTTGCGCGGCCGGGCCGAGACCACGGCGCTGCGGCGCAGCGGCCGCTCGACCCAGCGGCTCGTCAGCGCCGCGGGCCCGAGCGCACCGACGGCGACGGCGAGCCGCACGGGCCACGTGAGGTCGCCCCAGCGAGCGGCGACGAGCACGATGAGCGGCCAGTGCCACAGGTACCACGTGAACGACCAGGCACCGAGGCGGCGCATCACGGCCGTGGAGAGCAGCCGGCTGGTGAGCGGTCCGCGGGTCCGCGGGACGTCGCTGCCTGCGGCGAGCAGGGCGGCGGTCGCGAGCGTCGGGACGAGCGCGTGCGTCCCGGGGTACCCGACGTCGACGGTCCGGGCGGCCGCCCAGCCCAGCGTCACGAGGCCGACGAGACCGGCCGCCGAGCGGGCGAGCAGGGCCGGGCGCGAGCGCAGCCGGGCCACGACGGGCAGCAGCAGCGCGAGCCAGGCACCGGCGGCGAACTGCCAGGCCCGGCTCGGGCTCGACAGGTACGCCAGCGGCGCCGAGGTCTGGGTCCAGTGCAGGCTCAGCGCGAACGACCCGGCGGTGAGCAGGGTGAGCGCACCGGCCAGCGCCGTCGTCCGGGCGATCCGCAGCCGGCGGGCCAGGGCGAGCGCCCCGACGAAGACGAACGGCCACACGAGGTAGAACTGCTCCTCGACCCCGAGCGACCAGTAGTGCAGGACCGGGCTCGGGTCGCCGCCCGCACGCAGGTAGTCGGTCTGCTCGGCGACGAAGTGCCAGTTGCCGCCGTAGAGCGCGCTCGCGAGGACGTCGCGGGCCAGGTCGACGCGGGCCAGCGGCGGCAGCAGCAGCGCCCCGAGGGCGCACGTCGCGACGAGCACGAGCCCGGCCGCGGGCAGGATGCGCCGGCAGCGCCGGGCGTAGAACCCGGCGAGCCCGACCCCGGCGTGGTCGCGCACCTCGGCGACGAGCAGCGACGTGATGACGTAGCCGGAGACGACGAAGAAGACGTCGACGCCGACGAAGCCGCCGGGCAGCCAGGGCAGCCCCGCGTGGTAGAGAACGACGAGGAGCACCGCGAGGCCGCGCAGACCCTCGACGTCCGGCCGGAACGCGACCCGGGGCTCGGGGCGCGTTCCGGC
>NZ_MWLN01000202.1 GCF_002198655.1 Kineosporia sp. A_224
TTGCGGGGTGGGCTCGCGGCTTCGCCGCATTGCGGGGTGGGCTCGCGGCTTCGCCGCATTGCAGTTGGTTCTTCGGCCCTTCGCGGCTTCGCCGCGACGTGGAGGTGGCGGGATCCGTCGCGCATGCTCTGCGGCTCGTGCCTCGCCGCAGAGCATGCGCTCCTCCCGATTCCCACGGGCTTCATGAAATGGGTCGAGGCCCCTCGCACGGTGGTGCTGTGCGAGGGGCCTCGACCCATTTCGTGGAGGTGGCGGGAATCGAACCCGCGTCCGTCGGCGGTGAACCAGGTCTTCTCCGGGCGCAGCCTGCTACGGCTTTTCTCAGCCCCGGCGATCCAGCATGCATGTCGCCGAGCCGGGCTCAGTCACTGTTGGTGTCGCCGCAGATCCCGTGACCGGACCCTTGGCCAGTGGCCTTCTAGCTGACGCCAGCGACCGGGCCGAAGGCGTGCCCGGGCTGACGGACTATCACACTCGCTCAGGCGGCGAGGGCGTAGTCGGCGCTGTTTGTGTTAGCACCTATTGGTTTGCGACGAGGTTTACGAGATCACGTCACCTTCTCGGCCCGCTTCTCCTGGAACGACGTCCAACGTCGAAACCTGTCACCCCCTGTGCAGTTGTCAACCACGGGCCCCGAAGGCCCCGCACCGACACTGTAGCCGCCGCGCCGGACAGGCCGCGACGTCCTCTCGGTCCAACAGCCGGCGCCCGGCGCCTGTTCCCGGCGGCGCGCGGGGACGCCACGCGGGGCGATACCGTCCCGTGCCATGTCCGCAGTAGCCCGGACGGGTGATCCAGGATCACCCGGGGCGGGCCGAGACCACACATGTGACGACATCCGCCGCGCGCGACAGCCCCATGCCGCCGACGCCGCGCGCCGGTGACGCCGCCATGACCCCGCGCACGGCCGCCGGCCGCGTGCCGGTCCCGCACGGCCCGGCAGGCCCCGGGACGAGGCCGTCCCGACCCGGCCCTGCCGCGCTCGACGACACCCGGGGCGACGACGCCGCCCAGCTCGGCCTGCTCTTCGACCGGCTCGCGCAGGGCATGCTGCTGCTCTCGGCAGACGGCGTCGTCCTCGACGCCAACCCGACCGCCGCGGTTCTCCTCGACGTCCCCCGTGACGCGCTGCTCGGGTCGCACCCCCCGTTCGACCTGCCCGCCGACCCCCTCGGCCACCGCCGGCTCGTCCCGGTCACGACGTCCGCCGGGCCCCGCTGGCTCTCCGCCGCGACCACCGCCGTGACCCCTCGGATGCACGCCGCCGCCGCGTCCGTCGTCACCCTCGTCGACGTCACCGAGGACGTCGCCGTCGCCGGTGACGCGTCCGAGGCGCAGCGCCACCTCGCCGTCGCCCGCAAGCTCACCGGGATCGCGATCTGGGAGTGGGACCTGCGCAACGACACGATCCACTGGTCGCCGCAGATGTTCGCGCTCGTCGGTCTCGACCCGGGCACCCCCGTCGACCTCGACGCCTGGAGCACCTGGCTCGACCCGCAGGACCGGGAGCGCACCCGGCTCCAGGAGGAGGCGTGCCTCGCCGCCGGGGTCGGCTGGCGCAACGAGTTCCGGACGACGCCCCCCGACGGCCGGCCCCGGACCCTGCGCGCCT
This sequence comes from Kineosporia sp. A_224, assembly GCF_002198655.1. Classification (GTDB taxonomy): domain Bacteria; phylum Actinomycetota; class Actinomycetes; order Actinomycetales; family Kineosporiaceae; genus R-H-3. Next base: position 1,613 of record NZ_MWLN01000202.1, read on the forward strand.
GGACCGAACCGGTCCACGACGGCGAGGGGAACATCGTCGGCATCATCGGCGCGACCCTCGACGTCACCCAGGAGGCCGAGCACGTCGCCGTCCTCGAGCTGAGCCGGGAGAAGTTCCGCCTCGCCTTCGACGAGGCCCCGATCGGGATGGTCATGTTCGACGTCGCCCCGGACGGCACCCGGTCCGCGCACCGGATCAACCGGGCCATGAGCGACCTCCTCGGGCGTGACCTGCCGGAGCAGCCCACGGGGCTCGCGGCCGGGGTGATCCACCCCGAGGACCGCGCCGCCGTCGCGGCCTTCCTCGGCAGCCTCACCGGTCCCGCCCCGCAGAGCTCGCTCGAGGTCCGTGCCGTCCGCGACGACGGGCGCGACATCCCCGTGTGGGTGCACGCCGCGGTCGCCGACGTCCGCCGGGACGGCACGACCCGGGTGCTGCTCCACATCACCGACATGACCGCCAAGCGGGCGGCCGAGGAGGAGCTCCAGCGGCTCGCCCTGACGGACCCCGTCACCGGCCTCGGCAACCGGACCTGCCTGGAGCAGCAGCTCGAGCAGGCGCTCGCCGTCGCCTCGCCCGCGCACCCGGTCGGGCTGCTGCTCCTCGACCTCGACCGCTTCAAGGTCGTCAACGACTCCCTCGGCCACGTCGCCGGCGACGCCCTGCTCGTCGAGGTCGGCCGCCGCCTCGTCGGGCTCGCACCGAGCGGCGCGACCGTGTGCCGGCTCGGCGGCGACGAGTTCGCCGTCCTGCTCGACCCGGCCCCCGGGGACGCCGCCCTCCTCGTCGTCGCGACGAGCGTGCGGGAGCGGCTCTCCGAGCCCTTCGTGCTCGCGGACGGCGCGTCGCTCGTGACGACGGCGAGCGTCGGCGTCACCGGGTGCGCCGAGCCGGGCCGGTCCGTCGTCGACCTCTACCGGCAGGCCGACCTCGCGCTCTACCAGGCCAAGGACGCCGGCCGGGACCTGTGCGCCGTCTTCGACGACGCGCTGCGGGCCCGCGCGGACGCCCGGATCGAGTCCGAGCTCCGGCTGCGGACGGCGCTCGCGCACGACGGCGTCCGGCTGCACCTGCAGCCCGTCGTCGACCTCGGCAGCCGGGACCAGGTCGCGGGTGAGGCCCTCGCCCGCCTCGAGCACCCGGAGCACGGGCTCATGCAGCCCGGCGAGTTCATCTCGGTCGCCGAGGACACCGGCCTCGTCGTCGAGATCGACAGCCGGATCACCGAGCTCGCCGTCGCCTACCTCGCCCGGCCCGACGTCCCCGGGCACCTGCGCGTCGCCGTCAACGTGTCGGCGCGCACGCTCGACGACCCGACCTACCTGCGACGGCTCTCGGCCGCGCTCGCGGCGCACGACGTCCCCGCCGACCGGGTGCTCGTCGAGCTCACCGAGTCCAGCCTCCTCGACGCGACCGGGCGGCGGGCCCGCGAGGTGCGCCGGCTCAAGGACCTGGGCGTCCACGTCGGCCTCGACGACTTCGGCACCGGCTACTCGGCCCTGGCCTACCTCGACCGCTTCCCGCTGGACTTCCTGAAGATCGACCGGTCGTTCGTCAACCGGCTCGGCACGAGCGCCCGGGCGGACGCCGTCGTGTCCGCGATCGTGTCCCTCGCGCACGCGCACGGGCTCGTCGTCACCGCCGAGGGCGTGGAGACCGAGGAGCAGGCGGACGCCCTGCGCCGCTACGGCTGCGACCGCGGCCAGGGCTGGCTGTTCGGCCGCCCGCAGCCGATCTGACGAACGAACCCCCGGGAGCGGGGTCAGCGGTCGGCGCGCGTCGACATCGCGCGGTCGGCCTCGCGGCGGTCCTGACGCTCGCGGAGCGTCTGCCGCTTGTCGTACTCCTTCTTGCCCCGGGCCAGGGCGATCTCGACCTTGGCCCGGCCGTTGAGGAAGTACAGCTGCAGCGGGATGAGCGTGAAGCCCTTCTCCTTGGACTGCGAGGCGAGCTTGTCGATCTCGAGGCGGTGGAGCAGGAGCTTGCGCTTGCGGCGCGGCGCGTGGTTGGTCCACGTGCCCTGCGCGTACTCGGGGATGTGCACGCCCTCGAGCCAGATCTCGCCGTTGTCGACCGACGCGTACCCGTCGACGAGGGACGCCCGCCCGGCGCGCAGCGCCTTGACCTCGGTCCCCATGAGGACGATGCCCGCCTCGTAGGTGTCGTCGATGTGGTAGTCGTGCCGGGCCTTGCGGTTGCTCGCCACGAGGACGCGCCCCGCGCCGTCCTTGATGCTCGCCTTCTTGGCCTTGCGGGCCTTCTGGTCTGCTGCCCTGCCCACGGCTGCGCCCTCCCTCCGGCGTCACGCGGCCCGCGCGGTACGGGCCGACGGACGAGTCTACGAGCCGGGCGCCGTCCACGTCGTCCGGGATTCCCGGACGACGCGGCCCCGCGGCTCAGAGCCAGCGCATCGGGTTGACCCGGGAGCCGTTCTGGTAGACCTCGAAGTGCAGGTGGCAGCCCGTCGACAGACCGGTCGTGCCCGTGAGGCCGATGACCTGCCCGCGCCGGACCCGGCCGCTGTGGACGTAGATCCGCGACAGGTGGTTCATCGAGGACGAGAGGTCGACGCCGCGGACGTACCCGTGGTCGACGACGATCTGGTTGCCGAAGCCGCCCGCCCAGCCGGCCCGGACGATCGTGCCGTCCGCCGGCGCACGCAGCGGGGTGCCGCACGCGGCACCGAAGTCGGTGCCGCCGTGCAGGCGCCAGTAGTGCAGGATCGGGTGGTAGCGCATGCCGTAGCCGGAGGTCACCCGGGCGTTGACCGGGTACGACAGGTACCCGCCGCGGTTGGTCTGCGACCCGCCGGACCCGGCGCTCGTGCCGCCGCCCGAGCCGCCTCGCGAGCTGCCGCCGGAGCTGCCCCCGGACTTGCCCCGGTCCCGCCGCTCACGGGCCTCGCGGGCCTCGCGCTCCTTGCGGGCCTTCTCGGCACGGGCGCGCAGGATCTTCTCGAGCTGGTCCTGCTCGGACTGGGCCTTCGCGAGGCGGGCCTTCTCCTGCGCCTGCTTGTCCTTGATGACCCCGAGCGCCGCGGTCTGCGCGTCGACGAGGCGGGTCTGCTCGGCCTCGGCCGCGGCGGCCCGGGACTGCGCCGCCTCCCGCTCCACGACGACCTGCGCCGCGAGCTTCTTGAGCTCGGCGGTACGGGCCCGCAGCGCGGTGAGCTTCGCCGTCCGCGCCCGCATCTCCGACCGGGCGACGACGAGCCGGTCGACCTCGCTGTTCTCGCTGCGCATGACGGCCCCGGCGACGGCCATCCGCTCGGCGAACTGGTCCGGGCTGTCGGCCTGGAGAGCGATCGAGAGGCCGGTCATCCCGGAACCCGAGTACGCCTCGCGGGCCAGGCGCCCGAGCTGGGCCCGGGTCTGCGCCTCGGCCTTCGCCTGCTCGTCGAGCGCCTTGACGGCCTTGGCCTCCTCCTCGCGGGCGACGGCCAGCTCGGTCGCCAGCTCGGCGTCCCACCTCTCGGCCGCGGCCAGCGCGGCCTGGGCCGCCGCGAGCTCGGCCCGCACGGTGACCAGGCCCGCCTCGGACCGCTTGAGGGCGACCGCGGCGTCGACGAGGTCGGCGGAGGTGCCCTCGAGGGTCTCCCGGATGTCGTCGATCTGCTTGTCGAGGTCGTTCTTGCGCTCGGTGACGCGGTCCGACCTGGCCGGACCGCCCGCGGCGGCCACGGCCGGTGCGGCCGCTCCGGCCGGGGCGGCCGACGCGGTCGAGGACGTCAGACCCGTGACGACCAGGGACGTCGCGGCGAGCACGACGACAGCACGCAGCCCGGTCGGGCGCATGGGCACTCCTCCACCGGCGTCCGCGAACGACGCCGCACACCTCGCCGTCCGACGTGGTGCTGGGGAAGTCGCCGTCGGGCAAGTCTCGACAACTTGTCGAGACTTACACCTTGAGGTATCGCCGCAGCGAGAGGAACGACGACACGCCAGCGATCAGCAAACCGACCACGAAAAGGAAGGGGACGATCGACAGCGCGTCGCCGACGGTGACGTAGTTCTCGACGAACCGCAGCGAGTTCTTCAACCAGCCCTGCACCGCGAAGTGCGTGAACGCGACGAGCACGCCCGAGGCGAGGACGGCACCCAGGAAGGCCGCGATCATCCCCTCGAGGACGAACGGCAGCTGGATGACGAGGTTCGAGGCGCCGACGAGCCGCATGATGCCGGTCTCCCGGCGCCGGGTGAACGCCGTGAGCCGGATCGTCGTCGCCACGAGCAGGACCGTGCAGAGCAGGGTCAGGCCGGCGACGAACCAGGCACCCCACTTGAGGCCGTTGAGGAGGGCGAAGAGCCGGTCGAGGAGCTGGTTCTGGTCCTGCACCCGTTCGACGCCGGGCTTGTCCCGGAAGGCGTCCGAGACGACCTGGTACTGCTGCGGGTCCTTGAGCTTGACCCGGAAGGACTCGGGGAGCTGGTCCGCGACGACGTTGTCCGCGAGGACGCTGCCCTTGAACTGCTCCTTGAAGTGCGCGTACGCCTCTTCCTTCGACTCGTAGTACACGGTGTCGATGTAGGGCTTGAGCGCAGGCGAGCCGAGGTCGGCGCGGATGGCGGCGGTCTGGTCCTGGGTGACCTCGCCGTCGGCGCAGCTCGTCGAGTCGGAGTCCTTGCCGCACAGGAAGATCGAGACCTGGACCCGGTCGTACCAGTAGCTCTTCATCGCCGAGACCTGCTTCTGGGCGAGGATCCCGACGCCGAGCAGCAGGAGCGACACGGTCGTCACGAGGATGACCGAGATCGTCATGGACAGGTTGCGCCGCAGGCCGATCCCGATCTCGGACAGCATGAACTGGAACCGCATGGTCTGTTCGCCTCTCTCAGCGCGCGTAGCCGTAGACGCCGCGGTCCTGGTCCCGGATCAGGCGGCCGTCCTCGAGCTCCACCACGCGCTTGCGCATCTGGTCGACGATCTCGTCGTCGTGGGTCGCCATGACGATGGTCGTCCCGGTCCGGTTGATCCGGTCGAGCAGCCGCATGATGCCGACGCTCGTCGTGGGGTCGAGGTTGCCGGTCGGCTCGTCGGCGAGCAGGATCGCCGGCCGGTTGACGAACGCGCGCGCGATGGCGACGCGCTGCTGCTCACCACCGGACAGCTCGTGCGGGAAACGCTGCTCCTTGCCGGCGAGCCCGACGAGGTCGAGCACCTCGGGCACCGTGTGGACGATCGCGTGGCGCGGCTTGCCGATGACCTGGAGCGCGAACGCGACGTTCTCGAAGACCGTCTTGTTCGGGAGCAGCCGGAAGTCCTGGAAGACGACGCCGATCTGGCGCCGCAGCTGCGGCACCTTCCACCCGGGGAGCCGGGCGACGTCCTTGCCCGCGACGTGGATGACCCCGCGCGTCGGCTTCTCCTCCTTGAGGCTGAGCCGGAGGAACGTCGACTTCCCCGATCCGGACGCACCGACGAGGAAGACGAACTCCCCCTTGCCGATCTCCAGGCTCACGTTGTCCAACGCGGGCCGGGTGGTGCCCTGGTAGATCTTCGTGACGTTCTCGAAGCGGATCACGGAAGGTCGTCCTCGGCCGGTCTCGGGGTCAGGTCCGTCGTCACGGAACGTATCCGCAGCGACACTGTGTAGCAGGCGTACGTCGTCCGGCCTGATCAACTCTATGCACACGGAGCGGGCCGGGCGGTCCGCCACGCACGCGGCGGACCGGGGTCCAGTGTCACACGCCCGTAAAACCAGTTGCGCGCACCGGGCCGCGCGCGTCACGCTCACGACGTCCGCGTCGAGGACAACCGCGCCCTCCCCCGGGTGCGCACCGATCGGAAGGAGACACGTCATGGCGCCTGTCAAGGGCTGTGCCCTGCCCCTGTCCTTCCGACCGAGGAGTTCCTCCGTTGACCACGTACGACCTCTCGCACGACCTGGACGACCTGTCCGACGACCCGTCTGACGACGGCAGCCACATCCCCGCGCGCCGCAGGCGCGCCGGCAAGAACGGACGCCGGGTCACGGCGTCCGACCTCGAAGGCCCGGCCCCGGGCGAGCCGCCGGGGCGCGGCCGCCCGGACGACCGATCCGACGGCTTCGACGACCCGTCCGGGCTCCCACCGGACGGGCTCACCGAGGACGACCTGCCGGACGGCGTCACGTACTCCTCGTGGTTCGGGTCCGAGCACGGCCCCACGCCACGCCCGGAGTGGGTCATCACCGACCACAACGCGCTCGACGTCGAGCGGGGCGTCGTCAAGACGGGCAAGGAGGCCGACGTCCACCTCGTGGAGCGCTGGCTGCCCGGCACGGACGCCGTGACCCTGCTCGCCGCCAAGCGCTACCGGTCGAACGAGCACCGCCAGTTCCACCGCGACGCCGGCTACCTCGAGGGCCGCCGGGTGCGCCGGTCCCGCGAGATGCGGGCGATGCAGCGGCGCACCGAGTTCGGCCGCGAGGTCATCGCCGGGCAGTGGGCGCGCGCCGAGTTCGGCGCCCTCTCCCGGCTGTGGTCGATCGGCTTCGCCGGCGGCCGCGCGCTCGTGCCCTACCCGGTGCAGCTCGACGGCACCGAGATCCTCATGGAGTTCATGGGGACGCCGGACGGCGTGGCCGCACCCCGGCTCGCCGCCCTGCGGCCGGACGTGGCGCTGCTCGCCGACCTCTGGGAGCAGATGCTCGACGCGCTCGGGACGCTGGCGCTCGCTGGGTACGCGCACGGCGACCTGTCGGCGTACAACCTGCTCGTCCACGAGGAGCGGCTCGTCCTCATCGACCTGCCGCAGGTCGTGGACGTCGTGGGCAACCCGCAGGGCCCGGCGTTCCTCGCCCGTGACGTGCAGAACGTCGCGACGTGGTTCGTCGGCCACGGGCTGCCGGAGCACCTCGCGGACGTCGGGGAGATCACCGCGCGGCTGCTCGGCGACGCCGGGCTGCGCTGACCGGGCAAGAGCCCCGCGTCGCCGGGCACGACGGACGGCGACCGGCAGCAGGTGCTGCCGGTCGCCGTCCGTGCTGCGCCGTGCGGGCCGTGCGGAGGGTCAGCTGAAGAGCTGGCCGAGCCCGCCGGCCTGCTGCTGCTGGCCGCCGCCCGGGCCGCCGAGGGGCTGGCCCTCGCTCGGCTGGACGACGACGAAGCCCGGGCCGTGGAAGGCGAACTGGAACGCCTCGCCGGAGCCGCCGCGCAGGAGCGACTTCATGTTCATGCTCGACACGACCTGCGGGGAGAGGTTCGCCGACCAGGCGACGGCGGCCTGCATGTCGACGAACGTCGGCTGCTGCGAGCAGTCGAGGATCATCGGCGGGCCGTCGCTCGTGATGGCGACGTTGCCCTGGCCCTGGATGATCGTGTTGAACGACCCGCCGGAGAGCATCCCCGCGCCCTGGACGCGGTGGACGTCCCAGGAGAGGTTCGCGTCGAACGCCAGCAGGTTGGTGCCGTTGATCGAGATGCCGTCACCCTCGAGCTGGATGAAGAAGATGTCCTCCGCCATCCGCGCGAAGAAGACCTCGCCCTGGCCGGCGACCCGCATGAGCGGGGTGTCCTCGTTGGTGAGCGCCCGGCGGATGAATTTGCCGACGCTGCCGGAGCCCTCGTGGTTGAAGGTCACCTGCCCCTGGTAGGCGACCATCGCGCCCTTCACGGCCAGGACGTCCTGGCCGAGACTCACCTTGACCATCTTGCTGTTCTGCTTGACCCACCGCTCCTGGGTCTGGACCTCGGCGTTCGCCGTGTCGAACAACTGGCTGCGCACCCTGCGCTCCTCTCGGACGGGCCCGGACCCCTGGGCCCTGCGAACTGTCGCCGGGATCATCCCAGCGTCACGCGGGTACCGACGACCAGTTGGCCGAACCGGTTCCGTGCCGTCGTCAGCCGGCGGCCTTCTCCGAGTTGAGCCGCCAGCGGATCCCGGACTCGAGGAAGGCGTCGATGTCGCCGTCGAAGACCGCGGTCGGGTTGCCGGTCTCCTCCTCGGTCCGCAGGTCCTTGACCATCTGGTACGGGTGGAGCACGTAGGACCGCATCTGGTTGCCCCACGAGCTGCCGCCGTCGCCCTTGAGCGAGTCGAGCTCGGCCTGGCGCTCCTGGCGGGCCCGCTCGAGGAGCTTGGCCTGGAGCACGCGCAGCGCGGACGCCTTGTTCTGCAGCTGCGACTTCTCGTTCTGGCAGGTGACGACGACGCCGGTCGGCAGGTGGGTGAGGCGGACGGCGGAGTCGGTCGTGTTGACCGACTGGCCGCCGGGGCCGGACGAGCGGTAGACGTCGACCTTGATGTCGTTCTCGGGGATGTCGATGTGGTCGGTCTCGGCGACGACCGGAAGCACCTCGACGCCGGCGAACGACGTCTGCCGGCGGCCCTGGTTGTCGAAGGGGCTGATCCGGACGAGCCGGTGGGTGCCCTGCTCGACGGAGAGCGTGCCGTAGGCGTACGGCGCGGCGACCTTGAACGTCGCCGACTTGATGCCCGCCTCCTCGGCGTACGAGGTGTCGAAGACCTCGGTCTTGTAGCCGTGCCGCTCCGCCCAGCGCAGGTACATCCGCAGGAGCATCTCGGCGAAGTCGGCGGCGTCGACGCCGCCGGCCTCGGAGCGGATCGTCACGAGCGCCTCGCGCTCGTCGTACTCGCCGGAGAGCAGGGTGCGGACCTCGAGCCGGCCGAGCGCCTCCTTGACCTTGACGAGCTCGGTCTCGGCCTCGGCCAGGGTGTCGGCGTCGCTCTCCTCGGTCGCCATCTCGACGAGGGTCTCGAGGTCCTCGATCTGGCTGACCATGGCGCTGAGCCGGTCGAGCTCGGCCTGGACGTGCGACATCTTGCTCGTCACCTGCTGGGCGTGCTCGGGGTCGTCCCAGAGGTCGGGGGCGGACGCCTGCTCGGAGAGCTCGGCGACCTGCTTCTCGAGCGCGCGGACGTCGCTCACCTCGAGGATCGAGCCGAGGGTCTGGCGGAGCTCACGCAGTTCTGCGGGGAAGTCGACGGCCACAACCGGTCAGGTTACGCGGAGGGCGGCCCGGGGCACGAACCAGATGCCGCCCAGCCCGCTCCCAGCGACTTCCCAGCCGGGTACCCCCAGACTGGTCCCATGGAGGAGCGAGAGGCACAGCGCATCGCCGACGGCCTGCGCAAGCACGGGATCATGGCGGCGGTGGCCCGGCCGGCGGCGTTCCGGTTCGGCATCCGGGTGCCGCTCGGTGACGGGCGCGAGGCGCTGTGGGACGTCGACGGCGCCGCCGGGCTCGAGGCGCAGGTCATGGCGAACGGGGTGCTCGTCGGGTTCGTCCCGCAGATCCCCGGTTCGGACCGGTTCACCGAGGAGCAGACCGTCGAGGCCATCGCCCGCGCCGACTACGGCAAGCCCCCCGGCACCTGACCCCCCTCCCCCGAGTTACTAGCCCGTATGACCCCTTTGCTGGGTCATACGGGCTAGTAACTCGGGGATCGCGCGGGGTCAGAAGGCGGACGAGGGGACGTCGCGCTCGTCGTCGACGATCGCCGCGAGGAGGCGGGCCACGACCTCGTCGGGGGTCTTGCCCTGCGGCAGCGTCGGCGATCGGCCCGCGATCGGGCGGGTCGCGAGGCCGGTCTCGGTGTGCGGCGGGCGGGCGTCGACGAGCCGGATCCGGCTGCGCCGCAGCTCGCGGCCGGCCGCGGCGTCGAACGCCGCGAGCCCGGCCTTGGTCGCCGTGTAGGCGGCCATCCCGGCCATCGGCTGCTCGGCGACGACCGCCGAGACGTTGAGGACGAACGGCGTCCGGCCCTCGGCGGCGCTCACGTGCAGGTGCGGGTAGGCGGCCCGGACGAGCCGGATCGGAGCGAGCAGGTTCGTCGCGACGAGCCGTTCGAGGGTCTCGTCGTCGGTCTCGACGGCCGGCCCGAACGCGACGACGCCGGCCACGTAGACGACACCGTCGAGCCGCCCCCAGGCCGCGACGGCGGCGTCGACGCACGCCTGCGGGGCACCCGGTGCGGTGAGGTCGACGGCGTGCGCGGCGGCCTTCTCGACCCCGACCGCGGCGAGCCGCCCGGCGTCCCGGCCGACGAGGGTGAGGTTCGCGCCCCGGTCGGCGAGCAAGCGGCTCAGCGGGGCGCCGAGGCCGCCGCTCGCTCCGGCGACGAGGACGCTGGCTCCATCGAGGGGGGTCAGGCGCACGACGCTGCCACGGGTCGGTGGTCTCGGCACGTCGGAGCCTTCGGCCGGGGGCGCCCTCAGCCGGCGCGGGCGCGGGCCCGGGCGGTGACGGTGACCCGGACGCCGTCCGCCCATGGCCGCAGCACCGAGGAGACGAGCGGGATCCGGGCCGTCGTGGTGAGGGTGACCTCGGCGGTGACGCCGTCCGGGGTGCCGGTGCCGGTACCGACCTGCGGCGCCGGGAAGGGCTGCAGCGGGGCGGCGACGGCGAGGTAGCCGGTGACGCTCGCGCGGACGCTCGCGTCGCTCAGCGGGACGGGGTCGGGTGCGGTCTGCTGTTCCGACCCGCCCGGTGCCGGCCCGCCCGCGCCGGCGCCGCTGGTGTAGAACCGCTCGGTGTCGATCGCGTCGGCGGCGTCGAGGGCCGCGGCGTCGGCCAGGCCCATGAGCCGGTGCCGGGTCAGGTGCACCGACGTCGCCGCCGCGACGACCGTCACGAGGAGCAGGACGACCACCGCGTAGCCGAGGATCAGCAGCGTCACCTGGCCCTCGTCGTCCGCCCGCCGGCGCCGCGGGCCGGCCCACGACCTGGCGCTCGTCACGGCGCGAGTCACGGCGCGACCGCCCGGAACGCGTCGACGGTCGCCACCTGGGTGCTGCGGATCGTCACGTGCGTCGGCACGACCGCGTCGAGCGCCGCCGGGACCCCCGGCAGCACGACGTCCACGGACACCCGGACGACGACCCGCCCGCCCGGGGTCAGGCACGGCTGCTCCGAGCACTCGACGGCCAACGCGTCCGGACCCGCTCCGAACCCCTGGTCGAGCAGGGCCAGCCGGACCGCCGCCTCCGCGGACGCCGACGCCGTCGCTGCGTCGGGGGCCGCGACGAACGCGCGCGCCGCGGCCCGGGCCCCGCCGTCCGTCGCGAACGACGCCGCCTGGATCCGGCCGAGCGTCACGACGAGGTAGACCACCGGCAGCAGCACGAGCACCCCGAGCGTCACGAACTCGACCAGGGCACTGCCCTCGTCGCGGTGCGCCCGGCCGCCCCGACCGCCCACGCCCCGACGGCCCACGCCCCGACCGTTCCCGTCGGCCCGCACGCCCCTCACGGCGCCTCCGCGACGGCATGCCCGTGCACCGTGAGCACCTGCCCCGCGCCGAGCAGCCCGACGAGCGGCAGCGGCGCCCGCACCGTCACGACGACGGTGTCCAGCCCGCCGAACCGCTCCCGCCCGGCCGTCACCGACCGCGCGTACGCCGGGGACAGGTCCGCCGCGATGAGCTCACGCGCCCGCGCCGCACCGGCGTCCGGGTCCCGGTCCGCGAGCGCCCCGAACCGGGCCCCGTCGCTCGCGCAGTCGACGAGCGTGTTCCGGACGTGCAGCACGACGGCGAGCTGGACGACCGCGACGAACACGAGCGTGACGAACGCACCGACAAGCGCGAAGTCCACGACCGCCGTCCCGCTCTCCCGGCCCGCGCCGCTCTCCCGGCCTGTGCCGCTCTCCCGGCCTGTGCCGCTCTCCCGGCCCGCGGCGCTCTCCCGGCCTGGGCCCGGGCGCCGGCCCGCGGCACGGCCGCGACGGCGCACCTCAGCCGCCGGTGACGCTGCTGACCGCCTGCTCGAACAGGGTCGTGAGCCGGTCCTGGGCGACCTGCCAGATCGCGAACACGAGCCCGGCGGTCATGAGGGTCACGAAGACCCAGCCCTGGATCTCGCCCGCGTCGTCGTGCCGCCGCCGCCCCGCCCGAGCCCGGAGCGCCCGCGCCCCGCGCGACAGCACCGCCGTCAACGTCCTCACCATGTCTCCCATCCGTAGGAACAAGTGCATCCATACATCCGTGCCGCCATGCATCCGTACTGTCGTGCGCCCGTCCGCCACCCGGGTACCGCTGCTGCTCACCGCGTCACCGGCCGAGGTCGAGGATCGCCAGCCCCGGGTACGCCGCGAAGAGCACCGTCACGGGCAGCACGAGGAAGACGACGGGGATCATCATGAGGATCTCCTTCTTGCCGCCCTCCTCGATGAGCCCGCGCCGGGTCAGCTCCCGGACGTCCTGCGCCTGCGCCCGCAGCACGTCGGCGAGCGGTGTGCCCCGTTCCAACGCAACGGCGATGCCGTCGACGAAGCGCGCGAGCACCGGCAGGCTCGTCCGGTCCGCGAGGCCCTCGAGCGCCTGGACGAGCGACGCCCCGGCCCGGGCGTCGGCCAGGGTGCGCCGCAGCTCGTCGGTCAGCTCGCCGTGGCACGTCCGCGCGACCCGCTCGAGTGCGCCGACGGCGCCCTCCCCCGCCACGACCGACAGCGCGAGCAGCTCGGCGACGGTCGGGAACTCCGCGAGCATCCGGCGCTCCCGGCGGCGGACCTGGGTCGTCAGCGCCTGGTCGCGGCCGAGCGCACCGCACAGACCGCCGACGACGAGGAGCGCGACGACGGGCACCGCGGACAGCCCGCGCCCGGCGGCCGACGACACCGCCCCCAGCGCGCCACCGGCCGCGGCGCCGGCGACGGCCCACACGACCTGCTCGGCCCGGAACTGCTCGAGCGTGCGCCCCGGCGCGAGCTGGTCGAGCCGGCGGCGCACGCTCGCCGACCCGCCGAGGAGCCGCTCGACCCATGCGACGGCGTCCGTCATGACCGGTGCGAGGAGCCGTTCGAGCGGCGCGAGCGGACCCCGCTGGTCCGGACGGGCAGCGGACGGCGCCCCGAGCAGCCGGGACGGCGGTGCGGCGTCGCGCAGGTACGGCGCGAGCCGGTCGTCGAGGACCGGCCGGCGCAGCCACGGCACCCGGGTCACGACGAGGAGCAGCCCGATGCCCGCGACGAGCCCGAGCAGGGCCCCCGTCGGCGACAGGTCACCGAAGGCGGCGTGCACGACGGCGCCGACCACGCCGGTCACCGGAGCACCCGTTCCTCGTCGGGCAGCCGACCGAGCCGCAGCATGAGCCGGTAGGCGCCGAGGCAGACGGCGCCACCGGCCGCGAGCACGCCGGCCCCCGTCGCGGAGTCGTACGCCGCGACGGCCTGCGGCCGCGACGACAGCATCGCGAGCACGAGCCACGGGGCGGCGACGGCGAGCCGGGCCCCGTTGACGGTCCACGTCTGGCGGGCCAGCAGCTCGCCCCGGGTCCGGGCGTCCTCGCGCAGGAACGTCGACAGGCTTCGCAGCAGCCGCCCGAGGTCGGACCCGCCGACCTCGCGCGTCACGCGCAGCGCCTCGCAGATCCGGTCCGCGACCGGGTCGCACAGCCGGTCCTTGAGCGCGTCGAGGCTGTCGCCGAACCGCCCCGACGCTCGGTAGTCGCGGGCGAAGGCGGCGAACGGCTCCCGCAGCTGCTCCGGGCCGCGCTCCTCCAGCTGGCCCAGGGCTTCCGGCAACGACAGCCCCGCTCGGACGGCCGACGTGAGGTTGTCGACGACCTCCGGCCACAGGTCCCGCAGGACCGTGCGCCGCCGCCGGGCCCTGGCCCGCACGTACCCGATGGGCCCCCAGCCGGCGATGAGCGCGAAGGCCGACCCGACGACCACGGACCGGCTCACCCCGACCGCGAGGAGGAACGCCGTGGCGGCCGCCCCGAGGCAGCACGCGACGAGCGCCGCCGGCGACACGGCCTCGATCCCGGCCTGCAGCAACGTCTCCCGGAGCCGGGCCGAGGGTCCGCGGGAGCCGGGCGGGGCGTCGTCCGCCGCGCCCGCGTCGTCCGGCACCCAGCACGACCACCAGACGAGGAACAGCCCTGCCCCGAGGAGCAGCCCGACGACGACACCCATGCCGGTCTCACGCCGCCAGGAGCGTCGCGAGGTCGAGCCCGACCCGCGCGAACCGGTCGGGGTGCGGCGGGTACCCGTCCGCCCGGACGAGGTCCGCGCCGCCGCGGCGGGTGAAGACGTCGGCCGTCTCCACGACGTCCGACTCGACCCGCCCGGGGACCGCGACGATCTCCTCGACCCGCCGCACGCCGTCCGGGTCGAGCGCGACGTGGACGACGAGGTCGACGCTGCTCGCCACGGTCGGGACGACGAACCGCGAGCCGACGTTCTCCCCGGCGAGCAACGGCAACGTGCACATCTTGACGATCGCCTCGCGCGCCGAGTTCGCGTGCAGGGTGCACATCCCGGGCAGACCCGAGTTCAGGGCGATGAGCAGGTCGAGACTCTCCTCCTGGCGCACCTCCCCGACGACGAGCCGGTTCGGCCGCATCCGCAGCGCCTCCTTGACCAGGCGCCGCAACGGGACGTCACCGGTGCCCTCGAGACTCGGCTGGCGGCACTGCATCCCGACGACGTCCCGCAACGGGACGCGTAGCTCGAAGACCTCTTCGCACGTGACGACCCGCTCCCGGGGCGGGATCGCGGCTGCGAGACAGTTGAGCAGGGTCGTCTTGCCGGCCTGGGTGCCGCCCGAGACGAGGATGTTCAGCCCGGCGGCGACGGCCCCGGTGAGGAAGCGCGCGGCGTGCGGGGTGAGGGTCCGCAGGGTGACGAGGTCCTCGAGCCGGGTGGCCCGCACGGTGAACTTGCGGATGTTCACCGCGACGTGGCGCCGGGTGATGTCGGGGACGACCACGTGCAGCCGCGAGCCGTCGGGGAGCATCGCGTCGACGAAGGGCGAGGACAGGTCGACCCGGCGCCCGCTCGTCTTGAGCATCCGCTCGACGAGGTCGCGGACCTCCTCCTCGGTGAGGATCGTCGTCGTCAGCTCGCTGACCCCGCCGCGTGCGACGAAGACCTTGCCCGGCTCGTTGATCCAGACCTCCTCGACGTCCGGGTCGTCGAGGTACGGCTGCAACGGACCGAACCCGGCGACGTCGTCGAGCACCCGCTTCACCGCACCCGCGGCGTCCGCGAGCGGCGGCAGCGCACCGGACACCGACCGGTCGTCGTAGTCGGCGACGACGTCCTCGACGAGACGACGCACGCCGCCCGGGTCCCGGGCCGGGTCGAGCCCGCGCCGGCGGATCAGCTCGCGCACCTCGTCGGCGACGATCGCCACCGCGTCCACGCCACCTCCCGGGGCTCGCCGGGGCCCTCGCCCGGCGGAGATCACGCAACCTATAGGTGATCTTCGAACTCGTCATCGGCTGTCCACAGGTCCGTGACGAACGGCATGACAACGGGGCGGTTATCCACAGGCCGGCGGCCGCGGGACGCGGATCGTCGGTCCCCCGGCGCAGACTCCCCGGCCATGACGACCACCTCCGCGCCACGGTCCACGGCGCCGCCCGGGGCGGCTCCCCCACCGGTCGGGCGGCTCGCCGTCCGGCTCACCGTCGTCGACCGCGGCCGGACGGCGGCGCCGTGCGACGTCGTGCTCGAGGCCCCGGCGGGCACGGGCCTCGCCGTGGCCCGCCCTGCCCTGGAGGCGGCCGCCGGCCTCGCGCCCGGCCGCCCGATCTCCGTCGGCGGCATCGCGCTGGACGGCGAGGCGGTCGTCGGGCGACCGCCGCTGCTCGACGGTGCGGTCCTCGTCGCCGGGCCGCCCGGGCCCACGGCGGCCGCCGCCCCGCTGCTCGAGGTGCACGTCGTCGCCGGGCCGGACGCCGGCCGCCGGGTCGCGCTCGGCCCGGGGCGATGGGTGGTGGGCCGGGGACCGGACGCGACGGTCCGCGTCGACGACCCCGACCTCTCGCGGGCGCACGCGGTCATCACCGTCACGCCGGGCGAGGTCGTCGTCGAGGACCTGGGGTCGACGAACGGGACGGCGCTCGCGCCACCGGGCGGCGTGCCGGAGCAAGTCCCGGACGGCGCCCCGACCCGGTGGGAGGACGGCGTGCACCTCGTCGCGGGGTCGTCGCACCTCGTGCTGCGCGGCCCGGACGACGACGAGCCGGCGGCAGCCGTCCCCGACGGGCTCGGCCACCTGCTCGTCAACCGGGCACCCCGGGTCCGGGTGGACGACCCGGAGCCGACCGTGCGCTTCCCCGACCCGCCGCCACCCGCGCGGCCGCCACGGCTGCCGTGGCCCGCGCTCGTCGTCCCGGCCGTGGTCGCCGTCCCGATGGCCCTGGTCTGGCACCAGCCGGCCTTCCTGCTCCTCGCGCTCCTCACGCCGCTCGCGCTGCTCGGGCAGCACCTCGTCGAGCGGCGGGGCGGACGGCGGGACGCGCGCCGGGCCGCCGCCGAGCACGCGACGGCCGTCGCCGACGCTTCCGAGGCCCTCGCCGTGGCCCTCCGCCTGGACGCCGCGCGCCTGGACAGCACCCACCCCGACCTCGGGCGCCTCACGACCTCTGCGGCTGGGCCGACCCGCCGGCTGTGGGAACGGGCGGCCGGCGACGACGACGCGCTCGTCGTCCGGGTCGGGCTCGGCCCCGTGCCCGCCCGGGTCCGCGTCGAGGGGCCGCAGGCGCCGACGGCCGAGCACACCCTCGGCCCGGTCACGGTCGACCTGCTCGTCGCGGGCGTCCTCGGCATCGCCGGCGCCCGCGGGCCGGCGAACGACCTGGCGCGCGCCGTCGTCGCCCAGGTCGTGACGCTGCACACGCCGCAGGAGGTCCGGGTCGTGGTCCGGTCGTCGGACCGTGACCGCAGTGCCGGGTGGGCCTGGACGGGCTGGCTGCCGCACCTCGACGGCGCTCCGGACGGCGCCCTCGCCACCACCCTCGGGGACCTGATCGCGGCAGGCGCACCGGGCGGCCCCGCGGTGGTGGTCGTCGTCCTCGACGGAGCGCACGACCTGCGGCGCGACGCCGCTGTGGCCGAGGTGCTCCGCCGGGCCGCCGCGCAGGCCCGGGCCACGGACCACCGCAGGGAGGTGCCGCGGTCCAGGGTCGTCGCCCTCTGCCTCGACGACGATGTGTCCCGGCTGCCGGCGGAGTGCCTCGCCACGGTCGTTCTCGGGGCGCCCAGGACCGGGGCGTCGGGCGTCGAGGCCGTGGTGCGCCACGACGGGCGGTTCCGCCGCTGCGTCCCGGACGGGCTCGGCCCCGGGACCGCGGCCCGGCTCGCCCGCGACGTCGCCCGGCTCCGGGACGCCACCCCGCGGCCGGACGGCTCCGCGCTCCCGGCGAAGGTCACCCTGCCGGAGGTGGCCCGGCTGCCCGGTCCGCCGGCCCGCTGGGGCGCCGCGATCGCACGCCGTTGGACGCGGCCGCCCCGGACCCCGCCCCCGCTGCGGGTCGTCCTGGGCCGCGGGCCGGACGGCCCCTGGACGGTGGACCTGCGCGCCGACGGGCCGCACGCCCTCGTCGCCGGGACGACCGGCGCCGGCAAGTCCGAGCTCCTGCGGACGTTCGTCGCCGCACTCGCCGTCGAGCACCCGCCGACCGAGGTCGCCGTCCTGCTCGTCGACTACAAGGGCGGGACGGCGTTCGCCGGGCTCGAGGACCTGCCGCACGTCTGCGACCTGCTCACCGACCTCGATGCGCACGGCGCCCGCCGTACGCTCACGGCGCTGCGGGCGGAGCTGCGCCGACGGGAACGGGTGCTCCGGGCCGCGGGCGCCGCCGACCTCGACGGCTTCGACCGGCTCGCCGCCGGAGACCGGGCGGGCGCCGCGCCGATGCCGCGGCTCGTCATCGTCGTCGACGAGTTCCGGGTGCTCGCCGAGGAGCTCCCGGACCTGCTCGGCGGTCTCGTCCGGGTCGCCGCCGTCGGCCGCTCGCTCGGGGTCCACCTCGTGCTGGCGACCCAGCGGCCCGGCGGCGTCGTCACCGCGGACATGCGGGCGAACCTCAACCTCCGGGTCGCGCTGCGGGTCCGTGACCGGACCGACTCCGACGACGTCGTCGAGGCCCCGGATGCGGCGGGCCTGCCCGCATCGGCGCCCGGGAGGGCCGTCGCCCGGACCGGCGGCGGCGACCTGCGGACGGTCCAGACCGCTCTGCTCGCGCTGCCGGACGCCGCGGACGACGCCACGGTCCGGGTCCGGGTGGCCGGGGCACCCGGCGGCGGTGCGGCCATCCGGACCGGTGCGCCCGGACCGGGCGGGGACGGGCCCCCGGACGCGGTCGCCGGCCTCGCCGCGGCGTGCCGGGAGGCGGTCGCACGCACGGGTGCCGCCGCACCGCCCCCGCCGTGGCTGCCGCCGCTGCCGGACGTGGTGCTCCTCGCGGACGTCCCACCGGACCACGCACCCGGCGCCGGAGCCGGCGACGCACCGGACGTCGTGCTCGGGCTGGCCGACCTCCCCGACGAGCAGCGCCGGACGGCACTGTCCTGGGACGTCGGCCGCGGCCACCTGGCCGTCGTCGGCGGCCCGCGCTCGGGGAGGACGACGGCGTTGCGGGCCGTCGTCGCCGGTCTGCTGGCCCCCAGCGGCACCGTGCACGTGCACGTGCTCACCGGACCCGGTGCACGGACCGTGCCGCCGGACCTGCCGGGGATGGGCACCGTCGTCACCGTCGACGACGTCGAGCGCGCAGCCCGGCTGCTGCGGCACCTGGCGACCGAACCCGTCCGGACCCGGTGGACGGTCCTCGTCGTCGACGGCTGGGAGCCGGTCGCGGACGCCCTGCGCGCGCACGACCGGGGCCGACCCTTCGACGACCTGGTGGCGGTCGCCCGTGACCGCGGCACCGACGGCCTGCGCGTCGTCGCCGCCGGCGGTCGCAGCCTGCTCACCGGCCCGGTCGGCACCCTGCTGCCGACCCGGTTGCTCCTGCCGACGGCCGACCCCACCGACCTGCTCGTCGCCGGGCTCGCGTCGCACGAGCTGCCCACCACGATGCCGCCCGGCCGGGTGCTGCGGCTCGGCACGGCGGGCGACGGTTCCCGGTCTGTCGTCGAGGCGCAGGTCGGGCTGCTCGACCGTGACCCCGCCCCGGCGGCGCAGGAGGCGGCGCTCGTCCGGCTCGCCCGTGCCCCGGCAGCCGGTCGTGGGCAGGGCGGGGCGCGGCCCCTGCGCCTGGTGCCGCTGCCCGGGCTCGTCGACGTCGCGGACCTCGACGCCTGCGAGGACCGTCTCATCCACCTCGGCGGCAGCCTCACGCCCGATGGCCGGGGCGGTCCCGGAGACCTGGGAGGCCCGGCGGGCGTCGTCGTCGGACTCGGCGGGGACGACGCCACGCCGGTGCTGCTGCCGCTGCCGCCCGGCGAGGTCGTCCTCGTCGCGGGGCCACCGGGTTCCGGACGGACGACGGCCCTCGCCACCCTGGGCCGCCAGGTCGGGCGGACCGGCCGGCCGGTCGTGGGAGCCGGGCCCGACGGAGTCGGCGCGGCGACCGCGACCGCGACCGCGACGCCGACGGCGACGGCGACGGCGACGGCGACGGCGAGACCGCACACCCAGGCGGCCGTCGTCCTTGTCGACGACCTCGACCGGCTTCCGGACCACGTCCAGGCCCAGATCGAGGACCTCGTCGCGGCCGGTGCGACCGCCGTGGTCGCCGCGACCGCGGCGGACGCCGTCGTCGCCTTCCGCGGCCTGCTCGCCGCGGCGCGCCGGTCGCGGTGCGGGCTGCTGCTCGGCACGTGCGGCCCCGGCGAGGCGGAGGTGCTCGGCGTCCGTGACGCACTGCCCCGCACCACGGTCCCGGGCCGCGGCGTCGCGGTCGTCCGCGGCCGCGCGACGCCGGTCCAGGTCGCGCGCGCACCCGCCGACGCCGCGATGGGAGAGTGATCAGGCAGCAGCATCACCGACAGGAGGCCGACGTGACGACGAGGACCCGGGTCCGGGCCGCCCGCCCCGAGGACGTCCCGGCGATCCTCGGCCTGGTCCGCGAGCTCGCGGAGTACGAGCGCGAACCGGACGCCGTCGAGGCCGACGAGGGCGACTTCCGCACCGCGCTCTTCGGCCCCGCCCCGCGCGTGCACGCCTTCGTCGCCGAGGTGCTGCCCGACGACGACACGGCCGGCGGCAGCACCGGCCCCGGCACGGCCGGCGACACCGACGCCGCCCGGTGGGAGACGCACGCCCGGATCGCCGGGACGGCCGTCTGGTTCGTCAGCTTCTCGACCTGGCGCGGCCGGCACGGCATCTGGCTCGAGGACCTCTTCGTCCGCCCTGTGTACCGCGGCCTCGGGCTCGGGCAGGCCCTCCTCGCCGAGCTCGCGGCGGAGTGCGAGCGACGGGGCTACGCCCGGCTGGAGTGGAACGTCCTCGACTGGAACGAGCCCGCGCTCGGCTTCTACCGGCGGCTCGGGGCCGAGCCGCTCGAGGAGTGGACGGTCCACCGGCTCACCGGCGACCCCCTGCGAGCGCTCGCCCGGCAGACCCCCGACGCAGCCGGGACGGCGGGATCACCTGGAACGTCGCCGGCCCAGGATCGCCGGTAGCGTCGGATCGACTCAGCCCGTTACAGGCACGGGACGTGGTCGGTCGTACGGTCTGTGTAACACCCCCGGCCGCTCGGCCGATGTGCAGCCAAGGGCACGCAACGGGTCGCACGGGGCAGCGAGGGGTAGATTCCATGATCACAGTCGTCGGGCAGAGCGGGAAGACCAACGTGACGGATGTCGTCGAGCTCCGCGTGCCCGCAGATCCTGCCTACCTCACGGTCATCCGGACGGCGAGCGCAGGCCTCGCGGCGCGGCTCGACCTGACCCTCGACGAGATCGAGGACCTGCGGATCGCCGTCGACGAGGCCTGCGCGCTGCTGCTCGGCCACACGACGCACCCCGACGCGCACCTCTACACGGAGTTCACGATCCGTCCCGGCGCCCTCGACGTGCACGTCCGTGGCCCGGCCCGGACGCTCCCCGACCGGTCGAGCTTCGCCTGGTCCGTCCTCGAGGCACTCGTGGGGCGGGTTGAGACCGGGGCCACCGAGGAGGGATGCTGGATCCGGTTGAGCCACACCGGGGGTCGGAGGGCGTAGTGACGAGGGACGGCAGCGCGGCACGCGCGGCGACCGAGCCGTCCCCGCAGCTCCATCCTGCGGACGCCGCGGTGGTCCCGTTGCTGCGGCGGCTGTCGACGATCGACGCCGACGACCCGGCGCACGCGGTGCTCCGTGAGCAGATCGTGGAGAGCCAGCTCGCCCTGGTCCACCACCTCGCCCAGCGCTTCCGCGGGCGGGGCGAGCCCTACGACGACCTCGTGCAGGTCGGCACGATCGGGCTGCTCAACGCCGTCGACCGGTTCGACGCGAGCCGCGACTCGTTCACCGCCTTCGCCGTCCCGACGATCCTGGGCGAGATCCGCCGGCACTTCCGGGACCGGGGCTGGGCCCTGCGGGTGCCGCGCCGGCTCCAGGACCTCAGCCGCCGGGTCGCCGAGGCGCGCGAGACGCTGACCCACTCGCTCGGCCGCTCCCCGACCGTCCCGGAGCTGGCCCGCCACCTCGACGCCGACGCCGACCTCGTGCTCGAGGCGATCGACACCGGCTCCGCCTACGCGACCGTCCCGCTGCCGAGCGTCCCCGACGACACCCAGCCGACGCTGGGCGAGGTCGACTCCGGGATGGAGCTCGTCGAGAACCGCGAGACGCTGCGCCCGCTCCTCGAACGGCTCCCGGCCCGCGAGCGCACGATCCTCGCGCTGCGCTTCGGCCGCGGGATGTCTCAGTCCCAGATCGCCGCCGAGGTGGGCGTCTCGCAGATGCACGTCTCCCGGCTCCTCGCGCGCAGCCTGTCCACGCTGCGGGAGAACCTCTCCGACGAGGCCTGACCGGTCGGTCCCGGTCGAACATCGCTCCGGTCGGGCGTCAGTCCCGGTCGAGCGGGGTCCGTCCGTCCGCCGGCTCCTCGACGACGCCGGGCGTGAAGGCACCCACGGCCACGAGGACCGCGGCGACCAGGAGCGGTACACCGATCTGCGGCCGCGAGCCGAGCGCAGGCACCGCCACCGAGGCCTGCAGCACCTGCCAGACGAGCGCCGGCGAGCGGGACCAGCGCTGCCCCCGCCACAGCCCGACGGACACCGAGGCAACCCCCGCGCCCAGCAGCACGACCAGGAGCGCGAGGAACGCGGAGCCGACAAAACTGGCGGGTCGGTCCACGAGTGTTTCAATCCCCAGGACGAATCCGTAAACGACGACGACAATGGATTCAGCACAAACGATCGCAGCGACGATCTGACGGACACGGTGAGTCTCGTGACCGTCACCGGTCCGCTCGCGAGTCATGATTCGTCACATCCTGTCACCGTCAGGAGACGTTCACCACGTCTCAGGGCCACCGTACAGGGCTCGGACCCGCACCCAGGACCCCGGTCGCAGGGCATCTGAGCAGCAGTCATCACAACAAGTGCATGAACGAACACAGTTCCTCGCGCTCAGCGAATTCACAGCGGACGGTGACGAAAAGTTGTCCCGTATCCCTTGTGAAAGCGGGCACAAGGATGTGAGGCTTGGCGTTGGATACAGGGAAGCGCGAAGAGGCGCCTTCCACGACCGAGGCGACAGGCGCGAACGGATGCCGTTGCGGACGTCGGGACACCAGCACTCACTGCAATCGCGCAGACACCGAAAGCGACGAGGCCCCCCGCACGGGGCTGGAGGAGTGGAACACCTGATGGCGGATTGGCGGCACAAGTCAGCGTGCCTTGACGAGGACCCTGAGCTGTTCTTCCCGATCGGGAACACGGGTCCTGCCCTGCTGCAGATCGAAGAGGCGAAGGCCGTCTGCCGGCGTTGCGACGTCGTCGAGACGTGCCTGCGCTGGGCAATCGACTCCGGCCAGGACGCCGGCGTCTGGGGCGGTCTCTCGGAGGACGAGCGTCGCGCTCTCAAGCGCCGCAACGCCCGCGCACGTCGCGCGAGCTGACCTTCCCGAACGACAGCACCTGCACCGACGAACGGCCCGCACGAACGATCGACCTGCACGATCGAACCAACCACCGAGACCCCTGGTAGGCCGGGGCGGCAGCGTCCGCCCCGGCTCGTGATCCCGGGACCGGTATGCAGACCAACGACGAACACCGGCGGCAGACAACGGCCGTCGGTGCTTTCGTCGCGCCCGGCGCCGAGCGACATGGCGGGTCCCCGACGCGCCGGTACGGCTAGACGCCGGCCGGCACACCGTCCCCGGCACCGCCCGACACGGTTCCCCCGGAGTCCGGCTCGTCGTCGCCGTCCACCCGGTGCACGGTCACCTCGACGCTCACCTCGGTGCCGCCCTCGGGCGGCGTCGTCCAGATGATCCGGCCGCGCATCTCTCCGCCGACGAGCGCCTGGACGATCTGCGTCCCCAGCCCGTCGACCCCGGCGCTGAACCCCTCGGGCAGCCCCGCACCGTCGTCCTTGACGACCGCCCGAAGACTGCGGCCCTCGCGGTGGGCGATGACCGTGACCGTCCCGCCACCGGCCGCGAGCCCGTGCTCGACGGCGTTCGTCACGAGCTCGGTGAGCACGAGCGCCAGCGGTGTGGCGTTCTCGGCGCGCAGCTCGCCGAACCGGCCCTCCCGCTTCACGGCCACCGGGGCCTGGGCCCCGGCGAGCTCGACGGCGAGCTTGACGACCCGGGCGACGACGTCGTCGAAGTCGACCGTCTCGCCGAGCCCCTCGGAGAGCGTCTCGTGGACGAGCGCGATCGTCGCGACCCGGCGCATCGCCTCCTGGAGCGCGGCGCGCCCCTCCTCCGACGGGATCCGCCGGGCCTGCAGCCGCAGCAGCGCGGCGACGGTCTGGAGGTTGTTCTTGACCCGGTGGTGCACCTCGCGGATCGTCGCGTCCTTCGTGAGCAGCTCCCGCTCGCGGCGGCGCAGCTCCGAGACGTCGCGCAGGAGCACGAGCGCGCCGATCCGGTGCGCCGCGGCCGCGAGCGGGATCGCCCGCAGCGACAGCGTCGTCCCCCGGGCCTCGACCTCGCTGCGCCACGGCGCCCGGCCGGACAGGACCAGGGGCAGCGACTCATCGACGGGCCCGCTCTGGTCGAGCAGCGGCGTCACGATCTCCGCGAGCGACCGGTCGAGGACGTCCCCGACGTACCCGAGCCGGTGGACGGCGGACAGCGCGTTCGGGCTCGCGTAGCTGATCCGGCCGTCCCGGTCGAGCCGGATGAGGCCGTCCCCGACCCGGGGCGCACCCCGCCGGGAGCCGGTCGGGGCGCCCGCGACCGGGAACTCCCCCGTCGAGATCATCCGGGCCAGGTCGTCGGCGCACTGCAGGTACGTCAGCTCGAGCCGGCTCGGGGTGCGCGCCGCGGCGAGGTTCGTGTGCCGGGCGACGACCGCGATGACCCGGTCCCGCCGGACGACGGGCACCGCCTCCTCACGGACCGGGACGTCGTCGTGCCACTCCGGGTCCCGCTCGCGGCAGATCCGGCGCAGGTCCCACGCGCGGTCGACCTGCACGCGGCGCCCGCGCGGCACGTGGGTGCCGACGACGTCGTCGTAGTAGACGGTCGGGCCCGTGCTCGGCCGGCAGTGCGCGACGGCGACCCAGCCGTCCGACGCGCGGTCCGGCACCCACAGCACGAGGTCGGCGAACGAGAGGTCCGAGATCATCTGCCAGTCGCCGACGAGCAGGTGGAGCCACTCGACGTCGGCCGCCTCGAGGTCGGTGTTCGCGGCGACGAGCTCGCTCAGGGTCGGCACGACTCAACAGTAGACGGCGGCACAGCAGGCCAGCGCCCGCCGCCGGGGTGGCGACGGGCCGCCGGCCCGCCGCCGCCCGGCGTGCGTCAGGCCGTCGTCCGCACCACCCCGCGCAGGGTCCGCAGCGCGACGGACAGCGACGCGAGGTCGCCCTTCTCGAGCCGGCGCACCTCCTCGAGCGTCTGCGTGGCCCGGGCGACGGCCGCGGCGTTCTCCCGCTCCCAGCGCTCGATCCGCGCGACCGGCTCGGCCCCGGGCGGCGTCGAGCCGAGCACCGCGAGGGTCAGCGACTCGAGGGCCGCGTACAGGTCGTAACGCAGCGCCGCCCGGGCGAGGGACTGCCAGCGGTCCTGCCGCTCGAGGCCGCTGATCCGGGTGAGCATCGCGTCGACCGCGTACCGCTCGGACAGCGTGAGGTACACCCGCGCCACCTCCTCGGCGGGCAGCTGCGCCTGCTCGGCGATCTGCGCGACGTCGAGGAGCTGGAACACGTTGAGCAGGCACGCGCCCGACAGCGCGAGCTCGACGGGGACGCCGACCTTCTCCAGGCGGGCGGCCTGCTCGACGAGCGCCTTGTGCTCGGCACCGACGATCATGTCCTGCAGCTTCGGCCCCAGCTCGGCGACGACCGGCGCGAACCGCGCGACCTCGGCGCCGATGTCGAGCTGGCCCGGCCGGGCCTGGAGGAACCAGCGGACCGAGCGGTCGAGGAGCCGGCGGAACTCCAGGTAGAGCACCGTCTGCGCCTCGGTCGGCACGACGTTGTCGAGCGCCTCGACGGCGGCGACGAACTCGCGCAGCCCGAACACCTCGCGGCAGACCGTGTACGCCCGAGCGACCTGCTCGGGGCTGGCGCCCGTCTCCTCCTGGACCCGGAAGGCGAACGTGATGCCGCCCCGGTTGACCATCTCGTTGACCAGGCAGGTCGTGATGAGCTCGCGCCGCAGGGGGTGCTGGGCGAGCCGGTCGGTGTACCGCTCGACGAGCGCCGGCGGGAAGTAGTCGCGCAGGGTCCGCGCGAACCACGGGTCGTCGGGCAGCCCGGACGCGACGACGTCCTCGGTGAGCGCGATCTTCGCGTACGCCACGAGGACGGCGAACTCGGGCGAGGTGAGCCCGCGCTCGTCGTCGTCCCGCTCGGCAAGCGTCGCGTCGTCCGGGAGGAACTCCAGCGCCCGGTCGAGCGCACCGCGCGACTCGAGCGACCGGATGAACCGCTGGTGCACGGTGAGCATCGAGTGCGACTGCTTGCGCGCGTTGCCGAGCAGCACGTTCTGCTCGTAGTTGTCGCGCAGCACCATCCGGCCGACGTCGTCGGTCATCTCTGCGAGAAGAGTGTTGCGCTGCTTCTCCGTGAGGTCCCCCGCCGCGACGACGCGGTCGAGGAGGATCTTGATGTTGACCTCGTGGTCGGAGCAGTCGACACCCGCGGAGTTGTCGATGGCGTCGGTGTTCACCCGCACGCCGTGCAGCGCCGCCTCGACCCGGCCGAGCTGGGTGAGGCCGAGGTTGCCGCCCTCGCCGACGACGCGCACCCGCAGGTCGCGGCCGTCGACCCGGATCGCGTCGTTCGCCTTGTCGCCGACATCGCCGTGCGACTCCGCCGACGCCTTCACGTACGTGCCGATCCCGCCGTTCCACAACAGGTCGACGGGGGCTTTGAGGATCGCCCGCATGAGCTCGGCCGGGGTGAGCGCCGAGGTCGATGCCGGCAGGCCGAGCCGGACCGCCACCTCGGGCGACACCGGGACGGACTTCGCCGTCCGCGGGTAGATCCCGCCGCCGGCGGACAGCAGCGAGGTGTCGTAGTCCGCCCACGACGAGCGCGGGAGGCCGAAGAGCCGCTGCCGCTCGACGAACGACGCCTCGGCGTCCGGGTCGGGGTCGAGGAACAGGTGCCGGTGGTCGAAGGCCGCGACGAGCCGGATGTGCCGGGACAGGAGCATCCCGTTGCCGAACACGTCACCGCTCATGTCACCGACGCCGACGACGGTGACCTCCTCGGTCTGGGTGTCCCGGGCCAGCTCGCGGAAGTGCCGCTTGACCGACTCCCACGCACCCTTGGCCGTGATGCCCATCGCCTTGTGGTCGTAGCCGACGGACCCGCCGGACGCGAAGGCGTCCCCGAGCCAGAACCCGTACTCCTTCGCGACGCCGTTGGCGATGTCGGAGAAGGTCGCCGTCCCCTTGTCGGCCGCGACGACGAGGTAGGTGTCGTCCTCGTCGTGCCGCACGACCTGCGGCGGCGGCGACACCACCTGGGCGACGACGGCCCCGGCGCCGTCCGACTGCGCGGGCGCCGTCGTCGGGTCGGTGACGAGGTTGTCCGTGATGTCGAGGAGCCCGCGGACGAACGTCTTGTAGCAGGCGACGCCCTCGGCGAGCCAGGCCTCCCGGTCCACGCCCGGGTCGGGGAGGTTCTTGCAGACGAAGCCGCCCTTGGCGCCGGTCGGCACGATGACGGCGTTCTTCACCATCTGCGCCTTGACGAGCCCGAGGATCTCGGTGCGGAAGTCCTCGCGCCGGTCGCTCCACCGCAGACCGCCGCGGGCGACCTTGCCGAAGCGCAGGTGCACGCCCTCGACGCGCGGCGAGTAGACGAAGATCTCGAACTCCGGCCGCGGCTGCGGCAGCTCCGGGACGGCCTGCGGGTCCAGCTTGAACGACACGTACGGCGTGGGCTCGCCGCCGGTGGTCTGGAAGAAGTTCGTCCGCAGCGTCGCGAGCACGAGGCCGAGCAGCGAGCGCAGGATCCGGTCCTGGTCGAGGCTCGCCACCTGGTCGAGCGCCTCGCGGACCTTCGTCGCGAGCTCGTCGGCCGCGTCGAACCGCTCGACGTCGCGGCTGCCGCTGGTCCCGGTCCCACCGAAGCGGTCGGGGTCGAAGCGCACCTCGAAGAGCCGCACGAGCATCCGGGCGATGCCGACGTTCGCCGCGAGGCAGCGCTCGATGTAGTCCTGGCTGAACGTCGACCCGGTCTGCCGCAGGTACTTCGCGTAGGCGCGCAGGACGACGACCTGGCGCCACGTGAGCCCGGCGAGCATGACGAGCCGGTCGAAGCCGTCGCTCTCGGCGCGGCCGCTCCAGGCCGCCGAGAAGGCCTCGCTGAACAGCTCGCGCGCCTTCTCGGGCTGGTCGGCGGCGACCCCGGCCGTGGCGTCGTACCGCAGCCCGAAGTCGTAGATGTAGGCGATCGCGCCGTCGCCGCGGACGATCTCGTACGGCCGCTCGTCGACGACCTCGACCCCGAGGTTGCTCAGGTACGGCAGGACGGCGGTGAGCGAGAGCGGTGCGAGCCGGTAGAGCTTGAACCGGCGCTCCCCCGCCGGTGCGCCGACGGGCTCGTAGAGGTTCATCCCCAGCGTGGCGTCGGCCGCGGCCCCGGCCGGGGCAGCGGGGACGTCGTCCGGTGCCGGCAGCGCCTCGATCCGGCGCAGGTCCGCGACCCCGACCCGCGCCGGGAAGTCCTCCTTGTACGCCTCGGGGAAGCCGCGCGCCCAGGTGCGCAGCAGCCGGGCCGCCTCCTCCTCGCCGGCCTCGATCCGCAGCGCGTCCGCGAGGTCCTCGTCCCAGGACCGGGTCGCCTCGACGAGCCTGGCCTCGACCTCGGCGGCGTCGACCTCCGGCAGCGGGACCCCGGGGTCGACCCGGATGACGAAGTGCAGGCGGGCGAGGACGGACTCGCTGACCCGCGTCGTGTAGTCGACGTGCGAGCCGCCGAACGCGTCCCGCAGGATCGCCTCCATCTTCAGCCGCACGGACGTCGTGTAGCGGTCCCGCGGCAGGAAGACGAGGCACGAGACGAAGCGGCCGTACTCGTCGTACCGCATGAAGAGCCGGGTCCGGCGACGCTCCTGCAGGTGCATGACGGAGACCGCGATGTTCGTGAGGTCGTCGGCACCGATCTCGAAGAGCTCGTCACGCGGGTACGTCTCGAGGATCTGCAGGAGGTCCTTGCCGGAGTGGCTGTCGACCGAGAAGCCGGTGCGGCTGAGCACCCCGGCGACCTTGCGGCTCACGACGGGGATGCGCCGGACGCTGTCGGTGTACGCGGACGACGCGAACAGGCCCAGGAAGCGGCGCTCGCCGACGACCTCGCCGGCCGCGTCGAAGGTCTTCACGCCGACGTAGTCGAGGTACGCGGGCCGGTGGACGGTCGCGCGGCTGTTCGCCTTCGTGAGGACGAGCAGCGTCTTCTCCCGCGCCTTGGCCCGGGCCTGCGGCGTGAGCCGGTCGAAGCTCGAGGACGCCGCGTGCTGGTCGTAGCGCAGGATGCCCAGGCCGCTGCCGCTCTCGGCGACGAGCACGTCGTGGCCGTCCCGGACGTCGAGCCGGTACTCCCGGTACCCGAGGAAGGTGAAGTGGCCGTCGGCGAGCCAGCGCAGGAGCTGGGTCGCCTCCTCGACCTCGTCGGCCGGCAGCCCGGCGGGCGGCTCGGCGTCGAGCGCGTCGGCGGTCTCCCGGGCGCGCTGCTGCATCCGCGGCCAGTCCTCGACCGAGACCCGCACGTCCTCGAGGACGCCGCGCAGCCCGCTCGTGATCTCGTCGATGTGCTCGGGGTCGGTGACCCGGTCGACCTCGACGTGGATCCAGGACTCCACGAGGCTGTCCCGCGGGTGGTCGGACGACGCCCAGCCGTTGGAGCCCTGGTCGAGCACCTCGAGCAGGGTGCCGGCGATGTCGCGGCGGACGACGACCTGCGGGTGCACGACGAGGTGGATCGCGCGGTCCTGCCGGGAGAGCTCGGCCTGCACCGAGTCGACGAGGAAGGGCATGTCGTCGGTGACGATCTCGACGACGGTGTGCCCGCACGACCAGGCGTGCTCGTCGACCGTCGGCGTGAAGACGCGGACGTTCGCGGTGCCCTGGGGCCGGTTGGCGGCCAGCTGCCGCTGCGACAGCGCCGCCCCGGCGAGGTCGACGGGGTCGCGCTCGGCGAGGTCCTCGATCGACACGTGGCGGTAGTAGCGCTCGAGGAGCTGGGAGAGGTTGGGCTCCCGGCACCCCTGTCGCAGGCCCGCCTCGGTGGCCCGCTCGAGGATCTGCGTCCGTTCAGCGTCCTGGGTGTGCGCCATCGCGCGCCTCACTTCGCACCTCTCGAACGGCGTGCGCCGTTGCACGCCGTGTGTCGACCATACCCACGCTGCGGGACGGCCCCGCGTGGGGATACCGCCCGGCGGGCGGCAAAGATCGGTCCCTCTCACCCTGTCGGCGGATCGGCCGCCGACCTGGAGCGTTCCGCGCAGTACATCGTCCGCCCGTGACCTGCTGCGCCGGGTCGTCGGGGCAGGGGCGGCGCACGTCGCTACGCTTCGCGCAGGACCGGCGCGCATGCGCCTGACGGAGGGACCCACCGTGCGACTCACCGCCGACATCCGCTACGACGCGGCCCCGGACGCGGTCTTCGCGATGCTCTGCGACGAGGACTTCCAGGCGCAGCGCTGCATCGCGACGGGCGCCCTGGCGCACGACGTGACCGTCGAGGAGTTCGACGACGGCGGGGTCGTCGTCACCGCCCACCGCACGATGCCCACCGACCAGGTCCCGGACTTCGTCCGGACCTTCGTCGGCCAGACGCTCGTCGTCTCCGAGATCCAGGACTGGCAGGCCGCGGACGACCACGGCAGCCGGGAGGGGACCCTGGTGCTCGAGATCAAGGGCGCCCCGATCCGGATGACCGGCACGCTGAGCCTCGTCGCCGAGGGCACGGGCGCGGTCGAGGTCATCGACTGCGACCTCAAGGCGTCGGTCCCGCTCGTCGGCGGCAAGATCGAGAAGTCCGTCGAACCCGCGATCCGGTCCGCGATCCGGGTCGAGGAGCGCGAGGGCCGCGTCTGGCTCGCACGCGGCTGACCGCCCGCCCGCCCCTGACGGGCGGACGGACGGCTGCCTCGCCGGCGACGCTGTCGGCGCGCTGCGGCGGGTCATGTCCGGTCGACCGCCTCAGCCCTGGTGCGGGTAGCGGTGGTCGGTCGGCGGCACGAACGTCTCCTTGATGGAGCGGGTCGACGTCCATCGCATGAGGTTCTGCAGGGCGCCGGCCTTGTCGTTCGTGCCGGACGCACGCGCGCCCCCGAACGGCTGCTGCCCGACGACCGCGCCCGTGGGCTTGTCGTTGACGTAGAAGTTGCCCGCGGCGTACCGGAGCACCTCCTGCGCGTCGACGATCGCCTGCCGGTCCTGCGCGATGACGGCACCGGTCAGCGCGTAGGGCGCGATCGACTCCATCTCGCGCAGCACCCGGTCGTACTGCCGGTCCGGGAAGACGTGGACGGCGAGGATCGGCCCGAAGTACTCGGTCGTGAAGATCTCGTCGGTCGGGTCGCTGCCCTCGATGACCGTCGGCCGCACGAACCAGCCCTCGCTGTCGTCGTACGTGCCGCCCGCGAGGACCTTGAGACCGTCGGTCGTGTGCGCCCGGTCGATCGCGGCGGAGTGCTTGGCGAACGCCCGGTCGTCGATGACGGCGCCCATGAAGTTCGACAGGTCGGTGACCGGGCCCTGGGTCAGGGAGTCGGTCGCCGAGACGAGGTCGTCCTTGAGGCGGCGCCACACCGACCGGGGGACGTAGGCACGCGAGGCCGCGGAGCACTTCTGGCCCTGGTACTCGAACGCGCCGCGCACCATCGCCGTCCGCAGCACGTCCACGTCCGCACTGGCGTGGGCGACGATGAAGTCCTTGCCGCCGGTCTCGCCGACGACCCGCGGGTAGCCCCGGTACAGGTCGAGGTTCTCCCCGACGGTGCGCCACAGCGTCTTGAAGGTCGGCGTGGAGCCGGTGAAGTGGATGCCTGCGAGGTCCGGGTCGCGCAGG
Source organism: Kineosporia sp. A_224 (assembly GCF_002198655.1). GTDB lineage: Bacteria > Actinomycetota > Actinomycetes > Actinomycetales > Kineosporiaceae > R-H-3. The sequence goes on from NZ_MWLN01000202.1 coordinate 32,928, forward strand.
ACGACGTCCGAGACCGCGATCCCGTCGCCGGTCACGAGGTTGATGACGCCCGGGGGCAGCCCGGCCGCCTCGAGCAGCTTCATGGTGAAGTGCGCGGAGAACTGCTGCGTGGGAGACGGCTTCCAGACGACGACGTTGCCCATGAGCGCCGGCGCCGTCGGCAGGTTGGCGCCGATCGCGGTGAAGTTGAACGGTGTGACCGCGTAGACGAAGCCCTCGAGCGGGCGGTGGTCCGTGCGGTTCCAGATGCCCTTGGAGTTCGCGGGCGGCTGCTCCTCGATGAGGCGGCGACCGAACGCGACGTTGAAGCGCCAGAAGTCGATGAGCTCGCACGCGGCGTCGATCTCCGCCTGGTAGACCGTCTTGCTCTGACCGAGCATCGTCGCCGCGTTGAGCGGCTGCCGCCACGGCCCGGAGAGCAGCTCGGCGGCCTTGAGGAAGATCGCGGCCCGGTCCTCGTACGCCATCGCGCGCCACCCCGGCGCGGCCGCCTTGGCTGCGGCCACCGCGGCCGCGGCATCGGCCTTCGTCGCGTGCCGCAGCGTGCCGAGGACCTTGCGACGGGCGTGCGGCTGGACGACGTCGAACCGGCGGCCCGTGCCCATCACCTCGCGCCCGCCGATCGTCATGGGCAGGTCGATGCGGGCCGAGCCGAGGTCGGCGAGCGCCGCCTCGGCGGCAGCCCGCTCGGGACTGCCCGGGGCGTAGTCCTTGACTGGTTCGTTGACCGGGGCGGGAACGGAGGTCACGGCGTCCATGGCAGGCCCTTCGAGACGGGAACTCGCGGTTGCTGGCAGCACGATCTCGCGCCTCGGGGCCGAGCGCACGGACGCAGGGCCAGCCGGGCACGGAAATTCATAGGACGAATCTTGGTATACAACTCTGCATACAGCAATCCCGCGATCATGTCGGTCCCGTCACACGTGGCCGCACGCCGCACCGGGGGTCGAGATCGTCGGACCTCGGGTGTTGGATGACCGGGTGGACGACGGGGCGGGCGACAGGGTGGACGGCGGGCAGGACGCTGCGGACGGCCGGGCGGCGCCCGCGGCCGGGGCGGACGACGACCCCGAGGCCGGCCGGCCGGCGGCCGCCTCCGTCCGCACGGTCCGCACCGCCGACGGCCCGGTCTCCGTGCACGTCTTCCCCGGGGTACCGGTGCCGCGCGGTGTCCGGCGGCCGGTGCTCGTGGCCTTCCACGGCTGGACGGACTCCGGGGAGTGCTTCGCCCCGCTCGCCGAGGCCCTCGGCCGACGCTGGCCCGTGCTCGCTCCCGATGCCCCGGCGCACGGCGGCACCCGCTGGGAGCCCGCCGCCGAGTACGTCGTCGCCGACCATGCGCGGGGCGGCGTCGCCGTCGTCGACGCCGCGATCCGGCTCGCCGGCAGACGCGGCCCGGTCGTCGTCCTCGGTCACTCGATGGGCGCGCTCACCGCCGCCCGGGTCGCCGCGGCCAGGCCCGGCGTCGTCCGCCATCTCGTGCTGGAGGACCCGGCCCGGACGACGATGCGACGGCTCCGCTCGTCGGCCGCCCGGCTCGCGGTGCTCGAGCGGCTCCAGGGGATGTCCGACGACGCGCTGCGCGCGGAGATCGCCGCCGACGCCCCCGGCTGGCCCGACGACGAGTACGGCCCCTGGGTCGCGTCCAAGCGGCAGGTCGACCTCGCACACGTCGCCGTGCCGGTGGACTGGGGCGAGCCGCTGGCGGCCCTGCTCGCCGATGTCCGGTGCCCCGTGACGCTCGTCCGCGGCGACCCGGCGCACGGCGGGATCGTCTCCGCGACCGGCGCCCGGCGCTGCGCCTCGGTCTGTCCTGGTGGCTGCGACGTCGTCGCGCTCCCCACCGGCCACAACCCCCGGCGGGAGGCACGCACCCGCTTCGTCGCGACGCTCGCGGCCACCCTCGGACGCCACGAGCGCTGAGCCGGGCCGAGCCGTCCCGGCCGCCGCACGGCCGGCAGCGGTCGTCCACGGGTCACACGGTCAGAGACCGTCCGCGACGCCGGCGAGGAGTCCGGCCAGCTCGACGGGCCGGGTGAACATGGGCCAGTGCCCCGAGTCGATGTCGACGAGGTCCACCCGCTCGGCCTTGGCCAGCTCGGGTCCGTGCCCGCCTGCGATCCACGCGCGGGCCTGGGCAGGCGTGAACTCCGGGCAGACGACGGTGACGGGCACGCGGAACCGACGCTCGTCGGTGAGCCTGACAACTCCCCGGGCGACGGGTCCGGGCACCGGCACCGCAGACGCGGCGATCCGCTGCCGCGTCTGCGTGTCGAGATCGGCAGCGTCCGGCCCCTCGAACGGCTCCCACCCGGGGAAGGGCACGACGCCGTCACGCTCCGGGAAGGAGTCCGCGTAGTGGTCACCGTCGGACGCCGGGAAGCCACCGACGAGGACGACGGCCGCCACCGAGCCGGGTCGGGCGTCGGCGGCCTGCCAGGCGAGCGTGCACGCAGCGGAATGCCCCACGACGACAAGCTGCCCCGAGCATGCGTCGACAGCCGCGACGACGGCGGCCACCTGGTCGTCCAGCGTCGCCGTGGGCGCCCCGTCACCCTGCCCCGGCAACGTCAGCGGGCGCGCGCGATGACCGCGACGGTCGAGCTCCGGCACGACGGCGTCCCACGCTGATCCGTCGAGCCAGAGGCCGGCGAGCAACACGATGTCCATGGTGGGCGAACTCCTCAGGTGTCGGGTAGGACCGCCTCTGTCGACGCGGCCGGGCGACACCGTACGGAGCATTGCGGACGATCGCCGTCCGGCTATGCACGGACCGTTCCGCGCGTCGAGAGCGTCACTCTTCGCCGGCGAGCTCGTCGGCGACGTCATCGGCGACGAGCTCGACCTCGAAGCCGGACCCGTCCTCGAGGTAGGCCGCGTAGTGCTGGGGGCCACCCGCATGCGGGTGTCGGTCAGGGAACATGAGCCGCCACCCGTGGGCACCGCACCCGGTGACGAACCGGTCGACCTGTGCACGGGTGCCGGCGTGGAATGCCAGGTGGTTCAGGCCAGGTCGGGTGCGCTCGTGACCGCCCTCGCTCACGTCGGGACCGGCCTCGAGCACGAGGTACGTGTCACCGTGACGCCACGAGCGGCCCGCCGACCACGAGCCGTCCTGCGACCAGCCGAGCTCCGTGAGCAGCCAGCCCCAGGAGCGCACGGCGGCCTCCAGGTCGTCGACCCAGATCTCGAGGTGGTGGAGGCCGCCTCCGGCCATGAGTCGTTCCTCCCCAGGAGACGGACCTTCGTTGGTGCCAAAATGCGTGATGGCCACCCCGTGTGGGGTGGCCATCATGCGGTGGGTGTCCGGCGGCGTCCTACTCTCCCACCCAGTCCCCCGGGCAGTACCATCGGCGCAGGCAGGCTTAGCTTCCGGGTTCGGAATGGGACCGGGCGTTTCCCTGCCGCTATGGCCGCCGTAACTCTGTCGAACTGTCAACACGCGGCCCCGCCGGCAGCAACCTGGAGTCAGGTTGGCGACACGCGGGGGTGTTGGTGGTTCGGGAACCGCACAGTGGACGCGAGCAGTGCTTGAGTACCAGATCCCCTCCAAGCATCCCCGCCGGTCGTGGGCTCGAGAGCCCTCCGGTGTGGGGGTGGTGGGGTGTGGCAAGTTATCGGCTTATTAGTACCGGTCAGCTACACGAGTCTTTCGTCCTCGCGTCCACATCCGGCCTATCAACCCAGTGGTCTAGCTGGGAGCCTCTCAGACCTAAGTCCATGGAGACCTCATCTTGAAGCGAGCTTCCCGCTTAGATGCCTTCAGCGGTTATCCCTTCCGAACGTAGCTAACCAGCGGTGCCCTTGGCAGGACAACTGGCACACCAGAGGTTCGTCCGTCCCGGTCCTCTCGTACTAGGGACAGCCCTTCTCAAGTCTCCTGCGCGCGCAGCGGATAGGGACCGAACTGTCTCACGACGTTCTAAACCCAGCTCGCGTACCGCTTTAATGGGCGAACAGCCCAACCCTTGGGACCTACTCCAGCCCCAGGATGCGACGAGCCGACATCGAGGTGCCAAACCATGCCGTCGATATGGACTCTTGGGCAAGATCAGCCTGTTATCCCCGGGGTACCTTTTATCCGTTGAGCGACCGCGTTTCCACATACCACGGCCGGATCACTAGTCCCGACTTTCGTCCCTGCTCGACATGTCTGTCTCGCAGTCAAGCTCCCTTGTGCACTTACACTCGACACCTGATTGCCAACCAGGCTGAGGGAACCTTTGGGCGCCTCCGTTACCTTTTAGGAGGCAACCGCCCCAGTTAAACTACCCACCAGGCACTGTCCCTGATCCGGATCACGGACCGAAGTTAGACATCCAGAACGACCAGAGTGGTATTTCAAGATTGACTCCACAACCACTGGCGTGGCCGCTTCACAGTCTCCCACCTATCCTACACAAGCCGTTCCGAACACCAATACCAAGCTGTAGTAAAGGTCCCGGGGTCTTTCCGTCCTGCTGCGCGTAACGAGCATCTTTACTCGTAGTGCAATTTCGCCGAGTTCGCGGTTGAGACAGCGGAGAAGTCGTTACGCCATTCGTGCAGGTCGGAACTTACCCGACAAGGAATTTCGCTACCTTAGGATGGTTATAGTTACCACCGCCGTTTACTGGCGCTTAAGTTCTGAGCTTCGCCTTGCGGCTAACCCGTCCCCTTAACGTTCCAGCACCGGGCAGGCGTCAGTCCGTATACATCGTCTTGCGACTTAGCACGGACCTGTGTTTTTAGTAAACAGTCGCTTCTCCCTGGTCTCTGCGGCCTTCAAGAGCTAGCCGGCAAGCGGCTTCACCCCTCAGGCCCCCCTTCTCCCGAAGTTACGGGGGCATTTTGCCGAGTTCCTTAACCACGATTCACTCGATCGCCTTGGTATTCTCTACCTGACCACCTGAGTCGGTTTGGGGTACGGGCGGCTCGAACCTCGCTAGATGCTTTTCTTGGCAGCATAGGATCACCCTGCTTCCCGCTGATGCGGTCACCATCAGGTCTCAGACTCCACATTGAAGTGAGAGGTGCGGATTTGCCTACACCTCGCCCTACACCCTTGGACGTGGACTACCATCGCCACGCGGCGGCTACCTTCCTGCGTCACACCATCGCTTACCTACTACCGGATCGGATCCCACGCTCCGCCACCCCATCCCGAAGGACGAAGCAGTTTCAGGTGGTTAGCATCACCGGGTTCGATATGGGCGGTTCTTCGCCGGTACGGGAATATCAACCCGTTGTCCATCGACTACGCCTGTCGGCCTCGCCTTAGGTCCCGACTTACCCAGGGCGGATTAGCCTGGCCCTGGAACCCTTGGTCATTCGGCGGACGGGTTTCTCACCCGTCTTTCGCTACTCATGCCTGCATTCTCACTCGTGTGGCGTCCACGACTGGGTCACCCCGCCGCTTCACTCGCCACACGACGCTCCCCTACCCATCCACACGCCTGGATCCGAAGACCTGGCACATGCGTGAATGACACAGCTTCGGCGGTGTGCTTGAGCCCCGCTACATTGTCGGCGCGGAATCACTTGACCAGTGAGCTATTACGCACTCTTTAAAGGGTGGCTGCTTCTAAGCCAACCTCCTGGTTGTCTGTGCAACTCCACATCCTTTCCCACTTAGCACACGCTTGGGGGCCTTAGCTGGTGTTCTGGGCTGTTTCCCTCTCGACTACGGAGCTTATCCCCCGCAGTCTCACTGCCACGCTCTCACTTACCGGCATTCGGAGTTTGGCTGACGTCAGTAACCTTGTAGGGCCCATCGGCCATCCAGTAGCTCTACCTCCGGCAAGAAACACGTGACGCTGCACCTAAATGCATTTCGGGGAGAACCAGCTATCACGGAGTTTGATTGGCCTTTCACCCCTACCCACAGCTCATCCCCCAGGTTTTCAACCCTGGTGGGTTCGGTCCTCCACGCGGTCTTACCCGCGCTTCAACCTGGCCATGGGTAGATCACTCCGCTTCGGGTCTAGAGCATGCGACTCAAACGCCCTATTCGGACTCGCTTTCGCTACGGCTTCCCCACACGGGTTAACCTCGCCACATACCACTAACTCGCAGGCTCATTCTTCAAAAGGCACGCCGTCACCCCTAAAGGCTCCGACGGATTGTAGGCACACGGTTTCAGGTACTATTTCACTCCCCTCCCGGGGTACTTTTCACCTTTCCCTCACGGTACTTGTCCGCTATCGGTCACCAGGGAGTATTTAGGCTTACCAGGTGGTCCTGGCAGATTCACACGGGATTTCTCGGGCCCCGTGCTACTTGGGAACACCCTCAGGAGGCCACGCCATTTCGTCTACGGGGGTACCACCCTCTATGCCGGGCCATTCAAGACCCTTCGACTATGACGCGACTTTCTCACTCCTTAGCAGTTCGGCAGAACCACTCGAAAGGTCCCACGACCCCGACCACGCAACGCCTGCCGGCTTGAACACGCAATCGGTTTAGCCTGTTCCGCTTTCGCTCGCCACTACTCACGGAATCACTGTTGTTTTCTCTTCCTGTGGGTACTGAGATGTTTCACTTCCCCACGTTCCCTCCACACGCCCTATATATTCAGGCGCGGGTCACCGGGAATGAACCCGGCGGGGTTTCCCCATTCGGAAATCCTCGAATCACAGCTCGGTTGCCAGCTCCTCGAGGCTTATCGCAGGCTCCTACGTCCTTCATCGGCTCCTGGTGCCAAGGCATCCACCGTATGCCCTTACAAACTTGACCACAGATACAAAGATGCTCGCGTCCACTGTGCAGTTCTCAAACAACCAACGACCCCAACCCCTGACCCAGCACCCACACCCACACGCTCAACGAGCACGGGATGCGGTATGACTGAGGAGCCGGTCCGCGACCGAAGCAACACACCGCCCCACAACCCCCACCAAGCGAACCTGGCAGGACCTGCGGGGCCGGTCTGTTCCTTCAGGACCCAACAGCGTGCTCCCCACACCACCAGCCACCCCCTCGAAGAGACTCCGAAGAAGACAGCCGGCATGCGGATGGCCCCCACACCCCACCGAGCACCCGTTCCTTCCAACCCCCGAAAGAGTTGGCGTACTAGGGATGAGCTCTGCAGGACCCGAAGGCCGTAGTCGATGTTCCACCCATGAGCACCACACCCGGAACATTCGCCCAGGTCGTGGTCCCTGACCCCGCCACACACCAGGTGCGGGCGAGGTAGGAGTGCTCCTTAGAAAGGAGGTGATCCAGCCGCACCTTCCGGTACGGCTACCTTGTTACGACTTCGTCCCAATCGCCAGTCCCACCTTCGACGGCTCCCCCCCTTACGGGTTGGGCCACCGGCTTCGGGTGTTACCGACTTTCGTGACGTGACGGGCGGTGTGTACAAGGCCCGGGAACGTATTCACCGCAGCGTTGCTGATCTGCGATTACTAGCGACTCCGACTTCACGGGGTCGAGTTGCAGACCCCGATCCGAACTGAGACCAGCTTTTTGGGATTCGCTCCACCTTACGGTCTCGCAGCCCTTTGTACTGGCCATTGTAGCATGCGTGAAGCCCAAGACATAAGGGGCATGATGATTTGACGTCATCCCCACCTTCCTCCGAGTTGACCCCGGCAGTCTCCCATGAGTCCCCACCATTACGTGCTGGCAACATGGAACGAGGGTTGCGCTCGTTGCGGGACTTAACCCAACATCTCACGACACGAGCTGACGACAACCATGCACCACCTGTGAACAGCCCTTACGGACCCGACATCTCTGCCGGATTACTGCCCATGTCAAGCCTTGGTAAGGTTCTTCGCGTTGCATCGAATTAATCCGCATGCTCCGCCGCTTGTGCGGGCCCCCGTCAATTCCTTTGAGTTTTAGCCTTGCGGCCGTACTCCCCAGGCGGGGCGCTTAATGCGTTTGCTGCGGCACGGAACTCGTGGAAAGAGCCCCACACCTAGCGCCCAACGTTTACGGCGTGGACTACCAGGGTATCTAATCCTGTTCGCTCCCCACGCTTTCGCTCCTCAGCGTCAGTTACGGCCCAGAGACCCGCCTTCGCCACCGGTGTTCCTCCTGATATCTGCGCATTTCACCGCTACACCAGGAATTCCAGTCTCCCCTACCGCACTCTAGTCTGCCCGTACCCACTGCAGGCCCGGAGTTAAGCCCCAGGTTTTCACAGCAGACGCGACAAACCGCCTACGAGCTCTTTACGCCCAATAATTCCGGACAACGCTTGCACCCTACGTATTACCGCGGCTGCTGGCACGTAGTTAGCCGGTGCTTCTTCTGCAGGTACCGTCACTTTCGCTTCTTCCCTGCTGAAAGAGGTTTACAACCCGAAGGCCTTCATCCCTCACGCGGCGTCGCTGCGTCAGGCTTTCGCCCATTGCGCAATATTCCCCACTGCTGCCTCCCGTAGGAGTCTGGGCCGTGTCTCAGTCCCAGTGTGGCCGGTCGCCCTCTCAGGCCGGCTACCCGTCGTCGCCTTGGTAGGCCATCACCCCACCAACAAGCTGATAGGCCGCGAGCCCATCCCTGACCGAAAAACTTTCCACACCCCACCATGCGACAGGGCGTCATATCCGGTATTAGCCACCGTTTCCGGTAGTTATCCCAGAGTCAGGGGCAGGTTGCTCACGTGTTACTCACCCGTTCGCCACTGATCCACCCCGAAGGGCTTCACCGTTCGACTTGCATGTGTTAAGCACGCCGCCAGCGTTCGTCCTGAGCCAGGATCAAACTCTCCGTTGATGCCTAACCGCTAACACCCCCGAAAGGGCGCCAACACAACTAGACACAATACGAACAAATAATCCCAGCCGAAACACAGAACGAGCATCTAGCTCAATCTGCAATCAACCAAGCAAACCCAAGACCCACAAGACACCAACCAACCAGACGGCCAGCCAGCACCCCACAAGCCAAGGCTCTTGGCATCGACTACAAAGCACGCTGTTGAGTTCTCAAGGAACAGACGCACCCGAGTACTTCGACCTCTCGGTCGTTTTCGCGGGGCTTCGTTTCCAGCCTAGCCTACCCGGTACTCGGTGTCACATCCGGCTACCCAGCGTGACCTCGAGAGAGGGTTCACCCACAGAAGACCCGCGCAGACCTTGCGGCCGGCGCCGAATCTCTTCCGAGGGGTGGTGCCCCGGGGGACCGTCCACCTCGCGGTGTCCGTTCCTCCCCGTCGGGGCGACGAGGTGAAACATTAGGCAGGCACGGAGCGCGAGTCAAATCGGGGTGCGACGACCGTCGTCCGTGTGTGGCAGGGGCCGGCGGAACCGCCCCGCAACGACTCGGCAACGAGCCCGAAACCTGTTGCGGGGCAGGCGATCAGCCCACCTCGACAGCCGCGAGCGAGCGCCGTCCGCGGCGCAGCAGGATCCACCGGCCGTGCAGCAGGTCGGCCCCACCGACGGTCGCGTCCTCCCCCAGGACCTTGGTGTTGTTCACGTAGGCCCCGCCCTCCGCGATCGCCCGCCGTGCGGCGGACTTGCTCTGGACGAGCCCCGTGGCAGCGAACAGGTCGACGACGGGGTGCTCCCCGGCCGGTACCGAGGCCGACGGCAGCTCGGCGACCGCGTCCCGCAGCGTCGCGACGTCCAGCAGGGCGAGGTCCCCCCGCCCGAAGAGCGCCTGGCTCGCCTCCTGCACGCGGCGCGTGGCCTCCGCACCGTGGACGAGCGTCGTGACGTCCTCGGCGAGGGCGCGCTGCGCCTCCCGGGCCTGCGGCTTCTCCCGCGTCGCCTCCTCGAGCGCCTCGATCTCCTCCCGCGTGCGGAACGAGAAGATCTTCAGGTAGTCGCCCACCTTGGCGTCCTCGGCGTTGAGCCAGAACTGGTAGAAGGCGTACGGCGACGTCATCTCCGGGGCCAGCCAGATCGCGCCGCCCTCGGTCTTGCCGAACTTCGTGCCGTCCGCCTTGGTGACCAGCGGCGTCGCGAGGGCGTGAACGCTCACCCCCTCCGCGCGGTGCACGAGGTCCGTCCCCGCGGTGAGGTTGCCCCACTGGTCCGAGCCTCCGGTCTGCAGCGTGCAGCCGTGCCGCTTCCACAGCTCGTGGAAGTCCATCCCCTGCAGGATCTGGTAGCTGAACTCGGTGAAGCTGATCCCGGCCTCGGAGCTGAGCCGCGCGCTGACGGCCTCCTTGGCGAGCATCCGGTTCACCCGGAAGTGCTTGCCGACGTCACGGAGGAAGTCGATCGCCGACATCGGCGCGGTCCAGTCGAGGTTGTTGACGACCTGCGCCGCGTTCTCCCCCTCGAACGACACGAACCGCTGCACCTGGTCGCGGATCCGCTCGACCCAGCCGGCCACCGTGTCGCGCGAGTTGAGGACGCGTTCCCCGGACATCCTCGGGTCCCCGATGAGCCCGGTCGCCCCTCCGACGAGCACGAGCGGGCGGTGCCCGAACTCCTGCAGCCGGCGCATCGTGACGAGCTGCACGAGGTTGCCCATGTGCAGGCTCGGCGCGGTGGGGTCGAAGCCGCAGTAGAACGTCACGGGGCCTGCCGCCAACGCGGCCCGCAGGGCCTCCTCGTCGGTGGACAGTGCGACGAGCCCGCGCCAGGCGAGCTCGTCGAGGGCGTTGCCCCGGGGGTCACTCACGGCTTCTGCCGTCCTCTCGGTCGGACGCCGGCGGCACCGGCGCCTCTCGGTGGTCGCTCAGAGCGTCTCAGACACCGCCCGCCGAGGGCGACGCGATACCCCGGCGGCGCGTCACTCCCGGGCGGAACGTCGAGACCGTCGGCTCGTCGTGCAGCCAGAACCGCCAGGGGAAGGCGACCGCGTCACCGCCGGCCCCGGCGACCCCGACCCGCGGGCCGGTCCGCAGCCGGGCCGGGTCGTACGGCTCCCCCGCGTCCAGCCGCAGGGCGCCGTCCGCCACGCACAGGTCCGCGCCGTCCTCGGCCTTCGCGATGCCGAGCGCCGTCGCCAGCCGGGCCGGACCGCGCGCGAGGTCGACGTCCTTGCGTGCCGACGGCCGCCGCGACCGCGCGACGTCCAGCCCCTCGACGACCTCACCGGCGCGCAGCAGGACGGCGCTCGCCTCGCCGTCCGGGCCGCACACGACGTTGGCGCACCAGTGCATCCCGTACGTGAAGTAGACGTAGAGGTGCCCTGGCGGGCCGAACATCACGGCGGTGCGCGGCGTCCGGCCGCGGAACGCGTGCGAGCCCGGGTCGTCGCCGCTCGTGTACGCCTCGACCTCGGTGAGCCGGACGCCGACGCGCCCCTGCGGCGTGGCATGCACGAGCACTGCCCCGAGCAGCGCCGGGGCCAGGTCGAGGGAGACCGCCGAGAGGTCGCGCCGGGTGAGCCGTCGTCGCCGAGCCACCCGGCCACCCTACGAGGACAGGGCCTACGCTGACCGGCCGTGGCAGCGAACAGCGCGGACCTGCACGGCCGCACGCACCGGCTCGAGCTCGGCGACCAGACCCTGCGCGCGTGGGACGCCGTCGTCCTCGTGAGCGACCCGGAGACCGGCGTCGTCCTCGACCGGTCGGCGTTCTACCCGGGCGGCGGCGGGCAGCCGCCCGACCACGGCGTGCTGCTGTGGGGCGGCGTCCAGACCCGCATCGTCGGCGTCCGCAAGGGCGACGACCTCGCCCTGCTCCCGGCGGACGGCGACCCGCTGCCGCCGGTCGGCACCGCCGTCCGCGGCGCCGTCGAGGACGACCGCCGGACGGCGCTCATGCGCACCCACTCCGGCCTGCATCTGCTCTCCGGCGTCGTGTTCCGCGACTTCGGCGCGCTCGTGACCGGCGGGAACATGGAACCCCTCGAGGCCCGGATGGACTTCAACCTGCCCGAGGTGCCCGAGGGCTTCCGGGACGCGGTCGCCGCGGCGTGCGCGGCCGAGGTCGGTGCCGACCGCGCGATCACGACGACGACGCTCCCCCGCGACGTCGCGTTCTCGACCTACCCGGACCTCATCCGTACGGCGACGAACCTGCTGCCCGACGACCTCGAGATCGTCCGCGTCGTCGACATCGCCGGGCTCGACACCCAGGCGGACGCCGGCACGCACGTCGCCTCGACGCGACAGATCGGCGGCCTCGAGATCGTCAAGATCGAGAACAAGGGCAAGGGGTTCCGCCGGCTGCGGGTGCGCATCGTCGACTGACGATGCTCGCGCCCGGTACCGGAACCCGGCGCCGGAGCGGCCAGGAACGGTACCGACCGCGGGCACGAGCGGTCAGCGGGCGGCTTTGGTGGCCGCGCGCGCGACCGGGGTGACCGGTCTGGTCGCCCAGCCTCGCAGCGCGGCCAGGCGGTCGTGGAGGCGCTGCCGCTGCTCGGCGACGCGCACCGGAGCGGTGCCGCCGACGCCGTCCCGGGAGGCCAGCGACCCGGCCACGTCGAGAACGTCACGGACCGCCGGGGTCAGGTGCGGGCTGACCGCCGCGAGGTCGGCGTCCGAGAGGTCGGACAGCTCGATGCCGCGGCCCTCGCAGACCTGCACGCACTCCCCCGCGACCTCGTGCGCGACCCGGAACGGCACGCCCTGCCTGACGAGCCACTCCGCGACGTCGGTCGCGAGCGAGAAGCCGGCCGGGGCGAGCGCCGCCATCCGGTCGGTGTCGAACCGCATCGTCGCGACGAGCCCGGAGAACGCCGGCAGCACGAGCAGCATCTGCGTCACCGAGTCGATGACGGGCTCCTTGTCCTCCTGGAGGTCGCGGTTGTACGCCAGCGGCAGCGCCTTGAGGGTCGTGAGGAACCCGGTGAGGTTGCCGACGAGCCGGCCGGCCTTGCCCCGTGCGAGCTCGGCGACGTCCGGGTTCTTCTTCTGCGGCATGATCGACGACCCGGTCGCGTAGGCGTCGTCGAGGCGGGCGAACCCGAACTCGGCGGTCGTCCAGACGACGACCTCCTCGGCGATCCGGGAGACGTCGACCGCGGCCATCGCGAGGACGAACGCGACCTCGGCGACGACGTCCCGGCTCGAGGTGCCGTCCATCGAGTTCTCGCTGGAGCGCGAGAACCCGAGCTCGCGGGCGACGGCGGCGGGGTCGAGGCCGAGCGACGAGCCGGCGAGGGCGCCGGAGCCGTAGGGCGACTCGTCGGCGCGGCGGTCCCAGTCGACGAGCCGCTCGACGTCCCGTGCGATCGCCTGCGCGTGCGCCTGGAGGTGGTGCGCGAGGAGCACCGGCTGGGCGTGCTGGAAGTGCGTGCGCCCCGGCATCGGCGCCTCGGGGTTCTCGGCGGCCCGCGCGACGAGGACGTCGGCGAGGTCGAGCAGGCACAGGGCGACGTCCCGGGCGCGGTCGCGCAGGTACATCCGGTAGAGCGTCGCGACCTGGTCGTTGCGGGAGCGGCCAGCGCGCAGCCGGCCGCCGATCTCGGCGCCGACCCGCTCGATGAGGCCGCGCTCGAGGGCGGTGTGGACGTCCTCGTCCGCGGGCGTCCCGACGAAGGCGCCGCTCGCGACGTCCGCCTCGAGGGCCTCGAGCCCGGCGAGCATCGTCGTCAGGGACGCGTCGTCGAGCAGCCCGGCCGCCGCGAGCACCCGGGCGTGCGCCCGGGAGCCGGCGAGGTCGTACGGCGCGAGGACCCAGTCGAAGTGCACCGACGCCGACAGGGCCTCGAGCGCGGCCGACGGGCCCGAGGCGAACCGGCCGCCCCACAGCTTGAGCGGCGCACCGGGTGCGGGCGTCGTCGGGTGCTCGGGTGCCTGGGTCACGGGACGTTCTCCTGTCGGGACGTGCGGGTCCGGCGGAACCGGACGGTGTCGGGCTGCGGTGGACGACGGTACGCGGGTCAGCCGCGGCCCTCGCCGTGCGACGCGAGGGCGAGCAGCCGCGCGGCGACGTCGGCACCGCCGGCGGGCTCCCGGGTCACGACGAGCACGGTGTCGTCGCCGGCGATCGTGCCGAGGACGGCGGGCAGCACGGACTGGTCGATGGCGGAGGCGAGGAACTGCGCAGCACCCGGCGGGGTGCGCAGGACGACGAGGTTCGCCGACGCCTCGGCCGTGACGAGCAGCTCCTCGCAGAGCCGCTCGAGCCGGGCGTCGAGCCACTCGGCGTCGATGCCGACCCGCGGGGTGCGGTCGCCGCCCTCGCCGGGGACGGCGTAGACGAGCCCGCCCTCGTGGCGGACCTTGGCCGCGCCGAGCTCGACGAGGTCGCGCGACAGCGTCGCCTGGGTGACGACGAACCCGTCGGCGGCGAGCAGCTCGGCGAGCTCGACCTGGGAGCGCACGGTCGTGCGCCGCAGCACGGCGACGATGTGCCGGTGCCGGGCGGTCTTCGTCGTCGCGTGCGTCTCGACGGGCACGGGCCGGGCGCCGGTCACCGCGACCGCCCCGCCCGGGACTTCTCCAGGAGCCAGACGAGGAGCGCCTTCTGCGCGTGCAACCGGTTCTCCGCCTCGTCCCAGACCGCCGACGCGGGACCGTCGATGACGGACGCCGCGATCTCCTTGCCGCGGTAGGCCGGCAGGCAGTGCAGGACGACGCACCCGGCGGCCGCGCGGACGAGCGCCGCCTCGTCGACGGCGAACGGCACGAAGGGGGCCGACCGGTCGGCTGCCTCGCCCTCCTGCCCCATCGAGACCCAGGTGTCCGTCGCGAGGACGTCCGCGCCCTCTGCCGCAGCCGGGTCGTGCGTGACGACGACTGAGCCGCCGGTGAGCTCGGCGCGGGCGGCGGCCGCTGCGACGACCGCCGGGTCGGGCAGGTAGCCCTCGGGGGTGCCGACCCGGACGTGCATGCCGGCGTTGGCCCCGGCGAGCAGGTAGGAGTGCGCCATGTTGTTCGCGCCGTCGCCGAGGTACGCCAGCCTGAGCCCGGCGAGCCGGCCGTGCCGCTCCCGGACCGTCTGCAGGTCGGCGAGGAGCTGGCACGGGTGGAACTCGTCGGTGAGAGCGTTGACGACCGGGACACCGGCCGCTGCGGCCATCGCCTCGACGCGGTCCTGGCCGAACGTCCGCCACACGACGGCGGACACCTGACGGCCGAGGACCCGGGCGGTGTCCTCGATGCTCTCGCCACGGCCCATCTGGCTGCCCTGGGCGTCGATGACGAGCGGGTAGCCGCCGAGCTCGGCGACGCCGACGCTGAACGAGACCCGGGTGCGGGTCGAGGACTTGTCGAAGATGACCGCGACGGCCTGCGGGCCCTCGAGCGGACGGGCCGCGAACCGGTCCTTCTTCAGCGCGTCGGCGAGGTCGAGCACCTCGAGGAGCTCGGACGGCGACAGGTCGTCGTCCCGGAGGAAGTGGCGCAGCGTCATGGGGGTCTCCTGGTCAGGACCGGCGGGGCGTCACAGGGCCGCGGCAGCGGCGTCGAGGGCGGCGGGCAGGGCGGCGACGAACGTGTCGGCCTGCTCCGCGGTGAGGATGAGGGGCGGGGCGAGGCGCAGCGCGTCCGGGCCGACGGCGTTGACGACGAGACCGGCCTGCAGCAACGCGTTCGCGGTCGCGGCGGCGACCGGTGCGCCGAGCTGGACGGCGACGAGCAGGCCCTCGCCGCGGGTGCCGGTGACGAGCGGGTGCCCCAGCCCCTCGACGCCGGAACGGATCCGGGCGCCGACGGTGCGGGCGTTCTCGAGCAGGCCGTCGCGCTCGACGACGTGCAGGGTCGCGAGCGCGGCCGCCGCGGCGACCGGGTTGCCGCCGAACGTCGTCCCGTGCTGGCCGGGGCCGAGCAGGCTGCCCGCGCGCTGGCCCAGGCCGACGACGGCGCCGACCGGGATGCCGCTGCCGAGGCCCTTGGCGAGGGTGACGACGTCCGGAACGACGACCGGCCCGGTGCCGGCGACGTCCGCGCCGAGGTGCGGGTGCTGGTGGGCGAACCAGCGCCCGGTGCGGCCGACCCCGGTCTGCACCTCGTCGAGGACGAGCAGGGCGCCGGCCGCCGACGTGATCTCCCGGGCCGCCGCGAGGTAGCCCGCCGGTGCGGGCCGGACGCCGGCCTCGCCCTGGACGGGCTCGAGGACGACGGCCGCCGTCCCCGGACCCACCGCAGCACCGAGCGCGGCGACGTCCCCGAACGGCACGTGGACGACGTCCCCGGGCAGCGGCTCGAACGGCTCGCGGTACGCGGGCTTGTGGGTCAGCGCGAGGGCGCCCATGGTGCGGCCGTGGAACGCGCCCTCGGCGGCGACCATGCCGCTGCGGCCGGTGCGGCGTGCGAGCTTGAACGCGCCCTCGTTGGCCTCGGTGCCGGAGTTCGTGAAGAACACCCGCGAACCGGCGGGCGCGTCGAGCAGCTCGAGGATCCGCTCGGCGAGGGCCACCTGCGGGGCCGTCGCGAAGAAGTTCGAGACGTGCCCGAGCGTGGCCAGCTGGGCGGTGACCGCGGACGTGAGGAACGGGTGCGCGTGACCGAGGACGTTGACGGCGATGCCGCCGAGCAGGTCGAGGTAGCGGGTGCCGTCGGCGTCCCAGACGTAGCAGCCCTCGCCACGGACGAGGACGCGCTGGGGCGTGCCGAAGGTGTTCATGACCGCCGAGGAGTACCGGCGCGTCCAGGCCTCGCCGCTGAGGCCGGCGGCGGACTGCTGCAGGTCGGCGGTCATGCGGTGGCTCCTGGGAGATCGGGGCTGTGCAGATCGGGCGGCAGATCGGGCGGCAGATCGGACCGGGGGTCGGGCAGCACCATCGTGCCGACGCCCTCGGGCGTGAAGACCTCGAGCAGGACGCTGTGCGGCACGCGGCCGTCGATGACCGTCGCCTCCGGGACGCCGCCCTGCACGGCGCGCAGGCAGGCCTCCATCTTCGGGACCATCCCGGACTCCAGGGACGGCAGCAGCTTCTCCAGCTCGGTGGTCGTGATGCTCGACAGGAGCGAGGAGCGGTCCGGCCAGTCGGCGTAGACACCCTCGACGTCGGTGAGGACGACGAGCTTCACCGCGCGCAGCGCCACCGCGAGGGCCGCGGCGGCGGTGTCCGCGTTGACGTTGAGCACCTGGCCGTCGTCGTCCGGCGCGACCGTCGAGACGACGGGGACGCGGCCGGCCTCGATGAGGTCGAGCACCGCGGCCGGGTCGACCTCGACGACGTCCCCGACGAGACCGACGTCGACGACCTCGCCGTCGACGACCGCCCCGCGGCGCTCGGCGCGGAACAGCCCGGCGTCCTCGCCCGACAGCCCGACGCCCCGACCGCCGTTCGCGTTGACGAGGCCGACGAGCTCGCGGCCGACCTGCCCGACGAGCACCATCCGGACGACGTCCATCGCCTCGGGCGTCGTGACCCGCAGCCCGCCGCGGAACTCGCTCGCGATCCCGAGCCGGCCGAGCATCGACGAGATCTGCGGCCCGCCGCCGTGGACGACGACCGGCTTGAGGCCGACGGACCGCAGGAAGACCATGTCTTGCGCGAAGGCGTGCTTCAGGGTGTCGTCGACCATGGCGTTGCCGCCGTACTTGACGACGACGATCTCGCCCGCGAACCGCTGCAGCCAGGGCAGCGCCTCGACGAGGACCTGCGCCTTGGCGCCCGGCGGCAGGGCCGCGACGGCGGCGGTGTGGTCGGCGGTGTTGTCGGTGGCCCGGTCGGTCATGTCGAGTAGGCGCTGTTCTCGTGGACGTAGTCGTGGGTGAGGTCGTTCGTCCAGACCGTCGCCTCGGCGGCACCGGCGTGGAGGTCGACGACGACGTGCACCTCACGGGCCGCCGCCATGTCGACCTTCGTGCGGTCCTCGCCGACGCCGCAGGCCCGGCAGACCTGGACGCCGTTGATGCTCACGTCGAGGGCGAGCGGGTCGAACTGCGCGGACGTCGTCCCGACCGCGGAGAGCACCCGGCCCCAGTTCGGGTCGTTGCCGAACACCGCGGCCTTGAAGAGGTTGCTGCGGGTCACGGCGCGCGCGACCTCGACGGCCTCGCCCTCGGTGGCCGCGTTGACGACCCGGACGGCGATGTCGTGGCTCGCGCCCTCGGCGTCCCCGACGAGCATCCGGGCGAGCGCGGCGCAGGCCTCCTCCACGGCGGCCGCGAAGTCCTCGGCGTCCGGGGCGACCCCGGACGCGCCGCTCGACAGCAGCAGCACGGTGTCGTTCGTCGACATGCACCCGTCGGAGTCGACGCGGTCGAAGGTGCGGGCGGTCGCGGCGCGCAGGACGGCGTCGAGGGCGTCCGGGTCGGCGACGGCGTCCGTCGTGAGGACGACGAGCATCGTCGCCAGCCCGGGGGCGAGCATCCCCGCGCCCTTGGCCATGCCGCCGACGCTCCAGCCGTTTCGGACGACGTGGACCGTCTTCGGGACGGTGTCGGTGGTCATGATCGCGACCGCTGCGGCCGGGCCACCGGTCACGGACAGCGTCGCCGCGGCCGCGTCGACGCCGGGCAGCAGCCGCTCCATCGGGAGCCGTTCGCCGATGAGGCCCGTCGAGCAGACGGCGACGTCCCCGGCGGAGACCCCGAGGACCCCGGCGACGTGCTCCGCCGTCCGATGGGTGTCGAGGAAGCCCTCGCTGCCGGTGCACGCGTTGGCCCCGCCGGAGTTGAGGACGACGGCGTCGACGCGGCCGTCCGCGAGGACCTGCCGGCTCCAGACGACCGGGGCGGCCTGCACCCGGTTGCTCGTGAAGACACCGGCCGCGGCGCGGGCCGGGCCGTCGTTGACGACGAGCGCGAGGTCCGGGCGGCCGCTCGCCTTGAGCCCCGCCGTGACCCCGGCCGCCCGGAAGCCCGCCGGGCCGGTCACCCCCGCTGGGGTGCCGGCTGCTGCCGACGCGCTCACGACAGCTCCGCGGCCTCGTCGCCGGGGACGACGACCGCAGGGACCCGCTCGGGGTGGCTCGAGTCGCCGGGGGCACCGGGGTGGTTGGAGCGGTCCTCGACGTCGTGCCCGGCCGCGTGCCAGACCGACGCCGCCGCCGCGGCCTTCGCCGCGGGCAGGAGCACCCAGTCGGTGTCGAACGTCGACACGGTGAGGACCGGGATCCCCGCGTCGGCGAGCGGCTTGAGCAGGGCGACGAGGATGCCGACCTGGCTGAACTCGAGCACCTCGTCGACGGTGACGGCGACGAGCGGACCCTCGACCGGGCCCGGGACGTCGTCCGGCACGCACGAGGTCGCGCAGACGACGGACGTCTCGTCCGCGGTTCGGGTGATGCTCACGAGCGGCGGCCCGACGGCCCAGTCGGGGTGGGGCGCGCCCGCCGGGAGGCGGACGACAGCAACAGCCTGGGGGTTGACGACGAGACGCACTCGATCTCCTCCGAGCACCGTGGCCGCAGGACGAGGGTGGCCCGTCGGCGCGGCGTTGTCGAGGGACGTCGGTCCGACGTCCCCGGCCGGGACTTGCGTTGCAGGGCCTCGCACGTCGTCGCGCGAGGTCGTGCGGGGTGCCGCCGCCGGACGGGCCGCGCCGGGAGGCAGTCCAGTGAGGGTACTCATGGTGCGAGCCCGCTGACCGGCAGCCCCCTGGCCTCGGCCAGGTCGAGGGCGAGGTTCGCGGACTGGATCGCGCCGCCGGCGGTGCCCTTCGTGAGGTTGTCCTCGCAGGCCACGACGACGACCCGGCCCGTCCGGGCGTCGACGGCGACCTGGAGCAGGACCGTGTTCGCGCCGAGCGTGTCGGCCGTCCGCGGCCAGCGGCCCTCGGGCAGGACGTGGACGAACGGCTCGTCGGCGTACTGCTCGACCCAGGCCGCGCGGACGGCGGCCGGGTCGGACGGCGCCCCGGCGGCGAGCCGCGCCGTGCAGGTCGCGATGATCCCGCGGGCCATCGGCGCGAGCGTCGGGGTGAAGGAGACCGAGACCGGGGCACCTGCGGCGAGGCCGAGGTTCTGCTCCATCTCGGGGGTGTGCCTGTGGACGCCGCCGACCCCGTAGGGGCTCATCGACCCCATCACCTCGCTGCCGAGGAGGTTCGCCTTCACGGCCCGCCCGGCGCCCGAGGTGCCGCTCGCGGCGACGACGACGACGTCCGGCTCGAGGAGCCCGGCGGCGAAGCCGGGCGCGAGGGCCAGGCTCACCGCCGTCGGGTAGCAGCCGGGGACGGCGACCCGCCGGGCCCCGGCGAGGGTCTCGCGCTGGGTGGAGCCGTCGGCCCGGACCAGCTCGGGCAGGCCGTAGGGCCAGGTGCCGGCGTGGTCGCTGCCGTAGAACTCCTTCCACGCGAGCGGGTCGGAGAGCCGGTGGTCCGCGCCGCAGTCGACCACGACGACGTCCGGCGGGAGCTCGGCGGCGATCGGGCCGCTGGCACCGTGCGGCAGCGCCAGGAAGACGAGGTCGTGACCCGCGAGCTGCTCGGCGTCGGTCGGCACGAGGACCCGGTCGGCGAGCTGCGGAAGGTGCGGCTGGTGGTCGCCGAGCAGGCTGCCGGCGCTCGACGCAGCGGTGAGGGCACCGATCTCGATGTCGGGGTGGCCGAGCAGGAGCCGGAGCAGCTCACCGCCTGCGTAGCCGCTCGCCCCTGCTACTGCCGCCCGGATGACCATGACGCATGACTATACATCGCAACGCATGTTCATGCACGTAGCCGGACCCCGGGCACACTCCGGGACCAGCGTAGCCCGGCCGTTCAGGCGTCCCGCAGGACGTACCGGCCGGTCCCGAGCCGTTTCGCCTCGTACATCGCGAGGTCGGCGCGGTGCAGCAGGTCCCCCGGCCCGGCGAGCCGCGCCGGGTGCGCCGCGACGACACCGCCGACGCTCGCACCGACCTGCACCGAGACGGCGGCGCGGTCGTCGGCCCTGCCGTCGAGCCGCACCGGCTCGGCGACGGCGTCGACGACCCGCTGCGCGACGAGGTCCGCGTCGGCCGCGCGACCGTGGACGACGAGCGCGAACTCGTCGCCGCCGATCCGCGCGACGAGGTCGCCCTCCCGGACGCAGGCACTGAGGCGCCGCGCGACGACCTCGAGGACCCGGTCCCCCGTCGCGTGCCCGTAGGCGTCGTTGACGGGCTTGAACCCGTCGAGGTCGAGGACGAGGAGCACGAGCCGGTCGTCCTCGCCCGCGGTGCCGATGGCCGCCTCGAGCACCTCCTCGAAGCGGGCCCGGTTCGCCAGACCGGTCAACGGGTCGTGGAACGCCTGGTGCCGGAGCCTCCCCGCGAGCCGGTCGCGGTCGCGCAGCGCGCGGTCCAGCTCGACGACCACGACGACCTGGCGGGCGACGACGAGCGCGGTGACGCAGACCGCCCCCACCGCGGCGACCCACCCGGGCCCGTCGAGCCCCCGGACGGCGAGCGCCTGGACGAGCAGCGCGTTCGAGATCACGACGGCCAGGAACGGCACGAGCGACAGCCGGCGCGGACCGGCGCGCCCGTCCCCCGCCCCGGTCCGGACGTGCACGAGCTGGACGGTGGCCGCGGCCGCCAGCAGCCCGTTGGCCACGACGTGCAGGAGGAGCACCGCGGACAGCAGGTCGCGGGCCACCAGGCCGGGACCGATCACCTGGAGGACGGTCTCGGCCCCCGCTGCGGCGACGAGCAGGAGACCCGCCGGCAGCGAGAACGGCCGGACCTGGCCGAGCGCGACCTTGGCGACGGCGAAGGTGGCGACGAGGAAGAGGCCCGGCCCGGTGAGGACGGCGAGCAGGGTGTCCGTCCGGCTCGAGCCGACGGTGACCCCCATGAGGTACGCGCCACCGGTCGCCGCCACCGCCAGGACGATCCCGAGGTCGAGGCAGAACCGCACCGCAGCCCGCCGCGACCCCAGCCGCAGCGGTTCGAGGAGGAAGGTGACGATGACGACGCCGGTGCCGGCGAGGACGAGCAGCCCCTGCACCGGGACGCCCACGGCCACGGCGAGCGTCACCTCCGGGCGGGTCGCGACGACGACCAGCTGGACGACGTCCCCGGCGAGGAAGGCCAGGCCGGAGACCGCGGCACCGCGCCAGACCCGGCGGGTCGCCGGCCCGGCGGTCGGCGTCCGGACGACCTGGTACGACCGGACGACGAGGGCGAGGTGGACCGCGGCGAGCAGGACCCAGACGAGGGCCACCCGGGCTCGCAGCGGGCCGAGACCGGCGAGGACCGCGACGGCCGCGCCGACGGCCACGGCGGCGGCGAGCAGGGCGGGCGGTCCGCCTGCCCGGGGCCGCGCCGCAGCGCGCAGCGTCGTCGCCGACAGGTTCACGGTGCTCCTCGCAGGGCAGCCCGATGACCTGGCCGGCGCGGGGCCACGCGCCGGTCACCCAGGACCCTGGCTGTCCCGGGACCGGGCAATCTAGCCGGTATCGTTCACATCCGAGGCATCCGGGCCGGATCGCCGCCTCGTGGTCGGCGGCCGGGGCGTTCCGGGACGTCAGCGGCCGACCGGGTCCCCCGGGCCGTACGCGTGGATGCCGAGCGTGCGCGCGTAGCGGCCGCGACCGTCGTGCGCCGCGGCCGCGAGGGTGCCCGGGGTGTCCAGCCCGGCCCGCAGGAAGCAGCCGGACCAGGCGTCGAGGTCGCCGCGGGCCGCGGCGGCGACGAGGGCGACGAGGTCGGCGGGCTCCGTCCACTCGGTGCGGTCGGCGTGCATCGCCATCGCGGCCGTCATGTCGGTGCGGACCGTCCCCGGCGAGATCTCGAAGGCGCGCAGGCCGCGGTCGGCACCCGCGAGGTGCAGGTTGCCCCCGACGCGCATGAGCCCGGCCTTCGCGGCGCAGTAGGCGGAGTAGATCGCGCGGTCCTCGGCACCGGCCCCCGAGCTGAGGTCGACGACCCGGCCGCCGCCCCGCGCGAGCATCCCGGGGACGACGGCCCGCACGCAGTGGAAGGGGCCGCGCAGGTCGACCTCGACGACCCGCCACCAGTCGTCCGGGTCGGCCTCCCACACCGGCACCTCGACCGGGTCGATGACGCCGGCGTTGTTGACGAGCAGGTCCGCGGGGCCGAGCGCCGCCTCGAGCACGGCGACGGCCGCGACCACCTCGGGGTACACGGTCACGTCGGCGGCGGCGACCGCGACGGTGCCGCCGGTGGCGCGGATCGCGTCGGCCACCGGGGCGGCGCGCGCGGTGTCCCGGACGAGCAGCCCGACGGCCAGGCCGTCCGCGGCGAGCCCCTCGGCGACCGCCCGGCCGAGGCCCCGGTTGCCCCCGGTCACGAGGGCGACACGGGCGGGCGGCGGGACGGTCGGGCTCGTCATGGGACCAGCGTGCCAGGGCGCGCGGGCCGGTGCGCCGCGGTGGCCGGGCGGGTGGGGTGCGCGTCCCGGTCCCGGCGCGGCGGCGTCCTCAGCAGCCCGCGCCGCGCGTGCGCTGGGCGGCGAGCGCGGTCGTCCGCGCCGCGCCCGTGAGCAGCTTCGGGCGGCCGGAGACGATGACCGCCGGGTCCCAGGCGGTGCTCTTGACGCCGCGGGCGGTCACGGTGAGCGAGAGGACGCCGGTCTGCGCACCCGCACCGGGGCGGGCGTAGAAGACGAAGTTCCCCATCCCGTAGTGGACGACCGCGCCGGCGACCTTCGTCTGCGGCTGCAGGACGTGGGCGTGGCTGCCGACCACCGCGTCGGCACCCGCCGAGGCGAGCGTGCGGGCCACGTCGGCCTGCCGGGCTGTCGGGCAGGTGCGGCGCTCGACGCCCCAGTGCAGCAGGACGACGACCACCTCGACACCGTCGGCCTTCTCGGCCCGGACGGCGCGGGCGAGCCGGGCCAGCCCGGTGCCCTTCGTCGTCGCCAGACCCGCGCGGGAGGTGGTCGCCGGCCACGTCGTCGTGGCGAACGAGTCGAGGACGTCGGTCGCGGCGAAGACCGAGACCCGAACGCCACGGATCGTCCGGCGCAGCGGCGCGAAGGCCGCCGCCGAGTCCGCGCCGGCGCCGAGGACGGGGAAGGACGCGTCCTTCGCCGCGGCGAGCGAGTCCCGCAGACCGACGCGCCCGTAGTCCATGCCGTGGTTGTTCGCCATGCTCACGGCGTCGACGCCCGCCGTGCGCAGCGCCGCGAAGGCGCGGGGCGGCGCGCGGAACGTGTACTGCTTCGGCTCCGGGGTGCCGCGTGTCGTGACGGCGGTCTCGAGGTTGACGACCGCGAGGTCCGCAGCCTTCAGCACCTTCGCCGCGGTCCCGAGGTTGCCGTCCAGGGCCGCCTCGGAGGCGCCCTCGAAGTGGACGTCACCGGCGAAGGCCAGAACGACCGGCTTCGGGTCCCGGACCGGGAGCGCGGTGGCGTCTCGGCCGGTCAGCACGAGCACCGAGCCGACGAGGGCGGTGACGAGGAACGCCCCGGCGGACCGGACCACGGTGGGGGCCGGGCGGCGTCGCAGTGCCGTCGCATGTCTCACGGCGCGCACTGTACGGATCAGGCCGGCGACGCCTGCCGTGCTGCGCCGGGACACGCCGCCCAGCAGGCCCGTCAGCAGGCCCGTCAGCAGGCCCGTCAGCAGGCCCGTCAGCAGGCGGTGCCGCGCTCCTCCTGCGCCCGCGCGGCGGCGGCCTTGTCGGCCCCCGTGAGCAGCACGGGCCGGCCGGCGCGGATGACGGCGGGTGCCCAGGTGCTGCCGCGCACGCCGGCACCGGTGACGGTCACGGTGAGGACGCCGGACTGCACGGCGGCCCCGCCCTTGGCGTAGAAGACGAAATTGCCCAGTCCGTAGGCGACGAGCGTGCTGCCGACGGTGGTCTGCGGCTGGAGCACGTGCGCGTGGCTGCCGACGACGGCGTCGGCACCCGCCTCCGCGAGGACGCGGGCCACCTCCTCCTGGCGTGTCGTCGGGCAGGTGCGCCGCTCGACGCCCCAGTGCGTCATGACGACGACGACGTCGGCCCGGCGGGCCGCGCCGCCGGCCTTCTCGGCCCGGACGGCGTCCGCGAGACGGGCCAGCCCGGCGTCCTTCACCGCGGCCAGCCCGGGCCGCTGCGGCGCGGCCGGCCACGAGGTGACGGCGAAGGAGTCGAGGACGTCGGTGGCGGCGAAGACCGACACCTTGACGCCCCGGACGGTGCGGCGCAGCGGGGCGAACGCGGCGGCGTCGTCCGCGCCGGCACCGACGACGGCGACCTTCGCGGCGCGGGCCGCGGCGAGGGAGTCGATGAGGCCGGCCCGGCCGTAGTCCATGCCGTGGTTGTTCGCCATGCTCACGGCGTCGACCCCGGCGTCCGCGAGCGCCGTGAACGCCCGGGCCGGCGCGCGGAAGGCGTACTGCTTGGGCTGCCGGTTGCCGCCGGTCGTCACCGCCGCCTCGAGGTTGACGACCGCGAGGTCGGCCGCCGCCAGGACCTGCGCGGCCTGGCCCAGCCCGTCGTCGAGCGCTGCGGCCGACGAGCCCTCGAAGTGGACGTCGCCCGCGAACGCGAGCGTCACCGCGCTCGTCGACGGTGCGGCCGCAGCGTCCGGTCGCCCGGCGTCGGCCCGCACGACGCCGACCACCGCGACGACGACGACCGCGGACGCGGCGAGCAGCGCCAGGACGTACGGCACCGGCACGCCGCGCCTGCGCGCAGGCCGCACCGGGCCGCGGGCCGGTCCCCCGTACGTCGCCATACGCCGGACGATACGTACCCGCTGTCCGGTTCGCGCGTCGCGCGGCGTGACACGCCGGACGGGTCAGGCCCCCCGGAGCACCGCCCCGGTGCGCGCACCGGCCTCGGCGACGGCGGCGTCCCGGGCGGCCGCCGCCTCGGCGGCCGTCAGGGTCCGGTCCGGGGCCCGCAGCCGCAGCGCGAAGGCGAGCGACTTCTTGCCCGCGCCGACCTGGGGGCCGGTGTAGACGTCGAAGAGGCGGACGCTCTCGAGCAGGCTGCCGGCGCCGGCGCGCAGCGCCGCCTCGACGGCTTCGGCGGGGACGGCCTCGTCGACGACGAGCGCGACGTCCTCCTTCGCGAGCGGGAACGTCGGTACCGGGACGGCGCGCCGCAGCTCGCCGGACGCCGCGACGAGCACGTCGAGGTCGACCTCCGCGGCGACGGTCCGGGCGGGCAGCGACAGGGCCGAGACGACCTTGGGGTGCAGCTCGCCCGCGTGGCCGACGAGGGTGCCGTCGACCTCGAGGCGCGCGCACCGGCCGGGGTGCCACGGCGCGTGGCCGGCGTCCTGGGTGACCGTCGCGTCGACGCCGAGGGTGCGGGCGACGAGCAGGGCGGCGTCGAGGGCGTCGGTCCAGTCCGCGGGGCGGGCCGGGCCGTACCAGCCGGGCAGCACCCGGTTGCCGGCCATGACGACCGCCACCCGGCGTGGCTGCGGCGGCACCGCGGCCTGCAGCGCCGCGAGGTCGCCGTCCGCCGGCAGGACGCCGACCGGCAGCTGCGGGGCGACGGCGTCGAGCCGCTCGGGCCGGGTCACGAGACCGGTCTCGAAGAGCGCGACGTCCGTGGCGCCGCGGCCGACGTTGCGGCGCAGCGCGTCGAGCAGCGTCGCGAGCAGCGACGTGCGCATCTCGGGCTGCTCGTCGGAGAGCGGGTTCGCGAGCCGGACGGCCCGGCGGCGGGCGTCGTCCGCGTCGAGCCCGAAGGCGTCGTGCACCTCCGGCGCGACGAACGGGTACGTGAGCACCTCGACGAGCCCGTGCTCGGCGAGCGCCCGGGACACCGAGCGGCGTGCCGTCTGGCTGTGGCTGAGGCCGCGGCCGGCCGGGGCGACCGGGAGCACCGACGGGATGACGTCGTAGCCGACGAGCCGCGCGACCTCCTCGACGAGGTCGACGGGGATGCGCAGGTCGGGCCGCCAGGACGGCGGCGTCACCGAGAGCGCCGCGTCGCCGGCCGGGGCGACCCGGCAGTCGATGCGCTCGAGGTGCGCGACGACGTCCTCGCGGGTCAGCGGCACCCCGATGACGCGCTCGGCAAGCCCCACGGGCAGCTCGATCGCGGGCACCGCGGCGCGCTCGTCGACGTCCGTCACAGCGGCGGCCTCGCCGCCGCCGTGCTCGACGAGGAGCCGGACCGCGAGCTCCGCGGCCCGGTCGGCGAGGTCGGTGTCGACGCCGCGCTCGAAGCGCCGGCTCGCCTCGGTGGAGAGCTTGTGCCGGCGTGCAGTGCGGGCGACGGTGATCGGGTCGAAGTGCGCGGCCTCGACGAGCAGGCTCGTCGTGCTGTCCGTGACCTCGCTGCTCGCGCCGCCCATGACGCCGGCGAGCGCCAGGACGCGGGCGCCGCCGTCGTCGGTGATGAGCAGGTCCTCGGGGTCGAGGGTGCGCTCGACGTCGTCCAGCGTCGTGAGCTTCTCCCCCGCCGTGGCCCGCCGGACGACGACGGGGGCGATGAGCCGGTCGAGGTCGAAGGCGTGCAGCGGCTGGCCGACCGCGAGCATGACGTAGTTCGTCACGTCGACGGCGAGCGAGATCGGGCGCATGCCGGCCTGCTCGAGGCGGCGCTGCATCCACGCCGGCGACGGCCGGGTCGGGTCGACGCCGCGGACGACCCGGGCGACGTAGCGGTCGCAGCCGGGGACACCGTGGATCGGGGCGTCGTCCGCGAGCCGGACCTCGAACCCGTCGTCCGTCGGCTTCGGGACGTCGACCGCGGCCGGGTCGGTGAACGCGGCGCCGGTGCTCAGCGCGTAGTCGCGGGCGACGCCGCGGACGCTCAGCGCGTAGCCGCGGTCGGGTGTGACGTTGACCTCGACGGTCTCCTCGCCCAGGCCCAGCAGCGCGATCGCGTCGGTGCCGACGGGGGCGTCGTCCAGGCCCATCTCGACGAGCCGGATGATCCCGTCGTGGTCGTCGCCGAGCCCGAGCTCGCGGGCCGAGCAGATCATGCCGTCGGAGACGTGGCCGTACGTCTTGCGCGCGGCGATCGGGAACGGGCCGGGCAGCACGGCGCCGGGCAGGACGACGACGACCTTGTCCCCGACGAGGAAGTTGTGCGCGCCGCAGACGATCCCGCGCGGGCTCCGGGTGCCGTCAGCGTTCTCGATATTGAGGTCACCGACGTCGAGGGAGCACCAGCGGATGACCTTGCCGTTCTTCTGCGGCTCGTCGACGAACTCGAGGACCCGGCCGACGACGAGCGGCCCGGTGACGCCGCCGCCGTGGATGCCCTCCTCCTCGAGGCCGACCCGCACGAGGTCGGCCGCGACCTGCTCGCCGGTGGCACCCGCGGGCAGCGCGGCGTACTCCGCGAGCCAGGGAAGCGGAACTCGCATCACAGACCCATTCCGTAGTGGAGGCTGAAGCGGACGTCGCCCTCGACCATGTCGCGCATGTCCTCGATGCCGTGCCGGAACATCAGGGTGCGCTCGAGGCCCATGCCGAACGCGAAGCCCTGGTAGCGCTCGGGGTCGACGCCGCAGGCGGCCAGGACGTTCGGGTGGACCATGCCGCAGCCGCCCCACTCGATCCAGCCCGTGCCGCCGCAGGTGCGGCAGCCGGTGTCGGCGCCCGCGCAGACGAAGCAGCGCAGGTCGAACTCTGCCGACGGCTCGGTGAACGGGAAGAACGAGGGCCGCCAGCGGGTCACGGCGTCCGGCCCGAACATCGCGCGGGCGAAGTGGTCCAGGGTGCCGCGCAGGTGCGCCATCGTCAGGCCCTCGTCGACGGCGAGGCCCTCGACCTGGTGGAAGACCGGCGTGTGCGTCGCGTCGAGCTCGTCGGTGCGGAACACCTTGCCCGGCACGCAGACGTACACCGGGACGCCGCGCTCGAGGAGCGTGCGCGCCTGCACCGGCGACGTGTGCGTGCGCAGGACGAGGCCGCTGCTCGGCGGGTCGACGAAGAAGGTGTCCTGCATCTGCCGGGCCGGGTGGTCCGGGCCGAAGTTCAGGGCGTCGAAGTTGAACCACTCGGCCTCGAGCTCCGGGCCCTCGGCGACCTCCCAGCCCATCGCGACGAAGACATCCGCGACCTGCTCGGCGAGGGTCTGCAGCGGGTGCCGGGCACCGCGCGGCGTGCGCTCGACGGGCAGCGTGACGTCGACGGCCTCCTCGACGAGGACCCGCGCGTCCCGCTCGGCCTCGAGCTCGGTCTGCCGGGCCGCGAGCGCGGCGTTGACCCGCCCGCGGGCCTGCCCGACCCGCTTGCCGGCGTCGGCCCGCGCGGCGGGCGGCAGCGCGCCGATCTCGCGGTTCGCGAGGGCGATCGGGCTGCGGTCGCCGGCGTGGTCGAGCCGGGCCTGCTTGAGCTCGCCGAGGCTGCCGGCCGCGGCGATCGCGGAGAGCGCGTCGGCGACGAAGCGCTCGATCTCGGCGTCGCCGAGCGTCGCGACCTCGACCGGGTCGTACTGCGTGTTGGGTCCAGACATGGGGTGTCGTCGTCCAGTCAGTCAGGTTTCGGGTGCCGCGCATCCGCGTCCGCCGGCCGGACCGACGGCTCGGCGGCGGCTGCCCCGAGTCTCCCAGATGTGCGGGGCTGCTCGCGCACGGGTTATGGGGGCGGGCTGGAGTGGGTGGCGGGCTGCGTGGCCACCGTCCTCTGGAGGGGTACGCACCCTTCCCGGACGTTGTCGCGTCCATCACCCGCCAGAGGACGCCCACTCACCGACGAGGCACCGTCCTCTGGAGGGATACGCACCCTTCCCGGACGTTGTCGTGTCGATATCCCGCCAGAGGAGGCCCGGCGCGAGCCAAGGACCCGACGACGTCGATGAATGCGTGGATGGTCGGGTCCTCCTGCACGTCCGAGCGTGCGAGCGGGCACAACCATCGACGCATCCATCGACGCGCCCGTCGTCGCGAACCTGGGCGGTATCCCCCGGGTCGCGCGGTCACCATCGGACGCGGGAAACGCACGTCTCGGCCCCGTGCTGCGGGTGCGCGTCCTGTGGAGGGATATGCACTCTTCCCGGGCGGTGAAGCGTGCAGGACCCGCCAGAGGACGGTCGGTCAGAGCGGGCGGTGGGCGCGGGCGGCCGCGTAGAGGCAGACCGTCGCGGCGGTGCCGAGGTTGAGGCTCTCCGCCTGGCCGTGGACCGGGACGCGGACGACGGCGTCGGCGAGCGCGCGGTCGGCCTCGGGCAGGCCCCAGGCCTCGTTGCCGAAGACCCAGGCCACCGGGCCGGCGAGGCCGGCGGGAGCGGCGGCCTCTGTGCCGGCGCCGGCGGGAGCGGCGGCGTCGGTACCGGCGTCGGTACCGGTACCGGTGCCGGCGGCACCGGAGCGGCGGGCGTCCTCGGCGGCGTCGAGGAGGGCGTCGAGGTCGACGTCCCCGGCGCCGTCCGCCGCGTAGACGGTCAGGCCGGCGGCGCGCAGGGCGGCGACCGCGTCGGCGAGCGGGACGCCGGTGACAACAGGGAGGTGGAACAGGCTGCCGGCGGTCGACCGGACGCACTTGGGGTTGTGCACGTCGACGCTGGCGTCGGTGAGGACGACGGCGTCGGCGCCGGCGGCGTCCGCGGCGCGGATCACCGTGCCGGCGTTGCCGGGGTCGCGGACGTGCGCGAGGACGGCGACGAGCCGCGGTGCGCGGGCGACGACGTCCGCGAGCGGGACGTCGACGAGCCGGCAGACGGCGAGCAGGCCCTGCGGCGTCACCGTCTCCGTCATCGCCGCCATCACCTCGTCGGTGACGGGGACCGGCTCGACGCCGCGGGCGCGGGCCGCGTCGAGGATCGCGGTGTGCCGGTCGGCGGCGTCGTCCGTCGCGTAGAGCGCGAGGACCCCGGGACCGGCGACCGCCTCCCGGACGGCCTGCGGCCCCTCGACGGCGAACCGGCCCTCACGCACACGTGCGGAGCGCCCGGAGAGCCTGCGCACCGCCTTCACCCGGTCGGACCGGGGGTTGGCGAGCGACGCAGGCCCCGGGCGCTCCGGGACGTGCTTGCTGCTGTTCAGTGCTGTGCCGTACGGCGCGCGACGACGGTGCTCAGGCCGCGGGCTCGGCGGCCGGCGTCGCCGGCAGGGCCGCCTTCGCCGTCGCGACGAGCACGGTGAAGGCCGCGGCGTCGTTGACCGCGAGCTCGGCGAGCATGCGGCGGTCGACCTCGACACCCGCGGCCTTGAGGCCCTGGATGAAGCGGTTGTAGGTCATGCCGTTCTGGCGCGCAGCGGCGTTGACGCGCTGGATCCAGAGCCGGCGGAAGTCGCCCTTGCGGGCGCGGCGGTCGCGGTAGGCGTAGCCGAGGGAGTGGGTGACCTGCTCCTTGGCCTTGCGGTAGAGCCGGGACCGCTGGCCCCGGTAGCCGCTCGCGAGCTCGAGGGTCTCCCGGCGCTTCTTCTGGGCGTTGACCGCCCGCTTGACGCGTGCCACGTCGATTCTCCTTGGTACGTCAGCTGCAGTGCTGCAGCGGGGAAGGCTGCTGAGGGCAGGTGTCGGCGCGTCGGGCGGTGGCCGCTGAGGTCGCGGCCACGCCCGGGCGGCTCACAGGCCGAGGAGGCGCTTGATGCCCTTGGCGTTGGCCGGGGCCAGCGCGACGTCCTGGGCGAGGCGCCGCGTCCGCTTGGACGCCTTGCCCTCGAACAGGTGGCGGCGGTTGGCCTGCTCGCGCATGACCTTGCCCTTCCCGGTGACCCGGAAGCGCTTCTTCGCGCCGCTGTGCGTCTTCATCTTCGGCATGGCTGCCGTACTCCCTCGTCCGGGCACCCCAGGGGCGCCCTCGTCCGGTCGGGCCGCGCTCGGCGCACGGCTCGATGGTGCAGTGGTGCTCGGTACTTCTTCTGGTGCGTGGTGCTGCTTCGGTGGCCGCCGGCCGCCGGGCTCAGGCCTCGGCGGACTCGGTGACCGTGACGTCCGCGACGTGGTCCTCGGCGCCCTGGTGGCCCTCGGCACGGTCCTCGGTCTTGCGCGCCCGCATCTCGGCCTTGGCCTCGGCCTTCTTCTTGTGCGGCCCGATCACCATGACCATGTTGCGGCCGTCCCGGGTCGGCGAGCTCTCGACGAACCCGAGCTCGGCGACGTCCGCCGCCATCCGCTGCAGGAGCCGCTCGCCCATCTCGGGGCGGGACTGCTCACGGCCACGGAACATGATCATGACCTTGACCTTGTCGCCGGCCCGGAGGAACCGCTCGACGTGGCCCTTCTTCGTGCCGTAGTCGTGCGGGTCGATCTTGAGCCGGAGCCGGATCTCCTTGAGGACGGTGTTGGCCTGGTTGCGCCGGGCCTCACGCGCCTTCATGTCCGACTCGTACTTGAACTTGCCGAAGTCCATGAGCTTGCAGACCGGCGGGCGCGCCTGCGGGGCAACCTCGACGAGGTCGAGGTCGGCCTCCTGGGCCAGCTGCAGCGCCTGCTCGATGCGGACGATCCCGACCTGTTCCCCGTTGGGGCCGACCAGCCGCACCTCGGGGACACGGATACGGTCGTTGATCCTCGGCTCGCTGATGTGGTGCTCCTTCTCACGTCGGTGGGACCACCGCACACGAGAAAGGCTCCCGGACGCGGACGCGCAGGGAGCCTCGAGGACCACGGCCACGGCAGCGACGCCGTGACTCGGCCCTGCCGACCACGGCAGGGCGACCCCTCCCGAAGGAGTGGCCTGGACCGGAACCCGGACCGCTTCGGTGCTGCGGTGACAGGTGGGAGAGACTCCACTTGCGTACCAGGCCTAGACCTGGTCGGTCAGTCGCACAGACTACCAGCACCCGGGGGCAGGGTCCGAACCGGCCGTCAGGCCGGGACGAGCGCCGCCGCCCGGGACCGGCGCAGCCGCAGGATTCCCAGCCCGGCGAGGGCGAGGACGACGCCCGCCGCCCCGACCGCGGCGAACCCGGCCCAGGCGCCGTGCGCGTCGATGGCGACGCCGGCGAGCGGGGCGCCGACCGCGCTGCCGACCTGGAGCGCCGACCCGTGCCAGCCCATCGCCTCGCCGCGCACCGCCTCCGGCACGAGCCGGACGATCGCCTCGGACGTCGAGGTGATGACCGGTGCGCACAGCGCCGCCGCAGGCAGCATCGTCAGCGCGAGGAGCCACGGCGACGGCGCGAGACCGACCGGGATGCTCAGCACGCCCAGCCCGAGCAGCAGCAGCAGCGGCGACACCGGCCGGTGCAGGGTGCCGTAGACGAGGCCGCCGACGATCGACCCGATCCCCCACGCGGCGAAGATCAGGCCGGTGAGGGCGAGCGCGCTGTCCGCCCGCAGGTGGGCGACGACCGACACGTCGGTGCCGGCGAGCACGACGGTCGCGGCCGCCGTCGCACCGAGGACGGCGAGCATCGCCGGGCTCGTCAGCCGGCCCCGGGCGGGCACGGGCACGGCGGCCGGGACCAGCCCGACGGCCGCGGCCTGTTCCTCGGCGGCGACCTCGGCGGCCACGCCGTCAGCGCTGCGGGTCGGCGGGTCGAACGCGATGAGCGCGAGCCCGGAGACGACGATGCAGCCGCCGACGGACAGGATCGCGGCGGACGTCGACAGCTGGGTCGCGAGCAGCACGCCGAGCGCGGGGCCGGCCATGAAGGACAGCTCGACGCCGACCGAGTCCAGCGCCATCGCCGACCGGCGGCTCCCGGCCGGCACCATGACGGCGAGCGACTGCCGCATGACCGTGAAGATCGGCAGGCTCAGCACGCCGCCGACGATCGCGAGCGCGAGCAGCAGCCGGTAGCCGACGAACGGGGCGGTGCCCCAGACGAGCGCCGACGCGACGACCGACGGCACGAGCGCCCGGCGCAGCCCCTGGGTGTCGACGGCGCGCCCGCGCCACGGCGAGCCGATCGCCATCCCGACCGTGGACGCCGTCCCGACGAGCCCGGCCGCCGCCCAGCCGCGGCCGAGCGGGCCGACGACGTGCAGCGACAGCACGATGCCGGCCGCCGTCTGCGGGACCCGCGCCAGCACCCCGAACAGGAGCAGGCGCAGGACACCGGGGACGGACAGCACGGCACGGTAGGGAGCGAGGGCCACTGCCCCATGGTTGCAGGATCGTCCGACAACTTGCCTGCCGATATCGGCCCTCGGACGGGCCGGGGCGGCTGCGTTGGCCCGGCCCGGCGGCTGTGCTCTGCTGGTGCGGTGCCCGGCACCGACCTCCCGGGGCGCCGGACGCGACGAGGGCCGCTCCCCGTGCGGGGAGCGGCCCTCGTGCGTGGACCGTGGGCGTCCGGGGTCAGGACGTCTGGGTCTGGACCGGGCAGGCCGATCCGGTCGCCGGGTCGGAGTCGGTGCAGACGATCCGGCCCTGGATCGACGGGGTGAGCGGCGAGGTCGCCGTCACGGCGTCCGCGAGGACCTGGTCGAGGATCTCGCGGCTCACGGACCGGCTCGTGACGACCGGGTAGCCGTCACCGCCGGATGCCATGAAGTCGTTCTCGGCGAGCGTGTAGGACGTGGCCGCGGTGAGGTCCACGGCCGCCCCGGTGCACGCGCCGTCCGCGGCCTGCCGGACGGCCGAGGTGACCCGCGAGCCCGCGGCCGCCTGGATGTCGTACGTGAAGCACAGCCCCGACACCTGGGGGAAGCGGCCGTCGATGGCGGGCATCCGGCTGACGCCGTTCTCGAGGAACGTCTTCAGCTCGGCGCCGTCGATGCTCGTCGTCGTGGCGACGTTGCCGAACGGCAGGACGGCGAGCACCTGGCCGCGGGTGATCTGGTTGAGCACCGGGCCGGCCACAGGGCACAGCCCGCTGCCGCCGCCGGTGGCGGGGCAGGTGAGCCGGTCGCGCAGACCGCCGGAGTTCGTGATGGCGAAGTCGGTGCCGTACCGGGCGCGCATGGCGTCGGTCGTGACGTTGCCGACGAGCGACTCGCAGGTCCGGCCGTTCCCGGTCCCGCACGAGTCCGTGCGGAGGATCTCCCGGTTCGCGCTGCCGATGACGGTCCCGAGGATCGGGGTCACCTGGGCGCTGTAGGAGTCGACGAGCGCGGCGACGGCCGGGTCCGGGGTCGTGCCGGTGCTGACCGGGGTGAAGAAGTCGACCGCCTTCGCCGTGACGCCGCGCCGCTTGTCGACGGTGAGGTTGACCCGGCTGTACGTCAGGCCCTTGCTCCGGTTCTCCGTGACGAGGGCACCGTTGACGGTCCCGCTGTACTGGATGTCGGTGTGGTCGCCGAGGATCAGGTCGAAGCCGGTCACCCCGCGGGCGAACTCGACGAGCGGCCCGAACGCCTGGCCGGTCGCGTCCTGGCCGGTCACGCCGGCGTGGATGAGACCGATGACGACCTGGGCGCCGGCCTTGCGTGCGATCGCGCGCTGCCTGTTCGCCGCGGCGACCGGGTCGGTGATCTCGATGGTGCCGAAGTTCCCCGGGAACACCAGGGTGGGCGCCTCCGGGTTCGTCAGCCCGATGACCGCGACCTTGACGCCGCCCACCTTGAAGATCCGGAACTTCTCGACCTCGTCGAGGTTGGCGTCGAGGTTCTTGAGGTTCGCGGACAGGTAGCGCACCCGCTTGCCGGGGACCGTCGGGGCGTCGGTGCGGGCGAGGTCGATCTGGCTCTGGAGCCGGCCCAGACCCGCGTCGAAGTTGTGGTTGCCGAGCGTGTCGGCGTCGAAGCCCATGAGCCGCATGGCGCGGATCGTCGGCTCGTCGGCGAAGAACGAGGAGATCGGCGGGGTCGCTCCGACGGCGTCCCCGGAGGTGAGGGTGAGGGTGTTGCGGTTCTCCGCCCGGTGGGCGT
The DNA here is from genome assembly GCF_002198655.1 of Kineosporia sp. A_224. Classification (GTDB taxonomy): domain Bacteria; phylum Actinomycetota; class Actinomycetes; order Actinomycetales; family Kineosporiaceae; genus R-H-3. The sequence goes on from NZ_MWLN01000202.1 coordinate 68,194, forward strand.
TGAAGTAGCCGGCGAGGGTCGCGGCCCCGCCGACCTGGGCCGTGCCGACCGTCAGCGGGACGATCTGGCCGTGCCAGTCCGAGACGTTGAGCACCTGGATCGTCACGGGGGCGTCCGCGGCGGTGGCGGCGGGGATCCCCACGGTGCCGAGCAGCGCCGCGGCCGAGGCGAGGCCGAAGGCGATGAGGCGGGCATGACGAGGACGTGTTCGGCGCATGAGCGACCTCCGGGTCGTCGGGCTGCGTGCGGGTGGACGCGCGCGTGCCTGACGTCCGAGCCCCCCTCAAGGCCCGTCCGGTCGTGCGCAGTGATCGCTGTCTACCAGGTCCGCACCCCCGTGTCACCGGGTGCGACGCAGGTCACGGGTTACGCGGGCAGGACGACGAGCTCCATCGAGTCGACGCGGTCGGCGACGTCCTCCTCGCGACCCAGCGCCGTGCCGACGACCCGGACCAGGTCGTCGAGCGCGGCCCGGTCGAGCCCTGCGCGGACGCCGAGGACGACCTTGAGCTCCGCCGCGGCCCCCGGCTCGCAGCGGACGCCGACGATCCCGGTCAGGCCGGCCGTCGCCCGCTCGACCGCGGCGGCGACGACGGGGTCCTCCGGGGACGGCACCCAGTGCCGGCCCTGGCCGAGGGCCCAGACGGCGGGCCGCCGGACGACGAACGGGTGCGGCCCGGCGAGGTCGACGAGCATCCGGTCGCAGCCCTCCGCGACCGCGGACAGTGCCGCCCGGGCGCTCTCGACGGGGACCGGCCGGGCGCCGGCGTCCCAGGCGGCGAGCGCCGCCGTCGAGGTGAAGACGGGCAGCCCGCGGACGCCGTCCGGGCCGGTCAGGGTGACCAGCGCCATGTCGGCGCCCTTGTCGGCGCGCAGGCCGCCGACGACGGGGTGGTCCTCGCCGAGGACGGCGACGACCGCGACGAGGACCCGGGCCGGGGCGAGGGCCGCGACGACGTCGGCCGCCGTCCGCTCCCCCGCGGCGTGGCCCGCGAGCGCCGCGGCGAGCGCGGCGTCCGGGCCGCCCTCGTCGCCGGTGAACGGCTGCGGGTTCAGCGTGCGGCCCTGCCACGGGACGCCGGAGGAGTCGGTCGTGCCGCCCGGCTCGAGGGCCGGGTCGGTCATCGCCGGCCGGCGACGTCGAGCGCCTGCTCCAGCGTGAACGCCCCGGCGTAGAGCGCCTTCCCGACGATCGCGCCCTCGACACCGGCCGGGACGAGCGCCCGGAGCGCCTCGAGGTCGGCGAGGTCGGCGATGCCGCCGCTCGCGACGACCGGACGGTCGGTGCGGGCGGCGACCTCGCGGAGCAGGTCGATGTTCGGGCCGCGGAGCGTGCCGTCCTTGGTGACGTCGGTGACGACGTAGCGGGCGCAGCCGTCCTCGTCGAGGCGGGCGAGGGTCTCCCAGAGGTCGCCGCCCTCCTTGGTCCAGCCGCGGGCCGCCAGCGTCGTGCCGCGGACGTCGAGGCCGACGGCGACCCGGTCGCCGTACTCGGCGATGGCCTTGCGGGTCCAGGCCGGGTCCTCGAGGGCGGCCGTGCCGAGGTTGACCCGGGCGCACCCGGTCGCCATCGCCGCGGCGAGGCTCTCGTCGTCCCGGATCCCGCCGCTCATCTCGACCCGGACGTCGAGCGCGGCGACGACCCGGGCGAGCAGCTCGCGGTTCGAGCCGCGGCCGAAGGCGGCGTCGAGGTCGACGAGGTGGATCCACTCCGCCCCCGCGGACTGCCACGCGAGCGCGGCGTCGAGCGGGTCGCCGTAGGAGGTCTCGCTGCCGGCCTCGCCCTGGACGAGGCGGACGGCCTGGCCGTCGGCGACGTCGACGGCGGGCAGGAGCTCGAGGACGGGGGCGGTGCTCACGCGGGGTTCCCTTCCGAGGGTGGTGCGTCCGAGGGTGGTGCGTCCGAGGGTGGTGCGTCGGTCTGCGGGGCCGCCGTGGCGTCGTCCGGGGCGTCCGCCGTGTCGTCGGCGCCGTCGTCCGCGTCGTCGGCGCCCCGTCGGGTCACGAGGACGTACCCGGCGAACGCCGCGACGGCGAGGACGACGGTGAGGATCTTCAGCCACCACGGGCCCTGGACGAGCACCCAGACGAGCAGGAGACCGGCCGCGCTCCCGAACGACGTCGCGGTGCCCTTGCGGCGGCGGGTCGTCGTGCTGCGGGTGCGGCTCGTGCCGCGGGCCGTCGTCCGGCGGCGCGTCGTCCGGCGGCGGGTGCTGCTGCTCGTCCGGGTGCTCGCTCGGCGTCGGGTGGCCACGCGCCGACGCTAGCGCACGGGTCGCGGCGGCCGGCGTCGCGTCCGGACCGCGGTCAGCGGCTCGCGCGGCGGTCGAACGCGAGGACGGCGAGCACCGGCCAGGCGAGCAGCGAGCCGACGACGGTGGCGCTGCGCCACACCCACGACGGCTCGAGCAGCCAGAGGACGGCGTTCAGCGCGACGAGTGCCGCGGCGAGGACGCCGTTCTGCCGGCGGCGCTGCCGCTGCAGCGCGCTCTTCGGCTCGTCGCGGCGGCTGAACGGCGCCGTGACGAGCGCGCCGAGGGACCGGCGCCGGGCGGCTCGGGCCTGGGCCCGGGCCCGCCGCTCGCGCTCCACCGCGGCGGCGGCCTGCCGCTCGGCGCGCCGCTTCGCGCGTTCCTTGCTCACCGGCCGCCCGCCGGCCCGCCGGCGGTCACAGCGTCGCGACCCAGTTCTCGAGCAGGTGCGCCCCGGCGTCCCCGGACTTCTCCGGGTGGAACTGGGTCGCGTTGAGGACGCCGTTCTCGACCGCCGCGACGAACCGGGCGCCGTGGTCGGCCCACGTCACCGCCGGGGGTCGCTGCCGGTGCTCGCCCTGGCGCTCGACGAACTCCCAGCGCTGCACGGCGAACGAGTGCACGAAGTAGAACCGCTCGTGCTCGACGCCCGCGAAGAGCACGGTGCCCGGCGGCGGCTGGACGGTGTTCCAGCCCATGTGCGGCACGACCTCGGCGGGCAGTCGCTCGACGACGCCGGGCCACTCCCCCAGGCCCTCGACGTGCTCCTGCCCGTGCTCGGTCGACCGCTCGAACATCACCTGGTGACCGACGCAGATGCCGAGCACCGGGCGGCCGCCGGCGAGGCGCCGGTCGACGATGACGTCGCCGCGGACCGCGCGGAGCTGCTCGGCGACGGCGGCGAAGGCGCCGACGCCGGGGACGACGAGCCCGTCGCAGCCCTCGGCGCGGGCCCGGTCGGCGGTGAGCTCGACGTCGGCGCCGACCCGCATGAGCGCCCGGACGGCGGACCGGACGTTGCCCGAGCCGTAGTCGAGGACGACGACCTTCGCCTTGCGGGTCAACGGGTCTCCCCGCGCGCGGCGGTGCCTGTCACAGCGTGCCCTTGGTGCTGGGGATGATCCCCTCGGCCCGGGGGTCGGCCTCGACGGCCGCGCGGAGCGCGCGGGCGACGGCCTTGAACTGGGCCTCGACGATGTGGTGCGGGTCGCGGCCGGACAGCACCCGGACGTGGAGCGCGATCCCGGCGGTCAGCGCGAGCGTCTCGAAGACGTGCCGGGTCAGGGACCCGACGAACGAGCCGCCGATGACGACGTACTGCTGGCCCTCGGGCTCGCCGTCGTGCACGCAGTAGGGCCGGCCCGACACGTCGACGGCGGCCTGGACGAGGCACTCGTCGAGCGGCACGAGGGCGTCCCCGAAGCGGCGGATGCCGGCCTTGTCGCCGAGCGCCTCGCGCAGCGCCTGGCCGAGGACGATGGCGACGTCCTCGACGGTGTGGTGCGCGTCGACGTCCGTGTCGCCGTCCGCCGAGACCGTGAGGTCGAGCAGGGCGTGCTTGGCCAGGCTCGTGAGCATGTGGTCGTAGAACCCGACGCCGGTGCTGACGCTCGCGCGGCCGGTGCCGTCGAGGTCGAGCTCGACGAGGACCTTGCTCTCCTTCGTCGCGCGTTCGACGCGGGCGGTGCGGGGGCCCGGGCTGGTGGCGGGGGTGGTCATCGGCTGGCCTCCATGACCGACTCGAGGGCGTCGAGGAACGTGGTCGTCTCGTCGGGGGTGCCGGCGGTGACCCGCAGGTGGTGCGCGATCCCGACGTCACGGACGAGGACGCCGTACTCCAGCAGCGCCCGCCAGACCCTCTTCTCGTCGTCCAGCCCGCCGAAGAGCACGAAGTTCGCGTCGCTCGCGACGGGCAGCAGGCCGAACGACGGCAGCGTCGCGACGATCCGGTCGCGCTGCTCCTTGATCGCCTCGACGGTCGAGAGCAGGACGTCGGCGTGCCACAGCGCGGCGCGGGCGGCCGCCTGGGTGAGCGCGGACAGGTGGTACGGCAGCCGGACGAGCCGGAACGCGTCGCACACCGCGGGGTCGGCGGCCAGGTAGCCGAGCCGGGCGCCGGCGAGTGCGAAGGCCTTGCTCATCGTCCGGGAGACGACGAGGCGCTCGCGGCCGGGCAGCAGGGTCAGGGCGCTCGGCGTCCCGGGCCGGGAGAACTCGACGTACGCCTCGTCGACGACGACGATCCCGCGGCTGCGCTCGTAGACGGCCTCGACGACGTCCAGGCCGACCGAGGTGCCGGTCGGGTTGTTCGGGGAGCAGAGGAAGACGACGTCCGGGTCGTGCTCCTCGACCTGCGCCGCGGCGTGCTCGGCGGTGAGGTCGAAGACGCCGGACGGCGCCCCGCGCAGCCCGTCGACCCAGGCCGTGCCGGTGCCGGTCGAGATGATCGGGTGCATCGAGTAGGACGGCGTGAAGCCGAGCGCCGTCCGGCCGGGGCCGCCGAAGGCCTGGACGACGTGCTGGAGCACCTCGTTGCTGCCGTTGCCCGCCCACACCTGCGCGGGCGTCACGTCGTGCCCGAGGTAGATCGCGAGGTCCTCGCGCAGGGCGGTGAACTCGCGGTCCGGGTACCGGTTGAGGTGGACGGCCTCCTTGCGGACGGCGTCCACGACCGCCGCGACGACCTCGACGGGCACGTCGTAGCTGTTCTCGTTGGTGTTCAGCCGGGTCGGGACGGCGAGCTGCGGGGCGCCGTAGGGCGTCCTGCCGCGCAGGTCGTCCCGCAGCGGGAGGCGCGCGAGGGTGTCCGCGGCGGAGTCCGCAGAGGTGGTGGGAGGCACCGGCCGAGTCTACCGAGCGGGGCGCCCGCGCCCGGACGGCGTGTCGGCGGCCCTCGACCGGTGCGCTCAGTCCGTGTGGTCCGGCAGGTGCAGGTCGGAGTCGGCGTTCCCGAACCGGTCGGCGAGGAAGGCGCCGTTCGCGAGGAGCCGCTCACCGTCGTCCTCGAGGACGGCGCGGTGCAGCTCGCGGACACCGATCTCGAGGATGTCGAGCTGCTCACGGAGGATGTCGAGCGCCGTCCGGCCGCCGAAGCCGGAGTACTCCTGGGCCCACGCCTGCGGCAGCTCGAGGTAGATCCGCAGGGTCGTCGGCAGGTAGTCGGTCGCGACCCGGTGCACGAGGTGACCGTGCGCGGCACCGGCCGGCAGCCGCTCGTGGGTCTCGCGGAGCTCGGCGCAGATCCGCCGGACGGCGTCGACGACGTCCGCGGGGACCCGGCCCTCGACGTGCGCGGGCAGGTCGGCGAGGTCCTCGTCGAGGGCGTCGGCGTGCACGGTGAGGGCGTCCGAGGGTTCGGCGGAGCCGAGGGTCACGAGGACCCGCTGGGCGGCGGCCTCGGCGATCGCGGTCTCCTCCTCGCGGGCGGCGAGGAACGCGTCGAGCCGGGCGAGCCAGGCGCTGAGCCGCAGCCGCCGGCGGGCCACGACGACCCCGCCGACCCGTGTCGCGCTCGTGCACGCGAAGCCGCGCGGGCCGGCGTCGAGGACGAGGAGGCGGCCCGCGCCGGTGTCGACGACCACCGCGGTCACCGGGCCGGGCCGGCCGGCGAGCCGGTCGCCGACGCCCGGGTCGCGCTCGACCCGGACGACGGCCGGCGGCAGCCGGGTCTCGAGCTCCTCGACGAGCCGCAGCACGGTCGCGGCGAGGTCGGCCTCGTCGTCCGGCGCGGCGGTCGCCGCCTGCGGCGCACCGCTGTCGTCGACGGTCACGGGCGGCCTCCGAGCAGCGGCAGGACGATCTCGGGATCCCCCGGCGGGGTGTGGTCGGTGAGCCGGCGGACCGCCGTCCCCCAGGCGACGACCCGGACGTCCTGCGCGCCGGGCGGCGGCGGGACGCCGTCGAACCGCAGCGCCACGACGCCGTCCGCGTCGAGGGCGGCGGCCTCGGCGCGCACCCGGGCGAGGGCGCGGTCGCGGGCGTCGTAGAGCGCCTGCGTCGCCGTCGCGTGCTCGCCGTCCGCCGTGAGGTCGCCCGGGTCCGCGACCGGGCCGGTCGAGGCACCGAAGGCGATGCCGAGCGGCCGGTAGCCCGTCTTCGCGAGGAGCCAGACGTCCCGGCCGGACAGCGTGGTCGTGAACGGCGCGGTGCTGTCGGTCCGCCAGCTGCCGTCGAAGTCGTCGGCCGTGCGGACGGCCGTGCCGTGCGCGGTCACCGCGACCCGGGTGCCGCGCTCGACCGTGGCCACCGTGAGCTCGATGCCGAGGACGCCGTCCGCCCCGAGGTCCTCGGCCTGGGCGAGCAGCCGCGCCATGCCCAGCGCCCACGCCGACTCCAGGGCCGTCGTCCGCACGACGTCCTCGCCGGGCGGGCCGGCGTCGTCCGCCGCCTGCTGCGCGGCGGTGAGAGCGGCCGGCTCGACGCGGTCGGCCGCGTGCAGGCTGTGCCCGAGGACGACGCCCACCGGTCGCAGCCCGAGCAGCCCGGCGAGCAGCAGGTCGTCGACGCCGAGCGCCGCGACGAACGCGGCGCTCTTCGGGGCGCGGCTCACCAGGCCCCCGCCCCGGCGGCGACCGGGACGACGAACCGCCCGAGCCCGCGTGCGACGTCCTTCGCGGCCGGCGACCGGTCGACCGCACCGGCGAGCACGGTCGCCGTCGCGAGCAGGACGACGGCCGCGTCGTGCCGGCCGTCGGCGCCGCTGCACGGCTCGAGCCCGGAGCGGACCTCGACCTCGCCGACGAGGACCGTGCTCGGGCCGCGCCGCCGCCCGGCCGCCCACCAGACCTCCGCGGCGAGGTCGTGGACGGCACCGACGAGACGGCCGAGCGACGGCTCCTCGCCGGGCTCCGGGAACGCGGGCTCCGGCCAGGCGTCCGTGGGGTCGTGGAGCGCCGCGCGGCAGGCGCTGAGGACGACGCGGCGCGGCGCCAGCCCGGCCTCCACCGCGAGGTCGGCGGCGTCGAGGGACAGGTGCGTCGTGAACACCTCGTCGGTGAGGCCGGTCACCGGGACGCGCCGGCGCCGGACCGTGACCCCGGTGCCGACGACGTGGTCGCCGTCCGGCTCGAAGGTCACGCCGACGACGCCGTCGGCGCCGAACGCTTTCCCGGTGCGCCGCAGGTCGCGGAGCGCGCGGCGGCGGGCGACCGCGATGGCCGCCCAGGCCGGCGGCGTCTCGTCGAGGTCGCGGTCGACCTCGGTGAGCACCATCCGGGGCCGCCGGCCGAGCCGCGCGGGCCGGCCGTCGTCCGCGGGGCAGCGGGCGGGCACCCCGGCAGGGACGGCGACCCGGGCGGTCACGGACCGCTCGGCGTCGAGGCCGGTCAGCCGATGCCGTCCGGGAAGCGGGCCTCGACGGCCTGGCCGTGCGCGGGCAGGTCCTCGGCGTTCGCCAGGGTCACGACGTGGTGCGCGACGTCGCGCAGCGCGCCCTCGTCGTACGAGACGACGTGGATCCCGCGCAGGAACGACTGCACCGACAGGCCGCTGGAGTGGCACGAGCAGCCGCCGGTCGGCAGCACGTGGTTCGACCCGGCGCAGTAGTCGCCGAGGCTCACCGGGGCGTAGGCGCCGACGAAGATCGCGCCGGCGTTCTTCACCCGCGCCGCGACCGAGCCGGCGTCCCGGGTGTGCACCTCGAGGTGCTCGGCGGCGTACGCGTCGACGACCTCGAGGCCGGCGTCGACGTCGTCGACGAGGACGATGCCGGACTGCGGGCCGGACAGCGCCGTCGTGACCCGCTCGCTGTGCTTGGTACGGGCGACCTGCTCCTCGAGCTCGGCCTCGACGGCGGCCGCGAGCGCCTCGGAGTCGGTGACGAGGACGGCTGCGGCCATCGGGTCGTGCTCGGCCTGGCTGATGAGGTCGGCGGCGACGTGCCGGGCGTCGGCCGTGTCGTCGGCGAGGATCGCGATCTCCGTCGGGCCGGCCTCCGCGTCGATCCCGATGAGGCCCTTGAGCAGCCGCTTGGCCGCCGTGACGTAGATGTTGCCCGGCCCGGTGACGAGGTCGACGGGCTCGCAGAGCAGCGCGGGCACGCCGTCGGCCGGGTCGGCGTCCGGGTCGGCGTCCGGGTCGGCGAGGCCGTAGGCGAACATCGCCACCGCCTGTGCACCGCCGACCGCCCAGACCTCCTCGACGCCGAGCAGCGCGCACGCCGCGAGGATCGTCGGGTGCGGCAGCCCCTCGAAGGCGGTCGGGTTGTCCCGCTGCGGCGGGCTCGCGACGGCGAGCGACTCGACGCCGGCCTCCTGGGCGGGCACGACGTTCATGACGACGCTGCTCGGGTAGACGGCACGCCCGCCGGGCACGTAGAGCCCGACCCGGCCGACGGGGACCCAGCGCTCGGTGACGACGCCGCCCGGCACGACCTGGGTCGCGTGGTCCTCGCGGCGCTGCTCGCGGTGCACGCGGCGGGCCCGCAGGATCGACTCCTCGAGCGCCGCCCGGACGGCGGGGTCGAGCGTGTCGAGCGCCCGCGCGAGGGCCTCGGCGGGGACGCGCAGTTGCGCCGGCCGGACGCCGTCGAACTTCTCGCACAGGTCGAGCACCCCGGCGACGCCCCGGTCCCGGACTTCGGCGACGATCGGCCGGACGGTGTCGAGGGCGTGCTCGACGTCGACGTCCGCCCGCGGGACGACGCCCCGCAGGGCCCGGGCACGCAGGGTCTGACCGCGCAGGTCGAGTCGGCGTATCACGTGCTCGATTCTAGGTGCGCGCCTGCGCGCAGGCGCCCCGCGTCCCGGGCGGCGGCCCTAGCCTTGATCCATGTCACAGCCAGCGGCCGCAGGTGCCGCGCCGGGGCGGTCCTGGCGGCCGCGCCGACGGACCCCGGCGGCGCTGCCCGTGCCGACCGCGACCGAGCTCGCGGCGGTCAGGGCCCGAGTGGACGCCCTGGAGTCCCGTGCGACACACCGCACGAAGGCCAGGACCGTCCTCGTCCGAGTTGTCGGCGCCGTCGTGGTCGCCGTCGTGGTCGCCCTCCTCACCGGCGACCTCCTCTCCGGCGGCAGGCCGGGGACGTCGTCCACCTGGGCGCTCACCCTCGGGCTCGGCACCCGGACGGGCTTCTCCGTTGCAGGTCTCGTGCGGCAGCGGCGCCTCGACGCCGCGGTCCGGGCCCGGCTCGCGGTCGACGGGCCGGCGAGGACCGTCGGGCGCCGACCTGCGCTTCCCCTGGGGCCGGTCGGCGGCACCGTGGCGGTCTGCGGTCTCCTCGGCTCGGTCGGGCTGGTGCTCGGCGTCGTGGCCGCGCTGCCGTCCGTGCTGCGCGAGGCCGGCGTCGCGGCCGTGCTCCCGGTGCTCTCCCTGCTCGGCGTGCTCGTCCTGGCGGCGGCCGCCGGGATCCACGTGCTGCGGTCGGCCCCCGTCGGCGCCGGCCCAGTCCTCGAGGCCGTGGACGGGTCGGTCCGCAAGCACAGGCTCCTGGAGGTGCTCGAACCGATCCCGATGTTCGCGTTCATCGCCACGGTGCAGCTCGGCCTGCACCCGACCCGGTACGAGGGCGCACTCGGCCTCTGCGCGCTCGCAGCCGTCCTCGCGACCCTCGGCGCGTCCGCGGGCAGGATGCACGAGCCACTGTTCAAGGACTACCGCCTCGTCACCGCGCGTGAACCGGAGGCCTGGCTCGCGGGCGAACCCGCCTGACCCGTCACGCTCCGCAGCCGCAGGGCTGGGCTGCCGCCCCCCTTCGGCCCTACGGTGATCGCATGCTGCCGTGTCGGAGGACGACGACCCCGTCCCCCACCACTCCCGCTGCGCCCGGTGCGCGGGCGGTCCGTCGTCGCGCCGGAGCGCGCCGGTGAGCGGCGGCCCGGCACCGCTGCCTCTCCAGGCCCCGCTCGACGTCGAGGTCACGCGGGCCCGGGTCGAGGGCCGCGCCGTCCTCGCCCGCCGCGCCGACGACGGGGGCCCGTCGTCGTCCGGGCTGCTCATCGGCCCCGTCGGCCTCGCCGCGGCCGTCGGCGTGACCGCCTGGCTCGGGGCGCACCCGTCCGGTGCGGCCCCGGCCGGTGTCGCCGCCACCGTCGGATGTCTCGTGTGCGCCCGGGCCTGGGTCCGGGCCGAACGCCGGACGGCGCGGGTCGACGTCCTGGTCCGCAACCGGTTCGTGCCCGCCGCGGACGTCCCGGCCACGGCGACGGACGCGCCGGCCACGGCCGCGCAGCCGATGACCGTGACGCCGCCCGCGCGGCGGTTCGAGGCGCTGCGCCGGCTCCCCGGCCGGTCGGCGGTGCAGACCCTGGTCGACCGGCTCGGCCGCGGCACGACGCTGCTCGCCGCCGTCGTCGCCGGCGCCTTCGTCCTCGTCACGGTCTCGGCCGTCGCCGTCCTCGTCGAACGCCCGGGGGTGCTCATGGCACTCGGCCCCGTCGGGCCGCTCGCGCTGCTCGCGACGCACGTCCGGCTGCTCGCCGTGCGGGCGACGACGCCCGTCGTCGGCACCGGCCTGCTCGCCCGCTGGGCGGACGCCGCCCTGCTGCGCCGCGACCTGCGGCTGCGGCTCACCGGCACGGCGGCCGCCCCGGTGCTCTACCTCCTCGCTTGGCACGGCCTGCCCGGCTGGTGGTTCACCCTCGCGGTCGTCGCCGCCGGTCTGCTGCTCGCCGTCCAGGTCGCCCTGCTCGTCGGGCTCAACGGGGACGGCGACCTGCTCCCCCGGGCGGCGCCGGCGGCGCCGCAGCCGCTGGCGCCGGCCGCGTCGTGACCGCGCCGGTGCTGCCGCCACCGACGGCGCTCGACCTCGCTGTGATCCGGGCGCGGGTGGACGGCCGCGGCTGGCTCGGGTACCCGGGCGCCGTGCGCTGGGACCGGCTCGCCGGTCTGGTCACCGTGGTCGTCGCCATCATGCTCGTCTCGTTCGGCGTCGACATCTTCTCGGACACGGGCGACGACACGGCTCCTGCCGTGCTCGGCGCGGCGGTCCTGGCACTGGTGAACGTCTGCGTCGGTGGCATGGCGCTGCTGACGTCTCGCCGCATCGACGACGCCGTCCGCGCCAGGCTCACACCGGTCACCGGCGGCGACGCCGGACGACGACGCCCTGGGCCGGCGGTGTGGTGCATCGCCGCTGTCCCGGCGGCGGCTACCGGCGTGTCGGCCGCGGTCGCCGTCGACCTGCTCGTGCGCAGACCGGGGTGGGTCTCCGCTGTCGCTCTGCTGGTGCCGCTCCTGCTCGGAGGCCTGGTCGTCGTCGCGGTCCGGGAGGTGATCGGAACACCGGCGATCGGGGACGGGGCCGTGCTGCGCGCCGTCGACGCGGCCCTCGCGCGGCAGGACCTGGGGACGCCCCTCATGACCGTCCTGCCGATCGCCACCGCCCGGTGGCTGGTGCACGGTGAGCGCTGGACCGGTGCACCGTCCTGGTTCTGGGCGGACATCGTCCTGACGGTGCTGTTCGTGCTGGGACTCGGCGTCAACGGGTGGGTCACCTCGTCGGCGAGACCGCTGGTGCAGGATTGGCGGCTTCACCACGCGACCCCGCCGCAGGCCTGGCTCGCCGGCGCCCCGCCGTCCCCCGACGTGCTGCGAGAATCGCCGCTGTGATCGTCGAGGTCGACCCGTCGAGCAGCGTCCCGCCCTACGAGCAGGTCCGGGCCGGGATCGCCGGCCGGATCGACGACGGCTCGCTGCCGGTCGGCACCCGGCTGCCGCCGGTCCGCACCCTCGCGACCGACCTCGGGCTCGCCGCGAACACCGTCGCCCGGGCCTACCGCGAGCTCGAGGAGGCCGGCCTCGTCGAGACCGCGGGGCGGCGCGGCACCCTCGTCGCCGCGTCGGGCGACGCGGTGCGGCGCCGGGCCGCGGCGGCCGCCGCTGCGTACGCCGAGGCGGTCTCTGCGCTGGGGATCGGTGACGGCGAGGCCGTCGCGCTCGTGCAGGCCGCCGTCGACGCACGGCGCGCGGCCCGCTGAACGGCGGCTCCTCCGCCCGTCAGGTCCAGTCGACGTCGGAGGTGCCGTCGTCCTGGAGCACGCCGTCCGAGACGTCGCCGACGGCGCCGAACGATGCGAGCTGGTCGGAGAGGACGTCGTCGCTGCCGAACACCTCGACGGCCTCGACGTCCTCCGGCGGCTCACCCTCCCGCCCGGGGACCTCGGACGCTGCGTCGCCGCCCGCCCGGTCCGTGCCGACCCACGCGTCCCACAACCGCTCGAGCACGCCGTCCGGCTCCTCGGTCCCTGCCGACCCCTGCGGGCCTGTCGTCCCCATGACGGTCATGGTCGTGGACGACGGCCCACAGGTCGAGGCGCGCGGCCGATCCCACTAGCCTCCTGGCTATGGCGACGCGGCTGCCGCTCTTCCCCCTGGGCACGGTGCTCGTGCCGGGCCTCGTGCTGCCGCTGCACATCTTCGAGCAGCGGTACCGGGTGCTTGTCGAGGCCCTCATGGCGCTGCCCGAGGGGGCGACCCGGCAGTTCGGGATCGTCGCGATCCGCACCGGGCACGAGGTCGGCGAGGGCAACGCGACCGCGCTGCACGCCGTCGGGTGCATCGCCGAGCTGCGCGAGGTGACCCCCTACTCCGACGGACGCTTCGACATCGTCACCGTCGGCGAGGGCAGGTTCCGGGTCGTCGGCCTCGACGAGGCCGCCGGGACGCCCTACCTCACCGGTCTCGTCGAGCTCATCGACGAGCCGGACGGCGAGGGCGACCTCGAGGCGCTCACCGACCGGGTCGTCGAGCAGTTCGCGGAGTACCGGGCCGTCCTCGACGTCGACGTCACCGAGCTCCCCGACGACCCGCGCGTCGTCAGCTACCTCGTCGCCGCGGCGGTCATCCTCGACCTGCCCGAGCGGCAGCGGCTCCTCGAGGAGCCGACGACGGCGGACCGGCTCGCCGCCGAGATCGGGCTGCTCAAGCGCGAGCGCGCCCTCATCACCGCGTTCCGCTGCCTGCCGGCGACCGACCTGACGAAGGGAAGCGTGAGCTCCAACTGAGCAAGAAGGCGAAGGACGCCGTGGGGACCCCCGCGACCGTCCTGCTCACGGCCCAGAAGGTGCCGCACACGATCCGGGCGTACGAGCACGACCCGCGCGCCCACGAGCGCGGGCTCTCCTACGGCGAGGAGGCCGCGCTCGCCCTCGGCGTCGAGGCGGAGCGGGTCTTCAAGACCCTGGTCGCCGACGTCGACGGCGCGCTCACCGTGGCCGTCGTCCCCGTCGACGCGCACCTCGACCTCAAGGCGCTCGCCGCCGCGGCCGGCGGCAAGAAGGCCGCGATGGCCGACCCGGCGGCCGCCGAGCGCGCGACAGGCTACGTCGTCGGCGGGATCAGCCCGCTCGCCCAGCGCAAGCGGCTCGCGACCGTCGTCGACGAGTCCGCGCTGGCGTTCGACAGCGTCCTCGTGTCCGCGGGGCGGCGCGGGGTGGACGTCGAGCTCGCCCCGGCCGACCTCGTCCGGCTGACGGGCGCGCGCACCGCGTCGATCGCGCGGCACTGATGCCGACCCCGGAGTTCGTCCTGCGGCTGCGGGAGAAGATCGGCCACGACCTGCTGTTCATGCCCGCCGTCTGCGGCGTCGTCGTCGATGCCGACGGCCGAGTGCTGCTCGGCCGGCGCAGCGATACGGGCGGGTGGACGCTCGTCGGCGGAATCATGGAGCCGGGCGAGGACGTCGCGGACGCCGTCGTCCGTGAGGTCCGCGAGGAGACCGGCATCGTCGTCCGGCCGGACCGGATCGTCAGCGTCTTCACCATCCCGCCGATGCTGTACCCGAACGGGGACGAGGTCTCCTACGTCATCACGACGTTCCGCTGCACGCCGCTGTCCGGCGAGGCGCATGTCGCGGACGACGAGTCGCTCGAGGTCGGCTGGTTCGGCCCGGACGAGCTGCCACCACTGCCCGACCGCGACCTCACCCTGCTCGTGGATGCGCTGCGGGACGACGGCGTCGTCTCGTTCCCGAGCAGCCGGTAGCCGCGGACAGGCGCCTCAGTCCCGGGGTGTCCGTGTCCCCGCGACGAGCGGGGCCACCATCACCTCGGTCGTCGGCCCGACGAACGAGTAGCTCCGCTCCGGGCTGAGGGCGACCTGCTGCTCGGGGTACACGGCTCGGGCGGCCTCGACGTCGGCGGCGTCCCAGGCATCCTTCTCCGGGGTGAAGCCGCGGAGCTCGAACGCGAGGTTGCCCTCCCACACCTCCACCCGGTCGACGCCCCCCCGGCACGACCTGAACGCGATTCCCCACTGATCGTGACCGATGTCGCGGCACTGCGCCGCGGGATCGGTCACGATCACGGTCCTCAGGCCTCAGTCCGGGACACCCCACGTGAACCGGTGCGTGTGGATGCCGTAGTACTGCCAGACGCGGGTCGAGAGCACGCCGTCGACGGCCCGGACGCGGTCGTTGACGACGTCGAGGAGCTCCTCCGGCGTGCGGCACACGACCTCGGCGAGCAGGTCGTGCTCCCCCGAGGTGAGCACGAGGTAGACGACGTTCGGGATCGCGCCGAGCGCGTCGGCGACGGCCCGGACGTCGCCCTGGGTCTGGACGCCGACCATCGCCATGACGGGGAAGCCCGTCGCGATCGGGTCGGTGACGCCGACGACCTGGAGGACGCCCTCGTCGACGAGCCGCTGCACCCGCAGCCGGACCGCCGGCGCCGACAGGCCGACCTCGGGCGCCATCGCGGCGTACGAGGCCCGGCCGTCGTGCTGGAGGATCCGCAGCAGGGTCCGGTCGACGTCGTCCAGCTCGGCCCGGCCGCCGCTCACGCGACCGGGCCCGTCCCCACGAGCTCGTCGACGCACGCGGCGAAGACCTCGGTGTGCCGGTCCACGTCGTCGGTGGTCGTCGTCGGGCACATGAGCGCCATGTTGTGGAACGGCGTGATGAGGACGCCGCGGTTGGCCATGAACAGGTGCACGTACTCGTCGAGCTCGTCGTCGGCGCTCTCCGCGGACGCCGTGCCGGTCGTCGGCGCCGGGCTCGCGAAGCGGTACTCGCTGCGGGCCCCGAGCTGCTGCACCGACCAGGCGACACCGGTGCGGTCGATCGTCGCCTGCACGCCCTCGGTGAACCGGGTGGCCAGGGCGATCATGCCGTCGAAGGCCTCCGGCGTGAGGACCTGCTCGAGGGTCGCGCGCATCGCCGACACCGACAGGGCGTTGCCGGCGAGCGTGCCGCCGACACCGCCGACGTCGACGAGGTCGGCGTCGGCGTCGGCGCCGACGAGGCGGGCGACCTCCGCGCTGATGCCGTACGCGCCGGACGGGATGCCGCCGCCGATGCTCTTGCCGATGACGAAGATGTCGGGCTCGAGGTCCCAGGCGGTCGTCGCCCCGCCCCAGCCGGCGGAGAACGTGTGCGTCTCGTCGATCATGAGCAGCGTCCCCGCGGCGGTGCAGAGCTCGCGGACCCGCTCGAGGAAGCCCGGCTCGGGCAGCACGATGCCGATGTTCGTCAGTGCCGGCTCCATGAGGACGGCGGCGACGTCGCCGTGCGCGAGCTCGCGCTCCAGCGCCGCAGCGTCGTTGAACTCGACGACGCGCGTCGTGAGGTCCATCGGGACCGGCGGGCCGGCGTTGCCGGGGCGGGCGACGGCGACGCCGTCCGGGCCCGGGACGGCGAAGATCTCGTCGACGCTGCCGTGGTAGCAGTACGAGAAGACGAGGATCTTCGGACGGCGGGTCGCGATCCGGGCGAGCCGGATCGCCCACCGGTTCGCATCCGTCGCGGTGAGCGTGAACGACCACAGCGGGAGCTTGAACCGACGGGACAGCTCGGCGCCGACCCACTCGGCGTCGGCGGTGGGCAGCATCGTCGTCACGCCGCCACCGACCTCGAGCCGCTCGCGGACGGCGGCCACGGTCGCCGCCGGGCTGTGCCCGGCCATCGCCCCGGTGTCACCGAGCGCGAAGTCGATGTACGTGCGGCCGTCGACGTCGGTGATCGTGTTGCCGTGCGCGGTGTCGAGGTACAGCGGGAACCCGCCGCTCCACTTCGCCATCCAGGTCATCGGCACCCGGCCGAAGAGGTGGTCGGCCGCACCGAACAGCTCCGCCGAACGCGGGTGCGCGGCCGTGTACGCCGAGCGCTCACGGTCGAGGAGGGTCGCGAGCCGGGTGCGGTCGATCGTCACGTCTGTAGGCATGACGGCACCTTAGCCGAGCGAATCGAATGCCACCAGAGCGATTCGCTTACGAATCGTTAGCGCAAGGCGGGTGGCTACTCGCGACCCAGCAGATGGACGACGAGCAGGCGCAGCGTGGTCACCGCGCCGAGGACGACGGGCCAGGCCAGGACCATCCCGTCGGCGCGCAGCGCGGGGGCACCGAGGACGAGGCCCACGGCCAGCCCGACGAACCCGCCGAGGACGCTGCCCGCGAGCGCCACCCCGGCCCGGACGACCTGGCGGTGCCCGGGCAGCACCGCGAGGAGCAGGGCCGACACGAGACCGAAGCCGATGCCGAGGAGCGCGAACGTGCCGTCGGACGCAGCGGCCTGCTCGTCGGGGTCGGTGGCCCCGACGACGGTCGCGCCGACGAGGGCCCACAGCGCCCCGAGCACGACCCCGCCGGCCACGCAGGCGACACCGACCCACACCTCGCCGCGGACCGAGGTTGTCGGGGCCGACCCGGCCACGTGGTGCGTCGTCACGCCGGAAGTGTAGGTGGCCGCGGCACCCCGGCCGGCCGCCGGACCGGTCAGCGCGTCGTCAGCCGCACGCGCAGGGTCTGCTCGCCGCCCCCGGCGACGACGACGGTGAGCCCGAGCGCGTCGAGCGGGGCGAGGTCGGCCCGGGCGTCGGCGGGCATCGTGTCGCCGTAGGCCGTGAGCAGCCCCTGGACGTCGGCGAACGCGACGACGGACGCCGCCCCCGCGTCCGGGGCGGCGCCACGGAACTTCGGCACGGCCGACAGCCCGGCACCGGGCGTCTCCAGCGCCGCGAGGGCCTCGGGGCCGGTGCCGGCGACGTACCCGCCGTCGACGACCTTCGCCGTGAACGGCACCCCGGCGTCCGTGGCCAGCCCGGAAAGGGTGTCGACGAGGTCTCCGAGGCCCGCCCCGGACGTCGTGACCTTGAGCCCCACGGACGGCGTCCCGTCGGCGCCGGGACCGCCGACGGAGACGGCCGCCGTGTCGCCGAGGAGCGTCGCGAGGTCGCCCGGGAGGTCGAGCCCGACCGTCGTGGAGGCGATGTCGACGAGGTCACCGGCGTCCTCGCAGGTCGCGGCCGAGACCTGCGCGAGCATCTGGTCCCACTGCTTCGTCACGGCCGGACCGAGCCCCGCCGCACCGATCCCGGCCAGCGTGCCCGCCGGCAGCGCCTCGATGCCGGTGCCCGCACCGGAGGCCGCGGCCGTCGCGTCGGCACCGACGACGCTGCCGAACAGCTCGAGGGACGGGCCGTCGAAGCGCAGCGTCACGGCGCCGTGGCCGGGCACCCGGGGTGCCGCGGGCGCGGTCGCCCCCGCGCAGCCGGGGAGCCCGCCGAGGGCCTGCGACGACGCGGAGGCGGACGCGAGCGCCGAGACCCCGGGGCCGTCGAACCAGGCGGCGGCGACGCCGTCCTCACCGATCCGGTCGAGGTCCTCGGAGAAGGTCCTCTCGTCGGCGAGCGGCGCCGCCTGCGCGGCGGTGACGACGGCCCGCGCGGCCGCGTCGGTCCGCGCGAGGACGAGCCAGCCGTCCGCGGCGGCGACCCCGGCGTTCTTCAGCGACGCCATGTCGGCGACGGCGGCCTTCTCGTCGGTGACGGCGAGCACACCGACCACCTCCGGCTCGGTCGCCCCGGCCGCGGCGGGCAGCACCGCGAGCGCGGCCCGGTCGCCGATCCACTCGCTCGCCTGCGACCACGGCGGCGCCCCCTCGACGTCCCGGGTGAGCTTCTCCCACATCCACTCGCGCGGGTCGCCGTCCTCGCGCAGGTCCTTGCCGCCGGGGAACCTCCGGGCGAACCGGATCGCGTCGATCTTCTGGCCGGCGGACGGGTCGAGGTCGAGCTTGACCATCGCGACGGCCGCCGCGGGCAGGTGGTCCTCGGGCTGGTCGCCGCCACCGAGCAGACCGGTGGCCACGTACCCGCCGACCCCGACGCCGCCGACGACGAGCGCCGCGGCGAGGCCGGCCGCAACGACCGCGCCCCGGCGCCGGCGCGGTGCGGGCAGGAGCGTCGGGCCGTGGGTGAGCGTCTCGGCACCGGCCGCGTACCCGGGCGGGGCGTACCCGCCGCCGTACGGGGAGCCTGCGGCAGAGGCGGGGACGCCGCCGTAGGGCGACGGCGGGAACGGCGCGCCGCCGGCCGGTGCCCCCCACGCGGGACCGCCTGCCGGTGGTGCATTCTCGCCCTGCTCGTCCCAGCCCGTGCCCGACACGCCGACTCCCTCCGCGACGGGCCCGCGCCGCCGACCGCAGTCGATCACTGTAGGACGGCGCCACTGACGTCAGGCCCGGTTCGGTGCGACACCCACCACCCGGCGTACACCGGATCGTCCGGACGGCGCAGCGCAGCCCACCCGGACCGGGGTCAGGACGCCAAGGAGGCCCGCATTCGGCGGGCGGCGTCGAGCAGCCAGTCGTCAGCGGAGGACGCGGGCGGGTCAGGAGCGGCCAGAGCAACACCCCGGCCCAGCTCCAGCAGGGGCTGGGTTCGCAGACCGGAGAAGCCGGTCGCTCGACAGAGGTACGTGAGGAGACCGGGTCTCGGAGACCTGGCCGGCACCTCCGGAGCGTCCGCCTTCAGAAGGTTCTCGATGCGTTTCGAGGTGACGATCATCCAGTCCGGCATGACGTGCGACTCGACGACGCGAGCGAGCGCCACAGCCTCCGCCGTGTCGAACTCCTGCTCCGGGCGCGACAGGTTCAGCAGGAACACGTTCGGGACGTACTCGCTGACAGAACCAAGAACCCACATGGCCGCTATCGGCGGGAGCGGCCGTCCCGTGCTCGAGAGCATGAGGAGGTTGCCGCCGTCCGGGCCGCGGTCCTTGAGCTGCCGGTGGAGTTCCTTCACGAGCTTTCCCGAGGAGATGGCCTCTTCGAGTGGTCTGAAGTGTCCCCGCAGGCTGACTTCCCATCCTTCGAAGCCGGGGGTCACTCGGGAGATCTCCGACATCGTGTCGGCGACGAGACCGCCGATCTCGGGGGGTTCGACAGCGCGTGGTCCCCAGTAGGCAGCCAGATAGAGCTGTTCGGGACCTAGACCGAACACGGGACCTGTTCTCCGCTGCTCAGTACCGGTGCTCAGACCAGGCAGCTCGGCCCGAGGAGGGCCTTGAGATCGCCGAAGAGCGCCGGGGACGGCGTGACGCGCAGCCGGTCGTCGAGGCGCATGAGCTTGAACCTGCCTGGCTGGGTCAGCTTGAGGTGCACCTCCGTCGGCCCGGGGTGGGTCGAGAGCACGTCCTTGAGCCGCTCGACGACCGGTGGCGTGCAGCGGGTCACCGGCAGCGAGACGACGACCGGGCCGCGGTCGCCCTCGTCGAGGTCGGGGATGCTGAGCTCCTGCGCGAAGATCGACGGCGTGTCGTCGCGGCGGCTCACCCGGCCGCGGACGACGACGACGAGGTCCTCGGCGAGGACGTGCGAGACCGTCTGGTACGCCTGCGGGAAGAAGAGCACCTCGATCGCGCCGCCGAGGTCCTCGACGGTCGCGATCGCCCACTGGTTGCCGGTCTTCGTCAGCTTGCGCTGCAGGCCGCTGATCATCCCCGCGATGGTGACCTGGGCGCCGTCCGGGCGGCCGTCGTCCCCCGTCAGGGTCGCGATCGAGCAGTCGGCGGCCCGGGACAGGATGTGCTCGACGCCGAAGAGCGGGTGGTCGGAGACGTAGAGCCCGAGCATCTCCCGCTCGAGGGAGAGCTTCTCCTTCTTCTCGAACTCCGGCAGGTCCGGGACGTCCGCACCGAGCTGGGTCGGCTCGTCGGCGCCGCCCCCGCCGAGGTCGGCGAAGAGGTCGAACTGGCCGATCGCCTCCTGGCGCTTGACCCCGACCTGGTTGTCGACCCGCTCCTCGTACACCGACAGCAGCGCGCGCCGGGTGTGGCCGAGGTCGTCGAAGGCGCCGGCCTTGATGAGCGACTCGATCGTCCGCTTGTTGCAGACGACGGCCGGGACCTTCTTGAGGAAGTCGTCGAAGGACGTGAAGCTGCCCTTCTCCTCCCGGGTCGCGACGATCGCGTCGACGACGTTCGCGCCGACGTTGCGGATCGCGGTGAGACCGAACCGGATGTCGGTGCCGACCGGGGTGAAGTCCGCCGCGGAGGAGTTGACGTCCGGCGGGAGGACCTTGATGCCCATCCGGCGGCACTCGTTGAGGTACAGCGCCGACTTGTCCTTGTCGTCGCGCACGCTCGTGAGGACGGCGGCCATGTACTCGGCCGGGTAGTTCGCCTTGAGGTAGGCCGTCCAGTAGGAGACGAGGCCGTACGCGGCGCTGTGCGCCTTGTTGAAGGCGTAGTCGGAGAACGGGACGAGGATGTCCCAGAGGGTCTTGATCGCCGCGTCGGAGTACCCGTTGGCGGTCATGCCCGCGCTGAACCCGACGAACTCGGCGTCGAGGACCTCGCGCTTCTTCTTGCCCATGGCCCGCCGGAGCAGGTCGGCCTTGCCGAGCGTGTAGCCACCCACCTTCTGGGCGATGGCCATGACCTGCTCCTGGTACACGATCAGGCCGTACGTCGTCCCGAGGATCTCCGAGAGCGACTCGGCGAGCTCGGGGTGGATCGGCGTGATCGGCTGCTGGCCGTTCTTGCGCAGCGCGTAGTTCGTGTGCGAGCCGGCGCCCATCGGGCCCGGCCGGTAGAGGGCGCCGACGGCGGAGATGTCCTCGAAGTTGTCCGGCTGCATGAGGCGCAGCAGCGAGCGCATCGGGCCGCCGTCGAACTGGAACACCCCGAGGGTGTCGCCGCGGCCGAGGAGCGCGTAGGTCGCCGGGTCGTCGAGGGTGAGCTTCTCGACCTCGATGGCTTCCTTGCCGTTGAGCGTGAGGTTGCGCAGCGCGTCGTCGAGGATCGTCAGGTTGCGCAGGCCGAGGAAGTCCATCTTGACGAGGCCGAGGTCCTCGCACGACGGGTAGTCGAACTGCGTGATGATCTGGCCGTCCTGCTCCCGCTTCATGATCGGGATGACGTCGACGAGCGGCTCGCTCGACATGATGACGCCGGCGGCGTGCACACCCCACTGCCGCTTGAGGTTCTCCAGGCCGCGGGCCGTCGCCACGACCTTCTGCACCTCGGGGTCGGAGGCGTGCAGCTCGCGGAACTCGCCCGCCTCGTTGTACCGCTTGTGCTCGGGGTCGAAGATCCCGGCGAGCGGGATGTCCTTGCCCATGACGGCCGGCGGCATCGCCTTGGTGAGCCGCTCCCCCATCGAGAACGGGTAGCCGAGCACCCGGGAGGCGTCCTTGAGGGCCTGCTTGGCCTTGATCGTGCCGTACGTGACGATCTGGGCGACCCGGTCGTCGCCGTACTTGTCGGTGACGTACCGGATGACCTCGCCCCGGCGGCGCTCGTCGAAGTCGACGTCGAAGTCGGGCATCGACATCCGCTCGGGGTTGAGGAACCGCTCGAAGATCAGCCCGTGCTCGAGCGGGTCGAGGTCGGTGATCCCCATGACGTAGGCGGCCATCGAGCCCGCGCCGGAGCCACGGCCCGGGCCGACCCGGATGCCGTTGGCCTTCGCCCAGTTGATGAAGTCGGCGACGACGAGGAAGTACCCCGCGTAGCCCTTGCTCGTGATGACCTCGATCTCGTAGTTCGCCTGCTTGCGGACGGCGTCCGTGATGCCGTTCGGGAAGCGGCGGTGCAGGCCCGCCTCGACCTCCTTGACGAACCAGGACTCCTCGTTCTCGCCGTCGGGGCACGGGAAGTTCGGCATGTACTTGCCGACCGACTCGGTGAACCCGGACTCGCAGCGCTCGGCGATGAGCAGGGTGTTGTCGCAGGCCTCGGGCAGCTCGCGCCAGAGGTGGCGCATCTCCTGCGGCGACTTGAGGTAGAAGTCGTCGGCGTCGAACTTGAACCGCTTCGGGTCGGCGAGGGTCGCGCCGGACTGCACGCACAGGAGCACCGCGTGGGCCTGGGCGTCCTCGGCGCGGGTGTAGTGCAGGTCGTTCGTCGCGACGAGCGGCAGGTTCAGGTCGCGGGCCAGCCGGATGAGGTCCTTCTGGACGCGGCGCTCGATGCCGAGGCCGTGGTCCATGAGCTCGCAGAAGAAGTTCTCCGCGCCGAAGATGTCCCGGAAGTCGGCGGCGGCGGCGCAGGCCGCCTCGTACTGACCGAGGCGCAGCTTGGTCTGGACCTCGCCGGAGGGGCAGCCCGTCGTCGCGATGAGGCCCTCGCCGTACGTCGAGAGCAGGTCGCGGTCCATCCGGGGCTTGTAGAACATGCCCTCGATGCTCGCCAGCGACCCCATCCGGAAGAGGTTGTGCATCCCCTCCGTGGTCCGGGCCAGGAGCGTCATGTGGGTGTAGGCACCGGTGCCGGAGACGTCGTCCTCGCCGCCGTCGCCCCAGCGCACGCGGGTGCGGTCGAACCGGCTCGTGCCCGGCGTGAGGTACGCCTCGACGCCGATGATCGGCTTGACCCCGTACTTCTTGGCCTTCTTCCAGAACTCGTAGGCCCCGAAGAGGTAGCCGTGGTCGGTGGTGGCCACGGCCGGCATGCCCATCCGTGCCGCCTCGGAGAAGAGGTCGTCGATCTTCGCGGCGCCGTCGAGCATGGAGTACTCGGTGTGCACGTGGAGGTGCACGAACGAGTCGCTGCTCGACGAGCTGGCAGGCACGGGGCGGCTCCTCGGGTCGTGCGGGTGGTGCGCTCGGACGGCGCACGGCGGCGCCGCACCTCCGGGCAGGAGGCGTCGGCGTCGGGCGGCGCGCGTGCGGGCCGGGGGAAGGTCCGCACCGCTCGTGGGGGTGGGGCCCACGATGCGGGCCGGACGGCCTCGCGTGCCGGTCAGTCTAGGTCGCGGCACCGACAGACCGCTGGCGGCTCGCGTCAGGGCTGACCGGCACGGCGTGTCGGAGCCGCCGCGGCGTCCGCGACAGCGCCCGGCGGCGGGACGGCCGCCGACCGGGCGCACCCGTCCGGGGGCGAGGGACCGGCACAGAGCCATGTGACCGTTCCCTGATCAAGTTGCGCGAAAACGCGCTCGATGCATCTGGGGACGACGGGTCCGGGCACGCCCGGACCCGGCGCGCCGGTCGGCAGGACCCGCGTGCCACCGAGACCAGGAGTGGTGCATGTTCGAGCACCTGTTCAGCCGCCGTGACGCCGCCCCCCAGCAGGCCGAGCCGGCGGGAATCCCCGCGGACATGGTCCTCGAGCGGCTCGTGACGAACGTCATGCTGGCCGACCCGGACCTCAACATCACGTACGTGAACCCGTCGCTCATGCGGATGCTGCGGGGCATCGAGGCGGACCTGCGCAAGGATCTGCCGGCGTTCGACACGAACAACCTCATCGGCGCCAACATCGACATCTTCCACAAGCGCCCCGACCACCAGCGCCGCCTCCTCGGCGGGCTGCGCGGCCGGCACGACGCCCAGATCGAGGTCGGCGGGCGGGTGCTGTCGTTCTCGGCGAACGGCCTCGACGCCCCCGACGGCACGAGGATCGGCTTCAGCGTCGAGTGGAAGGACGTGACGACCGCGGTCCGGCTCGAGCGCACGCAGAAGGACGTCGCGGACACCCTCGCGGCCGCCGGCCGCGGCGAGCTCGACGCCCGCGCGTCCGTCGCCGGCCTGACGGCCGAGGAGGCCGAGCTCCCGACCGTCGTCAACGGGATCGTCGCGACGCTGGAGAACCTCGACTCCGAGCTCAAGCGGATGGCGGTCGCGCACGACGAGGGCGACATCGACGTCGTCATGGACCTCGCGCTCTTCGACGGCAACTTCCGCGCCGTCGCGGCCGGTGTGAACGACATGGTGAACGGCCACATCGCGGTGAAGAAGAAGGCGATGGCGGTGGTCAAGGCCTTCGGCGAGGGCGACTTCGACGCGCCCATGGAGCAGCTGCCGGGCAAGAAGGCGTTCATCAACGAGACGCTCGAGCAGGTCCGGACGAACCTGCGGGCCCTCGTCACCGACGCGACGATGCTCTCCGCCGCCGCGGTCGAGGGCCGGTTGGAGACCAGGGCCGACGCGGCCCGGCACCGCGGCGGCTTCCGGACGATCATCGACGGCATCAACGACACCCTCGACTCGGTCATCGGGCCGCTCAACGAGGTGAGCCGCGTGCTCGCCGCTCTCGAGGCCGGCGACCTCACGCAGACCATCGACAAGGCGTACCAGGGCGACCTCGAGCAGCTGCGGCTCGCGACGAACAACAGCGTCGCCAAGCTGGGCGACACCGTCTCCCAGGTCGCCTCGGCGGCCGGCGAGCTCGTCAACGCCGCGTCCCAGATCAGCTCCTCGGCGCAGACCCTGTCCCAGGCGACGACGGAGCAGGCGTCGAGCGTCGAGGAGACGAGCGCGAGCATCGAGCAGATGTCCGCGAGCATCGGCCAGAACTCCGAGAATGCCAAGGCCACCGAGGGGATCGCGAGCAAGGCTGCCGGCGACGCGGAAGCCGGCGGCGAGGCGGTCGAGAAGACGGTCGAGGCGATGAAGCAGATCGCGGCGAAGATCGCGATCATCGACGACATCGCCTTCCAGACGAACATGCTCGCGCTCAACGCGACGATCGAGGCCGCCCGGGCCGGCGAGCACGGCAAGGGGTTCGCGGTCGTCGCGACCGAGGTCGGCAAGCTCGCCGAGCGCTCCCAGGTCGCCGCGCAGGAGATCGGCCAGCTCGCGACCGACTCGGTGCACACCGCCGAGCGGGCGGGCGGTCTGCTCCAGGAGATCGTCCCGAGCATCAAGCGGACGTCCGACCTCGTCCAGGAGATCGCCGCGGCGTCCGCCGAGCAGACCTCCGGGGTGTCCCAGGTCACCAGCGCGATGGCCCAGATGAACAAGGTGACGCAGCAGAACGCGTCCTCCAGCGAGGAGCTCGCGGCGACGAGCGAGGAGATGACCGGCCAGAGCGCGCTGCTCCAGGACCTCATGGACTTCTTCACGGTCCCGGGGGCCCAGAAGCGGGTGAGCACCGGCCGGCCGGCGGCGACCCGCCGTCCGCCGGCCCAGCGCGTCCAGCACGCGCCGGCCGCCGCCGGCCCCGTCTTCGACGAGGGCAAGTTCGACCGGTTCTGACCGGAACCGTCGCCGCCCCCGCGACGTCGATCGACGTGCCGCCCCGGACCCGCTCGGTCCGGGGCGGTCCCGACTAGAGTCGGCGCGAGGACCCGGAGCACCGGGTCCCGTACGGGGCAACCTCACACACGGAGGCATGCGATGGGCCTGATGGACAAGCTCCGCGGCGAGTTCATCGACATCATCGAGTGGACCGACGACAGCCGGGACACGATCGTCTGGCGCTTCCCGCGCTACGACAACGAGATCAAGATGGGCGCCCAGCTCGTCGTCCGCGAGTCGCAGACCGCGGTGTTCGTCAACGAGGGCCAGATCGCCGACTCGTTCACCCCCGGCACCTACACGCTCGAGACCCAGAACCTGCCGATCCTGTCCAAGCTCAAGGGCTGGAAGTACGGCTTCGAGTCGCCGTGGAAGGCCGAGGTCTACTTCGTCAACACCCGGCTCTTCACGGACATGAAGTGGGGCACCCAGAACCCCGTCATCGTCCGGGACGCCGAGTTCGGCATGGTCCGGCTGCGCGCGTTCGGCGCTTACGCGATGCGGGTCACCGACGCCGCGAAGATGCTCCGCGAGCTCGTCGGCACCGACCCGCAGTTCCGGACCGAGGAGGTCCAGGAGTACCTGCGGCAGATGATCGTCGGCCGGCTCGGGTCGGCCCTGGCGACCGCCGGCGTCCCGATGCTCGACCTCGCGTCGCAGCAGCAGCAGATCGGGCAGCGGATCGCGGGCGTGCTCTCCGAGGACCTCTCGAACGTCGGCATCACGATCCCCACGTTCATCATCGAGAACATCTCGGTGCCGCCCGAGGTCGAGGCCGCGCTCGACAAGCGGACCCAGATCGGTGTCGTCGGGGACCTCGACGCGTACACCAAGTTCCAGACCGCGAACGCCATCGAGGACGCCGCCCAGAACCCGGGCGGCGGCGGCGAGGGCATCGGCATCGGTCTCGGGATGGCGGTGGGCAACCGGATGGCGCAGCAGCTGAACCCGCAGCAGCCGGCTGCCCCTGCCCCTGCCGGGGCGCCCGCTCCCCCGCCGCTGCCCGCGGCGGCGCAGTGGTTCGTCGGCGTCGACGGCCAGCAGCAGGGCCCGTTCGACGCGGCCACGCTCGCCGGCCGGGTGGCGTCCGGCGGGCTGACGGCGGACACCCTCGTGTGGAAGACCGGGATGGCGCAGTGGGCGGCCGCGAAGGACGTCCCCGAGGTCGCCGCGCTCCTCGCGAGCGCGCCGCCGCCGCTGCCGCCGCAGGGCTGATCCGCGCGGGCCGTCGCCGACCTCCAGCGAACGTCAGGGGGAGCTCACCCATGGACGGGTCCACCACAGGCGTGACCGCCGCAGGCAGGCCCGCCGGCGCGCCACGCGCCGGCGGCCTGCCGCGCCGGCACGTCCTCGGCGCGCTGCTCGCGTTCCCGCTCGCCGGGTGCGTGGGGGTGCCGATCGGCGCCGGAGGGGCGGGCACGACGACGGACCCGGGCGGGGCGGCGTCCGCCCCGGGCGGCGACGCCGGGGCCGGCGGCCGGCGGCTCGCCGGGCACCTCGTCGTCAAGGACTCCGAGCTCACGGTCCTCGACCCGGCCACCGGCAGGGCACGGTCGTTCCCGGCCGCGGAGACGTCGAGCGCTCCCGGCGTCGGCGTCTCCCGCAGCGGGGTGATCGGGGACGTCTGGGACTACTTCGGCCCCGCCAGCGACTCGTGGCACGTCACGGTCCGCAGCCTCGCCGGTGAGCAGCTCGCGGACTACACGGTGGGCGGCCCGCTCTCCTTCCCCACGAGCGCCGCGACGCTCGACCCGACGGCGTCCCGGCTCGCGTACAGCGTCGACGAGCCGCAGTCGCAGGACGGCGACGCCGAGCGGATCGACCGCGTCTACGTCTACGACCTGCGGACCGGTGCGGTCCTGTCGACCGTCGACGGCCGCGCCGAGCCGGTGCTCACCGGCACGGGCGAGCTCCTGGTCCGCGCCGAGGACGCGATCCACGTGTACGACGCGCAGTACGCGGACCAGGGGCCGGCCGGCCTGAAGGCCTCGCCGCGGGCCGGCGCCTTCGACGTCTCGCCGGACGGTCGGTACGTCGTCGCCGAGTCCGACTTCCGGCTGCACGGGCTCGACCGGACGACGGGCCGCACCTGGCAGGTCTCCGACGAGCTCCACCGCGCGCACACCTCGCCGGCCTTCTCGCCGGACGGCCGGTGGCTCGCCTTCCTGCGCGCCGGGGAGGTGGCCTCGCAGTACCTGGCCGTCATCCCGTTCGTCCCCGGCCGGACCAGGGAGGTCGTCGACACCGACGAGCTGCGGTCGCCGTCCGGTGACTTCTACGGCGGCACCGGTCGCATCGGCTGGGCCGCGTGAGCACGACCGCCGACCGTCGGGGTAGCACTCCTGGAGGATGTCCGTGACGCAAGGAACGGGTGGCAGCACCAGCCCGACCACCCTGACGTACCCGTGCGGCCAGTGCGGCGCTCGGCTCGAGTACGCCCCGGGGACGTCCGTGCTCAAGTGCCCGTACTGCGGGCACGAGCAGGCCGTCGGGCCGTCGGACCGGGTCATCGAGGAGCACGACTACGTCGCGTGGCAGTCCTCGCCGGTCAAGGCCACCGCCCATCTCGCGCAGCACGTGCTGCGCTGCGGCAAGTGCGGTGCGACGACGGAGACCGACGACCTCGCGACGTCCTGCCCGTTCTGCGGCGCACCGATCGTCGCGGAGATCGACGCCGCCGAGCAGATCGCCCCGGAGGGCGTCGTCCCGTTCGGGATCGACCGGTCCGGCGCCCAGGAGGCGATCCGGCAGTGGGTGCGGTCCCGCTGGTTCGCACCGAACCGGCTCAGGAAGGTGAGCACCGCCGAGCGGCTCAAGGGCACCTACCTGCCGCACTGGACGTACGACGCCGCGACGTCGACCCGCTACACCGGCATGCGCGGCGAGCACTACTGGGAGACCGAGACCTACACCGAGATGGTCGACGGCCGGCCGCAGACCCGGACCCGGCAGGTCATGAAGACCCGGTGGTACCCGGCGTCCGGGCAGGTCGCGCGCAACTTCGACGACGTCGTCGTGGTCGCCACCCGCCAGCTGCCGGCCGAGCGGCTCGCGGACCTGCAGCCGTGGCTCCTGGAGAACGCCACCGCCTACCAGCCCGAGTACCTGTCCGGGTACCAGGCGCTGCGCTACGACGTCCAGCCCGACCAGGGTCTCGAGGAGGCCAAGCAGATCATGCGCGGGGTCATCCGCGAGGACTGCTGCGCGGACATCGGCGGTGACGAGCAGCAGGTGCACTCGATGGACACCCGCTACGGCGCCCTCATGTTCAAGCTCATGCTCCTGCCCGTCTGGCTCGCCGCCTACCTGTACGGCGGCAAGACGTTCCAGGTGTACGTCAACGCCCACACCGGCACCGTCGTCGGCGAGCGCCCGTACTCGCCGGTGAAGATCGCCTTCGCGGTGCTCGCGGCGCTCGTCGTCATCGGGGTCGTCGTCGCGGTCTACCTCGCGAACCGGTCGTCCGGCGGCTCGACCTCGCCGGGCGTCGTCTCCGGTCTGCTCGTGCACGCCTGGCCGGCGGCCGCCGCGCACCTGGGGCCGCTGTCCCCGTGAGGCTGCGGCGGGCCCGGCCGGCTGACCGGTCGGCCGGTCAGGAGTCGGCGATCGTCTCGAGCGCCTGCGCGAGGTCGTCCGGGTAGGGGCTCTCGAACTCGACGGGCTCGTCGGTGCCCGGGTGCACGAACCCGAGCCGGACGGCGTGCAGCCACTGCCGGGTCAGGCCGAGCCGGGCCGCGAGGGTCGGGTCGGCGCCGTACGTGAGGTCGCCCACGCAGGGGTGCCGCAGGGCGGAGAAGTGCACCCGGATCTGGTGGGTGCGACCGGTCTCGAGGTGGATCTCGGCCAGGGACGCGGCGCGGAACGCCTCGAGCACCTCGTAGTGCGTGATGCTCGGCTTGCCGCCGGCGACCACGGCCCACTTCCAGTCCGCGCTCGGGTGCCGGCCGATCGGGGCGTCGATCGTGCCGCGCAGCGGGTCGGGATGGCCCTGGACGAGCGCGTGGTACGTCTTGTCGACGGTGCGGTCCCGGAACGCCTGCTTGAGCCGGCTGTACGCGTACTCGCTCTTCGCGACGACCATGAGGCCGCTCGTGCCGACGTCGAGGCGGTGGACGACGCCCTGCCGCTCCGCCGCGCCGGAGGTCGCGATCCGGTAGCCGGCGCCGGCGAGGCCGCCGACGACCGTCGGGCCGGTCCAGCCCGGGCTCGGGTGCGCGGCGACACCGACCGGCTTGTCGACGACGACGAGGTCGTCGTCGTCGTGGACGATGTGCAGCCCCGGCACGGGCTCGGCGACGATCTCGACCGCGGACGGCGGGTCGGGCAGCGAGACCTCGAGCCACGACCCGGCACGGAGCCGGTCGGACTTGCCCGCCTCGCGGCCGTCGACGACGACCGCACCGGCCTCGGCGAGGTCGGCGGCCGCCGACCTGCTCAGCCCGAGCAGGCGCGCGAGGCCGGCGTCGAGCCGCTCGCCGGCGAGCCCGTCGGGCACCGGGAGCGAGCGCTGCTCAGGCATCCGCGGGGTCCGTCCCCGGCCGCGGCTCACGGGTGCCGTCGAGAGCGATCCCGCGGAAGCCCAGGAGGGCGATGAGGCAGGCCGCCGTGACGATGCACGAGTCGGCGACGTTGAAGACCGGGAAGTCCATGAACGGGAACTTCGTGTACTCGATGAAGTCGACGACGTGCCCGCGGGCGAAGCCCGGGGCCCGCGTGAGCCGGTCGACGAGGTTGCCGACCGCACCGCCGAGGAGCAGGCCGAGCGCCAGGGCCCAGCCCCGGCTGCCGAGCCGGCGCGACACCCGCAGGATGAGGATCGCGACGAAGGTCGCGATGACCGTGAAGATCCACGTCGTCCCGGTCGCCATGTTGAAGGCGGCCCCCGGGTTGAAGACGAGGCGCAGCTGGAGCCACCCGTCGATGACGGATGTCGGCGCGGCCCCGGGCGCGAGGGTGCGCAGCGCCCACTCCTTCGACGACTGGTCGGCGGCGACGACGACCAGCGCCGTGACGACGAGCGTCGCGACGAGGTCCCGGCGCAGGGGCCGCGGGGCGTCGTCGCGCGGCGGGGCGTCCGGCGTCGGGTCGTGAGGCGTGGCGTCCATCGGGCCAAGCCTCCCACGCCCGGGCGGGCGGGCGCGCCGCGGCCGCCCCGGCCCGGGCGCGACGGCGGCTCACCTCGGCGTCAGCGACGCTCCTGCTTCTGCTTGCACGGGACGCAGAGCGTCGCCCGCGGGAACGCCTGGAGACGCGCCTTGCCGATCGCGTTGCCGCAGGACTCGCACCGGCCGTAGGTCCCGTCCTCGATCGCGTCGAGGGCCCGCTGGGTCTGGAACCGGGACTCCCGCGCGTTCGCGAGGAGCGTCATCTCCTGCTCCCGCTCGAACGCCTTGCTCCCGGTGTCCGCCTGGTCGTCGCCGGCACCGTCGCCGCTGTCGCGCAGGACGTCGGCGATGCTCGTCTCGAGCGCCGCCATGTCGCGGGCCAGCCGCTCGAGCTCACCGCTGAGCTCCTCGCGGACCTCGGCGAGCTCGGCCGGCGTCCACGGGTCCTCCTCGGCGCGGACGACGAGGGCGTCCTGGACCGCGGGCTCCGGTGCGGGCCCGGGCTCGGGGGCCGGGGCGGTCGCCGGGGCCTTCTTCGCTGGGGCCTTCTTCGCTGGGGCCTTCTTCGCCGAGGTCTTCCTGGGCGCGGGGGCGACCGGGTCGGCGGCGGCCGCGACGACCTTCGCCGCTGCGGCGGCGGCCTTCTTCGCCGGTGCCGCCGCAGTCTTCTTGGCGGGCGCCGTGGCGGCCCTCTTCGCGGGAGCCGAAGCAGCCTTCTTCGCCGGTGCCGCGGCAGCCTTCTTCGCCGGTGCCTTCGCCGCGGCCTTCTTNAAGGCTGCCGCGGCAGCCTTCTTCGCCGGTGCCGCGGCAGCCTTCTTCGCCGGTGCCGCGGCAGCCTTCTTCGCCGGTGCCGCGGCAGCCTTCTTCGCCGGAGCCTTCGCCGCGGCCTTCTTCGCCGGGGCCGGCTCGGCCGCCGGTGCTCCCGAGCGGGACCCGGTCACCGTCGCTCCCACTGCCCTGGCGGCACCGACCGCGCGACGCGCGACCGCTGCCAGGGACCTGCGCTGTGCCATGTGGGGGCCTCCCCCGCCCGACATGTCGGGCCTCGACGGTCCGCGAAGAATACGGAACGTGTGCTGGCGTGCTCAATCGCCCACGCCGCGTAGCGACAAACATGATCGACCTGCAGTGATCACTTTCCGTATCTCGTTCGACACACTTCCCGGCCGGGTTGACCGCCGGCGCCTACCCGCTGCCTCCCCGGCCGCCCGGCGACCGGTCCCCCGCGAGCAGACCGTCGAGCCTGGCCCGCAGTGCGACCGGGTCCCCGACGACCCGCAGGGTCTTCGTCCGGCTCGTCGCCCCGGTGACCAGGTCGACGTCCCTGCGCCGGACCGCGAACGCCTCGGCGACGGCGGCCACGACGGCCTCGGTCGCCCGGCCGTCGACCGCGGGGGCGTTCACGGCCACGACGAGCACGTCCCCGTCGCCGTACCGGCCGCCGACGGCGGCCCGCGAAGCCCCCGGCTTGGCCCGCACGGTGACGTCGAGGAAGCCAGCCGTGCCCTCGGACGCCCCGGCGCGCGCAAAACCGGCAGGGCCCTCACTCCCGCGCGAGGGCCCTGCCGGTCGTGCCGTGCTTCGTGCTGCCAAGCTCGTGCGCCGAGCTCAGCTGCGGTCGCCGAACGGGTACTGCTGGCCGCCGGCCTCGGCGGGCTCGGCCGCGTAGGCGCCACGGCTCGGCAGCGGCCCGGAGTACTGCTGGCCGTTGCCGTTGCCCGCGAGGCTCGCAGCAGGCTGCGGGCCCCGGTTCGGGACGACGGCCGCCTTCGCCTCGAGCTCGCGGAGCTGGCCCTCGAGGTAGGACTTGAGGCGGCTGCGGTACTCACGCTCGAAGGCGCGCAGCTCGTCGATCTTGCGCTCGAGGAGCGAGCGCTCCTGCTCGAGGGAACCGAGCGTCTGACGCTGCTTCTCCTCGGCCTCACGGACGAGCCGGGCGGCGTGCTCGCGGGCCTCGCCCACGATGCGGTCGCGCTGCTGCTCGCCGTTGCGGACGTACTCGTCGTGGAGCTTCTGCGCCAGCGCGAGCATGCCTGCGGCGGCCTCCGGGCCCTGGCCGACGGCCTGGAGCTCCGCGGCCGGGTTGCGCACCGGCTCGGGCACCGCGACGGGCATCGGCGCGGGCGCCGGGACGGCCGCAGCGACCGGCTCGGGCTCGGGGGCGGCCTCGCGGGCCACCGTCGCGCGGGAGAGCTCGCCGACGCGGCGCTCGCAGACGGAGAGCTTCGAGCGGAGCTCGTCGTTCTCCTCCGTCAGGCGGCGCAGCTCGTTGACGACCTCGTCCAGGAAGTCGTCGACCTCGTCCTGGTCGTAGCCCTCGCGGAACTTGGTCGCTTGGAAGCGCTTGTTGACAACGTCCTCGGGCGTCAGGGCCATCAGGGTCACCTCGCGGGAGAGAGTGGTGCGTCGGGTCCGGTCGGGTCCGTGCCGAGACGTCACCGTAGCGGATCGGAAGCCGCAGATCGAACGAGGATGACCCCCGTGATGCCGGTCGCGGTCCCCCGCCAGGATGCCATGGTCAACCCTCGGTCACCAGGGCGATTCGCTGTGTGACGATCAGAGCAGCTGGTAGAGGATGATCGTCACGAGGAAGAGCAGCGTGAACGCCAGGTCGAGCTGCACGGAGCCCAGTCGCAGCGGGGGGATCACTCGCCGCAACGCCCGCAGCGGCGGGTCTGTGACGGAGTAGACGGCCTCGGCGAGGACGAGCACGATCCCCTTCGGCTTCCAGTCCCTGGAGAAGACCTGGATCCAGTCGAAGACGAGCCGGATGATCAGGGCCAGCAGGAAGAGGAAGACGACGAGGCTGAGCAGCGAGCGAACGGCGTTCACGAGGGTGGCTCCGGGGATCTGCGCGGCGGTGTGACGGTCGGCCGGCGGCCGCCCGTACCGGGCTCAACGACTGACGACGCGACAACGTGCGCCATTGTCCAGCACCGGCGGGGCTCCCCGCACCGCCGGGGGCCGGGCCGGCGCGGGGCGGTCAGGCGTGGGTGAACAGGTCCCGGTCGGTGCCGTTGCGGATCTTGTCCGCCGGCGTGACCTCGACGCTCGCCGGTGAGAGCAGGAACACCTTGGAGGTGACCCGCTCGATCGTCCCGTGGAGCCCGAAGACGAGACCTGCGGCGAAGTCGACGAGCCGCTTGGCGTCGGCGTCGTCCATCTCCCCGAGGTTCATGATGACGGGCGTGCCGCCCCGGAACGCCTCACCGATGGTCTTGGCCTCGTTGTACGTGCGCGGGTGGATCGTCGAGATCCGGTGCAGCTCGCTCGACCGTGCCGGTGCCTGCACCACGCGTGCCACCTGTCCGCGGCCGATCGGCGTCACCGCGGCCCTCCGCTCCTCGTACACGTCGTCCAGCCGGTCGACGGAGCGCTCGGACGCCGCCCCGGCGCGGTCGTGCCGCGTGCTCCGGTCGTCGTCCTCGTACGTCTCGTCGAACTCCTCGTCGGCGTCGTACGCCTCGTAGCGCTCGTCGTCCTCGGCCAGGCCGAGGTAGATCATGGTCTTCCGCAGCGCGCCGCCCATGGCTCCTCCGCCTTCCGTCCGTCACCCTCCGTCGCGACGCTACCCGAGTGCGGGACGAGCACCGAGTACCGCGCTCCCGACACGCAGGTGTGTCGCACCGCAGGCGATCGCGGCCTCGAGGTCCCCGCTCATCCCGGCCGACACCAGACCGGCCCGCGGGTCGACGGCGAGCAGCCGCTCGCGCAGGGCCGGGAGCACGGCGAAGGCGCCTCGCGGGTCCTCGCCGAGCGGCGCCACGGCCATCACCCCGCGCAGGGCGAGCCCGTCGGCCGCGACGACGGCACCCGCGACCTCCTCGAGGTCGGCGAGCAGGCAGCCGCCGCGGGCCGTGTCGCCGTCCAGGCTCACCTGGACGAGGCACTCGACCTCCCGCCCGACCTGGTGCGCCGCCTTCCCGAGAGCGGTGACGAGGTGCACCCGGTCGACCGAGTGGACGACGTCGGCGTACCGCGCGACCGACCGCGCCTTGTTCGTCTGGAGCTGACCGATGAAGTGCCACCGCAGCCCGGTGACACCGGCCGCGAGGACCTCGGCGTGCTTCGCCGCCGCCTCCTGGTCCCGGTTCTCGCCGACGTCGGTGACCCCGAGGTCCGCCAGCGTCGTCACGTCGGACGCCGGGTGCGTCTTCGTCACGACGACGAGGCAGATCTCCGAGGGTGACCGGCCCGCCGCGGCGCAGCCGGCGGCCACACGCTCGCGCACCCGCGCGAGCCCTGCCTGGAGCTCGGCCCGACGCTCACCGCCCGTGGTCACGGTGCGATCCCGACGACGCCGCCGCAACGTCCGGTGACCTTGGCCCGCCGGTAGGAGTAGAAGGACTCGTCGTCGATCGTGCACCCGCCGACGGTGCGGACGCTCCCGACGCCGGCCCGGCGCAGGACGGCGGCGCACCCGGCCCGCAGGTCGATGGCCGGCGTCCCGGCGCGGGTCGTCGCGGCCGTCTCCGGCACGCGCGCGGCGGCGTCGTCCCGCATCTGCTCGGGCACCTCGTAGCAGCAGGGGCCGGCCGACGGCCCGAGCGCGACGCGGATCGAGGCCGGAACGGCCCCCCGGGCGACCATCGCCTCCACCGTCGACTCGAGGACGCCGGCGAGCAGCCCGGGCCGGCCGGCGTGCGCCGCGGCGACGACACCCGCAGCGGGGTCGGCGAGCAGCACGGGGACGCAGTCGGCCACGACGACGGCCACCGCGTGGCCGCGGCCGACAGCGACGGCGGCGTCGCACTCCGCGCCGTCGGCACCCGACGCGAGCGCCCGGCCTGGCTCCGGGGGCGCGTCGAGGACGGCGACCTCCCGGCCGTGGACCTGCCGTGGGTACCACACGGGCATCCCTGCCCAGCGCTCGACGAGACGCCGGTTCTCGAGGACGTGGTCGGGGTCGTCGCCGACGTGCAGCCCGAGGTCGAGCCCCGCCCACGGGCCGCGCGACACCCCGCCGGGACGGCGGGTGAACCCGGCCCGGACGCCGGGCCCCAGGTCGACGGCGACGACGTCCGCGACCGGTCCTGCGGATGCTCCGGTCGCCGTACCCACACCCGAGTCCATGGGCGCGAACCTATCCGGCCCGGACGCACGACGGCCCACCGGCACGCTGCCGGTGGGCCGTCGTCGCCCCGGTCGCGCCGGGCGGTGGATCAGGTGCTCACTTGAGGAAGTCCGGCACGTCGAGGTCGTCGTCGAGCGGGACCGGCCGCTGCACCCGCGGCGGGCGGGCCTCGGTCGGGAGCTCGACGTAGCGCCGCTCCGGCTCGGCCTGCGGCTGCGCCGGCTGCTGGACCGGTGCGGGCTGCTGGACCGGCGGGGCCGCGGGGACGGTCTGGTGCACCGGCTGCTGCACGGGCTGCTGGACCGGTGCCTGGGCGACCGGGACCGGCTGCTGCACCGGCGGGGCCGTCGGGGCGGGCTGGGCCGTCGTGTACCCCGTGGGGAACCCGTTGGACGCCGACCCCGAGTACCCGTTGGAGCCGCCGGAGCCCGACGACGTCGGAGGCGTCACCGAGCGCCCGGACACCTGCCCGAGGGCGCGGTCGTCCTTGCGCTTGGTCGGCGTGCCGCCGTCGAAGCCGGCCGCGATGACCGTGACCCGCACCTCGTCGCCGAGCGCGTCGTCGATGACGGCGCCGAAGATGATGTTCGCCTCCGGGTGCGCCGCCTCCTGGACGAGCCGGGCCGCCTCGTTGATCTCGAAGAGACCGAGATCCGAACCCCCCTGGATCGACAGCAGGACGCCATGGGCGCCGTCCACGCTCGCCTCGAGCAGCGGCGAGGAGATCGCCGTCTCGGCGGCCTGGATCGCGCGGTCCTCGCCGCGCGCCGAGCCGATGCCCATGAGGGCACTGCCCGCGCCCTGCATGACGGACTTCACGTCGGCGAAGTCGAGGTTGATCAGACCCGGCGTCGTGATGAGGTCGGTGATGCCCTGGACACCGGACAGGAGCACCTGGTCCGCCGACCGGAAGGCGTCCAGGACGCTCACGTGCCGGTCGCTGATCGACAGCAGCCGGTCGTTGGGGATCGTGATGAGGGTGTCGACCTCCTCGCGCAGCGAGGCGATCCCCGAGTCGGCCTGGGTCGAGCGGCGGCGGCCCTCGAACGTGAACGGGCGGGTGACGACACCGATGGTCAGGGCGCCGAGGCCGCGCGCGATCCGCGCGACGACGGGGGCGCCCCCGGTGCCGGTGCCGCCGCCCTCGCCGGCGGTGACGAAGACCATGTCGGCCCCGCGGAGGACCTCCTCGATCTCCTCGGCGTGGTCGTCGGCGGCGCGGCGGCCCACCTCGGGGTCGGCGCCGGCGCCGAGCCCCCGGGTCAGCTCACGGCCGACGTCGAGCTTGACGTCGGCGTCGCTCATGAGAAGGGCCTGCGCGTCGGTGTTGATCGCGATGAACTCGACGCCCTTGAGGCCGACCTCGATCATGCGGTTGACGGCGTTGACGCCGCCGCCGCCGATGCCGACGACCTTGATGACTGCGAGGTAGTTCTGCGGTGCTGCCACGACGGGTGCCTCTCGCTCGCGGATCGACGTGCCGGTCAGTGAGCCGTGCCGGGGCGGTCTGGTCGGTCCCGGTGGATCGTTCTTACGACTCTCACCCTCAGGTAGAGGGTTATAGTTATGTCAACTACTCGATGCTGTGCGACCGTACGGACGCCCCCAGGGCGATTCAACGACCGGCCGGGCGTGTCGCGGCACCGATGGAGTTTTCCGTGTCCCCGCAGGGGAAATCGGGCGAACAGGACGGGTCGCTACCCCGCCCGGCGCACCGCGACCGCCTCGATCTCGACCCGGGCGCCGAGCGGCAGGCCCGCGACGGCGACCGTCGTCCGGGCCGGGAAGGGCTCCTCGAAGGCCTTTCCGTAGGCCTCGTTCATCGCGGCGAAGTCGGCCATGTCCGTGAGGTAGACGTTGCACTTCGCGACGTCCCCGCGCGTCAGGCCGGCCGCCGCGAGCACCGCCGCGAGGTTCGCGAGGACCCGGGCGGTCTGGGTGCCGACGTCGCCGTCGACGAGCCGGCCCGTCGCCGGGTCGATCGGCGTCTGGCCCGACAGCAGGAGCAGGTCGCCCGCGACGACCGCGTGCGCGTAGGGGCCGACGGCCGCGGGGGCGTCGGCGGCGTGGACGGTCTCGCGCACGGTCTCGTGCACCGGGGTCTCCTCCCGCCGGGACGGCCGGCGCCGGGGGTCAGCGCTGGACGGACGGCGCGCGCGGGGCGCTGACGTCGAACGTCACCGGGCGCTTCGAGAGCTGGATGTTGCCCTTCTTGCGCATCGCCGCCCGCTCGCGCACGGCCTGCCGGCGCAGGGCGTCGAGCGCCGCGACCTTGAGGTCGACCTGGCCCGCGTCGCCCCAGACGACGGTGTCGCCGTCGTCGAGCCGGAACCACACGCCGTCCCCGCTCGCGGCGCCGACCTCGCGCAGCTGGGCCCGCAGCGCGGGCGGCAGGACGCCGAGGCTGTCGAGCGCGGACCGGACGGCGGCCGGCCCGGCGGTGACGAGGTCGACCTGGACGACGGGCACGGCCGACGGCGCGGAGCCGACGGTCTCGACCTCGACACCGTCCCGGTCGACGAGCCGGAAGCCGCCGCCGGCGGGCAGCGCGGCGACCGGCTGCCGCTCGCGGACGACGATCCGCAGCGTCCCTGGCCAGACCTGCTCGACGGAGACGTCCGCGACGAGGCGCAGCGTGCGGACC
The DNA here is from genome assembly GCF_002198655.1 of Kineosporia sp. A_224. GTDB lineage: Bacteria > Actinomycetota > Actinomycetes > Actinomycetales > Kineosporiaceae > R-H-3. Next base: position 106,446 of record NZ_MWLN01000202.1, read on the forward strand.
CGGGTCTCGACGGCGCCCGTGCGCACGAGGAGCAGCGGGCGGCCGACCTCCTCGGTCGCCAGCGCCCGCACCTGCGCGGGGTCGATCCGGTCGACGCCGGTCACCTGGACCCGCCGGACGGTCCCCCAGGGCGACGCGGTGAGGATCCACCCCGCGGCGAGCAGGCAGAGCACGGCGACGGCGAGCCCGCCGAGCAGGCGCCGCCGCCGGGCCCGGGCCATTGCGCCGAACCGGTCGGCCGCGGCGACGACGGAGCCGTCGCCGAGGAGCTGCGGGAACGACCGCTCGGCCGTGGACCGGCTCACGCCGGGCCCTCGGGGCCGGCGCTGCCGCCGGACCGGTCCGCGAGCCGGCCGAGGATCTCGGGCCCGAGCATCGTCACGTCGCCGGCACCGATCGTCAGGACGATGTCACCGGGCGCCGTCCGGGCGACGACGACGTCGGCGACGTCCGACCGCGACGGCACGAAGGTGACGTGCTCGCGCGGCAGCGGGACGGCGTCCGCGACGAGCGCGCCGGTGACGCCGGGCTCCGGGTCCTCCCGGGCCGCGTAGACGTCCATGACGACGACCTCGTCGGCCAGGCCCAGGGCGCGGCCGAAGTCGCCGGCGAAGATCCGGGTGCGGCTGAACAGGTGCGGCTGGAAGACCGCCACGACGCGACCGTCGCCCGCGACCGAGCGCGCGGCCTGCAGCGCCGCGGCGACCTTCGTCGGGTGGTGCGCGTAGTCGTCGACGACCCGCACTCCCCCGGCCTCGCCGCGGGCCTCGAAGCGGCGGCGGGTGCCGCCGAAGGCGGCGAGCCCGGCGGCGGCCCGGTCGCGGTCGTAGCCGAGCGCGGTGACCGCCGCGAACGCGGCCGCGGCGTTGAGCGCGTTGTGCTCGCCCGGCACCCGCAGCGTCATGGGGATCGCGCCCGCCGCGTCGACGACGGTGAAGGACAGGCCGGCCGGGGTCGCGTGCAGCCCCTCGACCCGGACGGCGGCGTCGGCCGAGCGGCCGTAGCCGACGAGGGTCACGCCGCGCTCCGCGGCGGACGGTGCGGCCGCCTCGAGCATCCGGCGCGCGCCGGGGTCGTCGACGCACGCGACGACGACGCCGCCCGGCTGCACCGTCGTGCAGAACGTCGCGAACGCCTGCTCGACGGCCTCGGGCGTGCCGTAGAAGTCGAGGTGGTCCGGCTCGACGTTCGTCACGACCGCGACGAGGGGCTCGTAGATGAGGAACGTGCCGTCGGACTCGTCGGCCTCGGCGACGAAGACGTCCCCGGACCCGTTGTGCGCGTTGGCCCCGGTGTCGGCGAGCTCGCCGCCGATGGCGAACGACGGGTCGGCGCCGCAGTGCTGCAGGGCGACCGACACCATCGACGTCGTCGTCGTCTTGCCGGCCGTCCCGGCGACGGCGACGGTGCGTCGTCCGGCCATGACGGCCTTGAGCGCCTGCGACCGGTGGAGCACGAGCAGGCCGCGCTCGCGGGCCGCGGCGAGCTCGGGGTTGTTCTCCCGGACGGCGGAGGAGACGACGAGGGTCTGGGCGTCGCCCAGGTGCGCGGCGTCGTGGCCGACCTCGACCCGGGCCCCGAGCGCACGCAGCGCCGCGAGGCCGCGGGAGTCCTTCGCGTCGCTGCCGGAGACGGGCAGCCCGCGGGCGAGCAGGATCCGCGCGATACCGGACATCCCGGCACCGCCGATCCCGATGAGGTGCACCGCGCCGAGGCTCTCGGCGGGCGGCACGACGAGGTCGAGGTCGGGCTTCATCGGGCGTCCTCCCCCGTGCTCGCGGCGGAGCCGCCCGTGACGCCCGCGGCGCGGCGGGCCGCGGTCTCGACGAGGTCGGCGAGGCGCTCGTCGCCGTCCCGGATCCCGAACGCGGCGGCGGCGCGACCCATGTCGTCGAGCCGGCGCGGGTCGAGCAGCAGCGGCAGCAGTGTCGAGCGGACCCACTCCGGCGTGCACGCCTCGTCGTCGACGACGAGGCCGCCGCCGGCGTCGGCGACGGGCTGGGCGTTGAGCCGCTGCTCGCCGTTGCCGATCGGCAGCGGGACGTACGCCGCGGGCAGCCCGATCGCGGTCACCTCGCTCACGGTGCTCGCCCCCGCCCGGCAGACGACGAGGTCGGCCACCGCGTAGGCGAGGTCCATCCGGTCGAGGTACTCGGTGACGACGTACGCGCCGCCGCCGACGATCTGCGCGACGTCCACCGTCTTGCCTCGGCCGCTGAGGTGCACGACCTGGACGCCGGCCGAGCGCAGGTCCGCGGAGGCCGCGCCGAACGTCGTGTTGAGCCGCTGCGCCCCGAGCGAGCCGCCGGTGACGAAGAGCGTCGGGCGGCCCGGCACGAGCCCGAAATGCGCCGTCCCCTCGGCGCGCAGCGCCGCCCGGTCGAGGGTCGTGATCTGGCGGCGCAGCGGCATCCCCATGACCGTGGCGCCACGCAGCGGGGTGCCGGGGAACGTCGTCGCGACGTACGGGGTCAGCCGCGCGCCGAGCCGGTTCGCCAGGCCGGGGCGCGAGTTCGCCTCGTGGACGACGATCGGCACGCCGAGCCGGCGGGCCGCGAGGTAGGCCGGCGTCGAGACGTAGCCGCCGAACCCGACGACGACGTCCGCGCCCGAGTCGACGATCGCGGCCCGGGCGGCCGCCACCGCGGCGCGCAGCCGGCCGGGGAGCCGGCCGAGGTCGGGCCCGGGGCGGCGCGGGAACGGCACCCGCGGGACGACCGCGAGCGGCAGGCCGGCGTCCGGCACGAGCCGGGCCTCGAGCCCCTCGGCGGTGCCGAGCGCGGTGACCCGGGTGTCCGGGTCGCGGCGCAGCAGGCACTCGGCGAGGGCGAGGAGCGGGGCCACGTGCCCTGCCGTGCCCCCGCCCGCGAGCAGGACGGACAGGGTCACGGCTGGTTCCTCCCGGTGCGGCGCACGCGCAGCGGCACGACCGCGAGCGATCTCTTGACGACGCTGCCGCGCGCCGCGAGCGCCTCCGGCGCACCGGGCACCCGGCGGGCGAAGCCGAGGACGATCCCGAGCGCGAAGAGCGTCGTCACGAGCGCGGAGCCGCCGCTCGAGACGAGCGGCAGCGGCAGGCCGATGACGGGCAGCAGCCCGACGACGACGGACATGTTGATGACGGCCTGGAGCAGGATCCACGTGAAGACGCCGGCCGCGGCGATCTTCACCATGAGGTCGTCGCTCGTGACGACGAGCCGGTAGAGGCCCAGCGCGAGCAGCCCGAAGAGGGCGAGGATCGCGAACGTCCCCGGCAGCCCGAGCTCCTCGCCGATGATCGAGAAGATGTAGTCGTTGTGCGCGGCGGGCAGGTAGTTCCACTTCTCCCGGCTGCCCCCCAGGCCCACGCCCCACCAGCCGCCGGTCGCGAGCGCGTACCGGCCGTGGGCCGGCTGCCAGCAGCCGAGCATGTCCGGGTTCGCGCAGCCGGACAGCCACACGGCGAGCCGGTTGCTGCGGTTCTGGCTGCCCGTCACGAGGAGCAGGACGGCCGAGACCGCGAGGCCGCCGCCGATCGTGAACCAGCGCATCGGCGCCCCGGCGACGAACAGCAGCGTCGCGACGACCGCGATGAGGATCATCGCGGTGCCGAGGTCACGGCCGAGCAGCACGAGCCCGAGCACCGCCAGCGCCCCGGGGACGACGGGCACCAGCAGGTGCGACGTCCGGTTGAGCAGCGGCCGCTTGCGGGCCAGCACGGTGGCGCCCCACACGATGAGTGCGATCTTGCAGACCTCGGCGGGCTGCAGGACGATGCCGCCGCCCAGGTAGATCCATGCGCGGTTGCCGCCCTGCTCGCGCCCCATGCCGGTGAAGACGAGCACCTGCAGGGCGAGCCCGACCGCGAGCATCGGCCAGGCGAACCGGGTCCAGAACCGCTTGGGCATCCGGGACGCCACCCACGCCAGCGGCAGCCCGAGGGCCGCGAACCGGGCCTGGTTGAGGAACTCGGTGTACGAGGAGCCGGTGCCGCCCTTGAGCGAGGTGACGCTCGAGCTCGACAGCACCATGACGAGACCGATGACGGTCAGCGCGAGCGTCGAGCCGAGGACGAGGTAGTACGGCGCGAGCGGCGACTCGATCCGCGACAGCCACACGCTGCGGCGGGTCCAGGTGCTGGGGGCGGCCGCTTCCCCGACGGCCGCCACTCAGCGCTCCCCGGTCGGCGGCGGGCTCGCGCCCAGCCTGCGCCGGACGGCGGCGGCGAACTCGTCGCCGCGGTGGCCGTACGAGACGAACATGTCCATGGACGCGCACGCCGGGGCGAGCAGCACGACGTCACCGGCCTGCGCCAGGCCGGCCGCACGCTCCACGACGGCGTCCATGACGGTCACCGCCCCAGTCTCGGGGACGTCCACGTCGACGACGGGGACGTGCGGCGCGTGTCGCGCCAGCGCCTCCCGGACGAGGTCGCGGTCGCGCCCGATGAGGACGGCGGCCCGCAGCCGGCCCGCGTGCGCGGTGACGAGGTCGTCGAAGCTCGCGCCCTTGGCGAGCCCGCCGGCGACCCAGACGACGTGCTCGAAGGCATGCAGCGAGGCGTCCGCGGCGTGCGGGTTCGTCGCCTTGGAGTCGTCGACCCAGACGACGCCGCCGGCCTCGGCGACCCGGGTGATCCGGTGCGGCTCCGGGGTGTAGCCGCGCAGCCCGTCCCGGACGGCGGCCGGCGGGACGCCGTGCGCCCGGGCCAGCGCGGCGGCCGCGAGGGCGTTGGCGACGGTGTGCGGCGCGAGGGTGCCGCCGCCGGCGATGCGCACGTCGTCGAGCGACCCGAGCTCGGCGGCCGAGGTCTGCCGCTCGGCGACGAACGCGCGGTCGCACAGGACGTCCTCGACGACGCCGAGCATCGACACCGCGGGGACGCCGAGCGTGAACCCGACGGCGCGGCAGCCCTCGACGACGTCGGCGTCCCGGACGAGCTGCTCGGTCGTCGCGTCGGCCGCGTTGTAGACGCAGGCGATCTCGGTGTTCTCGTAGACCAGGCCCTTGGCCCGGCGGTACTCGGCGAACGAGCCGTGCCAGTCGATGTGGTCGACCGCGACGTTGAGGCAGGCGCTCGCCTGCGGCCGCAGCGAGTGGCTCCAGTGCAGCTGGAAGGTCGACAGCTCGACCGCGACGACGTCGTACGGCTGCGGGTGCAGGACGGCCTCGAGGATCGGCGTGCCGACGTTGCCCGCTGCCGTCGTCCGCAGCCCGGCGGCGGCGAGCATCGACGCGAGCATCGTCACCGTCGTCGTCTTGCCGTTCGTGCCGGTGAGGGTGAGCCAGGGCGCGGCGCCGGTCTGCGGGCGCATCCGCCACGCGAGCTCCACCTCGCCCCACACCGGGACCCCGGCAGCGCCGGCCTGTGCGAGGAGCGGCTGGTCGGGCCGCCAGCCGGGCGAGGTCACGACGAGGTCCCAGCCGCCGCCGTCCGGCAGCCGGGACGTCGAGCCCTCGCCGAGGGCGAGCCGGGCGCCGAGCGTCTCGAGGATCACCGCGCGCTCGCGGGTCGCCTCCCCCGCCCGCTCGTCGACGACGGTGACCTCGGCACCCCGCTCGAGGAGCGCGTCCGCGGCGGCGAAGCCGGAGACGCCGATGCCGGCGACGACGACGCGCAGCCCGGCCCAGTCGGCCCGGCCGTGCGTGAGCGGCACCGTCCGGGCGGTGTCGGTGACGTGCGGGGGCGGGTACTGACCGGTCAGGGGGACGTCCGCGGTCATAGGCCGACGACCCACTCCGCGTAGAACACCCCGAGCCCCAGGCCCACGAACAGGCCCGCGATGATCCAGAAGCGGATGACGATCGTCACCTCGCCCCAGCCCGCGAGCTCGAAGTGGTGCTGGAGGGGGGCCATCCGGAAGACCCGCTTGCCGGTCATCTTGAAGAAGCCGACCTGGATGATGACCGACAGCGAGATGAGGACGAACAGGCCGCCGAGGAGCACGAGGAGCAGCTCGGTGCGGGACAGGATCGCGAGCCCGGCGAGCGCGCCGCCGAGGGCGAGCGAGCCGGTGTCGCCCATGAAGATCTTCGCCGGCGAGGCGTTCCACCACAGGAAGCCGAAGCAGGCGCCCATGACGCAGGCCGCGACGACCGCGAGGTCGAGCGGGTCGCGGACGTCGTAGCACTTCCCGCCCGAGACGACGTCGTCGACGATCTGGCACGACTGGTTGGACTGCCAGATCCCGATGAGGACGTACGACGCGAAGGTCATGACGCTCGCACCGGTCGCGAGGCCGTCGAGCCCGTCGGTGAGGTTCACGCCGTTGCTCGTCGCCGCGATCATCACGTAGGCCCAGATGACGAACAGGACGACGCCGAGCCCGGCCCCCGCGAAGGCGAGGTTGATCCCGGTGTCCCGGATGAACGAGATCCGGTACGAGGCGGGCGTGAGGTTGTTGTCGCTGCGGAACTGGGTCGCGAGGATCGCGAACGCGACCGCGACGACCGACTGGCCCGCGAGCTTGGCCCCCGCCCGCAGGCCGAGGCTGCGCTGCTTGGTGATCTTGATGAAGTCGTCGAGGAAGCCGACGATGCCCAGGCCCGTCATGAGGAAGAGCACGAGCAGTGCGGAGGCCGTCGGCGGGCGCAGCGTCGCGAGGTGGGCGGCAGCGTACGCGACGAGCGCCGAGCCGAGGATGACGACGCCGCCCATCGTCGGCGTGCCGCGCTTGGTGTGGTGCGAGGTCGGGCCGTCGTCGCGGATGAACTGGCCGTAGCCCCGCTTGACGAGGAAGCGGATGTACAGCGGGGTCCCGAAGAGGCCGCAGAAGAGCGAGATCCCCGCCGCGATGAGCACTGCCCTCACGGCGCGTTCCCCTCCTTCCGACCGGCACGATCTTCGACATCTTCCCCTGCCGCGACCGCGACAGGCGGGACCGGCACGCCGGGAGCCGACGACCCGCCGTCCGCCACGCCGCCACCGACGGTCACGGGCGTCTCGAGCAGCCGGGTCGCGAGCCGGTCCAGACCCACCGAGCGTGACGCCTTGACGAGGACGACGTCCCCCGGCTGCAGCGCGTCACGGAGCAGGTCGAGCGCCGCGTCCGCGTCCGGCACGCCGACGGCCGCCCCGTCGGGCGCGCCCGCGGCGGCCGCGCCCTGCGCGTACGGAGCGGCGGGGTCGCCGACGGCCACGAGCCGGGAGACCCCGAGCCGGACGGCGAGCCGCCCCGCGGTCTCGTGCTCGGCGGCCGAGTCGTCCCCGAGCTCCTTCATCTCGCCGAGGACGGCCCACGTGCGCCGTGCCCCGACCGCATCGCCCCGGCCCATCGCCACGAGGGCCTCGAGGGCCGCGCGCACCGAGTCCGGGTTGGCGTTGTAGGCGTCGTTGACGACGGTCACGCCGTCCGCCCGCTCGTGGACCTCCATCCGCCAGCGGCTCGCCGCCGTCGCGCCGGACAGGGCCTGCGCGGCGTCGGCGACGGGCAGCCCGAGCTCGATCGCGACGGCCGCGGCCGCGAGGGCGTTGGCGACGTGGTGCTCGCCGTGCAGGGCCAGCGCGACGTCCGCCGAACCACCGGCGGCGGAGAGCCGGAACCGCGGGCGGGCGGCGGCGTCGAGCCGCACGTCCTGCGCCCGCACGTCGGCGCCCGGCGCGCGGCCGAACGTCACGACGCGGGCCGTCGTCCGGGACGCCATCGCCGCGACGAGGGGGTCGTCGGCGTTGAGCACCGCGACGCCGTCCGGCGCGAGCGCCTCGACGATCTCGCCCTTCGTTCGGGCGATGACCTCCCGGCTGCCGAAGATCCCGAGGTGCGACGTGCCGACGTTCAGCGCGAGCGCGACCCGCGGCGGGGTGATGCCGCAGAGGTAGGCGATGTTGCCGGGCATCCGGGCGCCCATCTCCGCGACGAGGTACCGGGTGCCGGTGTCGCAGCGCAGCGCCGTGAGCGGGTGCCCGATCTCGTTGTTGAAGGAGCCGACCGGGGCGACCGTCGGGCCGAGCCGGGCGAGCAGGACGCCGAGCAGGTCCTTCGTGCTCGTCTTGCCCGAGGAGCCGGTGAGGGCGACGACGGTGAGGTCCGGCAGCCGGTCGACGACGGCGCGGGCGAGCAGCCCGAGCGCGGTCTGCGCGTCGTCGACGAGGACGGCGGGCACCCCGGTCGACCGGGTCGCGAGGACGGTGACCGCCCCGGCCGCGACAGCACCGGGCGCGTAGTCGTGCCCGTCGACGCGCTCGCCGGGGAACGCGACGAACAGGTCGCCGGCGGTGACCGCGCGGGAGTCGATGACGACCCCGCCGGTCACCACGGCGTCCGGTGCGGCGCCGTCGACGAGGCGGCCGCCGGTGGCGGCCGCCACCTCCGCGAGGGTCAGGGGGATCACGCGCGGGTCCCTTCCGGGGCGTGCAGCGTGGCCTTGCTGCCGCGCAGCGCCGCCGCCTGGACGAGGACCTCGCCGGCCACGGCCCGGTCGTCGAACGGGTGGACGACGCCCGCGACGTCCTGGCCCTGCTCGTGGCCCTTGCCCGCGACGAGGACGACGCCGCCGCCCCAGGCCCGCGCCACCCCCTCGGCGATCGCGGCCCGTCGGCGGTCGACCTCGACCACCTCGGCGTGGTGCGCGGCCGGCCCCGCCGGGGCGGCCCCGTCGGCGACCGACCGGGCGCCGACGAGCAGCGCCGCCCGGATCGCGGCCGGCTCCTCGGAGCGCGGGTTGTCGTCGGTGACGACGACGACGTCCGCGGCGCGGGCCGCAGCCGCTCCCATGAGCGGGCGCTTTTCGCGGTCCCGGTCGCCACCGGCGCCGAGGACGACGACGAGCGGGTGGCCGGCGTCGCGCAGCGCGTCGAGCGCGGCGGCGACGGCGTCGGGGGTGTGCGCGTAGTCGACGACGACGACCGGCTCGCCGGGGGCGCCGACGGCGGGGACCTTCTCCATCCGCCCCGGGACCGGGCCGGCCGCGCCGAGCGCGGCGGCGGCCGCGGCGGGTGCGTGCCCGGCCTCGACGAGCATGGCGAGCGCCAGCACGGTGTTCGCGACGTTGAAGTCGCCCGGCAGCGGGCAGCGCACGGACAGCGCGACGCCGTCCGGGCCGGTGAGGTGCGCGGTCGTCAGGCCGCCGTCGAGGTCCCGGCCGACGACCCGCCAGTCCGCGACGACGCCCGGTCTCGTCGTCACCGTGACGACGGGGACGCCGGACTCGCGCGCCATCCGCACGCCCCAGGCGTCGTCGACGACGACGACCCCGCGGCGGGCGTGCTCCGGGGTGAAGAGCAGCGCCTTCGCGGCGAAGTACTCCTCCATCGTCCGGTGGTAGTCGAGGTGGTCCTGGGAGAGGTTCGTGAACCCGGCGACGTCGACGACGAGGCCGTCGACCCGGTGCTGCGCGAGCGCGTGGCTGGAGACCTCCATCGAGCACGTCCGGACGCCGTCCTCGCGCATCACGGCGAGCAGGGCGTGCAGCGCCGGTGCCTCGGGCGTCGTCCCCGTGCTGCGGATCCGGCGGTCGGCGGAGCGGATCTCGACGGTGCCGACGAGACCGGTCCGCTCCCCCGTCGAGCGCAGGGCGGCGTCCACGAGGAAGGTCGTCGTCGTCTTGCCGTTGGTGCCGGTGACACCGAGCACGGTGAGCGCCTCGCCGGGGTGGCCGTAGAGCCAGGCGGCGAGGTCGCCGAGCACGGCCCGCGGGGTCTCCACGACGACGACGGGCAGGCCGGTCGCGGCCGCCCGGTCCCGGCCGGCCGGGTCGGTGAGCACGGCCCGCGCACCGGAGGCCGCGGCGTCCGCGGCGTAGTCGGCGCCGTGCGCGCGCGAGCCCGGCAGCGCGGCGTACAGGTCGCCGGGTACGACGTCCTTCGAGGCGAGGGTCACCCCGCTGACGGTGACCTCGGCGGACGGGCCCTGCGGCACGACGACCTCGACGGGCGAGGCGCCGCGGGCACGCAGGTGCTCGACGACCGCCGCCAGGTCTGCGGCAGGGGCGGAGCGGGGGCGGGGACCGCCGGGAGTCGGCACGTCGCCCGAGGTTACCCGTCCCGGTGGCCCGGCGGTCCCGCACCCGTCACCTCGCGGTGACCGGTCGGGGCGGGCCGCCGGGGCGCCGGGCACCGTCACTTCCACGTGAGCGGCAGGTCCGGCTTCTTCGTGAGGGTCGGCGGCACCTGCCGCTTGGTGAGCGCGTACGACATGACCTGCTGGAAGACCGGCGCCGCCACCGTGCCGCCGAAGTAGCCGTTCTTCGGCTTCTGGAGCACGACCGCGACGACGATCTCCGGGTTGTCGGCCGGCGCCATCCCGATGAAGCTCGAGGTGTAGAGCCCCGCGCGGTAGCAGCCGCACGTCGGGTCGGCGTACTGCGAGGTGCCCGTCTTGCCCGCGACCCGGTAGCCCGGGATCTCGGCCCGCCGGGCGGTGCCCTCCTCGCCGACGACGTTCTCGAGCATGAGCCGGACGTCGCGCGCCGTCTGCGCGCTGACGACCCGGGTCTGCGGCGCGGCGGGCGCCGCGGTGTAGACGCCGTCCGCGCCCGTCGTGCCGGCCACGACCCGCGGCGCGACCCGGACGCCGTCGTTGGCGATCGTCGCGAAGACGTCGGCCGACTGCAGCGCCGTCACGGCCAGGCCCTGGCCGAACATCATCGTGTAGCGCTGCGAGCCGCTCCATTTCGACGGCGGCGCGAGGATGCCCGAGGACTCCGCGAGCGTGGCCGAGCCGCGCGACGTGCCGAAGATGCCCGTCTTCGCGCCGAGCCCGAACTTGCGCATGTAGTCGTACATCGTCTCCGCCGGCACCTGCTCGCCGATCTTGATGGTGCCGATGTTGCTCGACTTCGCGAGGACGCCGGCGACCGTGAGCTTCTCGGTGCCGTGCGCCTCCGCGTCGTGGAAGGTCCGGTCGGAGCGGCGCAGCGTGCCCTCGACGGTGATCTCGTCGGTGGGCGTGGCGACACCCTCCTCGAGGGCCGCCGCGAGCGTGACGACCTTCGACGTCGAGCCCGGCTCGAAGACGTCGGTGAGCGCCCGGTTCTGCCGGTCGGCCGCGTCGCTCGCCCCCGGGTCGGACGCGTCGAAGCCCGGTGCCGAGGCGAGCGCGAGGATCTGGCCGGTCTTCGTCATGACGACGACGTAGCCGGTCTCCGCCTCGGTGGCCTTCACCTGGGCCTCGAGGATCTGCTGCGCCTGCCACTGGATGTCCTGGTCGATCGTCAGCCGGACGCCGTTGCCGTCGACCGGCTCGACCTCCTCGTTGACGCCGGTCGGGATCTGCGCGCCGTACTTGTCGCCGCTGCGCTCGAACGTCCAGCGCCCGTTGGTGCCCTTGAGCTCGGGGTCGAAGATCCGCTCGACGCCGGCCAGCGCGCGGCCGTCCTTGCTGACGAAGCCGACGATCTGCGCGCCGACGGTCTGCGCCGGGTAGACCCGGCGGCTCGCCTGCTCGGCGCCGATGCCGGGGATCCGCAGCTCGGTGACCTTGGTGTGGACCGCTCGGTAGACCTCGGGCGTGACGTCCTTCTTGACGTAGGCGCCGCGCGAGGTGCCCGTCAGCTTCTTCCGTAGCGTGGCGACGTCCATACCGAGCACCGGCGCCAGGGCCCGTGCGACTCCCGGAATCCCCTCGGGGTGCTTCTGGTCACCCTCGCCGACATAGTTCACGACGAGCTTCTGGTCGACGAGGATGTGCCGCCGCTCGACGGTCCACGCGAGGAGCCGGCCGTTGACGTCGGTGATGTCCCCGCGGTGCGCGGGCAGGTCGACGGTGCGCATCCGGTTCTCGAGCGCCTGCTTGGCGACGGACTCCGAGTCCAGGCCCTGGAGCTGGACGAGCCGCCCGCCGAGAACGGACATGACGAGGAAGACCACGACGAGGACGAGCCGCAGCCGCAGGTCTGGGTTGCCCAGGCGCGGACGACGGCGCGGCCGCGGCGGGCGCGGCGGGCGGGTGCGCACCGGGGCCTGACGGGCCTGCGGCACCCGGCCCTGGCCCGGCCCCGGACGGGCCGCGGTGGCACGGCCCTGGGCCGGGCGGCCGGGTGCGGTCCGGGGCGGCGCCGTCC
>NZ_MWLN01000203.1 GCF_002198655.1 Kineosporia sp. A_224
GCCCACACCCTGCCCCTCAAGAAGTAGACCCCCTCTCCCCCAACGAGTTACTAGCGCGTATGACCCATCTACTGGGTCATACGCGCTAGTAACTCCGAGGGGTGCGGGTCAGGGAGTGAAGGGGAGGCCGGTGTAGTTCTCGGCGAGGCTGGTGGCGGCGGCGTCCGAGCTGGTCACGTAGCGCAGCTGGGAGAGCTGGAGCTGGTCGTCGAACGGGTCCGCGCCCGGGCTCCGGTGCAGCATCGACGTCATCCACCACGAGAAGTGGGTGGCCCGCCAGACCCGGCGGGTGGCGGTGTCGGAGTAGGCGTCGAGCAGGTCGGTGCGCTGCTCCTTGGCGAACGCCGTGATCGCTTCGGCGAGGACCTTGACGTCGGCCACGGCGAGGTTGAGGCCCTTGGCGCCGGTCGGGGGCACGATGTGCGCGGCGTCCCCGGCGAGGAAGAGCCGGCCGTGGCGCATCGGGCCGCTGACGAAGCTGCGCATCGGGGTGATGCTCTTCTCCGTGACGGGCCCGGTCTTCAGGCTCCAGCCGGGCAGCGCCATCCGGGTCGCGAGGGCGTCCCAGACCCGGTCGTCGGACCAGTCCTCGACCTTCTCGCTCGGGTCGACCTGCACGTAGAGCCGGCTCACCGTCGGCGATCGCATGCTGTGCAGGGCGAAGCCGTCGGGGTGCCAGGCGTAGATCAGCTCGTCGGTCGACGGCTCGACGTCCGCGAGGATCCCGAGCCAGGCGAACGGGTAGACCCGCTCGAAGGTCGCGCGCAGCGCCTCCGGGATCGCCTGCCGGCTCACGCCGTGGAAGCCGTCGCAGCCCGCGACGACGTCGCACTCGAGGACGCGGGCGACACCGTCCGCGTCGGTGAACGTCACCTTGGGCCGGTCGGTCTCGACGTCGACCACCGCGGTGTCGCTGATGTCGAAGAAGAGCGGCCCGTCCGCGAGCCGGGCGTTGACGAGGTCCTTGACGACCTCGGTCTGGCCGTAGACCCAGACCGAGCGGTCGCACAGCGCGGGGAAGTCGATGCGGTGCCGCTCGCCGGGCCACTGCAGGTAGATGCCGTCGTGGCGCAGGCCCTGGCGGTGCAGCCGGTCGCCGACACCGGCCTCGGTGAGCAGGTCGACGGTCTGCTGCTCGAGCACGCCGGCGCGGATGCGCGCCTCGACGTACTCGCGCGAGCGGTTCTCGACGACCACGCTGTCGATGCCGGCGTTCGCGAGGAGCCGGGCCAGCAGGAGCCCGGCGGGGCCGGCGCCGATGATGCCGACCTGGGTGCGGATGACGTCGCTCATGGAGCAAGGCAAGCCTGCCCTGGCCGGAAGGGCCAGACCTGGCTTCCGCTGAGCGGAAGGCTTCTCGCTCAGTGGAAGTCCGCCAGCGCGAGGTGGAGTCCGTAGCCCGGGTCGCCCACGTGGTACTGCCACTCGTCCGGCTCGATCCCGTCGAGGAACCGCTGCCAGGCGAGCGCGGCATGCAGCATCGCCAGCGGCCGCGCGACCTCCACCGCACCGAGCACGTCGACGTCCGGTCCCCACACCGCGGCGGCGGCGTCGAGGACGGCCCGCCGGCCCGCCGGGTCGAGGTCCCCGTCCGCCATGACGAGGTCGACGGCCGGCCGCGCCACGAAGCTGTCCCCCCAGTCGAGGACGCACCACCGGCCCGGGACTCCGCGGACGTTCCCGGGGTGGAAGTCCCCGTGCACCAGCGTCTCCGGGACACCGCACGCCGCCTCCCGGGCGAGCAGGGCGGGCAGCGCGTCGACGAGCCGGCGGGCCTTGTCGATCTCCGCCCCGGTCAGGGTGCCCGTACCTCCCTCGCCGGCCTGCACGAGGTCGATGAGCCGGGTCAGCCCCGCGACCAGGGGACCCGGCCCGCGACGGTCCGGCACGCCGGCCGCGACGAGGTCGTCGACGCGCGCAGCGCAACCGACCTGGATCCGGGCGAGGAGCGCCGCGAACCCGGCGACCCGCTCGGCCGGCGCGTCGTAGCAGTCCTCCCCCGGGACGTCGTCCAGCAGCACCCGTCCGCTGCCGTCCGGCCCGGCGGCCCGGGCGAGCAGGACGGGGACGGCGTCCGCGCCCTGCAGCTGCTCGAGGACCAGGCCCTCGTGGGCGAGGAACCGCGGCGTGACCTTGAGCCAGGCGTCCGCGGCCCGGCCGTCACCGTCGGCCGCCGGCAGCCGCCACAGCGAGGAGAGGTTCCAGGTGCGCACCTGCACGGGCGGCCCGGCCGCCGTCCGCCCGGCCGCGGCGAGGGCCGTGAGTGCCCAGGCGACGTCCCCCGCCGGGCCGCCGGGCCGGGCCCACGGCATCCGCAGCGGGTGGTCGGCGAGCGGGTCGGGACCTGGCCACGGGCCGACGAGCGCCGCGGCGCGGCGGACGTCGGCAGGGTCGACCTCGGCGAGGTAGGTGAGCTCGGGGAGCCCGGGCCCCGGCCGGGCAGCGCCCGACGGCTGCACGACGTTGCGCAGGATCCTCAGCACGGTGACGTGCAGCCCGTACCGGGCCAGCGCCCCGGCGACGACGCCGTCCGCCTCCTGCCAGTGCGGGCGCGCGGCCTCGAACGGCGGCAGGGCCCCGAGCACACCCTCCTCGCCGGTGCAGAGCACGAGGGTGACCGACCGGCCTGACGTCATGGGCCCACCCTGCACCCCGGCACCGCAGGGCCGCGAACGAGTTCCGGCGGGCGTCGGTCAGGTCGGCGTCCACCCCGGCGGCAGCTCGCGGCCGATGCCGTTCGCCGCGACCTGCAGCACCGGCACGAGCCGGACGAGGTCGCGGCGCGGCGAGGCGACGACGATGCCCAGTGAGGCGACCACCCCGCCGCCGGGCAGCGCGATCGGCACCGCGACCGACCAGGCGCCCGGGGTCATCTCCTCGGCGGTCCGGGCGAAGCCGCGCCGCCGGACCTCGGCGACCTCGCGGTGCAGCCGGCCCGGCTCGGTGATCGTGTGCGGCGTGACCCGGACCGGGTCGGTGAGGGCGGCGCGGACGACGTCCCCCGGCGCCTGCGCGAGGAGCACCTTGCCGACGGCGGTCGCATGGAGCGGCAGCCGGGCGCCGGCCCGGCTGAGCACCTGGGCCGTCGTCCGGTCGACGAGGCGGTCGACGTACAGCGCGTGCAGCCCGTCGCGGACGGCGAGGTGCACGGTCTCGCGCGTCGTCCGGTGCACGTCCTGGAGGAACGGCGACGCGACGTCGCGCAGGTCACGCTCGACCCGGGCGAGGGTGCCGACGTCCCAGAGCCGACGGCCGATCCCGTACGCGCCGTCGTCCGACCGGGTCAGGCCGCCCCAGCGCTCGAGCTCGGCGACGAGCCGGTGCGCGGTCGCGAGCGGCTGGCCGCTGCGGCGGGCGATCTCGGAGAGGGTCAGCCGGTCGTGCGCGGCGTCGAACGCCCCGAGGACGGCGAGCACCCGGGACGCCACCGAGACGCCTGGCTCCCGCGCATTGCCCGCCATCCGGCCAACCTGCCACGAACTTCCACTGAGCGGAAGAGGCTGGTTGGAGGTCCCGACCGCGGTCCCTAGCGTGGACACCATGACGACCGACCACCCGGCGCAGGCCGCCCCCGGACCGGCGAGCGGGCTCGTGCTCCCGCAGTACGAACGTCCGGCAGGGGTGCACCCGCCGCTGGACTCCCCCGACTACCGGAGCACCGGGCTGCGGCACCCGAAGGAGCCGCTCGTGCTCCTGCCGCACCTGCTCACCGAGGTCACCGGGCCGGTCCTCGGCGACGGTCGGGTCACCAAGGACGACGCCGACCTCACCCAGTGGGACGGCGGCGAGGCCCTCGGGCAGCGGATCGTCGTGCGCGGCCGGGTCCTCGACAGCGACGGCCGGGCCGTGCCCGACACCCTCGTCGAGATCTGGCAGGCCAACGCGGGCGGCCGCTACCGGCACCTGCGCGACCAGTGGCCCGCTCCGCTCGACCCGCACTTCAACGGGGTCGGCCGGGTCGTCAGCGACTCGCTCGGCCGCTACGAGTTCACGACGATCAAGCCCGGCGCCTACCCGTGGAAGAACCACCACAACGCCTGGCGGCCGGCGCACATCCACTTCTCGCTCTTCGGCCGGGCGTTCACCCAGCGCCTCGTCACGCAGATGTACTTCGAGGACGACCCGCTCTTCTTCCAGGACCCGATCTTCAACTCCATCCCGGACGAGAAGGCCCGCCAGGGGCTGATCTCCCGGTTCGACTACGAGGCGACGCAGCCCGAGTGGGCCCTCGCGTTCAGCTGGGACATCGTGCTCCGCGGCAGCGGCGCCACCTACTTCGAGACGGAGGACGTCGATGCCGACGACGAGTGACGGGCGGCCCGGCCTCACGGCCTCGCAGACCGTGGGCCCCTATCTCGCCATCGGTCTGACGTGGGAGCACGGCGAGGAGGCCGTCGACCCCGGCACACCGGGCGCGGTCACGGTCTCCGGCACGCTCTACGACGGCGAGGGGGTGCCGATCCCGGACGGCATGGTCGAGATCTGGCAGGCCCACCCGGACGGCCGGTTCCACCACCCCGACGACCCCCGCGGCGTCGCCGAGGCCCCGCCCGGGTTCCGCGGGTTCGCCCGCGCCCAGACCGTGGACGGCGGCCGCTGGTCGGTGCTGACCCTCGTGCCGGGTGCGGTCCCCGGCCCGGACGGGACGACGCAGGCGCCGCACCTCGACCTCTCGGTCTTCGCCCGCGGCCTGCTCGACCGGGTCGTCACCCGGGTCTACTTCCCCGAGCACGCGGGCGTCGCCGGCCCGGGCGGCCACGCGGAGGACCGCGTGCTCGCCGCGGTGCCGGCGCACCGCAGGCATACCCTCGTGGCGCAGCAGGTCGACGGCGGCTACCGCTTCGACATCCGGCTCCAGGGGGAGAACGAGACTGTCTTCTTCGACATCTGACGGCGCACCGGACGGCGGGCAGGACGGCGGGCACGGCGGCACGTCGTCGTTCCGGCTCTTCGGCGCCGCGGCGACGACGCCCGTCGCCGACGCCCTGACGGACGACGCCGCCTGGGCGCGCGCCATGCTCGCCTTCGAGGGCGCGCTGGCCCGCGCCGCCGGGGACGTCGGGCTCGTCGACGCCGCCTCGGCGACCGTGGTCGCCGACGCGTGCGCGAAGGCCGCGCAGGACGTCGGCGCGCGCCTCGACCTCGAGGCGCTCGCCACCGGGACGGCGACCCAGGCCACGCCGGTCGTCGAGCTCGTGCGGCAGCTCAGGGCGCTCGTGCCCGCGGACGCGCGGCACGCCGTCCATGTCGCGGCGACGAGCCAGGACGTCGTCGACACCGCGGCGATGCTCGTCGCGAAGGACGCGACAGCCGCCGCCCTCGACACGGCGCACGATGTCCAGCAGCTCCTGCAAGGGCTGGCCCGCGCGCACCGCGGCACCGCGATGGTCGGCAGAACCCTTCTCCAGCACGGTGAACCGACGACGTTCGGTGCGCTCGCCGCCGTCCGGGCGGTCGGCGTCCGGGAGGCTGCGCAGCGGCTCGCCGAGGTCCGGGTGACCCGGCTCGCCGTCCAGCTCGGCGGCGCCGTCGGCACCCTCGCGCCGGCGGGCCGGCACGCGGATGCACTCGTCGCCGGGGTGGCCGAGCAGCTCGGGCTCGCCGTCCCCGTCGCGCCGTGGCACGCGACGCGCGGCCGGGTCGCCGACCTCGCCGGCGCACTGGGAGCCCTCACCGGCGAGCTCGCCGGCGTCGCCCAGGACGTCGTCCTGCTCGCCTCGACCGACATCGCCGAGGTCTCCGTCGCCGCCCCCGGTGGCTCGTCCGCCATGCCGCACAAGCAGAACCCGTCGCGCGCCGTCCTCGCGCTCGCGTGCGCGTACCGGGTGCCCGGGCTCGTCGCGACGCTGCTCGCCGGCATGCCCGGCGAGCTGCAGCGCGCGGCCGGCGGCTGGCAGGCCGAGGCGCCCGTCCTCGTCGACCTGCTCCGGCTGGTCGACGCGACGGCGGCGCATGTGCGGGCGTCGCTCGACGGGCTCGTCGTGCACCCGGACCGGATGCGCGCCGCGGTCGACGCGCTGCTCGCGCGCACCGGCGGCACGCTGGACACCTCGGCCGCCGAGGCGGCCGTCGACCGGGCCCTCGGCGGCCCCCACGAGGAGGACCACGCATGACGGCAGGGCTCGGTCACGACGTCCACGGCCCGGAGGGCGCCCCCGTGGTCGTCCTCGGCAGCTCGCTCGGCACCGACCGGCGGATGTGGGACCCGCAGCTCGAGGCGCTCGCGCAGCGGTACCGCGTCGTCCGGTACGACCACCGGGGGCACGGCGCCTCGGAGGTGCCGGCGGGCCCGTACGGCCTCGCCGACCTCGCGCAGGACGTCCTCGCGCTGCTCGACTCCCTCGGCGTCGAGCGGTTCACCGCCGGCGGCCTGTCGCTCGGCGGGATGGTCTCGATGTGGCTCGCGGCGCACGTGCCGGACCGCGTCGAGAAGCTCGCGCTCTTCTGCACCTCGGCCTACCTGCCGCCGCTGGAGGGCTGGCTCGACCGGGCGGCCACCGTGCGGGCGGACGGCACCGGCGCGATCGCGGACGCCGTCGTCGCCCGGTGGTTCACGCCCGGCTTCGCGGCTGCCCGACCGGAGGTCGTCGCCGCGCACCGCGCGATGGTCGTCGGGACGCCGGCCGAGGGCTACGCCGGCTGCTGCGAGGCGATCGCGGCGATGGACCTGCGCGACGCCCTGGCCAAGGTCACGGCGCCGGCGCTCGTCGTCGCGACGGCGGACGACCCGGCGACCCCGCAGGAGCACGCGCGCACGATCGCGGCGTACCTGCCGGACGACGTCCCGACCCGGGTCGAGGTCGTCCCCGGGGCGCACCTGGGCACCGTCGAGAGCGCGGACGTGTGCACGCGACTGCTCCTGGAGCACCTCGCGGGGTGAGCCGCGGGCCCGATCGCCATCACCGAGAGCGACCGAGAAGGCACTGTCCGCATCGTGAGATGGGGCCGCGTGTCCGTCGCGAACTCCCTACACTCAACGGAGTCGGGTGGTTACGCGGCGTCCTCGTCCGATGTGCTGGTCCGGAAGAACCACGGCGGGTCGGCGGCGACGAGGCGCGGACGTTCGTGGCAGCTGCCGCAGCGACCGATGCGCGTGTACAGCAGGACGGCCCACAGGCGGCAACACTTGGCCGTGCCGATCATCGAGTCCATTCGAGCGGGAACCTCATCGTTCCTCGGCCACCTCGCTCCCGTTCCTCGCCCCGTACCGTGACAACCTTGCCTGCACAGGCTGGCACGTCCCGCCTGCGCCGCGTGGCGAAAGACCAAAAGGTGTGTTGCGCGGGCGTGGCGTGAACGGTCACGTCGTCCCTTCGGTCCCGTTTCCCAGCGCGGCCCGGCGGCCCCGGAGGAATCGCTGCTCCGCCCCGTTCGTCGCCAGGGCGAGCGCCCGGTCGTACGCGGCTCGGGCGTCCCGGTCCCGACCGAGCCGGGCGAGCACGTCGGCCCGGGTGGCGTGGAACAGGTGCAGCCGTTCGAGCGGGAGACCGTCGAGCACCTCGAGCGCCGCCTGCGGACCCTCGACGTGGAGGACGGCGACCGCCCGGTTCAGCGCCACCACCGGGGTCGGGGCCATGCGCGCCAGCAGGTCGTAGAGGTCGAGCACCTGCTGCCAGTCCGTCTCGGCACCGGACGGCGCGTCGCTGTGGACGGCCGCGATCGCCGCCTGCACCTGGTACGGCCCGGGTGCACCACGGCGCAGGCAGGCCCGCACGAGCGCCTGCCCCTCGGCGACGAGCGAGCGGTCCCAGCGGGAGCGGTCCTGCTCCGGCAGCAGGACCGGCGTGCCGCCGTCCGCCACCCGGGCGCCCGCCCGGGCCTGGGTGAGCAGCATGAGCGCGAGCAGCCCGAGCACCTCGGGCTCGTCGGGCATCAGGTCGGCGAGGAGCCGGCCGAGCCGGAGCGCCTCGGCGCACAGGTCGGGGCGCAGCAGGTCGTCGCCGGTGGTCGCCGTGTACCCCTCGGTGAACGTCAGGTACACCGCGGCGAGCACCGGCGGCAGCCGTTCGGGCAGCTCGGCGTCCCCGGGGACCCGGTACGGGATCCGGGCTGCGGCGATCTTCTTCTTCGCCCGGACGATCCGCTGCGCGACGGTCGCCTCGGGCACGAGGAACGCCCGGGCGATCTCGGGCGTCGTCAGCCCGCAGAGCAGCCGGAGGGTCAGCGCGACCTGGGCCGGCTGGGCGAGCGCCGGGTGGCAGCACGTGAAGACGAGCCGGAGCCGGTCGTCGCGCACGGGACCGACCTCCTCCGGTTCGTCGGGGGCGTGCAGCAGCAGGGCCTGGCGGTGCCGGTCGCCGCGGGTGGCCTCGCGGCGCAACCGGTCGACGGCCCGGTTGCGTGCCGTCGTCGTGATCCAGCCACCCGGGTTCGGCGGGACGCCGCGCTCCGGCCAGGTCGCCGCCGCAACGGCGAACGCCTCCTGGACCGCCTCCTCGGCGAGGTCGATGTCGCCGAGGAGACGGACCAGGGTCGCGACGCAGCGACCGCGCTCGCCGCGGTAGACCCGCTCGAGGTCGGCGGCGGTCATCAGTCCTGGAATCAGTCCTGGAACGGGCGGACCTCGACCGGCGCCCCGCAGGCGAGCGTGCCCTTGCGGGCCCAGGCGAGCGCGGCGTCGAGGTCCGCCGCCTCGATGATCCAGAACCCGCCGATGACCTCCTTGGCCTCGGCGTACGGGCCGTCGGTCGTCACGACCTCGCCGTCGACGGCCCGCACGACGGTCGCCGTGCTCGACGGGTGCAGCCCACCGGCGAACACCCAGGACCCGGCCGCCTTGACCTCCTCGTTGAACGTGCCGACCTGGGCGTACATCCGCTCGGTCACCTCGGCCGGCGGCGTGACGGTCTCGTCGTGCAAGACGGACAGCAGGTACTGGGTCATCTCGGATCTCCTCGTCCGGGGCACCCCTGCGGTGCTCCCACCCTGGCTACGAACCGGCCGGGCCGGATTCGACACCCTCGCAGAAGATTTCTCTCCCGAGCCGTCAGCCCCGCCCGGCCCGCCTCGCCCGGAACGCCGCGACGTTCGTCCGGTTCGCGCACGTCGTGTCGCAGAACCGCCGGGACCGGTTCTTCGACAGGTCGACCATGACGTCGGTGCAGTCGTCCGCCGCGCACACCCGCAGCCGGTCGAGCTCCTTGCTGCGGATGACGTCGACCATCGCCATCGCGGCCTCGACGGCCATCCGCTCGGCGAGCGGGGCCTCGGGGGACGTCGCGTGCATGTGGTAGTCCCAGCCGTCGTGCCGGACCAGCTGGGGCAGCGCGTTGGCCTTGCTCAGCAGGTCGTTGACGAGCAGGACGGTGCCGTCCTCGTCGAGGGTCCAGAGCTGCTCGAGGCGGCCGCGCAGGGCCCGGACGGCGGCCAGCTCGGCGTCGTCCCGGACCCGGCTGCCGGTCCAGCGCCAGGTGCTGGCGTAGGCGTCGAGGTCGGCCAGGGAGGCAAGGCCCTCGACGCGGCCGCGACCGGTGTTGACGAGTGCGGCGAGGGCCGACAGCGACATCTCGGTGTCATGGGCAAAAAGCAACTTGACCCCTTTCAGACGCCATCCTAGGGTGGAGCCTGTCACAGCTGCACAACGCTTTTGACTCTTACGTCGTTCCTGCGACCGGGTCGATGATCGCCGGAGGGCACCCATGGCCGCCACCTCGTCCACCCCGGCCCCCGCGATCGGCACCCCCGGTGCGCGACCGGACGGCGCCACGCGCGCCGCCGGACGCCGGCCGACAGGGCTCGGCGTCCTGCTGTCGCTGGTCTCGTTCGCGACGTTCGGCACCTCGGGGGTCTTCGCCTCGACCCTCCTCGCCGCGGGCTGGTCGTCCGCGGGGGCGGTCACCGCCCGGGTCGGGGTCGCGGCGCTCGTGCTCACGGTGCCGGCCCTTGTCGCGCTCCGCGGCAAGGTGCACGTGCTGCGCCGGTCGTGGCGCCCGGTGGTCGCCTACGGCGTCGTCGCGGTGGCGGCCTGCCAGGTGGCGTACTTCAACGCGGTCTCGCACCTCGACGTCGCCGTCGCACTGCTGCTGGAGTACCTCGGCACGATCCTCGTCGTCGGCTGGATGTGGCTGCGGCACGGGCACCGCCCGTCGTGGCTCACGGCCTTGGGTGCGGCGCTGTCGGTGTCCGGCCTCGTGCTCGTGCTGGACGTCCTCGGCGCGGTCCGGGTGGACGTCGTCGGCGTGCTCTGGGGGCTCGGAGCCGCGGCCGGTCTGGCGGCGTTCTTCGTGCTGTCGGCGCACTCGGACGACGAGCTGCCGCCGATCGCCATGGCCTGGGGCGGGCTCGCAGTGGGGACCGTGTGCCTGCTGCTCGCCGGCGCGGCCGGCATCGTTGCGCTCGACGCGCCGCGGGTCGACGTCGAGTTCGCCGGTCGCACGACGAGCTGGGTCTGGCCGGTGCTGGGCCTGTCGCTCGTCGCGGCCGTCGTCGCCTACGTCGCCGGCATCACCGGCACGCGGATCCTCGGCGCCCGCTTCTCGTCCTTCCTGGGCCTCACCGAGGTGCTCTTCGCGGTGCTCTTCGCCTGGCTGCTCCTCGACCAGTCGCTCACCGCGCTGCAGCTCGTCGGCGGCGTCGTCATCCTCGCCGGGGTCGGCGTCGTCAAGTACGCCGAGAACGCCTGAGCCGCACGAACACCTGGGCCGCACGACCGTGCCGGCCTGCCGGATCAGCCGCCCTCGCGCAGCCGGCGCGGGCGGCCCTGCCGGTGCCCGGCGTCCGCGGACCGCGCACCGGCCATCTCGGCGGCGATGCCCTCCTGCTTCTCCCACGAGCCGTAGACCCCGCCGCGGGTCGTCAGCGTCGCGAGCGCGCGCCGGGTCGGGGCGTCGAGGCGACCGGGCGGCTCGTTGCGCCACGGGGTCCCCGGCAGCGGCATGAAGGTGTGCGCGTGGATCCGCGCACCGAGCGCCGTGAGCCGGTCCATGAGGGCGACGGTCTCCAGGGCCTGCGGCCCGCCCTCGCCGGGCATCCCGAAGATGACGTCGACGTTCGGCCGGAACCCCTCCTGCACGCACAGCCGGACGGCGTCCTCGACGACGGCGGCGCCGTGGCCGCGCCCCGACAGCGCGAGGACGTCGTCCGAGCCTGACTGCGCCCCGACGATGACGTCGCGGTTGTGGACGTGCTTCTTGAGCATCCGCAACGCCTCGACGCTCACGTGCTCGGGCCGCAGCTCGCTCGGGAACGATCCGAAGAAGACCCGCCCGCCGGGGCCGATCTCCTCGCGGCACGCGGCGAGCAGCTCCTCGACGGCACCGAGGTCCGGCTCTTCGCCGTCCGAGCCGTACGACAGCGAGGTCGGCGTGACGAACCGGACGTCGCGCAGCGCGCGCCCGCGCATGACCCGCACGCTCTCGCGCACCGACCCGACGCTGCGGTGCCGGAACCTCGCCGAGAACATGAACGGGGTCTGGCAGAACTTGCACGCGTACACACATCCGCGGGTGATCTCGATGGGGCTCGTGAGGTTGCGGGTGTGCGGGAACGCCGGGTAGTGGTCGAGCGGACGGCGTTGCGCGGCAGGGCCTTTGACGAGGCGGCCTGCCGGATCGTCGGCGCGGTCGAGGTGCGCGGTGCCGGCCAGACCTCGGTGCTCGGCGCCGGTCGCGACCGCCTCGACGAGGGTCACGAACGTGCGCTCGCCCTCGCCGACGGCGACGACGTCCCAGCCGGACCGCAACGTCACCAACGGTTCGGCCGTCGCGTGGACGCCGCCCGCGACGTGCACGACACCGCCGTCCGGGCCCTCCGGCACCGCCGCGCAGACCTGTGCGAGCTCGGCCGCGGCCGGCGGGAAGTCCGGCGAGTAGAACGACCACACCGTGAGCACCCGGCGCCCGGCCGCGACGCCCGCGCGGACGACGTCCGTGAGCTCCTCGACACTGCGCGCCAGGTGCAGCTCGTACGGCACCGACGGCGGTTCCACCTCGAGCGCTGCGAGCAGCGCGTGCACGCCGTACGTCTGCCCCTTGCGGTAGCGGACGACGAGATCGAGAACCTGCTCAGGCACCGGCACAGGTTACGTCGCCCGGACGGCGTGCCGGACTGCCCCACAGCCTCGAGCGGATCTCCGCGGTGATCACTGGACGATCTGCGGGATAGAGATGGGACGATTCGCGCGATGATCTTTGGACGATTTGCTCGCTAGAGATGGGACGATCTGCACGGTGGAGGATATGCTGAGTGGGTGAGAATAGCTCTGACCAGGCACGTTGCGCGGGATGCCCGCAGGGTCCTGGATGCTCTGTTGATGGATGAGCCTGCCGTCCTGTTGGAAGGCCCTCGCGGGTCCGGGAAGTCGACTCTGCTCCGCGAGATCGCCGATATCCACTCGGCGAAGGTGATCGATCTCGACGACGACGCCGCGCTCAGCGTCATCAGGGAGGACCCCTTCACGGCACTGCAGTCGGAAGGGCTCGTGGTGATCGACGAGTTCCAGCGGGCCCCGTCAGTACTCTCGGTCGTCAAGCGCGTCGTCGACCGCACCAGCGAGCCGGGACGATTCCTGCTGGCAGGATCCGTGGGCGCGCGATTGCTCCCGACCGGGTCAGAGACGCTGACGGGCAGGGTTCACCGCCTGCACCTACCCCCCCTGGCCGTTGGTGAGGTGCTCGGGGGGCCAGCGCGCCTGCTTCCACTGCTGCTGCGATCAGACCCCCCGACTGTGGTCAGCTCCCTGTCGCGTGCCGACTACTTCGATCTCATCGTGGCCGGCGGCTATCCCGCGGCACTGCGCCGGGCGACCGCCAACCTCCGCAGCCGTTGGTTCGCCAGCTACCTCTCCTCCGTTGCCGAACGCGATCTCCCGCAACTGTCCGACATTCGCCACCCTGGCGCCCTGGCCCGCCTGTACCGGCTCGTGGCACAGCAGACCTCCGGAGTCCTCAATCGCAGCGCCGTCGCGGAGCAACTGGCGATGGGGCGCACTGCCACATCGGCCTACCTCGACCTGCTGCATCACGTGCACCTGATCACCGAGCTTCCCGGCTGGACCATCGGGGTCTCGGTGAAGGAGGGCCGACGGCCGAAGGTTCATGTCTGCGATACCGGGCTTGCGGCAGCAGGTATCGGCATGGACGCCGGCCGCCTGGCCTCCGGAGGCATGGCCGGGTCGTTCATGGAGAGCTTCGTCCTCGCCGAAGTCTCCAAGCAACTGTCGCTCGTCGACGAACCACTGACCCTGGCTCACTTCCGGGACCGCTCCGGCGTCGAGGTGGACCTAGTGGTCGAACGTGCCGACGGCCGGGTCATCGGCGTCGAGGTGAAGTCCGCGACGTCCGTGAACGCGGCGGACGCCAAGGGTCTGAAGTTCCTGCGCGACCGCCTGGGTGACCGGTTCCAGGCCGGTCTCGTGCTGCACACGGGCCCCCTGACCGGTCGTCTCGGTGACCGGATCTGGGCCAGCCCGGTGTCGGCGTTGTGGGGCGGCGATCCTAGGGTTGGTGAGTGACTCCAACAGTGCTCGACGCCCTTGCGGCCAGGCCCTACCCCGGTCGAGCATGCCTCGCCGGCCGCGCCGGCGACGGAACGCCATTCTGGGCGTACGCGCTGACCGGGCGGACCACGGCTTCCCGAGCACGGATACTCGTGGAGTCGCCTCACGGTGACGTCGAGGTGCGAGATGTGCGTGACGACGGCGAGCCGGATGCGTTGCGGCACTATGTGGCGCTGGCCCGTCGCGGGGACTGGCTCCTCGTCGGCAACGGCGACCATGTCGTCCCCCTGTGCAACGACCTCGCCGCCGGAACAGACATCGGCGACGCCTTCGCCGTGCCGACCTTCGAGCCCGATCCGCCGATCTACACGCCACGCATCTGGCTGGGCGTCCGCACCGGTTCCGACGCGACCTACCTCGGGTGGGCGCGCCGCGCCGCAGACGGCCACGCACATCGAGGGTTGGTGTCCGCCGCGGAGTTCGACCCCGGATTCGGTGTCCTGCTCACCACCTACGAGGGATCGGCTGTCGACGTACGGACCTCCGCCGCACCGATGGACATTCGCGTGAAGGCGCATGACATCGGAGCGCTGGAGCGCGAGCTGTGGGATGCCCTCCCCGCTGACCTGCGCGTCGGGGGCCTCGTCGTCTCGCCGAAGAGGCTCCGCCTGCTGAGCGGCCCCGCGCAACCCACCGCGACCTGACCCGACCTGACCCGGGCGCAGCGCTCCGGGCACAGCGCTGCGGGGAGACCACGTCGGCAGGATGCCGCCGGATGGTCCCCGCAAGCGAAGTTGTCCCTCGCCTGCGGTGAGCGGACGACGTCAGGTCGGCTCGACGAGCGCCTGCGCGTAGCGGGCCAGGGACCGCTGGTAGCGCGGCAGGTGCGGTGCGAGCGCCATGAGCGCGACCCGGACCGCCTCGCGCTCCCGGCCGACGTCGACGAGGGCGAGCGCGAGGAACGCCGCGACGGCGTCGTCGAGGCCGTCGGAGCCGTTGTCCTTCTCCGCGAGCAGCAGTGCCAGGGCCTCGTCCGAACGGTGCAGGTTGCGCAGCGAGCTCGCGAGCTGGATGACGGCCCGCCGCCGGCGCAGACCGGCCAGGCCCGCCGCGAGCGCCTCGCGGTAGAGCGGCACGGCCCGGTCGCTGCGCCCCGTCGAGTCGAAGGCGCAGGCCCGCTCGAAGGCGGCGACGCCGTCCGGCACGGTGCGCTCCGCGACGATCGCGTCGATCCGCGCCCGGAAGGCCTCCTCACCCGTCGGGTCGTCGTCCGCGATGTCGTCCAGCGAGGCCCAGGCCGCCGCCAGCCGGGCCTCCCACACCGCCTGCGCGACCCAGGCCCGCGGGTCGAGCTCGAAGAGGATCTCGAGCCCGTCCTCCTCGTCCCACTGCTCGCCGACCTGCGTGAACCCGAAGGACCGCGTGAGGGCGTTCGACGCCACGTTGTCCGGGCTGATCGAGGCGCGGACGACGGTCACGGCGGGCTCGGCGGCGGCCCGCCGGACGAGCGCCTCCAGCACGGCACGGGCGTACCCGCGGCGTCGCAGCGCCGGGTCGACCTCGTAGCCGACCTCGACCATGCCGCGCTCGTCGGGCGGCCCGTGGAACCCGGCCTGGCCGACGACGACGCCCGTCCGCTCGTCGACGACGACCGCCGTGACCCACGCGGCGTCGTCCGGGGTCTTCGCGACCTGCTCGCTGCGGACCGCCCAGATCTGCCGCCAACCGGGGTCGAGGCAGATCGGGGAGAGCGGGACCGGGCTCGCGGCGTTCGCCGCCTCCAGGTCACCGAGGGCGAGGGCGTCGAGCGCGGCGGGCGGCAGGTGGACGACGCGGACCTGCTGGCTGGGGGACGGCACCCGGGGATTGTGCCAGCCGCGGTTCGGCCGTCACGAGACGTTGCACGTCGGGACGACGCTCACTCGAAGCGGCTGACGTCCCCCGCGCCGACCCGGACGACCTCGACGCCGTCGGAGAGGTCGACGACCGTCGTCGGCTCGGTGCCGCAGTCCCCGGAGTCGAGGACGATGTCGACGACGTGGTCGAGCTCCTCCTTGATCGTCCAGCCGTCGGTGAGCGGCTCCTCCTGGTCGGGGAGCAGCAGGGTGCTGGACAGGAGGGGCTCGCCGAGCTCGGAGAGCAGCGCCTGGACGACGGTGTGCTTGGGGATCCGGACGCCGACCGTGTGCTTCTTGGCGTGGAGCAGCCGGCGCGGGACCTCCTTCGTCGCCGGGAGGATGAACGTGTAGGGCCCGGGGGTGCACGACTTCACGAGCCGGAACGCGGCGTTGCCGATGTTCACGAGCTGGCCGAGCTGGGCGAAGTCGGCGCACACGAGGGTGAAGTGGTGCCGATGGTCGAGCTTGCGGATCTCCCGGATCCGTTCCAGCGCCCGCTGCTCGCCCATCATCGCGCCGAGCGCGAAGCACGAGTCGGTCGGGTAGACGATGAGCCCGCCCGAGCGCAGCACGCGGACCGCCTCGGCGATCGCACGCGGCTGCGGGTTGACGGGGTGGACGTCCAGGTACTTGGCCACACGGTGATTCTGCTCCTGCGCGCGAGGCCCGCTTGTCGGACCCTCGTCCTAGGGTCGCCGCATGACGACGCAGACCTCAGGCACGGACGGCGTGACGACCTCGGGCGCACCCCTCACCGGCGAGCGGGCAGACCTGCTCGACACCCTGCGCAAGCACCGCTTCTTCCTCACCTTCCCGGCGCGCGACCTCACCGACGAGCAGGCCGCGGCCACCCCGACGGTGAGCGCCCTGTGCATCGGCGGGCTGGTCAAGCACGTCGCCCGCACCGAGGCGTCGTGGGCCGCGTTCATGCAGGGCGACGCCTCCGCCCTCGGCGGCGGTGACGACGAGGCCGGCTACACCGATCACGAGAACAGCTTCCGGATGCTCGAGGGCGAGACCCTCGCGGGCCTGCTCGCCGAGTACGCGCGGGTGGCCGCCGCGACGGACGCGCTCGTCGCGACGATCGACCTCGACGCGAGCACCCCGCTGCCGCCGGCGCCGTGGTTCGAGCCCGGCGCCCGCTGGACGGCGCGCCGGGTCCTGCTCCACGTCGTCGCCGAGACCGCCCAGCACGCCGGGCACGCCGACATCCTCCGGGAGGCGATCGACGGGGCGAAGAGCATGGGCTGAACCGCGGCGCGGGGTACCTCGGCTACCCCGTCGCGAGGTACCGGTCGGCGGCGGCGAGGACGAACCGGGTGAGGTCCGCCCGGTCGTCGACGTCGCCGGCCTTCGCCCCGGCCGCCTCTCGGTAGGGCAGCGCCGTGAAGCCGCTGCGCACGAGCAGGGCACCGGCGTACGTCGCGGCGACCTCGGTGTCCTCGATCGGCGTCCCGACGCTCCGCACACCGTCGGCGTACGCCGGGAGCACCGCACGCTCGACGTCCGGCAGCGCCGACGCAGGGAGCAGCCCGGCGTGCGCGAGACCCACGACGAGCTGGGAGAGATCGAACCCGAGCGGGGCCGGCGTCTGGAAGCCGATGTCGATGACGACGAACGCGGCCGGGTCAGCGGCCGGGACGAGCAGGTTCTGCGGGCTCGCGTCGCCGTGCGGCATGCCGTGCCGCAGCGTCGCGAACCGGGCCAGCACCCCGGGGACGAGCGGGCGCGCCGCCCGGAGCCGGGCCCGGACGTCGTGGTGCCGGGCGAAGGCCGGCAGCGACCAGACGCCGTCGTCCTCGAGCGCCGCGAAACCCTGCGACTCCAGGGCGTTCTCGGCCCACATCCGCAGACCGTAGTCCGGTTCGAAAGCCGTCGTCGCGAGCACCTCCGGCTCGCACATGCGGGCGTTGAAGGCCCCGAGCAGCCGCGCCGCCCGGGCGTAGCGGTCGACGTCCCATGCGACGTCGGCGACGTCGACGTCCTCCATCCAGACCGCGACCCGGTCGTCACCGAGGTCGACGACCTCGTAGAGCTGCGGCACCCGCAACCCCGCGGGCAGCCGGTCGACGAAGTGCGGCCGCCAGGCCGCGAGCTCCTCGGACCACGGGAAGAACGCGGCGAAGTGCGCCGCCTCCGCCGGCGGCAGGAAGCGCAGGTAGGGCCAGTGCCGGACGTGCTGGAGCACCTTGACGAAGACGTGGGCTCCCCCGCCGCGCAGCCGGAGCAGCCCGCCCGTGGCAGGGGACCCGGCAGCGTACGGGACGGCCTCGAGAGCGACCGCCGCCTCGTCGACGTCGTGCCCCAGGACGTCGGCGAGGCGACGGCCCGCAAGGAGGTCGGCGAGGGTCCAGCCGCCCGTGGTGGTCGTGGTCATGGTCCCGCCCTCCAGGATGACCGAGGCCGTCGATCAAGTACTAAGGTAACCTTGGCATCATCGAAAGTAAGGGAACCTTATGAACTCCGTCAAGGGCCCCGACGACGACCACGTGTTCGCCCTGCTGGACCACGCGCTGCGCCGGCTCCGGGCGGACGTGCAGGCGCACATGACCCGGGCAGCCGCGTCCGGCAGGCCGGACCTGCCCGACCTGACGACCCTGCGCACCTCGCAGCTGAGGCTGCTCACGCTGACACCGGACGACGGCCTGCGGGTCGGCGACCTGGCCGCACGGGCCGGAATGACCGCGCAGGCGCTCGGCGAGTTCGTCCGGAGCCTGGTCCGCGACGGGTTGCTCACCGTCGAGCCGGACCCGCGTGACCGGCGGGCGCGCGTCGTCCGCCGGACGGCGTCCGGCCGGGCCGTCGCGCAGGCGGCGGAGGACGGCATCCGGGCCATGGAGCTCGACTGGGCCGAGCGGCTCGGCGCCGACCGCTGGGACGCCATGCGAGCAGTGCTGGGCGACGTCGCGAGGGGCTGATCTGCGGCCGGCTACCGAGGCCCGCGGCGCAGCCGCACCAGCCGTGTCCGCAGCCGCCCGGGGAGCACCTCGGCCAGCACCCGACGGGCCGTGCGCCTCCCCAGCCAGGTGACTGCCGGCTCGTCGTCCTGGGTGAGGTTCCAGTAGGGCGAGCGCTCGACCGTGCTCGCGTCCGGCTTGTAGTAGGGCCTGGCGAGCGACAGGTGCGGTCGCTCCCAGGCGATGTCGCGGCGGACGACGCGCGCCGGGACGCCGGCGACGATGCAGTTGTTGGGGAACCGGCCCTTGACGACCGCGTGCATGCCGACCACCGAGCCGTCCCCGATCGTCGTCCCGGCGAGGAGCACCGAACCCCAGCCGACCCAGACGTGGTCGCCGACGGTGATCGGCCGGGAGGGGTTGGCCCGCCGGCCGGTCCGGACGTCGAAGATCGGGTGCCCGTCGTCCGCCCGCAGCTGGATGTCGCTGGCGAACATCACGTCGTCGCCGACGCTGACCGTCGTCCCCTCGACCGCGGAGAACCCGACCAGCGAGGTCGCGGACACGTTGCGCCCCAGCACGATCCGCGCGTCCTGACCGACGCGCATGTTGGCCCGCAGAGCCGGGACACCCGCGCTCGACCCGATCTCCACGACGCCGTCGTCGCAGTCGAACTGGATGCTCAGGTCTGCCAGCCGCATCGGCAGCGTGAGCACGAGCCGGTTGCCCCGGCCGCTGAACAGCACCCTGAACCGCGCCCCCGCGGAGGCGGCGAGCGCCGCGTCGTCCGGAGGGGGTGCCACCGAGCCGTCGGCGGAGCGGAACTCGATCCTGTTGCCGGCGTCGTCCGCGTAGGGCCCGAGCACCGTCACCGTGGTCGCCATCGTTCGCAAACTAGACTCGCGCGGGTGACCCGCCACTCGACGTACGACATCTGCGTGGTCACCGCGGTGCACGACGTGGCGCGCTACCTCCCGGACTTCATCGCCTCCCTCGAGGGCCAGCGCGGCGTCCCGCTCGACCGGATCCAGGTCGTCGCGGTCGACGACGGCTCGAACGACGACTCGCTCGCCGTCCTCGAACGGTGGGCCGCGCGCAGCGCCCTCGGCGTCACCGTGCTCACCAAGCCGAACGGCGGCCAGGCGAGCGCCCGCAACCTGGGCCTGGAGCACGCGGCGGGCGAGTGGGTGACGTTCACCGACCCCGACGACACCCTGGCCCCCGACTGGTGCGCCCGCGTCCTGGCCTTCGCAGGCGCCCACCCCGGTCTCGAGCTCGTCGCGACGCCGTACTGGATCCTCGACGACGCCACCGGCCGGGTGACGAACACGCACCCGACCCGGCGCCGGTTCGCAGGGCCGGACCGGGTCGAGGACCTCGACGAGACCGGCACGTTCTTCGGGTCGGCGAACGCCGGCCTCTTCCGGCGGGACCGGCTCGTCGAGCAGGGGCTGCGCTTCGACGAGCGGATCCGGCCGAACTTCGAGGACGGCCACTTCACCGCGCTCTACCTGCTCGGCTGCCCGACCCGCCGGGTCGGGTTCGTCGGCTCGGCGCACTACCGCTACCGCCGCCGGTCGGACGGCACGTCGACGCTCCAGCAGAGCCTCGTCCAGCCGGCGCGGTACACGACCGTCCCGCGGCTGGGGCTGCTGCCCACCCTCGAGGCGGGCGCCGCGGCGACCGGCGGCCGGCCGCCCGCCTGGGTGCAGAACATCGTGCTCTACGAGCTCTCCTGGTACTTCACGTTCGAGTCCCAGGACGGCCGCCCGAGCGCCGCCGTCGGCGAGGTCGGGGAGGAGTTCGTCGGGCTGCTCCGGCAGATCCGGACCCTGCTCGACGACGACGTCATCGCCCGCTGGGACGCCCGCGAGCTGTGGCCGCAGTGGCGCCAGATCCTGCGCCACGGGCTGCTCGACGAGCCCTGGCACAGCCCGAACGCGGTCGTCGAGCAGGCGGACTGCGAGCAAGGGCTCGTCAAGGTCGTCACCCGGTTCACCGGGGCGGAGCCGCAGACGTCGTACCTCGCCGGCGGCGCACAGCTCACCCCCGTGCACACGAAGCTGCGCACGCACGTGTACTTCGGGGCGACGCTCCTGCGCGAGCGGATCTCATGGCTGCCGCAGCGGGCCGGGCTCACCGTGCGCGTCGCCGGGGTCGAGGCCGAACCTGCGCGCGCCTGGGAAGGGCCGCCGCCGCGGCGCCCGGCACGGTCCAGCGGGCCGCGTGGCGCCCTTCGCCGCCTCGGCTCCGTCGCCGGGACGCTCCACGCCGAGCCGCGGCGGGTGCTCGGCGCCGTCCGCGCCAGGGTGCGGGGCGCTGTCCTCACCCGGCTCGTGCGAACGGCGCCCGTGCGGGCCCGGTACGCGGACGCCTGGGTGCTCATGGACCGGTTACGCAACGCCGACGACAACGCGGAGCGGCTCTTCGAGTACCTGCGCGAGAACCGGCCGGACGTCAACGCGTGGTTCGTGCTCGACCCGGGCAGCCACGACTGGGCCCGGATGCGCACGGCCCACGGCGAGCGGGTGGTCGCCTACGGGTCCCGCCGGTGGCAGCTGCTCATGTTCAGCTGCCGGCACCTGATCTCCTCGCACGTCGACGTCCCGATCCACCGCCCGCGGAAGATCATGTGGGCGCTCGGGGGCCGGGAGCCGCAATGGCGGTTCACGTTCCTCCAGCACGGCGTCATCAAGGACGACGTCTCCGCCTGGCTCAACCCCAAGGCGATGGACCTGTTCGTCACGAGCACCCAGCCCGAGCAGGACTCGATCGCCGGCGACCGGACGCCCTACGTCTTCACGACCCGGGAGGCCCGGCTCACCGGCCTGCCCCGGTTCGACCGGCTCCGCGCGATCGCCGCCTCGCTGACCCCGGCCGACCGTGACCTCGTGCTCGTCGCGCCGACCTGGCGCTCGGGCCTCATGGGCCCGTTCGCACCGGTCACCGGGGACCGGAAGGTCCGCGCCGACTTCCTCGACACCGAGTACGCGAAGGCCTGGCTCGGCGTCCTGCGCTCGCCCGACCTCGCGGCCCTCGCCCGCGAGCACGGGCTGCGCATCGGCTTCCTCCCGCACCCGCAGCTCCAGCAGGTCCTCCCCACCCTGGACCTGCCGCCGTACGTCGAGCCGCTCACCTTCGCCGGCGGCGGCGCGCAGCGCCTGTTCGCCTCGGCCGCCGCGCTCGTCACCGACTACTCCTCGATGGCCTTCAACGCCGCCTACGTCGACCGGCCCGTCGTCTACTTCCAGTTCGACCGCGACCTCGTCCGGGCCGGCGGTCACCTCGGCCGGGCGGGCTACTTCGACTACGAGCGGGACGGGTTCGGCCCGGTCACGCTGACCGTCGACCAGACCGTCGCCGCGGTCGCCGAGATCGCGGCCCGTGGCTGCACGCCGTCCGAGGAGTACCTCAAGCGCATCGAGGAGACCTTCGTGCTGCGCGACGGCCGCTGCTGCGAGCGCGTCACCACGGCGATCGAGGCCCTCACCCGCCCCGCCTGCTGACCGCCGACCCGGCCGGTGCCCGCAGGTCATCTCCGTAGACTGAAGGTGTGGAACACCCCGTACCGGACATCTCGATCGTCACCGCGGTCTACGACGTGGCCCGCTACCTGCCGGACTTCTTCGACTCGCTCGAGCGGCAGCAGGGGGTCGACCTCTCGCGCGTCGAGATCGTCGCGGTCGACGACGGGTCCACGGACGACTCGCTCGCCGTCCTCCACCGGTACGCAGCGGACTTCGCGGCGCACGGCATCTTGCCGATGACGGTGCTGACCCAGGCCAACGCCGGTCAGGGCGCCGCCCGCAACCACGGCATGGAGCACGCCACCGGCACCTGGCTCACCTTCACCGACCCCGACGACACCCTCGAACCCGACTACCTCGCCCACGTCCTGCGCTTCGTCACCGACCACCCCGACACCGAGATGGTCGCCACCCACCGCGTCTTCCACGACGACGCCACCGGAGCCATCTCCGACACCCACATGCTCCGCAGGATGTTCGAACCCGGCGACCGCCTCGTCGACCTCGACCACACCCCCGACCACTTCCACGGCAGCGCCCCCGCCGCCTTCGTCCGCCGCGACCGCCTCCACACCTCCGGCGTCCGCTTCGACCACCGCGTCCGCCCCAACTTCGAGGACGGACACTTCTGCACCAAGTACCTGCTCGCCTGCGACCGACCCCTCGTCGGCTTCCTGAGATCAGCCGTCTACTACTACCGCAAGCGCTCCGACGGCACCTCCACCCTCCAGAACGCCACCCTGCGCCCCGAGCGCTACACCCACGTCCCCCGCTACGGCTACCTCGACGTCCTCACCGCCGGCGCCCACCGCACCGCACGCCACGGCGGCACGGACGGGGGCACGGACGGGGGCACGGTCCCCGAGTGGGTCCAGAGCTACGTGCTCTACGAGATCTCCTGGTACTTCAGCGCCGAGGACTCCCCCGGGGGCTCCGCGACCGCCGCCACCGGTGAGGTCGCGGAGCAGTTCCTGGACCTGCTCGCACAGATCGGCGCGCTCCTCGACGAGGACGTCGTCCGCTCGTTCCGGCTGCGCTGGCTCAACCCGGTCTGGCGGCAGATCCTCCTGCACGGGCTGTCCGGCGAACCCTGGCACAGCACGACGGCCGTCGCGGACGTCTACGACCCCGAGCAGCAGCTGCTGCGCGTCGTGCACCGCTTCACCGGGCCGGAGCCGACCGTCGAGTACCTCTGCGACGGGACGGTGACCACCCCGGTCCACACGAAGCTGCGCCGGCACGTGTACTTCGACCGGACCCTGCTGTGGGAGCGCATCTCCTGGCTGCCCACGCCCGGCAGCACCGTCCGGCTGCGGCTCGACGGGCGCCCGGTCGAGTTCCGCCGGTGGTGGGCGGGCGCCCTGCCGACGACGCTCGAGCTCGACGAGACCCTGCGCCGGCCGACGCGGCCAGGGCAGGAGACGCGCAAGGGCGGCGCCGTCCGTGGCGTCGCGGTCGCGGCCGCACGTCGTGCCGCGCAGTCGTTCGCGCACAGCGGGCCCGCGAACCGCCGGTTCCACGACGCCTGGGTGCTCATGGACCGGATCCACGACGCGGACGACAGCGGCGAGCACCTGTTCACCTGGCTGCGGGAGAACCGCCCGGACATCAACGCCTGGTTCACCGTCGAGGCCGGCACCCCCGACCACGACCGGCTGACGGCGGGACCGTACGCGGACAGGGTCGTCGCCCACGGCTCCCGCACGTGGGAGCTGCTCATGCTCGACTGCGTCCACCTCGTGTCGTCGCACGTGGACGTGCCGGTGCAGAGGCCGCCGCAGATCATGAAGCTGCTCGGCACGGACGTCGTCCCGTGGCGTTTCACGTTCCTCCAGCACGGCGTCATCAAGGACGACCTGTCCCGCTGGCTCAACCCCAAGACCATCGACGTCTTCGTCACGAGCACCGCGGCGGAACACGCCTCGATCGCCGGCGACCGGACGCCGTACGTGCTGGGCACCCGCGAGGTGAGGCTCACGGGGCTGCCCCGGTTCGACCGGCTGCGGGCCGCGGCGCTGTCCGTCCGGGACGACGAGCGCGACCTGCTGCTCGTCGCGCCGACCTGGCGCCAGTGGCTGCTGCCCCCGCTGCGGGCCGGCTCGCAGCGCCGCACCGTGCGCGACGACTTCCTCGAGACCGAGTACGCCCGGTCCTGGCGGGCCCTCATCACCTCGCCCGAGCTCGCCCGGGTCGCAGCGGACCACGGCCTGCGCGTCGGGCTGCTGCCGCACCCGAACATGACCCAGGCACTCCCGCTGCTCGGCCTGCCGCCGCACGTCGAGCTGCTCTCCTTCGAGGGCGGCGACGCCCAGCGGCTGTTCGCCCGGGCCGCGGTCCTCGTCACGGACTACTCCTCGATGGCCTTCAACGCCGCCTACGTCGACCGCCCCGTCGTCTACTTCCAGTTCGACGCCGAGGCCGTCATGGCCGGCGGCCACGTCGGCCGGGCCGGGTACTTCCGGTACGAGCGGGACGGGTTCGGCCCGGTGACGCAGACCGTCGACCGCACCGTGGCCGAGGTCCACGACATCGTCGCCCGCGGTTGCACCCCGGCACCGGACTACGCCCGGCGGATCGAGGAGACGTTCGTGCTGCGCGACGGGCGCTGCTGCGAGCGCGTCACCGCGGCGATCGAGGCCCTCACCCGGCCGTCCCGCGGCCCGTCCGCGCTCCCTCCGGCGCAGCGGTCGGCGTCCGACCTCCCGTACGTCGGCCTCCCGGAGGCGGAGCAGATCCGGGAAGCGCACCCTGCCTGACCTGGACTGATGACACTGCGATCATCACTAGTCACACACGAAGTCACTCTAGATACTCGAACAGACACGCTGAGTGAGATTCATCAGTAGAGTCTCGACCGTGACCTCCGCCGCGCCCTACGACGTCTCGATCGTCACCGCCGTCCACGACGTGGCCCGCTACCTGCCGGACTTCTTCGACTCGCTCGAGGCCCAGCGCGACGTCGACCTGGGCCGCGTCGAGATCGTCGCCGTCGACGACGGCTCGAACGACGACTCGCTCGCCGTCCTCGAGCGGTACCGGGGCAGGTTCGCGGAGCGCGGCATCCTCCCGATGCAGGTCATCCACCAGGAGAACGCCGGCCAGGGACCCGCCCGCAACAACGGGATCGACCACGCCGGCGGCGAGTGGCTCACCTTCACCGACCCGGACGACATGCTGGACCCCGGGTACCTCGCGAGCGTGCTCCGGTTCGTCGCGGCGCACCCCGAGGTGGAGATGGTCGCGACGAACCGCGTCGTCTACCTCGAGGTCACCGGCGAGACCACCGACACCCACGCGCTGCGCGGCATGTTCGCCGGGCCCGACCGGGTCGTCGACCTCGACGGGGCGCCGACGTACTTCCACGGGCACGTGGGGGCCGGCTTCGTCCGGCGCGACCGGCTCGCCGCGCTCGGGCTGCGGTTCGACGGCCGGGTCCGGCCCAACTTCGAGGACGGCCACTTCTGCACGAAGTACCTCCTCGGCTGCCCGGCGCCCACCCTCGGCCTCGTCGGCTCGGCGAAGTACGTCTACCGCCAGCGGGCCGACGGCTCCTCGACGATGCAGCGCAGCTTCATGCAGCCCGAGCGCTACGTCGTCGTCCCGCGCCGGGGGTACCTCGACGTCCTCGAGCACGCCCGCGCCGTCCACGGCCACGTGCCCGAGTGGGTGCAGAACTTCGTGCTGTACGAGCTGTCCTGGCTCTTCAGCGCCGAGGCCGGCCACGGCGGGACGGCGACCGCCGCGGTCGGTGACGTCGGCCGGGAGTTCGTCGGGCTGCTCCGCGAGATCCGCGGCCTGCTCGACCCGCACGTCATCGACGGGTTCCGGGTGCGGTGGCTCGACGCCGCCTGGCGGCAGATCCTCCTGCACGGTCTCGGGGAGGAGCCGTGGCGTGCCGCCTACGCGGTGGCCGACGAGGTCGACGTGCGGCAGAACCTCGCGCGGGTCGTCGTCCGCTGGACCGGGCCCGAACCGGCCGTCGAGTACCTGTGCGACGGCGCCGTCGTCGAGCCCACGCACACCAAGGTGCGCTCCGTCGTCTTCTTCGACCACGCCCTGCTCCACGAGCGGATCTCCTGGCTGCCGGCGGACACGACGAACCGGGTCCGGGTCGATGGTCGCTACCTCGAGCTGCGGCCGTGGTGGACCGGCGCGGCGCCCACGACCTTCGAGACCGACCCGCCGCCCCGGCGCGCACCCGACGCCCCGCCCGCCGGCCGGTCGTCCGTGTGGCACGCGACCCGGCGGCGCGCCGTCGAGGCGCGGCGCGGTCACGAGTTCGACGGCGCCTGGGTCCTCATGGACCGCGTCACCGACGCGGACGACAACGCCGAGCGGCTGTTCGAGTACCTGCGCGAGAACCGGCCCGACATCAACGCCTGGTTCACCGTCGCCGCCGGGACACCGGACCACGCCCGGCTCGCCGCCGGGCGGCACGGCGACCGGGTCGTCGCCCACGGCTCCCCGGAGTGGGAGGTGCTCATGCTGCACTGCCGGCACCTCGTGTCGTCGCACGTCGACGTCCCGGTGCACCGCCCGCCGCAGATCCTCCGGCTGCTCGGCCGAGGCGTCCCGCCGTGGCGCTTCACCTTCCTCCAGCACGGGGTCATCAAGGACGACCTGTCCGGCTGGCTGAACCCCAAGAAGGTCGACCTGTTCGTCACGAGCACGCAGGACGAGTACGACTCCGTCGCCGGCGACGGCACCTCGTACGTCTACACCGGGCGCGAGGTGCGCCTCACCGGCCTGCCCCGCTTCGACCGGCTCCGCCGGATCGCCCGCTCGGTCGCGCCGCAGGACCGCACGATGGTGCTCGTCGCCCCGACGTGGCGGCAGTGGCTGCAGAAGCCGCGCGGCTCGGACCGGACCGTGCGCGTGGTGGACGACTTCTTCACGAGCGAGTACGTCGAGCAGTGGTTCGGTCTCCTGCGCTCCCCCGAGCTCGCCGACACGCTCGGCCGGAACGGCCTCCAGCTCGGCTTCCTGCCGCACCCCAACCTGCAGCACGTGCTCCCGCAGATGGACCTGCCCGCCCACGTCACTCCCCTGACGTTCGAGGGCGCGGGCGTGCAGCGGCTCTTCGCCTCGGCGGCGGCCCTCGTCACCGACTACTCGTCGATGGCGTTCAACGCCGCCTACGTGGACCGCCCGGTGCTCTACTTCCAGTTCGACCACGACCGGGTCATGGCCGGCGGCCACCTCGGCCGGGCCGGCTACTTCACCTACCCGACGCACGGGTTCGGCCCGGTCACCCGGACGCTCCCGGACGCCGTGACGGCGCTCACCGGGATCGTCGGCGCCGGGTGCGTGCCCGCCCCGCTGTACGCCGACCGGATCAGCAGGACGTTCCCGGCCCGGGACGGCCGCTGCTGCGAGCGGGTCACGGCCGAGATCGAGCGGCTCGACCAGGCCGCCCCGCGGGCGCCTCGGCGGGCGTCCGACCGGCCCGTGGTCCCGCTGAGGCAGCGCTCGGCGGTAGAACGGACACTGCAGCCCACCCGATGAGCGCCCCGCGCCGACGTGAGAAGACTAGAGACGTGGACACCTCCCGCACCGACCCTGCCCTGACGACCGCGCACGACGTCTCGATCGTCGCCGCGGTGCACGACGTCGCGGAGCACCTGCCGCAGTTCCTCGCCTCGCTCGACGCGCAGACGGGGGTCGAGCACTCCCGTGTGCAGGTCGTGCTCGTGGACGACGGCTCCGGCGACGCGTCGCTGTCCGTGGCACGGACCTGGGAGCACCGGACGGCGTTCGACGTCACCGTCCTCACCCGGCTCGAGGGCGGCCGGGCCGCGGCCCGCACCCTCGGCCTCGCGCAGGCGACCGGCACCTGGGTGACCTTCCCCGACCCG
Organism: Kineosporia sp. A_224; assembly: GCF_002198655.1. Classification (GTDB taxonomy): domain Bacteria; phylum Actinomycetota; class Actinomycetes; order Actinomycetales; family Kineosporiaceae; genus R-H-3. The sequence continues at coordinate 27,613 of NZ_MWLN01000203.1, forward strand.
GCGGACGTGCTCGCACCGGACTACCTCGACCGCGTGCTCTCGTTCGTCCGCGCGCACCCGGCGGTCGAGCTGGTCATGACCAACGCGGTCCTGCGCGACGCCGACGGCAGCACCCGGGACAGCCACCCGCTGCGCGGCCGGTTCACCGCGGGCGACCGCGTGCTCGACCTGGGCGGCAGCCCGGACGTCTTCTGCGCGGGGGTGCGCAGCACGTTCTTCCGGCGCGAGCGGATCGAGCGCGGCGGCGTCCGGTTCGACCCCGCCGTCCGCCCGGGGTTCGGCTCGGCGCACTTCGCCGCGGTCTACCTCATGTCCTGCCCGGAACCGGTGGCCCGTCTCGTCGCCTCGGCCCGGTACGAGGAGCGCGACCTGCGCGGCCGCTCGGTCCCGGCGGTCTACGCCGACCCCGACCAGTACCTCGTCGTGCCCCGCGCCGGGTATCTCGACCTGCTCGACCTGTCCCGCGAGCGCTACGGCGAGGTCCCGGAGTGGGTCCAGGCCCTCGTCGTCCACGAGCTGTCGGGCTTCCTCGCGGCGGCGTCCGCGGCGAGCGGCGCACCGGCGCCGGCGGAGGCCGTGGCGCGGGAGTTCCTCGAGACGCTGCGCGACATCCGCTCCCGGCTCGACGACCACGTCATCGCCGGCTACCAGGCGTCCGCGCTCGACGGCACGGCGCGGCAGGTGCTGCGCTGGGGCCTGCTCGACACCCCGTGGCGCAGCGGCTGCGCCGTCGTCGAGAAGGTGGACGACGCCCAGCGGCTCGTGCGGATCGCGACCCGGTTCACGGGCCCGGAGCCGGTGTGCGAGTACGTCGTCGACGGCGTCGCGGTGCCGCCCACCCACACCAAGCTGAGGTCGCTGCGCTACTTCGGGGCCGACCTCGTCCACGAGCGGATCGTCTGGGTCCCCTCCGGGGCGGCCGTCCGGGTGCGCTGCGAGGGCTCGCTCGTCGAGATGCGGGACAGCTGGCCGGGCGCCGCGCCGACCTTCGTCGACCCGATCACCCGGGTCCGCACGCCGAAGGCCCGCGAGACCCTCCTCGGCGTCGCGACGAAGCAGCCGCGCCGGGCCGCCGTCGCGGCCCGGCGACGCGCGCTGCGCAAGCTCGCGGCCTCGCCCGCCGTCCGGCGCCGCTACGGCAGGGCCTGGGTGCTCATGGACCGGATCCAGAACGCCGACGACAACGCCGAGCACCTGTTCACGTACCTGCGCGACAACCGCCCGGAGATCAACGCCTGGTTCACCGTCGAGGCGGGTTCGCCGGACTACAAGCGGCTGCGGTCCGGGCCGCACGGCAACCGCGTCGTCGCGCACGGGTCGACGCAGTGGCTGCTCCTCATGCTCAACTGCAAGCACCTGGTCTCGTCGCACATCGACGTGCCCGTGCACCGGCCGCCGGCCGTCCTCGAGCTGCTCAGGCCGGGCCGCCCGAAGTGGCGGTTCACGTTCCTCCAGCACGGCGTCATCAAGGACGACATCTCCGCCTGGCTCAACCCCAAGCTCGTCGACCTCTTCGTCACGAGCACGCCGGGCGAGTACGCGTCGATCGTCGGCGACGGGTCGCCGTACGTCTACACCGACAAGGAGACCGTCCTCACCGGCCTGCCCCGGTTCGACCGGCTGCAGCGCACGAGCGAGGCCCTCTCGACGCAGGACCGGAACCTCGTGCTCCTCGCGCCGACCTGGCGGGAGTGGCTCCAGGCGCCGCGGACGTCGTTCGCGGACCCCCGCCGGGAGGTCCGGGCCGACTTCCTCGAGACCGACTACGCGAAGGCCTGGCTCGGGCTGCTCCGCTCCCCCGACCTCGCGGCCCTCGCGGCGGAGCACGGGCTGCGCATCGGGTTCCTCCCGCACCCGAACCTCCAGCCGCTGCTCCCGACGCTCGACCTGCCCACGCACGTCGAGGCGCTGACCTTCGAGGGCGCGGGCGCGCAGCGGCTCTTCGCCTCGGCCGCGACGCTCGTCACCGACTACTCCTCGATGGCGTTCAACGCCGCGTACGTCGACCGGCCGGTCGTGTACTTCCAGTTCGACCGCGAGCTCGTCGCAGCGGGCGGGCACCTCGGCCGGGCCGGCTACTTCGACTACGAGCGGGACGGCTTCGGCCCGGTGACGCGCACCGTCGAGGAGACGGTCGCGACGGTCCGCGCGGACGTCGAGCGGGGGCGCACCCCGGCACCGGAGTACCTGGCCCGCACCGCCTCGACGTTCGTGCTGCGCGACGGGCGCTGCTGCGAGCGCGTCACGGCCGCGATCGAGGGGCTGCACCGGCCTGCGGACCGGCCGGCCCGCAGGGTCGATCTCGACGTCGCGGAGCAGGTCCCGACCGCCTGACGCCTGCCGCCCGGCCCGTGGGCCGGGCGGCCGGAGCGGTCAGCCCAGCGCCCGGCGGATGCGCTCGTCGAGGACCGGCGCCATCGTCGCGGCGTAGGTGGCCGTGTAGTGCGAGCCGTCGAAGAGCGTGACGACGCCCCCGACGACCGGTCGGCAGGTGCCGTCCGGGCACAGCAGGTCGTGGGTGTCCACCCAGCGCACCCGCGGGTGGTCCAGCGCCCTGGCCGCGTCGTACAGCGGGTCCATGAAGCGTGGCGCGTCCGGGTCCGTCGGTACCGGGGGCCGCGCCGGCCAGGAGCACGCGTCGACGTCGAGGTCGTTGCGGGCCAGGCACTCCGGGACCCGCCGGGTCTCGTCGTCCGGGACCACCTGGTCCTGCAGCACGACGACCGTGGCACCGGAGTCGGCCCACTGCCGCAGGTAGTCCGTGTACGCCGCCGTGGCCGCGCGGAGGGTGCCGGGCCAGTCCTGGCCGCGGACCTGTGCCGACTGCCGCTCGGAGGTCACGACGAGGTCGTACGCGGACCCGGACGTCTGCGTGAGCACCCAGTCCGCGTACCGGGCACAGTTGCGCTCCTGCTCCGCGGTCGCGAGCCGCAGGGGCACCCGGGACACGGTGCAGTAGGAGATGAGGTAGGTGGTGATCGTCCAGTCGTTCTTCTCGGCAAGGCGCTGGAGCGCCGGCAGCCACTGCCCGGCGTGCGAGTTGCCGACGAGGGCGACCTTCACGGGGCCGTCTCCGTACGTGCAGGTCGCGCGACCGTCGTAGGGCGCTCCGGTGAAGCAGCCGTCCGGGTAGGCGTCCGACCGGTCCTGGGCGGCGAGCCCGAGCTCGGGGACGAGCTGCCGGTCACCGGCGGGCGGGCAGTCCTGCGGCGCGCGCACGGCCGCCGCGGCGCCGAAGCAGGACCCGCCCCCGGCCAGCGCCGCCGCGACCTCGCCGCGTGCGGCGGCGTCGCGCAGGCGCGTCTCGAGCAGCTGTGCCCCGCCGACGAGGACGACGACCGCCATCCCCGCCGCAGCGAGGCGGTAGCTCGCGGCGAGCGGTGCTGCCGGCGGCAGGCCCCGGAACCGGTCCTCGACGTGGGTCTTCGTGAGCGCGGAGAGCACCAGCGTCGCGGCGACGACCGCGACGGCGCCGACCGGCCCGAGGGCCGCGCCGGTGGCCGCCGGCACCAGGACGACGAGCGGCCAGTGCCACAGGTAGATCGAGTACGACGCGTCCCCGCTCCAGCGGACGCCGGGCAGCCGCCAGAGCCGGTCCGGCGACCCGGGCCCGTCGGCGCGCGCGGCGATGACGAGGGCCGTGCCGAGGACCGGGAGCAGCGCCGCCGTCCCCGGGAAGGGGGTCGCGCCGGTGTAGAGCAGGCCCGCGCCGAGCACCGCTGCCAGACCGGCCCACGCGAGGGCGGCCCGCACGCCGTGCGGCACCGAGGTCGACCGGTCCGCGCGCCCGGCGACGACGACCGCGAGCAGGCCGCCGACGGCGAACTCCCACACCCGGGTCGGGGTGACGAAGTACGCCCTGGCCGGGTCCGTCGCGGTCAGGTGCACGGAGGTCGCCAGCGAGGCCGCGAGGACGACCACCATGACCGAGCCGAGCAGGCCGCGGAAGCCGAGAGGCAGGCGGCGTCGGACGGCGTCCCGCCGCGAGAGCCACAGCATGGCGCCGACGAGCAGCGGCCACCCGAGGTAGAACTGCTCCTCGACCGAGAGCGACCAGAAGTGCTGGACCGCGGTCGGCTGGGCGTCCGCCGCGAGGTAGTCGACGGCGCTCTGCGCGAGGACCCAGTTCTCGACGTAGAGCGCGGACGCCACGGCCTCGCGGGCCGTCGCGGCCCACGTGAGCGCCGGGGCGACGAGCCGCGACGCGACGAGCGTCACGAGGAGCACGAGCAGCGCGACCGGCAGCAGCCGGCGCAGCCGCCGGGCCCAGAAGGCCCCGAGGTCACGGGCGCACCGGGGCGGCCGCGTGACGAGGTGGGAGGTGATGAGGAACCCGGAGATCACGAAGAAGACGTCGACCCCGACGTAGCCGCCGCGGACGGCGGACGGGGAGACGTGGAACGCGACGACGAGGCCCACCGCCAGCGCCCGCAACCCCTGGATGTCGGGCCGCAGCCCGTCCTGGCGCGCGGGGCGGGCAGCCGTGTCCGGGGGCGGCCGGGTGCCGAGATCAAGCGCCATGTCCTCCGGACGGTAACAGTGGTTTTCGTCGGCCTCATGTTGATATGGGGGTAAACGTGCCCAGCGTCACAGGGGGGCCGCGCCGATCGGACGGGACTTAGGTCTGGTACCCCTGGGGGTATCCTCGAAGCATGGCTGATCGGATCAGGAAGGTCGTCGTCGTCGGCGGCGTCGCAGGCGGTATGAGCTTCGCGGCCCGGGCCCGGCGGCTGTCGGAGGAGGCGGAGATCGTCGTCCTCGAGCGGGACGAGTACGTCTCGTTCGCCAACTGCGGCCTGCCCTACTACCTCGCCGGCGAGATCCCGGACCGTGCGTCGCTGCTCCTGCACACCCCTGCCTCGCTTGCCGCCAGCCTCGCGCTCGACGTCCGCACCGGGCACGAGGTGGTGTCCGTCGACACCGCGGCCCGGTCGGTCCGGGTGCGCCGCCGCGCCGACGGCACCGAGTACGACGAGGCGTACGACGCGCTCGTGCTCTCGACGGGTGCCACCCCGCTCGTCCCGCCGATCCCGGGCGTCGACCTGCCGCAGGTCCGCGTGCTGCGGACCGTCCCGGACGTCGACGCCCTCCGCGGCCTCGTCGAGGCAGGCGCCCGGCGTGCGGTCGTCGCCGGCGCGGGCTTCATCGGGCTCGAGGTCGCCGAGGCGCTGCGCCACCGGGGGCTCGAGGTCGCGGTCGTCGACCTCGCCGACCAGGTGCTCCCGCCGCTCGACCCGGAGATGGCGGCCGCCGTCGAGCGGGCCCTCGTCGGGGCCGGCGTCGACGTCCGGACGAGCACGTCCGTCACGGCGGTCGAGCCGGACGACGGCACGCCCGCGGACGGCGCGGCGGGCGACGGCCCGCGGGGCGCCGTCCGGGTGCGCCTGTCCGACGGCTCGGTGCTGCCGGCCGACCTCGTGCTCCTGTCGGTCGGGGTCCGCCCCGAGACGACCCTCGCCCGGGCGGCCGGGCTCACGCTCGGCGAGCGCGGCACGGTCCACGTCGACGAGCACCTGCGCACGTCCGACCCGCACGTCTACGCCGTCGGCGACGCCGTCGAGGTCGTCGACGCCGTGACCGGCGCCCCGGCCGCCGTCCCGCTCGCCGGGCCGGCGAACCGGCAGGGCCGCGCCGCCGCCAACCACCTCTTCGGCCGCCGGGGCGGGCGCACCCCCGTCCTCGGAACGGCGATCGTCCGCGTCTTCGACACCGTCGCCGCCTCGACCGGCCGCAGCGAGAAGGCGCTGCGGCAGGCCGGGATCGCGCACCACGTCGTCCACCTGCACCCCGGGCACCACGCCGGCTACTACCCGGGCGCCCGGGCGCTGCACCTCAAGCTCGTGTTCGCCCCCGACGGGCGGGTCCTCGGCGCGCAGGCGACCGGCAGCGAGGGCGTCGACAAGCGGATCGACGTCGTCGCGACGGCGATCCGCGCCGGCATGACCGTCGAGGACCTCGCCGAGCTCGAGCTCGCCTACGCACCACCGTTCGGCTCCGCGAAGGACCCGGTGAACATGGCCGGCTTCACGGCGTCCAACGTGCTCGCCGGCGACCTCACGCTCTGGCGCGGCCGCGACCTCGGCGCGCTGCCCGAGGACACCGTCCTGCTCGACGCCCGCTCCGCGAAGGAGTTCACGGCCGGGCACCTGCCCGGTGCCCTGAACATCCCGCACACCGACCTGCGGGCCCGGCTCGCGGAGGTGCCCGCCGGCGTGCCGGTCCGGGTGTACTGCGCGTCCGGCTTCCGCTCCTACCTCGCGCTGCGCGTGCTGCGCCAGAGCGGCTGGGACGACGTCGCGTCGCTCTCCGGCGGTCTGGCGACCTTCCGCCTCGAACGCCCCGACGTCGCCCTCGAGACCGGCGCCCCGACCCGTCCTCTGGTGGGTTCTGCACCCCAGCCGGGCTGAGAAGCGTCGCTCTCCCGCCAGAGGACGCCCAGCGGTCGGACGGGTCCGCACGACCTCGACGCGGCCTGGGACGATCGTCGTGATGCTCAAGCCTGCGCCCGGGCCGCTCGACCCGGCCCACCGACGTGCCCTCGTGCTCGTCCTCGGGGCGCTCGCCGCGCTCGCGCCGCTGTGCACCGACCTGTACCTGCCCGTGCTGCCGCAGCTCGCCAAGGACCTCACCGCCCCGACGTCCCAGGCCCAGCTGACGATCACCGCGGTCCTGCTCGGGCTGGCGACCGGGCAGCTCGTCGCCGGGCCGCTCAGCGACCGGTTCGGACGGCGTCCGCTCCTGCTCGGCGGCCTGCTCGCGTTCGTCGTCGGGAACCTCGTGAGCGCCGTCGTGGACGACGTGACGCTGCTCGTCGTCGTCCGGCTGCTCGCCGGGCTCGCGGCGTCCGCGACGGTCGTGACGACGCGCGCGGTCATCGCGGACGCGTTTCCGGCCGCCGAGGCCGCGCGCGGCTACGCGGCGCTCGCCGCGGTCATGGGCATCGCCCCCATCGCGGCACCGCTGGCGGGCGGGCTGCTCACCTACGTCACGGGGTGGCGCGGGATGTTCGTCGTCCTCGCCGGGATCGGCGCGCTGCTCGCGGTCGTCGCGCACGTGCGGATCCCGGAGACGCTCGCCGTCGGTGACCGGCGGCCGGCCCGGCCGCGGGACGTCGCCGAAGGACTCGTCGACTGCCTGCGCTCCCGGCGGTTCGTCGCCTACATGGCCGCGATCGGGTTCTCGGGCGGCCTGCTCTTCACGTACATCGCATCGTCCTCGTTCGTCCTGCAGGACCTGCACGGTCTCTCGGCGCGGCAGTACAGCCTCGACTTCGCGGCCAACGCGACAGGGATCCTCGCCCTCGTCTTCCTCGGCCGCCACCTCGTGGCCCGCACCGGACCGGGCCCGCTGCTGCGCGCGGGGCAGGCCCTCGCGGCCACCGGGGCGCTCGTGCTTCTCACGAGCGAACTGCTCGGCGGCAGCCTCGCCGGCGTCCTCGTCGGGTTCTTCCTCGCCGTCTCGAGCGTCGGCCTCATCCACCCCAACGCCACGGCGCTCGGGATGGCCGAGGCGCCCGGCGGGGCCGGCGCGGCGTCGGGGATGCTCGGCATCATGGGCTTCGCCGTCGGCTCGCTCGTCGCACCGCTCGGCGGGCTCGGGCACTCCGGCCTCGCGATGGCGGTCGTCATGGCCGCGTGCGGCGTCCTCGCACCGACCGTGACGACCGCGCTCCTGCGCCGGCCCGCCTGATCAGCGCAGCCCGAGCGCCCGGATCGCGTTCTCCTTGAGGATCAGCGGCCGCACGTCGTCCTTGATCTGCAACGTCTCGAAGTCGGCGAGCCAGCGGTCCGGGGTGACCACCGGGAAGTCCGACCCGAAGAGCACCTTGTGCTTGAGCAGACTGTTGGCGTACTGCACGAGCTGCGGCGGGAAGTACTTCGGCGACCAGCCCGACAGGTCGATGTAGACGTTCGCCTTGTGCGTCGCGACCGAGAGCGCCTCGTCCTGCCAGGGGAACGACGGATGGGCGATGATGACGGTCATCCCCGGGAAGTCGGCGGCGACGTCGTCGAGGCACAGCGGGTTGGAGTACTTGAGCCGGATCCCGCCGCCCCCAGGGGTTCCCGCGCCGATGCCGGTCTGACCGCTGTGGAAGAGCGCGGGCACGCCGAGCTCCTCGATCGCCTCGTAGAGCGGGTACGCCAGACGGTCGTCCGGGAAGAACCCCTGCAGGCTCGGGTGGAACTTGAACCCGCGGGCACCGTGCTCCTCGACGAGCCGGCGCGCCGCCCGGACCCCGGCGGCGCCGCGGTGCGGGTCGATGCTCGCGAACGGGACGAGCACGTCGGGGTGCCGGGCCGCGGCCGCCGCGACGTCCTCGTTGGCGATCGGCGGGTGCCCGAGCACGGACTCCGCGTCGACGGTGAAGACGACGGCCGCCATCCGCCGCTCGCGGTAATAGGCCGCGAGGTCGTCGACCGACGGCGCGCGGCCGTCGGCCATCGCCCCCTTGAAGTACTTCGCGGACGCCGCCATGAGCTCCGGCGGCAGGCTCTCGTGGCCGTGGTCGTCGACCTCCGCGTGGGTGTGGACGTCGATCGCCACGAGGGCGTCGAGGTCCAGGGTGGTGGGGGTCACGGGAGTCCCTTCTCGGAGTCCTTCGCGGCGAGCAGGCCGACGACGAGCCGGTCCCGGGCCGCTGCCACGTCGGCGTCGTCCCGCCCGGCGAGCTCGGCCTCGACGCCGGCGACGAGCAGGTCGACGAGCGCCGGCGTCAGCTCGGGGGTGCCGAGGTCGTCCCACAGTCTCGCGGTGCCGGGGCCGAGGTGGCGCAGCACGTGGCCGAGCCCGCCCGCGCCGATCCCGGAGAGGTGCTGGTTGACGAACGGCCCGAGCACCGCCCAGCGCAGCCCGGGGCCGTTGGACAGCGCCACGTCGACGTCGGTGACGGAGGCGACGCCGCTCTCCACGAGCGAGTAGGCCTCCCGCCACAGCGCCGCCTGGAGCCGGTTCGCGAGATGCCCGGGCACCTCGCGGCGGACGTGCACGGGCCGCTTGCCGAGCTGCTCGTACCAGGCCATCGCGGTGTCGACCGCGGCCGCCGACGTCCGCCCCCCGGGGACGACCTCGACGAGCGGCACGACGTGCACCGGGTTGAACGGGTGCCCGACGAGCACCCGCTCCGGGTGCACCGTGCACCGCTCCTGGATGCTGCTCGGGGTGAGGTTCGACGAGCTGCTCGCGAGGACGGCGTGCGCCGGGGCGGCGGCGTCGAGATCGGCGAAGAGCCGCTGCTTGAGCGCGAGGTCCTCGGGGCCGTTCTCCTGCACGAGGTCCGCGCCGTCGACGGCCTCGAGCGGGTCGGTCGTGAAGGTCAGCAGGTCGAGGTCGGGCTCGTCCGGAGCACCGAGCAGCCGCATCGTCGGCCAGTGCGCGGCGACGGCGTCGAGCAGCCGCTGCCGGGCGCCGTCCGCCGGGTCGGTGGCCGCGACCCGGACGCCGTGGGCGAGCAGCGTCGCCACCCAGCCGGCCCCGATGACCCCGGTGCCGACGACCGCCGCCCGCCGAAGCGGCGGCCCGTCCGCGGTGCCGGTCACGCGCCGGCCCGCCGGCGGTGCGCCTCGTCGACGTAGGCGGCGAGCGCGTCCGGGTCGGCGAGCGCGTCGCGGCTGGCGACCGTGTCCGGGTCGACCCCCTGGAGGATCCGCTTGACGGGCAGCTCGAGCTTCTTGCCCGTGCGGCTGCGCGGGACGGCCGCCACCCCGATGACGGAGTCCGGCACGTGCCGCGGGGACAGGTTCGTCCGCAGCGCGTCGACGACCCGGCGGCGCAGCGTGTCGTCGAGCGCCCGGCCGTCGCGGGGCACGACGAACAGCAGGAGGTCGCCGGGGCCGCCGTCCGGGTCCTCGAGGTGGACGACGAGGCTGTCGACGATCTCGGGGAGCTCCTCGACGACGGCGTAGAAGTCCGCCGTCCCGAGCCGGACGCCGCCGCGGTTGAGGGTGGCGTCCGACCGGCCGGTGATGACGCAGCTGCCGCTGCCGGTGAAGCGGATCCAGTCCCCGTGCCGCCAGACGCCGGGGATGTCCTCGAAGTACGTCGCGCGGTAGCGCGAGCCGCCGGGGTCGCCCCAGAACCCGACCGGCATGGACGGCATCGGGGCGGTGATGACGAGCTCGCCGAGCTCGCCGACGACCGGGGCGTTGTCGAGGTCGTACGCCGCGGCCGCGACGCCGAGCGCCGCGCCGGACATCTCCCCCGCGACGACCGGCTGCAGCGGCCCGCCCTGGACGATGCCGGTGCAGACGTCGGTCCCGCCGCTGCCGACGTTGAGGAGCACCTGCGGCCCGAACCCGTTCTGCAGCCAGGCGAACCCCTCCAGGGGCAGCGGCGACCCGGCGCAGCCGATCTGGCGCACCGCTGACAGGTCGACCTCGGCCCAGGGCTCGAGCCCCTCCTTGCGGCAGGCCATGACGTAGCCGGGGCTCACCCCGACGAGGGTCGCGCCCGTCTCGGCGGCCAGCCGCCACTGCGCCATGAGGTCCGGGAACAGCGGGTTGCCGTCGATCATCACCGGGACCGCCCGGGTGAGCAGCGCCGAGACCAGCGCGTTCCACATCATCCAGGCGGTCGTCGTGAACCACAGGAGCCGGTCGCCGGGGCGCAGGTCCCAGTGCAGCGCATGGTTCTTGAGGTGCTCGACGAGGATCCCGCCGTGGCCGTGGACGATCGCCTTCGGCCGGCCGGTCGTGCCGGAGGAGAAGAGCACGTAGAGCGGGTGGTCGAACGGCACCGGGTCGAAGGCGAGCGGCGCGGGCCCGTCCGGCGGCGGTGAGAGCAGGTCGTCCCAGCCGACGAGCACCGGACCCGCGGCCGCCGCACCGAGCGACGCCGCGTCGAGGGCGCCGTCCCCGTAGGGCACCTCGACGACGTGGGTGAGCGTGGGCAGGCCGGCGACGACCTCCGCGACCTCACCACGCCGGTCCACCGGCTTGGTGCCGTAGACGTACCCGGGCACGGTGAGGAGCACCGCGGGCTCCACCTGGGAGAACCGGTCGACGACGCTGCGCGGGCCGAACTCCGGCGCGCACGAGGCCCACACCGCCCCGAGGCTCGCGGTCGCGAGGAAGGCCACGAGCGTCTCCGGCACGTTCGGCAGGTAGGCGACGACCCGGTCCCCGCGGCCGACGCCGAGCCGCTGCAGCCCGGCCCGGGCCCGGGCGACCTGGTCCCGCAGGTCGCCCCAGGTGAGCCGCACCGGCTCGCGGGTCTGCGAGTAGGCGAGCAGCGCGAGCGCGTCGGCGTCCGAGGCCGGGTCGTCGAGGAGCCCGACCATGTGCTCGGCGTAGTTGAGCGTCGAGCCGGTGAACCACTGCGCACCGAAGACGCCGGTCGAGGCGAGGACGCGCTCGTACGGCGTCCGGAAGCGCACCCCGAAGTACTCGGCGACGGCGCCCCAGAAGCCCTCCAGGTCCTCGACCGACCAGCACTGGAGCGCGTCGTAGTCGCCGAACGTCAGCCCGCGGTGCTCCTCGAGCCAGGCCAGGAAGGCCCCGGCCTCGCTCGTCGACCGGGCGTCGTCCGGGACGGGGCGGAGCAGGGCGCCCTCGGCGACCGGGCCGGTCGCCGACCGGTCCTGCGAGGTCTGCGCGGTCATCGGGCGCCTCCCACGGCGGGCGTGTCGGTGACCTTCGCCGCACGGCCGGCGAGGAAGGCCTGCATGCGCTCCTTGGCCTCGTCGCTGCCCTGGGCGACGGCGGCCATGAGCGACTCGAGGAGGTAGCCCTCCTGCGGGCCGGCGTCCGCGATCCGCGGCAGCGCCTGGAGGACGGCGAACAGGGTCACCGGGGCGACGGACGCCGCCCGACGGGCCAGCTCGAGGCCGGTGGTCATCCCCTCCCCCTCGGCGACGAGGTACTGGGTGAGCCCCGCGGCGTGCCCCTCGGCGGCGTCGTAGACGCGACCGGTGAGCATGAGGTCGGTCATCCGGGCGACGCCGATGAGGCGGGGCAGCCGGACCGAGGCGCCACCGCCGACGAAGATGCCGCGCTGACCCTCGGGGAGGGCGTAGAACGCCGACGGCTCCGCGACGCGCAGATGGGTGGCGGACGCCAGCTCGAGGCCGCCGCCGATGACCGCGCCCTTGAGGACGCTGACGACGGGCAGCCGGCCGAGCTGGATCGCCTGGGTGACGCGGTGCCACATCCGCGAGTGGTGGACACCCTCGATCACCGAGGTCTCGCCGAGCGAGGACAGGTCGAGCCCGGCGCAGAAGTGGTCGCCGACGCCCGCGAGCACGGCCGCGCGGACGCCGTCCGGCGGGTCGAGGAACACCCGCTCGAGGCCGAGGATCGTCTCGTCGTCGATCGCGTTGCGCTTGTGCGGCCGGTCGACGAGGACGACGAGGACCTCGCCGTCGACCTCGACCCGCACGGAGGCGGGCAGGCCCGCGACACTGGTCATGGCTCGACGTTAGACATCGACTTGACTGCCGTCAACAGATGGTCACACGTTGGTCGTGCGCCCTACAGTGCTCGGGTGAGCGAGGTGCGGGCCGTGACCACCGAACCGGCCGGCGACGACGAGGCCGCCGAGGCCTCTGCCGCGCTGCGGCCGCAGTCGGTGCTGCTCGTGTACTTCGGCGACTTCGTGGCCGACGAAGGAGTGCTCGTCGCGAGCAGCAGCGTCGTCGACCTGCTCGACCGGGTCGGCGTCGGCGAGGCCGCCGCCCGCGCGACGCTCTCCCGGATGACCCGGCGCGGGCTGCTCCGGCGCGAGCTGCGCGGCCGGCGGGCGTACTTCGGCCTCACCGAGCACGGTCTGCGCACCGTCGTCGGCGGCCGTACCCGGGTCCGCGACGACGGGGTGGCGACGACGTCGCGCTGGGACGGCGCGTGGACCGTCGTCGCCTTCTCCATGCCGGAGACCTGGCAGCGCGAGCGGCACGACCTGCGGGCCCGGCTCGGCTGGGCCGGGTTCGGCATGGTGCAGGCCGGGCTCTGGGTCGTCCCGCGCCGGGTGGACGTGTCGGCGGTCGTGGACGGGCTCGGCCTCGACGACCACCTCCGGGTCTTCGACGGGGCCCCGGCCGGCCCGACGGACGCCGGCCGCCTCGTCGCCGAGGCGTACGACCTCGACGCGCTGGCGCAGCGCTACACCGGCTTCCTCGGACGCTGGGCGGACGGCGCGCCCGCCCATGTGGGGCCCGACCCGCTGGTCCGCCTCGTCGTCCTCGGGACGGACTGGCTGCAGGTCGTCCGGGACGACCCGAGGCTGCCGCTGGAGTTCCTCCCCGACGACTGGCCGGCCGTCCCCGCCGAGACCCTCTACCGCTCGCTGCTCGACCGCCTCGCCGGCCCGGCGCTCGACCGGTTCCGGCTCGGGACCGACGTCATCCCCGACCCGCTCCGCGCCTGACCCGCCGGGCGGTCAGGAGAGCACGACCGCGAGCGTGAGCCCGACGACGAGCACGCTCTGGGCACTGTGCACGGCGATGCCGAACCACGCGCTGCGGAACCGGCGCGACGGCAGCGCGAGGAGCACCGTGTCGGCGACCGCCGCGGGCATCGACCACGGCTGGTGCACGTGGTAGAGCGCGAAGAGCACCCCGTTGACGACCCAGTCGTTGCGCCCGAACGCACCCTCCATCCGCGGCAGCAGGAACCCGCGGAAGAGCAGCTCCTCACCGAGCACCGTGTTGAAGACGGCCAGGACGACGACCAGGGCGAACCAGTCCCAGGCGCCGCGGAAGAGCGCCTCGCCCTGCGCGCCGGACAGGAGCAGCCCGAGGTCCCGGTCGGCCGGCACGGGCAGCGAGGGCACGAGCTGGAAGAGCGCGGTCCCCGCGAGCAGCGGGAGCAGCCACCACCAGGCGCGCGGCAGCCGTCGCCCGGTCCGCTCGTCCGTCGGGCCGCGCAGCCACAGCGCGTCCCGCACGCCCGCGACGGACCCGGCCCGTCGCTCCCGCGCGACGAGCACGGCCACGAGCACGAACTGCCACACCAGACCTGCCGTCATGAGCAGCAGCAGCGACTGCGCGAGCGGGGCCGGGCCGTCGAGCCGGTCGGCGAGCCACGGCGCCGCGACCCAGGAGAGCAGCCCCATCGGGACGGCGGCCGCGGCCCACACCGCGAGCACGCCGCTGCGCGTGTACTGGGGAACCTGTTGTGCTGCAACAGCTCTGCGCAGGCCGGAGGTCGTCATCCGTCCAGTGCAGCGGACGGCGACCGGGCCGGACATCCGGCCGGCCACCGTTCGCACCGGGGGCTGGCCCTACCCTGGATGCCTATCCGTTCTTGCCCTTCTTGTCCTCGGTGGGGCTCAGCTTGTCGTCGTCGACGCGCATGTGTCGCCCGTTCTTCGTGACGACCTCTGCGGAGTGTCCCCAGAACGGTTTGGGCCGGACGTCGTGGACGACGACCTCCTTGCCCGCGTCCGGGCCCTGGTTGATCACCATCTTCTTGCCGCGTTCGGGCTTCTTGGCCATCCCCGTCGTCCCTTCCGTCCACCCCGTGCGGCAGGTGCGGGACGCACCGCCAGTCCCATGATCAGTCGGGCCGGGACGGGCGGGAAGGGCCGTACGGCGCAAGGCTGTCAACCGGTGTCAGGCGTCGCCGAGCGACCAGTACCGCGCCATGAGCTCGTGCGACCACGCCGGCTGGCGGATCTCCCCGCGCGGGGCGAACTCGCTCATGTACGGCTTGACGTCGAGCACGGGGGTGGCGTGGATGGCGTCGAGCCCCTCGACCGAGAGCCGCAGGCCGTCGACGGCGAGCAGCCGGCAGCGGGACAGGCCCAGCCGGTTGCGCCGGTTGCGGGCGCGCTGCGCGATGATCCCGACCCGCGGCCAGTCCTCGCGGCCGCGCGGGTGCCGGGAGCCGGTCTCGACGATCTCCTCGTCGACGAGGTGGAACACGAAGACGACCTCGATGTGCGAGAACTCGTCGAGGCCGAGCGTCGCGTCGGGGTCGAAGCGGGTGGCGTCGAGCTCGATCACCGCGCGCTCGCCGCCCCAGTCGTCGTCGATCGCGGCCCTGCGGCCGCCGACGACGTGGCCGACCGGGGTCATGACGAACTGCTCCTGGCTCATGCCGCCATCCTGCCGCGTGCGAGCAGCCAGGCGGCGCAGGTCGCGGCGAGAACACCCGACACGACGAGCGGCACGACCCCCTGCCCGGGCCCGAGGTCCCACAGCAGGCCCGCCCAGAGGCCGGCGACGAGGACGGCGCCGCTCGTGAGGCCCTGGAAGACGCCCTGCGCCCGGCCCCGGACGCCGTCCGGCACGAGCGAGGACACCCAGGCCTTGCCGACGCCGTCCGTGAACGCCGGGAACAGCCCGTAGACGGCGACGAGCACGAACACCCAGGGTCCGCCGTCCACGAGCCCGAGACCTGCGTAGGCGACGGCGAACGCGACGAGTCCGGCGCCGTAGACGACGGCCGGCGGCAGCATGTCCGCGAACCGGCCGGCCGGGTAGGAGCCGAGCGTGTAGACGGTGTTGAAGAGCACGTACGCAAGGACGACGTGCGTCGTCGAGACGCCCAGCTCCATGACCCGCAGCAGCACGAGCGTGTCGGGGAAGTTCACCACCGCGAACAGGACGAGCACCGTGGCGACCCGCCAGAACCGTTGCGGCAGAGCCGGTACAGGGTTGCGAGGTACGGGCGGCGCGGCGGCCTGGTCCGTGGCGGGGACGGCGGGCAGGACGGGAGCGGGGACCGGGCGCCGCTCCCTGACGAGCAGCACGAGCAGGGCCGACAGGGTCGCCGGGACGACGGCCCACCAGAGCGCGCGGTGCAGGTCGCCGTCCGTCGCCGCGAGCGCGAGCAGCCCGAGCAGCGGCCCGATGACGGCGCCGAGGCTGTCCCCCGCCCGGTGGAACCCGAACGCCCGCCCGAGCGCCTCCGGCGGCACCGAGGCCGCGATGAGCGCGTCCCGCGGCGCCGACCGGACGCCCTTGCCGAGCCGGTCGACGACCCGGCCCAGGAGCACGACCGGCCACACCGTCGCGGCCGCGACGACCGCCTTGCCGACGGCCGCGAGCCCGTAGCCGGCCCCGATGAAGACCGTGCGCCCGCGCCGGTCCGACCAGCGGCCCGCGACGTAGCGGCTGAGCCCGGCGGTGACCTCGGCCGCACCCTCGACCAGCCCGAGGACGACCGGCGGCGCGGCGAGCACGCCGGTGAGCAGCAGCGGCAGCAACGGGTAGAGCAGCTCGCTCGCCGCGTCCTGGGTCAGGGAGACGAGCGTGAGCACCACGAGGGTGCGGCTGAGCCATCGCGGTCGGCGCACCCCGCCATTGAACTCCCGGAGGCGGGGGCGGGCCCCGGACCATCCGCTGCGGGGATTTCTGCCGTCCTGGAGGTCTGACCGGCGGGGCTCCCCGGGGCACACTGACGGGGCAGGGCCACGGCCCCCGCGCGGCACACGACCGGCCCGGCGGGCCCGCGAGAAGGAGGCGAGGAGTGGACGGCGACCTCGATCGCCGGCTCGCGGCGATGGTGCAGCGGGCGCAGGTGCAGGCGCAGCAGATCCAGGACGTCCAGCGGGAGATCGGCGTCGCCACCGTGACCGGCCAGGCCGGCAACGGGATGGTCAGCGTCACCGTGCGCGGCACGGGTCAGATCACCGACATCAGCATCGACCCGGACGCGGTGCGCTACTACGACGCAGGCACCCTCGGCGCGGTCGTGCTGGAGGCGGTCAACGACGGCGTCCGTCGGGCCGTCACGCTGGCTCGCGACCGCTACGCGGAGGTCATGCCCGACACGGGACCGTTCGACCAGGTGCTCTCGCAGCTGGACGAGGGCGCGCAGCGGGAGCGGCCGACCTACGATCCCGGCGCGGACTACGGCAGCTGGTGACCCGGACCTTCGTGCCGTGACACCCGGCGGGGACCGGGTCAGTGACCGGGCGCCGGCGCGGAGGCGCCGCCCGTCGTCCTGCTGAAGGCCTTGTTGACCCGCGAGTACTCCTGCGCAGCCTCGGTGTCGGCCCAGCGGTAGCTCTTGACCGTCTCACCGAGCGTCTCGGACAGCTCCTGGAGCTCCAGGTCGGCCGCCTCCAGCTCGGTGTTGGCCGCCCCGACCCGCCGGCGGTAGGCCATGAAGGCGTCGTTGGACGCCGCCACCAGCCCGAAGACGGTGGCCGGCATGCCGTCCATCGTTCGCACCAGCTCCTGACGTGTCCGCAGGGCGTGCACGGGCAGCTCGCCGATCCGTCCCGCCAGCGTCTCCACCTGCTGGGGGTCGACGAGGAACCCTCCCCCCGCCGCGCCGGCGCCGCTACCGCTCGCCTGGCCGGCGACCGTCGGGACGGGAGGACCGAAGCTGCCGCCCGGACCGTTCCATGCGTCGGCTGCGAACGGACTCGCGCTGCGACCGACCGCGGGCTCGGCCATGGCGACCTCCAGATGGATGGGAGTGTGACGTGGAAGGACAAGGCGTGCTGCTCCGCGGGCGGGTCAGCGCCGCTGCTGCGGTTCTTCGCCGATGACGGCGGGGGTGACCATGGTCGCCTCGCCCCAGACGTCCTCGGTCTCGACCAGCCAGGCGGGCACTCGTCGGTTGCTGCCCTGCTCGCCCCCCGCACCGTGCGCACCCATGGGCATCATCGGCATCATGCCGCCGCCGTAGCCGCCGCCGCTGGTGCCGCCACCCATCGGAGCGACCCCTCCGACGCTGCCACCGGGGGCCGCACCGGCCTCGGTGAAGGCCACCGGCCTGGCCGCAGGCGGGCC
>NZ_MWLN01000204.1:0-25588 GCF_002198655.1 Kineosporia sp. A_224
AGCGGGCGCCCGGCTCGGGCTGGCCGCCGCGGCCGGTCGCCCGCTGCGACCGGTCGCGACCGCGGCCGTGCTCACCGCGGCCGTCGCGGCCTCGGTCTTCGCCGGGGCCTACCGGGCCACCCTCGACCGGGGTGCTGCCGACCAGGCCGCGTTCGCCGTCCCGACCGACGCCCGGCTCGAGACCGGCCGGGACCTGACCCGCCCCGTCGACGCCGCCCCTGCGGACGTCGTCGCGCAGCGGCTCCCGGGCGCCGTCGCCTACCCGGTGCTCCGGGCGGCCGGCTCGGTGCGGGTCTCGTCGACCGAGGGGGCGACCATCCAGCTCCTCGGGCTCGACCCGGCGGTGCTGCAGCACGTCGGCCGCTGGAGCGCCGTGACCGGTGGCGCCGGCGACCCCGTCGACCTCGCGCGGCGGCTCTCGACGACCGGTGCCGCCGCCGTCCCCGACGGGACGGCGCTCCCGGCCGGGCGCCGGCTCGTCGTGACGACGACCGGTGACCGGGTCCGGGTCGCGGTGACCGCCGTCGTCCGCGCCGACGACGGCCGCGAGACCGGGGTGCCGCTGCTCGTCAGCGCGCCGGGGGAGCCGTCGGCCCTCACCGCCGACCTCGGGGCGGCCGTCGGCGCCGCCCCCGGCCCGGCGACGTGGAAGGACGCCACCGGCCGCCCGGTGCCGCTGCACCTCGTCGCGGTCACCGTCCGGCAGCCGACCGACGAGGCGTCCCGCACCCAGCACGCCCTGGGTGAGCGGAACGTCGACCTCACGGTGCCGGCCGGCAGCTTCGGCCTCGGCGCGGTGAGCGTCGACGGCGTCGCGGTGGCCGCGCCGTGGCGGGACTGGTCCGGCAGCGGGCTGGAGGTCGCCGCCGACGCCGGCTCCGCCGCGCTCTCCTACCGGATCACCACCGGGTCGGTCGCCCTCAGCGCGCGCGCCACGGGCCCCGGTGCCGCGGACCAGCCGGTCGCGGTGGCCGTCGACCCCGGGACGGCGGCCGCCGCCCGCGGCGGGCTCGTCACCGTCGTCCTCGAGCGGCGCAGCGTGCTCGCCCGCGTCGTCGCCGTCCTGCCCCGGTTCCCGACCGCGCCCGACGGCCGGTTCGCCGTCGTCGACGTCACGGCGCTCGGCCGCCTCCTCGACCTCGACCAGCCCGGTGCGAGCTCCCCGACCGAGCTGTGGCTCGCGCTCGGCGCGGCGGAACCGGCTGTCGGGCCGGGGGGATCGGCACTGCCGGTCACCGCGGCGCAGGCCCGCCGGGTGCTCGCGACGGCACCGTTCGACCGGCTCGCGATCCGTGAGCAGCCCGTCGTCGCACAGACCCTGCGCACCGACCCGGTCGCGGTCGGCGCCCGCGGGCTGCTCGCCGCCGGCGCGCTGCTCACCCTGCTCGTCGCGGCCGCCGCGCTCGTGCTGCTCGTCGCAGCCGAGGCCGCCGACGACGCGGCGCAGGCCTACGCGTGGGAGGCGGACGGCGTGGCACCGGCGACCCTGCGCGGGGCGCTCTGGTGGCGCGCGGTCGCGGTCGTGCTGCCCGCGGTCCCGGCCGGGGTGCTCGTCGGGGTCGTGCTGTCGCGCGCGACGTCCCGGCTCGTCGCCGTCACGGCGACCGCGGTGACGCCGCAGCCGCCGCTCGTGCCCGGCACCGGGCTCGGCTGGGGGCTGGCCGCCGCGGCGGGCGGCGTGGTCGTCGCGCTCGCGCTCGCGGGTGCCGTCGCGCTCGGGGCGATGCGCGAGCCGCTGCCCGTGCGGGACGCGGGGGTGCTGCGGTGAGCCAGGGACCTGCGGTGAGCCAGGGACCTGCGGTGAGCCAGGGACCTGCGGCGGGCCGGGGCGCTGCGGTGACGGCGGATCGCGACGCCGGGCCGGTCGTCGACGTCCGCGACGCGTTCTGCCTCCACCCCGTCCCGGGCGGCGCGGTCGCCGCGCTGCGCGGGCTCACCCTCGCCGTCGCGGCCGGTGAGCGGGTCGTCGTCCACGGTCCGAACGGCTCGGGCAAGACGACCCTGCTGCGGGTCCTCGCCGGGGAGCAGCGGCTCTCCGCCGGCCGCGCCGTCGTCGCGGGCGTCGACGTCGGCGCGGCGACCGGCGACCTCGCGGCGTGGCGCGGCAGCCGGCTCGGGTGGGTGGACCAGTTCCCGGCCCGCACCCTGCGCCCGGAGCTGTCGGTCCTCGACAACGTCGCGCTCCAGCAGCGGCTCGCCGGCGTCGCCGCGGACGTCGCGCGGGACCGCTCGCGGGACCTGCTCGACCGGCTCGGCGTCGGCCCGCTCGCGGCCCGGACGACCGCGACCCTGTCGGGCGGTGAGGCGCAGCGGGTCGCCGTCTGCGCGGCCCTCGCGCACGGCCCGCGGCTCGTGCTCGCCGACGAGCCGAGCGGCCAGCTCGACGCGACCGCGGCCGAGCACGTCTACGACGCGCTCGCCGAGGCGGTGGCGGACGCCGGGGCCTGCCTCGTGCTCGTGAGCCATGACCGGCGGGCGGCGCGGGTCGCCGACCGGGTCGTCCGGATCCGCGACGGCCGGCTCAGCGAGACCTGGGTGCCGGGCGGTCCGGAGCGGCTCGTCGTCGACGACCGCGGCTGGGTCCGGCTGCCGGACGCCCTGCGGCACAGCGGGTCCGGGCTCGTCGAGGCGGACACCGGCTCCGGCGGGGCGATCCGGCTCCAGCCGGTGCCCGCCGACCCCGAGGCTGCACCGTCCGAGGCTGCCCCGTCCGGCGCTGCCCCGTCCGCCCCCTCAGAGGGAGATCGCCGTGCGATCGCACGCGGATCTACCTCAGAGGGGGCTCCCGAGCAGGGGGCTCCCGGGCAGGGGGCTCCCGGGCAGGGCGAGGCGGTGGCGGTCGCGTGCGGGGTGCGCAAGGCCTACGGGGACCGGGTCGTGCTCGCGGGCGTCGACCTCGACGTCCGCGCGGGGCGGCTGCACGTCGTCCGCGGCCGGTCCGGCTCGGGCAAGAGCACGCTGCTGCGGGTGCTCCTCGGGCTCGAGCGGCCGGACGCCGGCACGGTGCACCTCGGCGGTGCGGTCCTCGCCGACCTGGACAGGGCCGGCCTCGCGGCGCTGCGGCGCCGGACGGCGGCCGTCGTCGGGCAGGACGTGCACCTCGCGGAGACCGTCGACGTCCGCACGAACCTCGAGCTCGCCCGGGCCGTCCGCGGCCAGGTGCCGGACGCCGCGCACGGCGACACCGTGCTCGACGCCCTCGGCCTGCTCCCGCTCGCCGACCGCGAGGTGCGCCTGCTCTCCGGCGGCGAGCGGCAGCGGACGGCGGTCGCCCGGGCGCTCGCGACCGGGCCCCGGCTGCTCGTGCTCGACGAGCCGACCTCCCAGCTCGACGAGGCCTCGGCCGAGGGGCTCGCCAGGGCCTTGCGGGCCGCCGCGGCCGGTGGCTGCGCCGTGCTCGTCGCCAGCCACGACCCGGTGCTCGTCGCGGCGGCCGACGAGGTCGACGACCTCGAGGCCGGCTGAGGAGCAGCGGCTACGTCGCCTGCGTGTAGGCCCGGTCCCGGCCCGCGGCCTTCGCCGCGTAGAGCCGGGCGTCCGCCGTCGCGAGCAGGGTGTCGACGGCGTCCGCCGGACCGCTCGCGTGCCCTGCGCTGGCGGTGACCCGCAGACCCGCGGCGAGCGGCTCCCAGTCGTGCCGGCGCAGGGCCTCGACCATCGCCACGGCCCGGCCGGACAGGTCGTCCTCCCCGTCGGGGCGGGCCAGCAGGGCGAACTCGTCGCCGCCGAGCCGGACGACGAGGTCGTCGCCGCGCGCCGCGTCGGCGAGCAGCGCGCCGACGACCCGCAGCACCTCGTCCCCGACGGTGTGCCCGAAGGTGTCGTTGACCTGCTTGAAGGCGTCCAGGTCGAGCAGGACCACGGCCACCCGGGCGGCGTCGTCGTCGGCGCGGAGCGCGTCGAGCGCCTGCGACCAGGCCCGCCGGCTGCCCAGACCGGTGAGCTCGTCCGTGAGCAGCTGGCGGCGCAGCGCCTCGCCGTCGCGCAGCGTGCCCGCCGCGACGAGCCGGGCCCGGGCGGCCGCGAGGACGTGGAGCCGGGCGTCCCAGCGCAGTCCGACGAGGTGCCGGGCGTAGCGGTGGGCGGGCGACTCCGGCGTCCCGAGGGCCGCCAGGGCGAGCGCGAGGTTGCGCGGGGTCGGGCCGTAGCCGTCGAAGCGCTCGACCGCCAGCGCCGCCTCGGCCGCGGCGCCCACGAGGTCGCCGCGGGCCCGCCGGGCCAGCGCCGCCGCGAGGTGCAGCAGGCCGCGGTAGCCCTGCCAGGTGCTGCGGCCGAGGGCCTCGTACAGCTCCGCCGGCACCTCGCACGCCTCCTCGGGAGCCTCCGGCCCGGCCGCGACGACGGTGAGCAGGTGGTCCTGGGCGGCGATCTCGAGCCGCCAGAGCTCCGGCAGCCGGCTGCGCGGCGCGGGGGCGGCGGCGGGCCGGCGGCGGGCGACATCGCGGGCGTCGTCGTCCCGGCCCACCTCCAGGAGCGCGCACGCGAGCGTGCAGTCGTTCTCCTGCCGGTTCATCGGGATGACCTTGCGGGTGAGGTCGACCACGACCTGCAGCGCGTCGTCGAGCGGCAGCGCGCAGGCCCGCTCCGCACGGTCGTACATCTCCGCCTCGAGCTCCCACAGCTCGTACCGGTAGTAGGCCAGGCCGCACTCGACGTACGCGGCGGGCAGGTCGGCGGCCCGGTCCCCGAGTGCGGCGGGTCCGGCGCGCAGCGCGTCGTCGAGCATGGCCACGGCGCGGGCGACCTCGCCCGGGAAGTCCTCGTCGGGCGAGCCGGGCTGCCCGCTGGCCACGAGGTTCTGCACCCGGCAGGCGATCGCACGGGCGAGGAGGACCTCGTCCTCGCTGCGCAGCGCGGCGGCGAGCAGGGCGTCCGCCCGCTCCCGGATCTCCCGCGGCCCGCACCCGGAGAGAGCGGCGCTGAGCAGCCGGCAGTCGAGCAGCTGAACATGGACCTCGGGCCAGCCGCGGTGCTCGGCCTGCTCGGTCCAGCGCTCCAGCCGGACGACGGTCGGGCCCTGGTCGCGCAGGATCTGCAGGTGCTCGAGGGCGAGGTGGGAGGCGACCCACGCCTCGTACCGGTCGTCCGGCAGGTCGTCGGGCAGGTCGTCGGCGACCGCGTCGGCGCGCCCCCGCGACTGCACGGACATCGACCTCCTCGCCTTCCCCGTGACCGTCCTGCCACCGGGGCGGCGAGCCTACGACGCCCGGCTGTGCTCCGTCCGGGCCCGGACGATCATGCCAGGTCGACGATCACCGGCGCGTGGTCGCTCGCACCCTTGCCCTTGCGCTCCTCGCGGTCGATGCGGGCAGTCGTGACCCGGGCCGCGAGCGCGGGGGAGCCGAGGACGAAGTCGATGCGCATCCCCTCGCGGCGCGGGAACCGCAGCTGGGTGTAGTCCCAGTAGGTGTAGACGCCGGGGCCGGGCGTGTGCGGCCGGACGACGTCCGCGAAGCCCGCCTCGACGACCGCGGCGAACGCCGCGCGCTCCGGCGGCGACACGTGCGTCGAGGTGGCGAACACCGACATGTCCCACACGTCGTCGTCCTGGGGGGCGATGTTCCAGTCCCCGACGAGGGCGACCTGGCCGCCGGGCTCCGCGGCGAGCCAGCCGGCGCCCGCGTCGCGCAGCCGGGCCAGCCAGTCGAGCTTGTAGGCCAGGTGCGGGTCGTCGAGGGTGCGACCGTTCGGCACGTAGAGGCTCCAGACCCGCACACCGCCGCAGGTGGCCCCGAGCGCCCGGGCCTCGGCCGCCGGCGGGTCGCCCCAGCCGGGCATCCCGGGGAATCCCACGGTCACGTCGGCCAGCCCGACCCGGGACAGGATCGCGACACCGTTCCACTGCGAGTACCCGGAGTGGGCGACCTCGTAGCCGAGGCGCTCGAACCGCTCGCGGGGGAGCTGCTCGTCCTTGCACTTGGTCTCCTGGAGCGCGACGACGTCGACGTCGCTGCGCTCCAGCCAGGCGACGACCCGGTCGGCCCGGGCCCGCAGGGAGTTGACGTTCCACGTCGCGAGGCGCACGCCGCGAGGCTACCCGCCGGTCCCGACGGTGCCCGGATCGCGTCCTAGAGTTCGCCCATGCCGACTCCGCGCACCGGTCGCCCCGTCGCCCTCGTCACCGGTGCCACCGCGGGCATCGGCAACGCCTTCGCCCGCCGGCTCGCCGCCGACGGCCACGACCTCGTGCTCGTCGCACGGGACGCCGTCCGGCTCGGCGAGGTGAAGGAGCAGCTGCGCGCGGCGCACGGCGTCGAGGTCGAGGTGATCTCCGCCGACCTCACCGACCGGGCGCAGCTCGAGCGGGTGGCCGACCGGGTCCGGGACGCCGCCCGGCCGGTCGACGTCCTCGTGAACAACGCCGGGTTCGGGCCCAAGCAGCGGATCCACGAAGGGGACGTGGACGTCGAGGAGCGGCTCGTCGCGATCATGGTGACCGCCGTCCTCGTGCTGACCCACGCCGCCCTGCCCGGCATGGTCGCCCGCGGCCGCGGCACGGTCGTCACCGTCTCCTCGGTCGCCGGCTTCATGCCGGGCGGCACGTACTCGGCGGCCAAGGCCTGGGCGACGACGTTCACCGCGTCGGTCGCGGCGCAGACGGCCGGGACGGGGGTGCGGGCCGTCGCGCTGTGCCCCGGCTTCGTCCGCACCGAGTTCCACCAGCGGGCCGGCCTGACGATGACGTCGATGCCGTCGTGGGCCTGGCTCGATGCCGACGCGCTCGTCGACGCCTGCCTGCGGGACGTCGCGAAGGGCAAGGTCGTCAGCGTCCCGAGCGTCCGGTACAAGGCTGCCGTCCTCGCCCTGCGGCACATGCCGCTGGCGCTGCAGCAGCGGATCGGGCGCAGCCGGTCGAGCCGCCGGGCGGAGAACAAGGTCTGACCCCGCCCGACGGCCCCGGGGTGGTCACCGAGCGCATCGGGACGGCGCCCCGGGACGGCGTGTCGGCGACGCGATGTGATCGATCTCAGGTGTTCGTCGTAAAGGTCCTGAACTCTCCATCACCCAACGGGTGCATGGCGTAACGTCCCGCTCACTGCAGGCGCTCTGTCGTACGAGGACAGGCGTAGTGCCCTGGGAAGACGGGGCATCCGGGGAGGGCGGACGACGGTGGCACCACGAGGTCGGACGCGGCGGGCCCGCGTCGTCGCCGCGGTGTGCCTCGGTGCCGCGGCCCTCGCCGGCGCCGGCCTCGACGTC
Source organism: Kineosporia sp. A_224 (assembly GCF_002198655.1). Lineage (GTDB taxonomy): Bacteria > Actinomycetota > Actinomycetes > Actinomycetales > Kineosporiaceae > R-H-3. Next base: position 7,201 of record NZ_MWLN01000204.1, read on the forward strand.
CCGGACCGTGCCGTCCCGGAGCGCGACGTCGCGGACCGCGTCGCCGCCCGCGCGTCCTCGCCCGCGGTGCGTCTCGTCGTCCTCGCGGCCGGCCCGGTCGCGGACGCCGAGCGCGCCGTCCGCGCGGCCGGCGCCCGGGTGGTCGCCGTCCAGCGCACGGTGGGCTCGGTCGTCGCCGAGGTCCCCGCGACCCGTGCGGGAGACGCCGCGGCGAGCATCGCCGCCGCCCCGGGCGTCCGGTCCGTGTCACCGGACCGCACCCTCCACGCGATGTCGCTCGGCACCGACTCCGCCGGGCAGCGGGGCTCCATGAGCCTCGTCGCGGACGTCGTCGGGGCCCGCCCGCTGTGGCGTCGCGGCATCACCGGTGCCGGGGTCGGCGTCGCGCTCATCGACACCGGCGTCGCGCCGGTCGAGGGCCTGCTCGGCGCGGACAAGGTCGTCGTCGGGCCGGACCTGTCGTTCGAGTCGCAGAACCGCAACCTGCGCAACCTCGACACCTACGGCCACGGCACGCACATGGCCGGGATCATCGCCGGTCGCGAGGGCCCGCGCAGCGACGGTGCGACCTACGCCGCGTCGACCGACCGCTTCCTCGGCGTGGCCCCGGACGCGACGCTCGTCAGCCTCAAGCTCGCCGACCGCTACGGCGCCGTCGACGTCAGCCAGGTCATCGCCGCGATCGACTGGGTCGTCCAGCACCGGGACGACACGGGCGTCCGGATCCGGGTGATCAACCTCTCCTTCGGCACCCCGAGCCAGCAGGCTCCCTGGCACGACCCGCTCGCCTACGCCGCCGAGGTCGCGACCCGCTACGGCATCACCGTCGTCGCGGCCGCGGGCAACAACGGCGCCAACGGCTACGGCCTCAACGACCCCGCCTACAACCGCAACGTCCTCGCCGTCGGGGCGACGAACACCGTCGGGACCGAACGCACCGACGACGACCGGGTGCCGTGGTTCTCCGCGCGCCGGGGCGGTGCCGCATGGTGGCGCACGCCGGACGTCGTCGCCCCCGGCTCCGGCATCGTCAGCCTGCGGGTCCCCGGCAGCTGGATCTCCGACAGCAACCCGGCTGCCCGGGTCGGCCGGTCCGGCATCCGCGGCAGCGGCACGTCGCAGTCCGCGGCCGTCGTCAGCGGGGCCGCCGCGCTGCTGCTCCAGCAGCGGCCGTGGCTGCAGCCCGCCCAGGTGAAGTGGCTGCTCATGCAGACGGCGGTCGGCCTGCCGACCGAGGGCGAGGACTCCGAGGGCGCGGGGAGCATCGACGTCGAGCGCGCCGCGGCGACCTGGTGGGTCGGCTCGGCCGAGACGTCGTACGGGTCCGGTCGCGGCTCGCTCGAGCGGGCCCGCGGCGGGATCCACGTGACCGACGGCGACGCCGCGCTCACCGGCGAGCAGGACGTCATGCTCCGGCCGTGGTCGGGGCAGACCGCCTGGCCGACGTCGACGGCGAGCATGTGGTCGTGGGACGGGTCCTGGAACGGCGCCCCGTGGACCGGCGCGGGCTTCGCCGCGGACGGCAGCCCGGGCGGCGCGTGGACGGGCCGGACCTGGACGGGGCGCACCTGGACCGGGCGGACCTGGTCGGGCCGGACCTGGACCGGCCGGACCTGGACCGACGCGACCTGGGACCCCGTGACCGACGGCTGGGTCGCCTCGACGTGGCCGCCGCGGCAGGACGACGACGAGTTCGCCGGGAAGGTCTGGGGCACCGCGACCTGGGACGGTCGCTGACCCGCCCGGTGGCCCGACCGGTGTCCGACCGGCGGGCGCACCCCGTGCGGGGACCCGGGTGCCCCCTAGGGTGAGCACCATGACCGCGACCACCGGATCCGTCGACACCGACCGCGCCGCGCTGCTCCGGCTCGTCAAGGACCTGGCCGTCGTCCACGGCCGGGTCACGCTGTCGAGCGGCCGGGAGGCCGACTACTACGTCGACCTGCGGCGCATCACGCTCCACGCCACGGCGGCCCCGCTCGTCGGGCGGGTCCTGCTCGACCTCGTCTCGGACTGGGACTTCGAGGCGACCGGCGGCCTCACCATGGGGGCCGACCCGGTCGCCGCCGCGATCCTGCACGCCGGTGCCGCGCAGGGCCGCGCGGTCGACGCGTTCGTCGTCCGCAAGCAGGGCAAGGCGCACGGCCTCCAGCGCCAGATCGAGGGCCCGGACGTCGCGGGCCGCCGCGTCGTCGCCGTCGAGGACACCTCGACGACGGGCGGGTCCGTCCTCACCGCGGTCGAGGCGCTGCGCGCCGCAGGTGCACTGGTCGTCGGCGTCGCGGTCATCGTCGACCGCGGTACCGGCGCCCGCGAGGCCATCGAGGCGGAGGGGCTGCCCTACCGGGCGGCGTTCGACCTGACCGACCTCGGCCTCGCCGCCCAGTAGAGACCGCTCCGCCCGTGGAACCGGCCGCCGTCGCCGCGCTCGCGGTCCTCGTCGTGCTGCTCGGCGGGACGACGCTGTGGCTGTACGGCGCCTACAACGGCCTGCTCGGCCTGCGCCGCCTCGTCGAGCGCACCTGGGAGCAGGTCGACGACGAGCTGCGCCGCCGCCACGACCTCGTGCCGAACCTGCTGGCCGTCGTCCGGGGCCGCACCCGGCCGTCGGACGCCGGCGCCGCCGCAGCCGTGGACACGGTCGTCGCCGCGCTCGCCGCGGCCCGCGCCGCCGGGCCGTCCGTCCCCGAGCGTGCCGCCGCCGAACGCGTTCTCTCCCAGGCGCTCGAGAGCCTCTTCGGGGTCGCGGACCGGCACCCGGCGCTGCGCGCCGAGGAGTCCTACCTCGCGCTGCGCCGCGAGCTCACCGACATTCAGGGCCGGGCGACCGCGGCCCGCCGGCTCTACAACGCCAACGTCTCCCGGCTCGACACCCGCCGCGCCACCTTCCCGGCGGGGGTCGTCGCGCGGCTCGTCGGCGTCCGGCACGCGGAGGCCGCGGGCTCGCTGAGCGCGGACCCGCGGACGGCCGGGATCGACGTCCACGGCGGCACCTGACGAGGGCCACCGGGTCGCGACCGGCTCAGGGGCGCGGGTTCGGGCGCAGGGTCCGGTTCTCGGCCGGTTCGGCGATCTCGGCGCGGAACGGGCTCGCCGGGTAGGTGCCGAGGACCCGCAGGTAGGCGGAGAAGAACGCGAGCTCCTCGAGGGCGAGGGCGAGCGGGGTGTCCTTCGGGTGGCCCTCGACGTCGGCGTAGAACTGTGTCGCGAAGAACGTGCCGCCGAGCTGGTAGCTCTCGAGCTTCGTCATGTTGACGCCGTTCGTCGCGAAGCCGCCCATCGCCTTGTAGAGCGCGGCCGGGACGTTCCGGACCCGGAAGACGAACGTCGTGATGACCGGCCCGTCCGACTGCGGCGGCTCGTGCGGCTCCCGGGCGAGGACGACGAACCGGGTCGTGTTGTGGTGCTCGTCCTCGACGTCCTCGGCGAGGATCTCCAGGCCGTAGAGGTCCGCGGCGATCCGGGGCGCGAGCGCGGCGACCGTCGGGTCGCCGAGGGCCGCGACCTCGCGGGCGGCGCCGGCGGTGTCGTCCGCGACGATCGCCCGCCAGCCGTGCTCGCGGATGAGCCGGCGGCACTGGCCGAGCGCGTGGGTGTGGCTGCGCACCGTACGGACCTGGTCGATCGTCGTGCCCGGCACGACCATGAGCTGGAAGTGGATCGGCATGAAGTGCTCGCCGACGATGTGCAGCCCCGAGTCGGGCAGCAGGTGGTGGATGTCCGCGACCCGGCCGGCGATCGAGTTCTCGATGGGGATCATCGCGAGGTCGACGTCCCCGCTCGTCATCGCGGCGAAGGCGTCCTCGAACGTCGCGCAGGGCACGGTCTCGAGGCCGGGGTAGACCTCGCGGGCCGCGGCGTCGGAGTTCGCGCCCGGCTCGCCCTGGTAGGCGATCCGGGCCGGCGAGGCGCTCTTCTCGGGCAGTGTGTCGGGCACGGACGGACAGCCTACGGCGCGGGCCGTTCGCCCGCGGCGGCGTCCGCAGGGCGGTCACGGCGGTGCCGGGCCCAGCCGGCGAGCGGGACGACGACCGACGTGAGGATCGCGACCCCGGCGACGACGTAGGCGGCCCACTTGACGGCCGGGACCGAGTGGCCGACGTAGCCGAGCGCGACGAGGCCGCTGCCCCAGACCGCGGCGCCGACGAGGTTCGCCGAGAGGAAGCGCGGGTAGGTCATCCGCCCGATGCCGGCGAGGATCGGGGTGAAGGTCCGCACCCAGGGGATGAACCGGGCGATGACGACCGCCCACCAGCCGTACCGCTCGTAGAACTGCTCGGCGCGCTCGACGTGCCGCGCCGCACGGCCGGCCCGGCGCAGCAGCCACGGCCGGCCGAGGCGGCGGCCGGACCAGTAGCCGACGGCGTCCCCGGCGACCGCCGCGACGAAGACGCCGGCGGCGAGCACCGGCAGGGACAGTCCCGTGCCGGGCTCGGCGGCGAGCAGCCCGGCGGTGAAGAGCACCGAGTCCCCGGGCAGGAAGAAGCCGACGAGCAGCCCGGACTCGACGAAGACGAGCGTGAAGAGGACGAGGTACACCGCGCCCGCGGACAGGTTCTCGATGTCGGTGAGGCCCGAGAGCCACTCGGACATCAGGACCGCCCCGCGTCGTCGGACCCGTCGTCGGTGCGCCCGCCCGGGGGCAGCGCCGGGGCGACGACCCAGTAGGCGTGGTAGTCGAGGGCGTCCCCGGGGTCGTCGGTGCGGGCGGAGTACGGCTCGAGCAGGTCGTTCACGGCGTCGGTGAGTGCGCTGGCCTCGGCGGGGGTCAGTCGCATCCCGCTCATGAGGAACGCGCTCGGCCGGTCGTTGTCCGGGCCGTGGGCGTGCCGGTGGGCGCGGGCGGCCTCCGTCTCGGCGAGGAGCTGTTCGGTCATCCGGCCGAACAGCAGCTGCTCGGCGGCCCGGCCGGCGAGCGTGGACTCGGCGCTGATCCGCATCCCGGTACCGAGCGCGCGCCAGGGGCGCTCCCGCCCGTCGTCCGTCGCGTCGGCGCGACCGACGAGGCCGAACCGTTCGAGGGCCCGCAGGTGGTAGCTCATCGCGGACGGCGTGAGCCCCGCGACCCGGGCGCACTCGGTGGCGGTGAGCACGGCCCCGCCGAAGAGCCGTTCGAGGACGGCGACCCGTGCCGGGTGGGCCAGGGCCCGGATCGCCCGCGGGTCGGAGACGACGATGTCGCCGTCCTCGGTCCGCCGCTGCCCCACCTGCGCAGGGTACGACGCCGTCCGCGGTGCGACCCGGCGGCGGGCCGGGTGCTGCCCGGCCGCCCTTGCGGAGGTCATATGTGAAAGAGTACCTTCATAAATTATGAAGCAGATGCTTGAGAACTCGGTCTGGCGGCACCGGGACCTGCGGCTGGCCGCGGCCGGCCGGTCGGCGTCCTTCCTCGGCGACGAGGTCGCGACGATCGCGCTGACGCTCTACGCGTTCGACGCCGGCTGGGGCGCGACCGGTGTCGCCGCGGTGCTCGTCGCCGCGGCCCTGCCGCTCGCGCTCGGGGCGCCGCTCGCCGGGCGGGTCGTCGACCGTGTCGACTCCCGGCGCGCGACGTCGCTCGCCGCGCTCTGGCAGGGCCTGTGCGCGCTCGGGGCGATCGTCGTCCTGCTCCTGGGGGACCCGGCCTCGCCGGTCACCGCCGCGGCCCTGCTCGCCCTGGTCGCCGCCCTGGGTGCTGGCCAGGCGGTGTCCGGCCCGGCGTGGCAGGCGCTCGTCCCGCACCTCGTGCCGGCCGACGAGGTGCCGCGGGCGGTCGCCCTGCTGCAGTCGACGACGACCCTCGCCGGGGTCGCGGGGCCGGCCGTCGGTGGCCTGCTCGTCGCGGGCGGCGGTGTCGCCGGCGCGCTCGCGGTCGACGCCGTGAGCTTCGGGGCGCTCGCCGTCGCCGCCCGTGCCGTCCGCACCGTCCGCCGGCCGGAGCGAGGGGCGGGCGGCGGCGGCACCTGGGCCGGCTATGCGCTGCTGCGGGACGACCGTGTCCTCGGGACGCTCGTCGCCGGGCTCGTCGCGATGATCGTCGTGCTCCAGGTCGTCGTCGTCCTCGACGTCCTCCTCGTGCGCGACGTCCTCGGGGCCGGGCCGGCCGGCTACGGGGTCGTCAACGCGCTCTTCGCCGCCGCGATGGTCGTCGGCGCGCTCGGGGCCGGTCGCTGGTGCGCACCACGGGTCCAGGTCGGCGTCGTCGTGGGTTCCGTCGCGGCGATCGCCGGGCTCGTCGTGCTCGGCGGGCTCGCCCCGTCGCTCGGCTGGTTCGCCGTCGTGCTCGCGGGCATCGGTCTGGGCAACGGTGCGCTCAACGTCGCCTTCGGTGCCTTCCTCGCCGGCCGGGTGCCCGACGCCGTCCGGGGCCGGGTCTTCGCGGCCGTGACCGGCGCGACGCAGGCGGCGTCGATCGGCGGCATGGCGGTCGGGGGCGTGGTCGGCGGGCTCGTCGACGTCCGCACCGCGTGGGTCGCCGCGGGCGGGGCGGGGCTCGGCGTGAGCGCCGCCGTGGCCGCGGTCGTCGCGGCGTCCGTGCGGTCGGCGCACCGGGTCGGCGTGACCGGAGGGGCGGGTGTTGTGACTGATGCCATGACGCTAGAGTCACGGTCGACCGCACGCACAGATCGGCCCGCACCGGGCCCGGTAGGGACAGGGGCACCGGCACGTGGGCAGGAGCAGCGTCTGGCGGTATCGTGACCTGCGGATCGCGGTCGTCGGCAAGTCGGTCTCCTACCTCGGGGACGACCTGGCCGCCATCGCGCTGACCCTCTTCGCCTACGACGCAGGCTGGGGCACCGCGGGGGTCGCCGCGCTCATCGGCGCCACCGCGCTGCCCTGGGCCGTCGGCGCACCGCTCGCGGGCCGCTACGTCGACCGGACGGACTCGCGGCGGGCCACGGTCGTGACGGCCGCGGTCCAGGTCGTCCTCGCGCTCGGGGCCGCCGCGCTCGTCGCCTTCGCCCCCGCCCGCTCGCCGTACACCCTGGCCGCCCTGGTCGCCCTCGTCGCGCTCATGGCCCTCGCCCAGGTCGTCGCGAGCCCGGCCTGGCAGGCGCTGCTGCCGCACCTCGTCCCGGACGACGAGGTGTCCCGGGCGATCGGGCTCAGCCAGGCCGGGACGGCGGCGGCGACGGTCGCGGCCCCCGCGCTCGCCGGCGTGCTCGTCGGCACCGTGGGGGTCGCGAGCGCGCTGCTCGTCAACGCGGCGACGTTCCTCGTGCTCGTCGTCATGGCCCGTGCCGTCCGGGTCGTGCGGCGGCCGGAGCCGGGGGCGGGCGGCGACAGCGCCTGGGCTGGGCTCGCGCTCATCCGGGCCGACGGCCTCTTCACCGCGCTGCTCGGCGGGATCCTCGTCATCCTGCTCGTCATCCAGGTCGTCTCGGTCGTCGACGTGTTCCTCGTCCGGGACGTCTTCGGCGCCGGGCCGACCACGTACGGGCTCGTGACGGGCGTGCTCGCCGGTGCCGGCCTCGTCGGTGCGCTCGTCGCCGGCCGGGCGGCCACGGTCCGGGCGCAGGCCTGGGGCATCGTCGGGTCGCTCGTCGTCGTCTCGGTGCTCACGACGCTCGCCGGTCTGGCGCCCGGGCTGGCCTGGGTCGCGGTCGCCTTCGGCGGGATCGGGCTCGGCTTCGGGGCGCTCAACGTCTACGTCGGGTCGTTCACCGTGGCCCGGACCTCGGACGCCGTGCGGGGCCGGGCGTTCGCCGCGGTCGCGGGCACCACGCAGCTCGCGAGCGTCGTCGGGCTGGGCCTCGCCGCGTTCCTCGGGAGCGCGGCCGGCCCGCGGCCCGCGTTCGTCGGCTCGGGCGTCGTCGGGGTCGTCGTGTGCGTCGTCGTCGCCGCGGTCGTCCTGGGTGCGCTCCGGTCGGGGGGCGCCGCCGGCGGCGACCCGGCCGAGCCGCCCGCGGAGCCGGCGCAGGCCGGTCGGCCCGCGCGGTCCGAGGAGCCCGGGTCGCAGGGCGGAGCGGCGCCCGGCCGCGCGGTCACGCTCCCGGCCGACGACCCGGAGACCGCGGCCCGGGCGGAGTGACGCCCGCGCCGCCCGTCCGCGTCAGGCGGCGGTGCGGCGGCGCTTGAGGTGCTCGCGGGCGAACTCGAAGACCACGGGCAGGACGGAGACGAGGACGATCGCGAGGAGCATCGCCTCGAGGTTGTTCTTCACGAAGTCGACGCCGCCGAGCAGCCTGCCGAGGAGCGTCACACCGGTCGCCCAGAGCACCGCGCCGATGCCGCTGTACGTGAAGAACCTGCGCCGGTCCATCCGGCCGACGCCGGCCGTCACCGTGATGAACGTGCGGACGATCGGCACGAACCGGGCCAGGACGATCGCGCGCGTGCCGTACTTGTCGAAGAACGCGACGGTCTTGTCGACGTACTCCTGGCGGAAGATCCGGGAGTCCGGGCGGCGGAAGATCGCCGGGCCGACGAAGCGGCCGATCTCGTACCCGACGACGTTCCCCGCGAAGGCCGCGACGGTGAGCACGAGGCAGGCCAGCCACAGCGGCGCCTTCACCGAACCCTGCCCGATGAGCAGCCCCACGGTGAACAGCAGCGAGTCACCCGGGAGGAAGAAGAGGAACAGCCCGCACTCGACGAACACGATGGCGGCCGCGCCCCAGAGGGCTCCGTTGCCGAGCTGCTCCAGCAGGGTCTGCGGGTCGAGCCAGCTCGGGCCGAGCGCATGGGGTGCGAAGGTCACCCCTCCAGGGTAAGGGCCGTAGGGTTCGCCTCCGTGGCGGACGGCGAGACTCACAGCGCGCCCCCGGCGGACCCACAGGTGGGCGTCGGTCCGTGGCCGGGGCCGTGGCCGGACGACGCGCGGTACGACCCCGACCTGCTGCGCGACGGCGACCGGCGCAACGTCGTCGACCGCTACCGGTACTGGACGGTCGCCGCGATCCGCGCCGACCTCGACACCCGGCGGCACCCGTTCCACGTCGCGGTGGAGAACTGGGAGCACGACTTCAACATCGGGTCCGTCGTCCGGACCGCGAACGCGTTCAACGCCGCCGGGGTGCACGTGGTGGGCCGCCGGCGCTGGAACCGGCGGGGTGCGATGGTCACCGACGCCTACATGCACGTCTCGCACCACGCGGACGCCGTGGCGCTCGTCGCGTGGGCGGGCGCGCAGGGGCTGCCGGTGCTCGGCGTCGACAACCTGCCCGGGTCGGTGGCGCTGGAGACCTACCTGCTGCCGCGGCGCTGCGTGCTGCTCTTCGGGCAGGAGGGGCCGGGTCTCTCGGAGCCCGCGCGGGCGGCCTGCGAGGCCGTCCTGTCCATCGCACAGTTCGGCTCGACCCGGTCGATCAACGCGGGGGCGGCCGCGGCGGTCGCGATGCATGCCTGGGTCCGCACGCACGCCACCGCCTGACCCGCCGTCCGGGGCACGTCAAGGCTGCGTCAAGAGCGGGTCGGGCGCGACTCCCGTGGGTCAACGGAACGTCAAGCCTGCGCGAAGAAAGCGTCGTCCCCGGGGGTGTCCCGTGCTCAGCGGCCGGTCGACGACCGGGACTAGTACCAAGGGGCAGTCGCGACCGGTTGCCGCCGGCTGGAAGAACTGTGTCGTAGCGGAAGTCACAGCGCGGGCCGACGGTCCGGGCTCCCGAGAGGACCTCGATGAACCTCAAGAAGCGTCAGGCGGTCGTGCTCGTCGCGGCCTCCGCCCTCACGTTCAGCGCCGCCGCAGTCGGCGTCTCGTTCGCCGCCACCGGCGGCCACTCGACGTCGAAGATCGTCAAGAGCTCCGACGACTCCCCGAGCGCCGAGCCGACCGACGACGCCACCGAGGACGCGAACGACGACCACGGTGCGAACTCGGGCAACGACAGCGCCGAGGACGCGAACGACGACAAGGGCGGCCACGGCAGCGACGACGCCACCGAGGACGCGAACGACGACCACGGTGCGAACTCCGGCANACGCGGACGACGCGAACGACGACCACGGTGGCCACGGCGGCGACGACAAGGCCGGCGACGACAAGGGCTCGGACGACTGACGCGCCCTGCTGAAGACACTTCTGGCCGTCAACGCCCCTGACGGCCCGGAGCAGGTCCGGACACCCGGCGGTCGCCCCCCGCCGTCCGGACCGCCGACGATCGGCGGACCCTCCTGCACGCGCCTGGCCGCGCGGCAGGAGGGCCGCCGATCTCGCATGCGGGCCCCGTCGCTGGAACTCGCCCGGTGCAGCTCTCCTGTCGGCGTAACTCGCTGTCGGTCCACCACTGGCCGGGCATAGCGTGCCCGGATGCGGATGACGATCCCGGTCGGTGCGGACTCCCTGTGGGCCGAGGACTCCGGCGGTGACGGCGAGCCCGTCGTCCTGCTCCACCCCGGCATCGGCGACCTGCGGTCGTGGGAGGCGGTGTGGCCGGCGCTCACCGAGACCTGCCGCGTCGTCCGGTACGACTTCCGCGGCTACGGCGGGTCCCCCGCCCCCACCGAGCCGTACGACTGGGCGGACGACCTGCTCGCCGTCCTCGACGCCCTCGGCATCGCGTCGGCGCACCTCGTCGGCAACAGCCAGGGCGGCGCGACGGCGGTCGAGGTGGCGCTGCGCCGGCCGGACGCCGTCCGCTCGCTCGTGCTCCTCGCCCCGTCCGCCGGTGGCTGGCAGCCGTCGGCGGCCGAGGACGTCGAGGCCCGCTGGGAGGCCGCCGAGGAGGCCTACGCCACGGGCGACGAGGAGCCGCTCGTCGCGTTCATGCTCGAGCTGTGGTGCGCCGCGGGCCACGAGCCGCTCGTGCGCGACCTCGTGCGGACCAGCCTGCGCGCCGAGGCGGCCGAGGGCCTCCACCTACGGCGGCTGCCGTCGGCGCTCGACCGCTTCGGCGAGATCTCGGTCCCGACGACCCTCATGCTCGGGGAGCGGGACTTCCCCTCGCTCGTCGCGCTCGACGAGCAGATGGCCGCGGCGATCCCCGGCTGCCGGCTCGTCCGGCTCGCCGGGGTCGACCACCTCCCGCAGCTGCGCGTCCCCGGGCTCGTCGTCGAGACCGTCCGGGCGCACTGCGCGCAACGCTGACCCGGTCCCGGCCCAGGACCGGGCCCTAGCAGCACGCCGCGCACGCCGTCCGGGTGCCCCGCACGGGGCCGGGCTGTCGGCCCTCCCGGGAGCGGGCGCCGGCGCCGTGCACGCCGAGCGTCCGGCGGGCGTCCCGCGGGCCGACGACGTCGGGCAGCCGCTGCCCGAGCGGGCGCAGCGTCGCGGCGAGCCGGGCGATGAGGTCCGGGCGCTCGCAGACGACCATCGCGGCGAGCACCGCGGCGCCGCCGACGACGACCCGCGGCCCGACGGTCTCCCCGAGCAGCGCGACCGAGAACGCCGCCGCCCAGACCGGCTCCAGGGTCATGACGACCGCGGCCCGCTCCGGCGCGACGTGGGCCTGGGCCCATGTCTGCACGAGCAGCGCGCCGGCGCCGGCGACGACCGCGAGGTAGCCGACCGCGAGCAGGTCGGCCGTGCCGTGCGGCAGGGTGAGCCCGCCCGGCGCCGCGGCGGCCCCGCTGACGACGGTGACGACCGCGAGCTGGACGACGCTCACGCCGAACGCGTCCTTCGCCGACGCCCACGCGCCGAGGCCGAGGATGTGCAGGGCGAAGAAGGCCGCCGAGAGCAGCGTGAGCGCCTCGCCTGGACCGACGGCGAGGCCGCGCAGCGACAGGACGCCGATGCCGACGGTGGACAGCCCGACCGCGAGCCAGACCGCGCGCGGCGGCCGGCGGCGCAGGAGCAGCGCACCGAGCACCGGCGTGAGGACGACGTAGGCGCTCGTGACGAAGCCGGACACCGACGCCGAGGTGTGCCCGAGACCGACGGTCTGGAGCACCTGCGCGACGCCGTACAGCAGGCCGAGCAGCGCGGCGCGGGCCGCCGTCCGCCGGCTCATGCCGACCAGGGCCGTCGGGCGCAGCGCGAGCAGGGCGAGGGTCGCGACCGCGAACCGGACGGTGAGCAGGTCGGCGGCCGGGATCCGGTCCAGGGCGTCCTTGAGCAGCGGGAAGGTCGAGCCCCACACCATCGTCACGCCGACGAGGGCGCCGATGCCGACCGTCGCCGGCGCCGGCGTGCGCCGGGCGTCACCCGTTCGGAGCAGCGCGAACCTGCTCGTACGTGCCGACGTCCTCGTGGAACGGGTCGACGAGGCCGTGGCGAGCGGACGGGGGCGGCGGCGGAGGGTGGGCGTGGACATGGATCGATGGCATCAGATCTCGTCTGAGAGCATGAAACCGTGGTCGAGCAGCGCATGAGGAACCGCGGTCTGGACTCCACCGACGGAAGAATCCTCCGTCTGCTCGTGGAGAACGCCCGCGCGTCCTTCCGCGACCTCGGCGAGGCGGTCGGCCTCTCGGCCCAGGCCGTGACCCAGCGGATGCGCCGGATGGAGGCCAGCGGCGTCGTCCGCGGCTACACCGTCCTGCTCGACCCCGAGCTCGAGGGCACCCCCTGGCACGCGGTCGTCCACGTCAACACGGCCATCGACGTCGACGCCCCGACGATGGAGGAGGGCTTCGCCTCGATCCCGGCGGTCGTCGAGGTGCTCGACCTCGCCGGGACCATCGACTACGAGGTCCGGGTCAAGGGCCGTACCCAGGCCGAGCTGTACGAGGCGGTCCAGCTGATCCGCCTGCTCCCGGGCGTGACGTCGATCGAGACCCGGATCATCATGCGCCGGGTGCTCAAGCGCTGAGCGCGGCCTGCCGGCGCCGCGGCGTCAGATCCGCTCGACGATGTCCGCGATCGAGTCCCGGACGTGCGAGGGCCGGTACGGGAACGTCTCGACCGCGCTGCGCGGCGTGGAGCCGGTGAGGACGAGGTAGGTCGACAGGCCCGCCTCGATGCCGGCGACGATGTCGGTGTCCATCCGGTCGCCGACCATCGCGGTCGACTCCGAGTGCGCGTCGATCCGGTTCATCGCCGAGCGGAACATCATCGGGTTCGGCTTGCCGACGACGTACGGCACCGCCCCGGTGGCCCGGGTGATGAGCGCCGCGACCGCCCCGCAGGCCGGCAGCGGGCCCTCCGCCGAGGGGCCGGTCGGGTCGGGGTTCGTCGCGATGAACCGGGCGCCGCCGTCGATGAGGCGGATCGCCTTGGTGATGGCCTCGAACGAGTAGGTCCGGGTCTCGCCGAGGACGACGTAGTCCGGGTCGGTGTCGGTGAGCACGTACCCGATCTCGTGGAGCGCCGTCGTGAGGCCGGCCTCGCCGATGACGTACGCCGAGCCGCCGGGGTGCTGGTCGTCGAGGAACTGCGCGGTCGCCAGGGCCGACGTCCAGATCGCCTCCTCGGGCACGTCGAGGCCGGAGCCGAGGAGCCGGGCGCGCAGGTCGCGGGCGGTGAAGATCGAGTTGTTCGTCAGCACGAGGAACCGCTTGTCCTTCTCGCGCAACCGGGCGAGGAAGTCCGCGGCGCCGGGCAGGGCGGTCCCTTCGTGGACGAGGACGCCGTCCATGTCGGTCAGCCAGCAGTCGATCGTGCGTCGCTCGCTCATGGGCCGAGCCTAGGGGGCTCCTGCGCTCGCGCAGGTGCACGCCGTGCGAGGGTGGGCGCGGCCCCGTGCGGGGCCTGTGCGGACCCCGGGAGGCAGCGTGGCCGGATCGTCGTCGGTCGTTCACCGGCTCGTCGTCGTCGGCGCGGACGCCGCCGGGATGAGCGCCGCGCACCAGGCGCTGCGGACGGCGCGGGCGGCCGGCGTCGACCTGCGCGTCGTGGCGCTCGAGCGGACGGCGCACACGTCGTACTCGGCCTGCGGGATCCCCTACTGGGTCGCCGGCGACGTCGAGGACGGCGCCCGGCTCGTCGCGCGGACCGCGCAGGAGCACCGCGAGGCCGGCATCGACCTGCGGCTCGGCGTCGAGGCCGTCGCGCTCGACCTCGCCGCCCGCACGGTGACCGGCGTCGACGTCACGACCGGTACCCGGACGACGTGGGAGTACGACGACGTCCTGCTCGCGACCGGTGCGGCGCCCGTCGTCCCGCCGTGGGCGCTCGACGCGGACGGCCGGTTCGTTCCCGGGGTCCGCGCGGTCAAGGACCTCGACGACGGGGCGGCGTGGGTCGCGATGCTCGACGAGGCACCTCGCCGGGGGGTCGTCGTCGGCGGCGGGTACATCGGCCTGGAGATGGCGGAGGCGTTCGCGCGCAAGGGGTTGGCGACGACGCTCGTCACCCGGCGCGAGGTGATGGGGACGCTCGACCCCGACATGGGGGCCCGGGTCCGCGAGGCGGTCGAGCGGGCCGGGGTGACGGTCCGGGTCGGGGAGGACGTCGGGTCGCTGAGCGTCGGGCCGGACGGCCGGGTCGCCTGCGTGAGCGCGGTCCCGACGGGCGGTGGTGCGGCGGGCAGCGGCACGACGGGACCAGTTGCGGGAGAACGGTTCGAGGGCGACGTCGTCGCGCTCGGCCTCGGTGCCCGGCCGCGCTCGGAGCTCGCGGTCGCGGCGGGGGTCGCCGTCGGGGACTTCGGCGGCGTCCTCACCGACGACCGGCAGCGGGCGCTCGGCCCGGACGGCGCCGTGCTGCCTGGGGTGTGGGCGGCGGGGGACTGCTGCGAGCACGTCGAGCGGCACGGCGGGCAGCGGGTGTACGTGCCGCTCGGCACGCACGCGAACAAGCAGGGCCGGGTCGCGGGGGAGAACATCGGTCGCTCCGCGGCCGGCGACCCGGAGGGCGGCACCGGCGGCGGACCGGCCCGGTTCGGCGGCGTGCTCGGGACCGCGATCACCCGGTTCGCCGCGAACGGCGTCCACGTCGAGATCGGCCGGACCGGCCCGACGACGCAGCAGGCGACGGACGCCGGCCATGACGTCGCGAGCCTCGTCACGCAGTCGACGACCGCGAGCGGCTACATGCCCGAGGCCTCGCCGATCGCGGTCAAGGTGCTGGCGGAGCGGGGCTCCCGGCTGCTGCTCGGCGTCCAGGTCGTCGGCGGCCCCGGGTCGGCCAAGCGGATCGACACCGCCGCGGCCGCGATCTGGCTGCACGGGAGCGTCGACGACGTCGCCGCGATGGACCTGTCCTACGCGCCGCCGTTCTCCCCGGTCCACGACCCGGTCCAGATCGCGTGCCGGCGGCTCGCCGAACGCTTGTGACGGACCGGCTGCACGATCTTCGTGCGTCATTGTCACATCCGTTCAATGGTCCGGGAGATAGTGCATAAGAGCCTTTCGCTGGTGTATGACAGAGGTCACAGCCGGATCCCACCCCGGCCGTCCACCCGTGCCTTCGTCGAAGAGGTTCCGTCATGCGCGACATCCAGGGCGTCGGCGTCAGCGCCGGCCTCGTCGTCGCCCCGGTCCGGCGGATGCCGGACGCCGTCCGCGAACCGGACGCGGGCGTCGTCCTGCCCGAGGGCGAGCGGGCCGCCGCCGCGGCCCGGCTCGTCGCGGCCGCGGACGCCGTCCGAGCCGACCTCGAGCACCGGGCCGAGAGCGCGTCCGAGACCGGCCGGGCGGTGCTCGAGGCGACCGCGCTCATGGCCGCCGACCCGACCCTCGAGGCGACGGCCACCGGGCTCGTCACCGACGCCGGGCTCACCCCCGAGCGGGCGATCTGGCAGGCCGCGAACGACGTCGCGGCGATGCTCGCCAGCCTCGGCGGCTACATGGCCGAGCGCTCGCGGGACGTCGAGGACGTCCGGGACCGGATCGTCGCCGAGCTCACCGGCCGCCCCGCCCCCGGCATCCCGCACTCCGACGTCCCGTTCGTCCTCGTCGCGCACGACCTCGCCCCCGCCGACACCGCGACGATCGACACCGCCGTCGTCCGCGCGCTCGTCACCGTCGAGGGCGGTCCGACGTCGCACACCGCGATCCTCGCCCGCGCGCTCGGGCTGCCCGCGGTCGTCGCCGCGAAGGACGCCGCCGGCCTCGTCGACGGTGACGTCGTCCTCGTCGACGGCGCCGCCGGCCGGGTCGTCGTCGACCCGGACGACGCGGCCCGCGCGCGGGCGGAGCGGCTCGCCGCGACGGGTCCGCGCAGCTTCGACGGCCACGGCCGGACGGCGAGTGGCACCCCGGTCGCCCTGCTCGCCAACGTCGGCGACGGCGCCGGGGCGGTGGCCGCCGCGGCCGCCGGTGCGGAGGGCGTCGGCCTGTTCCGCACCGAGTTCTGCTTCCTCGACCGGACCGAGCCGCCGACCGTCGAGGAGCAGGTCGCGGCCTACCGCGGCGTCCTCGAGCAGTTCGCCGGCAGGAAGGTCGTCGTCCGCACTCTCGACGCCGGCTCCGACAAGCCGCTGCCGTTCGTCACGGCGACCGACGAGCCGAACCCGGCCCTCGGCGTCCGCGGCCTGCGCACCGTCTACCGGGCCCCGCAGCTGCTCGAGGACCAGCTCGCGGCGATCGCCACCGCGGCCGGGCAGGCGCAGGCCGAGGTCTGGGTGATGGCCCCGATGATCGCGACCGTCGACGCGACGCACGCCTTCGTCGAGCGCTGCCACGCGCACGGGCTCGGCGTCTCCGGCGTCATGGTCGAGATTCCGTCGGCCGCGATCTGCGCCGACGAGATCCTCGAGGTCGCCGCGTTCGCGAGCATCGGCACGAACGACCTCACCCAGTACACGCTCGCCGCCGACCGGCTCCTCGGTGACCTCGCCCCGCTCAACGACCCCTGGCAGCCCGCGCTGCTGCGTCTCGTCGACATGACGTGCCGGGCCGGCGAGCGACGCGGCCGACCCGTGGGTGTCTGCGGCGAGGCTGCCGCCGACCCGGCGCTCGCGTGCGTGCTCGTCGGCCTCGGCGTCGACTCGCTGTCGATGACGGCCCGCTCGATCGCCGACGTCGCCGCCGCGCTCGCCGGGGCCACCGACGAGCAGTGCCGGGCCGCCGCCCGTGCGGCCGCGTCGTCCCCGACCGCCGCCCAGGCCCGGGCCGCGGCCCGCGAGCACCTGCCGCACCTGGCCGACCTGGGGCTGTAGATCGTGCCCTGCCTACCTGGCGGGCGCTGCGGACCGCCCTCCGAGTACGCAGGCGCTGCTCAACGCCCGAGCAGGCGCGCCCCGGTGTCGTGCAGCACGGCGCGCAGGAACGGGTCCCCCAGGCGCGGGTCGGCGTCCGCCCAGCCGACGACCGCGGCCACCTGCTCGGCGTACGGGTGCGGGATGTTCGGGAAGTCGGTGCCGAGGACGACGCGGTCGGCGACGTCGACGAGCCGGGCCGGCCAGTCCGCCGGCAGCGGGGCGAACGCCTGCGTGAACGCCGTCCCGACCATCGTGGTGTCGAGGTGCACCCCCGGGTAGCGGTGCACGAGGTCGAGGGCCGCGACGTAGTCCGGCAGCCCGGCGTGCGCGAGGACGGCGACGAGGTCCGGGTGCCGGGCGAGCACCTCCTCGAAGATGCCCAGACCCGTGTACGCGCCGCGGTTCGGGCCGTCGCCGCAGTGCGTGACGACGGGGACGCCGGCCTGCGCGAGCAGCCCCCAGACGTCGTCGAGCAGCGGGTCGCGCGGGTCGAAGCCGCCGACCTGGACGTGCACCTTGACGCACCGCAGCCCGGCCTCGATCGCCTCCTCGACGTACTGCGGGGCGTCGATCTCGGGGTAGAACGTCGCGGTCGGGACGGCGTCCGGCGTGCGCGCGGCGAACTCCCGGAGCCACTCGTTGAGCCAGCGCGCCATCCCGGGCCGGTGCGGGTACGCCAGCGGCGCGAACGCCGTCACGCCGAGCGAGCGCAGCGTCGCGAGCCGCTCCGCCTCGTCGGTCCGGTAGGTGATCGGCCAGGGCCGGCCGGTCCGGGCGCCGGCCTCGTCGAAGAACGCCCACACCTTCGCGAGGACGTTCGCCGGCATGAAGTGGGTGTGGAGGTCGACGAGCCCCGGGACGCCGCGCTCCGCGAGCAGGGCGGGCAGACCGGCGTCGGTCAGGGCCGGTGGTCCGGCGGGGCCGGCGGGTCCGGCAGCAGCAGGCACCCGGTCAGCATGCCCCTCGGACGGTCAGCCGACGACCCAGTCGTACCGGGCGGCGTCGCTGCGGGCCCCGCTCGTGCGGTCGACCGACCGCACGTAGAAGTGGTGCGGGCCGGCGGGCAGGTCGATGAAGATCGCGTACCAGTCACCGTCGCACGCCCGCCAGCTCGCGTCGTCGAGCTTCGCCTCGTAGCCGAGGCCGGCTGCCGGCACCCAGGAGAACCCCGCCGCGGGCAGCGTCGTCGTGCCGGGCGGCGCCTGCTTGATCCGCGGTGCCTGCGGGCCGTCGGCGGGCGCCCGCATCGCGGGGAGCATCGTCGTCGGGGCGTCGGCGTACGGGTCCGGGGTGCCGGAGGTCTCGGAGGGGTGCGCAGTCCCCGTGGTGCTCGTCATCGTGGGTCCCGGGCTCCTCGTCGTGGTCCTGGTCGTGGTGCGGGTGGTCGTGCTCGTCGTGCCCGGCGGCGCCGTCGTCGGGCGCGAGGTCGGGGGCGTCGTCGTGGG
>NZ_MWLN01000204.1:25627-93342 GCF_002198655.1 Kineosporia sp. A_224
TCGTGGTGCGGGTCCGTGTGGTCGTCGCGGCGCTCGTCGGTGCCGCGGTCGTCGTGGTGGGCGTGCTGGGCGTGGTGGTCGGTGTCGTGACGGGGCCGGCGCCCGGACGCTGCGTGGTCCGCGGTCCGGCCCCGGCGACCGTCGTCCCGCCCGGCCCGGGTGCGACGAGACCGCCGGTCGCGGCGACCCCGCCGAGCACGACCGCGGTCGACGCCGCGACGGCCGCGGCCTGCGGGACGGCCGCCGCGGCGACGCCCTGCCGGCCGATCATCGCGAGCGTGCCGAGCATCGGCAGGTTGGCGAGCAGCGAGACGAGGCCGGTGGCGCGCAGCAGCCGCGGCACCGGGACGGCGAGGAGCGCGTCGACGACCTTGGGGTCGAACTGGGTGCCCCGGCAGCGGACGACCTCGGCGCGGGCGGCCGGGGTCGCGAGCGGTGCGCGGTACGGCCGCGCCGCGGTCATCGACTCGTAGGCGTCCGCGAGGCCGACGACCCGGGCCGCGAGCGGGATCGCGGCGCCGGCGAGACCGTCGGGGTAGCCGGTGCCGTCCCAGTGCTCGTGGTGGTTCCGGACGGCGGCGCCCCAGGGGCCGAGCCAGGGCAGGAGCGGGGCGGCGAGCCGGGCGCCGTCCTCGGGGTGGCGGCGGAGCACCTGCCACTGCGCGGACGTCGGCCGGCCCGCCTTGTCGAGGATCTCGTCGTCGACGGCGAGCGCGCCGACGTCGTGGAGCAGCGCGGCCCAGGCGAGCCGGTCGCGGTCCGCCGCGGGCAGCGCGAGCCGGTCGGCGAGCAGCGCGCACAGCGCGAGCACCCGTCGGGTGTGGTGCCGGTGCCGGCGGTCGTGCGCCCCGACGACGGCGAGCAGGGCGACGAGCGCGGCGGCGTTGTCGGCCGCCGTCCCGGTGCGGCTGGTCCGGGCCCGGCGGACGACGGTCCGCGGGCGCTGCAGGGCGAGCGCCGTCCGGCGCGGCGCGGGGCCGGGGAAGCCGAGGCCGAGGCGCAGCAGGGACGCGAACGCGACGAACGGCCGGGCCGCCCGGCGTCCGGCGAGCGCCGCGCCCACCCCGAGCAGCACCGCCACCGCACGGCCGCCGGGCAGCGTGCTCCCGGCACCTGCGAGGGCGCGGGCCACGAGCACGCCGCCGAGGAGCGGGACGACGGTGCTCGCGGCGCGCAGCGCGACGGCGGCGACGGGACGGGCCTGCCACCGGTTCGCGTGCGGCGCGGTCGCGGGGGTGCGGTCGCCGTCCACCTGCGATGGATCGGCGTCCGGGCGCACCGTCTTGACCGTTCGCCGCCCGGCTCAGCCCGCCGGCTCAGCCCGCCGGCTCAGCCCGGCGGCGCAGCGGCAGGCCGGGACGGCGGCCGCCAGCCCGCGTCGACCGGCAGCCACCGGGCGCCGTCCCACCGGCCGAGCCCCCGGGAGCTGATCTGCGACGGCCCGGCCGCGGCGGGCGCCGGCTCCAGGCAGGCGAGGCAGAGCACGGCGTGCCAGCGGCCGCCGTCGTTCTCCACGCCCCAGATCACCTCGCCCGCGGCGCCGCACGCCTCGCACGGCAGCGGGCGCGCGGACGCCAGGACCTGCGCGACGGTCGCCTGCCCGCCGCACCAGCGGCCCCAGCGCAGCTCGAGGTGCTCGACGCCGGCCCGGTCCTGCGGTGCGGGGGAGAGGAACGCCCGGTGCCGGACGCAGACCGCCTCGTCCCGCCGACCGGGGGCGCGTCGGGCGAGCACGGCCGGGCCGCCGCAGACGTCGCACGTGACGACGTCCGGCGGCCGGGCCGGAAGGTCGAGCACCGTCCGGCACCTCCTCCCCGCCACGGACGACGGCGCGCACCCGCCGCGGGGACGCGCGCCGGCACCATCCTCGCGCGGGCCTGCGACGACCCGCCGCGCCACCCCTGCTCGGAGGCCGCACGTCCCCGGTGTCGCGCCTGTTTCGTGGACGTGTCCGCCCGGGACCTCTGAGGCCTTGCTCACGTCACGGATCTGGAAGGATTGCCCCCGGAGACGCTGCAGCGCCGCAGCGCAGCGGGGCGTCGTCCAGCAGACGGCGCCGTCATCACCGCCGGGCGCGCTCGCGTACGGCGGACGATCAGCACAGGAGCGATCGAATGCCCATCGCAACCCCCGAGGTCTACAACGAGATGCTCGACCGGGCGAAGGCCCAGTCGTTCGCGTACCCCGCCATCAACGTGACCTCGTCCCAGACGCTGAACGCGGCCATCGCGGGCTTCGCCGCGGCCGAGAGCGACGGCATCGTCCAGGTGTCGACCGGTGGTGCGGAGTACCTGTCCGGCCCGACGGTCAAGGACATGGTCACCGGCTCCGTCGCGCTCGCCGCCTACGCGCACGAGGTCGCGAAGAAGTACGACGTCAACATCGCGCTGCACACCGACCACTGCCCGAAGAACAAGCTCGACGGGTTCGTCCGCCCGCTGCTCGCGATCTCGGCCGAGCGCGTGAAGAACGGCCAGGAGCCGCTCTTCCAGTCGCACATGTGGGACGGCTCGGCCGTGCCGCTCGGCGAGAACCTCGAGATCGGCAAGGAGCTCCTCGCCCTGACCGCGGCCGCCCGGATCATCCTCGAGGTCGAGATCGGCGTCGTCGGTGGCGAGGAGGACGGTGTCGTCGGCGAGATCAACGAGAAGCTGTACACGACGGTCGAGGACTGCATGGCCACGGCCGAGGCCCTCGGCCTCGGCGAGAAGGGCCGCTACATGGCCGCCCTGACGTTCGGCAACGTGCACGGCGTCTACAAGCCGGGCAACGTCAAGCTGCGCCCGGAGATCCTCAAGGAGGTCCAGGACGCGGTCGGCGCCAAGTACGGCAAGGACAAGCCGTTCGACCTCGTCTTCCACGGCGGCTCCGGCTCCCTGCCGCAGGAGATCTCGGACGCGGTCGACTTCGGCGTCATCAAGATGAACGTCGACACCGACACCCAGTACGCGTTCACCCGCCCCGTCGTGGACCACATGCTGAAGAACTACGACGGCGTGCTGAAGATCGACGGCGAGGTCGGCAACAAGAAGGCGTACGACCCGCGCGCCTGGGGCAAGTCCGCCGAGGCGGGCCTGTCGGCCCGCGTCGTCGAGGCCTGCGAGAACCTGCGCTCGGCCGGTACGCGGATCAAGTGACCCGCTGACCCGCAGCACCTGCCCGACCTGCACGACCCGCCCGCCCGCGTCGTCCGCTCCCGGACGGCGCGGGCGGTCGCGCGTCCGGGCGTCCCTCGGGTGTCACGGCAGCCGGACCCGGATCAGCACCGGGTAGTGGTCGCTGGGGAGCTGACCGGCCGGGCTGCGGTAGGTGTTCACCGCGGCCGCGACGACCGGCAGGCCGGGGCGGGCGTAGATCCGGTCGATCCGCGGCCCGGGCAGCGGGGCGCGGCGGTCGAAGCGGTTGAACGTCGACCACGCCGGCCCGGTCCGCGCCGCCGTCGTCCAGGTGTCGACCCAGCCGGCCGCCGTGAGCACCCGGTGCGGGGCGGCGTCCGGGCCGCTGTTGAAGTCCCCGGTGAGCAGGACGGGCACGGCCGGGAAGAGCCGTTCCACGGCGTCCCGGACGACCTCGGCGCCGCGCTCGCGGGCCGGTGCCGACGCCGCGTCGAGGTGGGTGTTGACGACGACCACCTCGGTGCCGGAGCCGTTGTGCCGCAACCGGACCCAGGTCGCCATCCGGGGGTCGCCGGCGACCCAGCCCGGCCCCGAGTCGACGCAGCCCTGCCTGGGGGCGACGTCCGACGGGCAGAACCACACCTCGCCGTGGCCGACGTCGGTGAGCACGGCCGGGTCCCAGAACACGGCCACCGTCTCGTTGAAGTCCACCCCCGGTTCATCGATGTCGCTGACCCTGGGGCGGCCGTACCGGGAGTAGCGGACGCCGGCGCGGGCCAGGTCGGCGCGCAGGTTCTCCGCCTGCGCCGTGGTCATCTCCTGGGTGCCGATCACGTCCGGCCGCTCGTCGACGACGACCTGGGCGACGGCCGCCCGCCGTCCGGACGACGTGTAGCGGTCGACCCCGAGGATCTGCGAGTCCTGGATGTTGAAGGTCATGACGTCGAGGTCCGTCGCCTGCCGGGGCCCGGCGAGCCGGGTCAGGCTCGGCTCACCGCCGGGGGTCACGGCGGACGACGGTGCCCCGGACGCCGGGGTGCAGGCCGCGAGCAGCGCGCTCGTGAGCAGGGTGCCTGCGATCAGCGTCCTCATCTGCGCCATGATGCAGTGTGAGCCTCAACGACAACCTCCTCGGCATCCCGCCCACCCATCTCGCCGACGACCCGGCGCCGCGCGACGCGCTCGCTGCCGGCACCGACCCGGCCCAGGTCGCCGCCGCGCACCCGGCGTCGAGCCTGCCGTGGACGGTCCTCGCCGAGCAGGCGCTCGAGGCCGGTCGCACGGTCGAGGGCTACGCCTACGCCCGGGTCGGCTACCACCGCGGTCTCGACGCGCTGCGCCGCTCCGGCTGGCGCGGCCAGGGCCCGGTGCCGTGGGCGCACGAGCCGAACCAGGGCTTCCTGCGCGCGCTCGCAGCGCTCGCCCGGGCCGCGGGCACGATCGGCGAGACGGCCGAGCACGAGCGCTGCCGGACGTTCCTCGCGGACTGCGACCGGTCGGCCGTCGGGACCCTCGGGCTCGCCTGATCCTGAGAAGCCGGACATAGCGCTCGTTTCGACGGGTCCGGCTCGCGCCGGGACGCCCGGCACCGAAGGATGGTCCGGTGACCGACACCAGCGCACCCGTCGTCGTGGTCGGCGGCGGCATCTCCGGCATCTCCTGCGCCCGGGTCCTCGTCGCCCACGGGTACGACGTCAAGGTCCTCGACCGCGGCCGCCGGATCGGCGGCCGGATGGCCGTCCGCACCGAGGACCTGGCCGGCGGCCGGCACGCGGTCGACATCGGGGCCTCGTACTTCACGGTCCGCGACGAGCGCTTCGCCAAGGTCGCCGCGGGCTGGGAGGCCGCGGGCCTCGCCGCCCCGTGGACGGACACCTTCCACCTCCTGGCCCCCGAGGGCCGGGTCGGGACGACGACCGGGCTGCCGCGCTGGTCGGCGTCCGGCGGTCTGCGCAGCCTCGTGGAGCACCTCGCCGAAGGGCTCGACGTGACGACCGGCCACGAGGTCGAGGAGGTCGACGTCGAGGGTGACCGGCTCACCGTCGACGGGGAGCCGGCGCGCGCCGTCGTCCTCGCCATGCCCGACCCGCAGGCGGCGGACCTGCTGCCCCAGCCGGTCTCGACCTGGCTCGACCTCGACGGCGGGATGGAGTGGTCGCCGGTCATCAGCGTCTGGGCCGCCTGGTCGCAGCGCTGGTGGGGCGACCTCGACGGCGCGTTCGTCGACGGCTCGCCGGTCGTGTCCTGGGTCGCGGACGACGGCAGCCGGCGCGGCGACGGTGCGCCGGTCCTCGTGGCGCACGCGACGTCGGTCTTCTCCGCCGGCCGGCTCGAGGACCCGGGCACGGCGGTCCAGCCGGTGCTCGACGAGGTGTCCCGGCTGCTCGGCGCGGACGTGCTCCCCGAGCCCGAGCTGACCCACGCGCACCGCTGGTCCCTCGCCGCCCCGCTGCACCCGCACCGCGAGGCGTTCGCGCTGCACCCGGCGCTCGTCGGGGTCTGCGGCGACGGCTGGGGCGAGCGGGCCCGGGTCGAGCAGGCGTACCTGTCGGGCCTCCAGCTGGGCGAGGCGCTCGCCGACCGGCTCGCCTGAGATAGCCTCGGTAGGGCCCGACCGGGCCACCAGGTGGGGCGTTCTGTGCGTGAGAGGTGGACCGCGATGCCCGCGATCGTGCTCGTCGGGGCCCAGTGGGGCGACGAGGGCAAGGGCAAGGCGACCGACGCTCTCGGTCACCGCGTCGACTACGTCGTGAAGTACAACGGCGGCAACAACGCCGGGCACACGGTGGTCGTCGGCGGTGAGAAGTACGCGTTGCACCTGCTGCCGTCCGGCATCCTCACCCCGGGCTGCACCCCGGTCATCGGCAACGGCGTCGTCATCGACCTCTCCGTGCTGTTCCAGGAGATCGAGGGCCTCACGACCCGCGGCGTCGACTGCTCGAAGCTGCGGATCTCGGCGAACGCCCACGTCATCGCGCCGTACAACCGCACGATCGACAAGGTCACCGAGCGCTTCCTCGGCAAGCGGAAGATCGGCACGACCGGTCGCGGCGTCGGCCCGACCTACGCCGACAAGATGAACCGCGTCGGGATCCGCGTGCAGGACCTCTTCGACGAGCACATCCTCGCCCAGAAGGTCGAGGGCGCGCTCATGCAGAAGAACCACCTGCTCGTGAAGGTCTACAACCGACGCGAGATCACCGTCGCCGAGGTCGTCGAGGAGCTGCTGTCGTACACCGAGCGGCTGCGGCCGATGGTCGCCGACGTCTCCCTCGAGCTCGGGCAGGCGCTCGACCGCGAAGAGACGGTGCTCTTCGAGGGCGGCCAGGCGACCCTGCTCGACGTCGACCACGGCACGTACCCGTTCGTCACGTCGTCCAACCCGACCTCGGCCGGCGCATGCACCGGCAGCGGGGTGCCGCCGACCCGGATCGACCGCGTCATCGGGGTCGTCAAGGCCTACGCGACCCGCGTCGGCGAGGGCCCGTTCCCCACCGAGCTGTTCGACGCGGACGGCGAGCGGCTGCGCGACGTCGGCCACGAGTACGGGACGACGACGGGCCGCCCGCGCCGCTGCGGCTGGTACGACGCCCCGGTCGCCCGCTACGCCTCGCGGATCAACGGCGTCACCGACTTCGTGCTCACCAAGCTCGACGTCCTCACCGGCTTCGAGCGGCTCCCGGTCTGCGTGGCGTACGACGTCGACGGCGTCCGGACGCCGGAGATGCCGTTGACGCAGACCGACTTCCACCACGCGAAGCCGGTCTACGAGTACTTCGACGGCTGGGAGGACGACATCTCCGGCGCCCGGTCCTTCGAGGACCTGCCGAAGAACGCGCAGACGTACGTCCTCGCGCTCGAGGAGATGTCCGGCAGCCGGATCTCGGCCGTCGGCGTCGGCCCGGACCGCGACGCCACCGTCGTCCGCCACGACATGCTCGGCTGAAACCCCGAGTTACTAGCGCGTATGACCCATTCATCGGGTCATACGCGCTAGTAACTGCGTGGGGGTCAGAACCTCCGGAACGAGACGACGCGGTCTTCCGCGACGGCCTGCGCGGGGGCGAAGCCAAACTTGCTGTCGACGAGCAGCAGTCGGCCGCCGACCCGCTTGGCGGTCGTGAAGGTCCGGTCGGCCGGGGTGGCGACGACCGCCTCGGTGGTCGCCGTCCGCCAGCGGTCGTGCAGCTCGAGCCGGGTGATCTGCCGGCTGAAGTTCTGGACGACGTAGAGGGAGCGGCCCGCCAGGACGATGCCGTCCGCGTTGACGAGCGGGGCGCCGTCCACGGGCACCTCGCTGATCGCCCGGCTCCGCAGCTCGATGCGCCAGAGCTGCCCGGTCGTCCCCTGCGTCGTGAGCAGGGCCTTGCCGTCGGGGGTCGTGACGATCCCGCCGAGGTCGAAGTCGGTGAGCGCGGGGGTGTAGGCGATCGTGCCGCTCACGTCGCGCCACAGCTCGATCTGCCACGTGCCGCCGGAGCGGAACACCCGCCAGATCCGCGGCAGGCTCGAGTCCGTCACGTACACCGAGCCGTCGTCCGCGACCCGGACGTCGTTGAGGAACGAGCCCGCCTCGCCCGTCGGCAGCTCGGCGAGCAGGCGGCCCGAGCGGGAGAACACCCGGACCTCGGCGCTCGGCCCGCCGGCGACGAACACCCGCCCCGCGTCGTCCACGTCGATCCCGCGGCCGTTGTCGCCGGGGGTCGGGCCCTGCCAGACCTCGAGCCGGTCGTCGCCGACCTTCGCCCGGTAGATCGTCCCGCTGCGGTTCGTCGCACTGACGTAGACCAGGCCCGCGTCGTCGTCCACCCCGATGCCCTCGAGGAAGACCCCCGCCTCGGGCAGGTCCAGGTCAGGGACCGCCGCCGACGCCGGTGCTGCCGTGAGCACCGCCGACGCGGCGAGGACCCCGCTCGCCACCACCGCCAGGATCGTTCGCATGAGCATGCCTCCCCGTCGGGGCAGGACGCCGTCGGCCTGCCTCTGCCCAGGACGAACGTGCACGGACGACGTGGAGTTCACCTATCCGGGCAGATCCGTCCGGATCATGGCACCGGATCAGGGGACGAGCGGGCTCACCGGCGCCCGCCCGGGCCGCCCGGCCGGCGCCGCCCCCGAGGGCAGCGATGCCACGGCCGGGGCCCGTCCCGCGGCCAGGGACGTGAACGGTGTGAGCGGTTCGGTGTACGGCTGGTCGAGGCCGCGGCAGCGCTTGCCGACCGGGGGCAGCCCTTGGCGCAGCAGGTAGGTCGTCACGGCACGGTCGATGCACGGCGAGGAGCCGTACGCGGTGTGCCCCCAGCTGACCCCGGTGAGCAGCCGGCTGTTCGGCAGCAGCCGCGCGACCCGGACCGCCCCCTCGTACGGCGTGGCGGGGTCCCACAGGTTGCCGACGACGAGCACGGGGGCCGCCGTGCGCCGGGTGAACGGGCCGCGGTAGGCGTCCTCGTCGCGCGCGGTCCAGGTGGACCGGGCGCACGGGGCCGAGGGCCACGCCCACAGCGGTCCGAAACCGGGGACGGCGCGGTCGGCCCGGGCCGCGTAGACCGGCCAGCGAGCGGCGAGCGACGGGTTGAGCCCGTCGGTGCACATGACGGCCTGGTAGGCGTCGATGCCGTTCTCGTACGCCGGCAGCGCCGTCCGCCCGGCCCGGCGCCAGGCGGCCCGGACCCGCGGGCTCGGCCCGGCAGTGCGGCCGAAGTCGCGGTACCGGGCGGCGATCCGGTGCAGGCCGGCGCGGGCGGCCTTCGCACGGGCCGGGCTCGTCGGGCCGCGCAGCTCGACGAGCAGCGAGAGGAACGCGTCGACGTCGTTGGAGCCGAACGGCGAGTAGAGCATGTCGACGAGGATCGACGTGACGTCCGCGTACGTGAACCGCTCCTCGAAGTCCGGGCCGCGGACGACGATCGGGGCCGCCCGCAGTGACGTCATGAGCGAGCCGTAGATCGCCTTCGGGTCACCCGTGGCGGCGAGCGAGCAGTACGCCGGGCCGGCCGTGCGGCAGCTGACGAGGATCCGGTCCAGGGCGCGGGCCGAGGCCTTCGCCGAGCCGATCCGGGTCGTCTGCGGGGTGTTCCGGGTGGCCTGCGTGCCCGCCCAGGCGAGCGGGTCGAGGACGCCGTCGAGGGCCATCGCACGGACCCGGTCCGGGAAGAGGTTGGCGTAGACCTGCCCGAGGTAGGTGCCGTACGAGAAGCCGAGGTAGGTCAGCCGGGCGTCGCCGACGGCACGGCGCAGGACGTCCATGTCCCGGGCCACCTCCGCCGTCGAGACGGACGCCGCGAGCGGGCGGCCCGTCGTCGAGCAGGCCGTGCCGAACGCGCGGGCGGAGCGGACCGCGGCGGCGTCCTGGACGGCGCCGCGCGGGAAGGCGGCCCCGGCGCCGGCGAGGGCGCGGTCGCGGGCCGGCATCGTCGGCCAGCACCGGACGCCCGACGACAGGTTCGTCCCGCGCGGGTCGAACCCGACGACGTCGAACCGGGCGAGGACTCGCGGGTCGAGGAAGTCGCGCGCGGCTGCGGCGAGCTCCACGCCCGAACCGCCCGGGCCACCCGGGTTGACGAACAGGGTGCCGATCCGCCGGGCCGGGTCGGTGGCCCTGATGCGGAGAACGGCGACCTGCGTCGTCGGCCCCAGGGGGCGGTCGTAGTCGAGCGGCAGCGCGACGGTCGTGCACTGCGCACCCGTGGCGTAGAGCTCGCCGCAGTCCCACCACGACGGCCGCGGGGTCGGGACGCGGTCGACGCGGTCGGCCTCGATCCGGACGGTGCGGTCCGGCCGTGGCGCTTGCCGCGCCTGGGCAGGAGCGGTCGCCAGGAACGGCACCGGGGCGGCGACGCACGTCGCGAGCAGAAGGCTGACCAAACGGCGCAGCCGAACCACGTTTCGCAAAGAGACATCCCAGGGAAGGCCGCCTGACGGCGGAAGGCGTGTCTTGGAAGCCCCCCGGCACGGATCACCCTTCCGGTGACCCAAGGTTACGTGCAACCCATTCAGAGTAACTACATGGGTGTGATTCGTGACTGCGTGCTCAGGCTTGCTTGCGCTGCGGTGAACGGTCCGGCGTGTCGACGCCCAGGGTGCTCACGTGTCGTGTCGCGAGCCATGGGCGTGTCGCTGAATGTCGGGTCGGCCGTCAGGCGCTCTTGCGGGAGGCCGCCTTCTTGGCGGTCTTCTTCGCCGGTGCCGCGTCGTCGTCCTCTGTCGCGGCGGCCTTCTTCGCAGCGGTCTTCTTCGCCGCCGCGGGCGCCTTGGCAGCGGTCTTCTTCGCCGCGGCGGGTGCGTCGTCCGACGTCTCGCCGCGCGCCTGCCGCGCGCGCTCGACGCTGCGCTGCAGGGCGGTGAGCAGGTCGACGACCTCGCCGGTCTCGCCGGTGTCCTCGGCCGCCGCCACGGCGGGCTCGGCGCCCTCGAGCTTGGCCTCGACGAGGTCGGTGAGCGCCTTCGTGTAGGAGTCCTCGAACTGGTCGGGCTCGAAGTCCCCGGCGAGGCTCTCGACGAGCGACTGGGCCATCGCGAGCTCCTGCGGGCGGACGTCGACGTCGGTCTCGAGGACGTCGAACTCGGCCGCGCGCACCTCGTCGGGCCACAGCAGCGTCTGCATGACGATGACCTTCTCCCGCACCCGGAGCACGGCGAGCGTCTCGCGCTGGCGCAGCGCGACCTTGACGACCGCCATCCGGTCGGTGGCCGTGAGCGCCTCGCGGAGCAGCTGGTAGGGCTTGCTCGCGCGGGCCTCGGGCTCGAGGTAGTAGGTCTTGTTGAACAGGATCGGGTCGACCTGCTCGGCGGGGACGAACTCGATGACGTCGATCTCCCGGCTCGTCGAGAGCGGCAGGTTCTCGAAGTCCTCGTCGGTGAGGATGACGAGCCGGCCGTCCGGCGACTCGTAGCCCTTGGCGAGCTGGTCGTACGCGACCTCCTCGCCGTCGATGGAGCACGTGCGCTTCATCTTGATCCGGCCGCCGTCCTCGGCGTGGACCTGGTGGAAGCGGATGTCGTGCTCCTGCGTGGCCGAGAAGACCCGCACGGGCACGCTCACGAGACCGAAGGAGACCGAGCCCTTCCAGATCGCCCGCATGGCCGTGCTCCCCTCACCAGGTGGATGTCCTCGTCCTGACCGACGGCGGCACCCGGAGTCATCGGCCGGGCGGCGCAGGTCCTGACCCTGGCAGCATGGCTGCTCCGGCCGGGGGTGCGCCAGCCCATCGCACCCGTGTCCCCGCTGTCGCCCGCGGGCGGTGGCCGGGCAGCATGGCGGCGTGAAGCCGATGCTCGCCGCCCCCGTCGACCCGCGTGCCGGGCTGCCCCCGGACGGCGACGCCTGGGCCTTCGAGGTCAAGTGGGACGGCATGCGGGTGCTCGCGGACGTCCACGAGGGCCGGCTGCGGCTCACGAGCCGGCTCGGGAACGACGTCACCGCGGCCTGGCCGGAGCTCTCCGGCCTGGCCGGGCTGCACCCGGACGTGCTCCTGGACGGCGAGGTCGTCGTCCTGCGCCGCGGGGTACCGAGCTTCTGGGCGCTCGCCGAGCGGATGCACGTGCGGGACGCGCGCCGGGCCGCGGCGCTCGCCGCGGCGTCCCCCGCGACCTTCGTCGCGTTCGACGTGCTCCGGCTCGACGGCACCGAGCTCACGAAGCGGTCGTGGACGCAGCGCCGGGAGGCCCTCGAGAGGCTGGACGGCGCAGCGGCCGGGCTGCGCGGCTGGCAGCTCTCGCCGGTCTACGACGACGGGCAGGTGCTCCTCGCCGCGACGCTCGAGCAGGGGCTGGAGGGGGTCGTCGCCAAGCGCAGGGCGTCCCGGTACGCCCCCGGGGCGCGCAACGGGGACTGGCTCAAGCTGCCGCACCGCCGCGTCCAGACGTGCGTCGTCGGCGGCTGGCGGACCGAGACGGACGACGCCCGCCGGCTCGGGGCGCTGCTCCTCGGCATCTGGGACCTCGAGCCGCCCGGCGGCGGCGAGCCGGTGCTGCGCTTCGTCGGCCGGGTCGGCTCGGGCCTGGCGACCGCGGACCAGGGCGACGTCCTGGCGCTGCTCGCGCCGCACGCCCGGGAGACCTCGCCGTTCGGGTCGTCCGAGGTGCCGCGGGTCGACGCGACCGGCACCCGCTGGCTCGACCCGCAGGTCGTCGTCGACGTCCGGCACATCGGCCACAGCGAGAACGGCCGGATCCGGCAGCCGGTGTTCCTCGGTGTCCGGACGGACGTCGACCCGGCGACGGTGACAGCGGGGTAGGGCCGGAGCGGCACCGACGCTGTGGCGCGGGCGGCGGGCCGTGGAACAGTTGGCGCATGGCACGCGCGTCCAAGGCCGACCACGGGCCCGACACCCCGGTCGAGGTCGACGGCCGGCGGATCGTGCTGCGCAACCTCGACAAGGTGCTCTACCCGGCGACCGGGACGACGAAGGGCGAGGTGCTCGCCTACTACACGGCGGTCGCGGCGCCGCTGCTCGCCGTCGTCAGGGACCGGCCGCTGACCCGCAAGCGCTGGCCCGAGGGCGTCGACGGCCTCGTCTTCTTCGAGAAGAACCTGCCGCCCGGGACGCCGTCGTGGGTGCGGCACGTGACGCTGCCGGTGCCCGGTTCGACGCGGGCGCGCGAGACGATCACCTACCCGCTGCTCGACGACATGGCCGGGCTCGTCTGGGTGGCCAACCTCGCCGCCCTCGAGCTGCACGTGCCGCAGTGGACCGTGGGCCCGCGGGGCGCCGTCCACGCCCCGGACCGGCTCGTCGTCGACCTCGACCCGGGCGCGCCGGCCGGGCTGCCGGAGTGCGCCGAGGTCGCGCACCTGGTGCGGGAGCGGCTCGCCGCCGACGGGCTCGAGTGCCACCCGGTCACGAGCGGCAGCAAGGGGATGCAGCTCTACGCGCCGGTCTCCGGGAAGCAGGACGCCGAGCACGTCCACGGCTACGCGCGCCGGGTCGCCGAGGAGCTGGAGCGGGCCCGGCCCAAGCTCGTGACGTCGAAGATGACCAAGGCGCTGCGGCCCGGCAAGGTGCTCATCGACTGGTCGCAGAACAGCCCCACGAAGACGACGATCGCGCCGTACTCGCTGCGCGGCAGGACGTTGCCGCACGCCGCGGCACCGCGCACCTGGGACGAGCTCGACGACACCCTGGTCCAGCTCGACCACTCCGAGGTCGTCGAGCGGCTGCACGCGGACGGCGACCTGCTGGCGGTGCTCGCCGAGCCCGGCCCGCGGGTGCCGGTGTGACACCCGGTGCGGCACCCCGTGCGACACAGCAGAGCCGGCCCGGGGGTGCGGGTCCCCGGGCCGGCCGACCTGCGCTACGTCGTCCGGTGCCTCAATCGACGTAGTGGTTGACGACGAGCATCGCCAGCGCCGTGAGGGCACTGCCGACCATGATGGCCATGGGCTCGCCGACGAAGTGGTACATCAGGACCGCGACGCCTGCGACGACGAGCATCGCCCCGACCGGCCACGCGGCCTGGGTCAGCCCCTCCGGCCCGCGGGCCCGAGGCGCCGAGCGGTCGGTGCCGGGGTCGTACTGGTTCTGCCAGAACGGCCGATCGACCGGTGCCGGCGCCGACGGCTTGCGCTCGGCGACGACGCCGGACCCGTTGCCCTCGTAGGCGTCCGACGTGAACGCCTCGGTGAAGGTGTCGCGCTCGTCGTCCGGCGTCGACGCCCCCAGGGTGCCGTTCACGACCCGCTCCAGAAGAGGGCCTGGAGTGCCCCGGAGCCGAGGACGATGCCGACGGCGAGCAGCCAGGCCGACACCCCCGGCAGCGGGAACTGCTCCCGGACGCCGATGCGCCACAACGGTGTACGGCCTTGGAGTATGCGCGGTCCGCGCGTAAGGTGGTCCATGTTCGTCTCCTTCGAGTGCGCTCATCGCTGGGTGGCTTTCGAGAGGCGACTGGGCGGGCCCCTGGTGTTCCAGCACCGGGGCCCGTCGCCTTTTTGGGGTCAGCGAAACGCTGCGACCGGCCGGGGCGGCGATGCCACCGTTGGTCAGCTGCAGCGTTCGTCAGTTCTGTGGTTCGGGTGTCGTCTCGCGGGCCGACGACGGCGATGTCGTCGAGAACGTCCGCGGCCGGGCGCGTGCGCTGCCGGCTCTAAGCGGTGTCCACCATGTCCTGCCTCCCCTCCCGCGGCCGGAAGGGTCGGTCGTTCGACTGTGCTGTCGCGAGCACCGGGTGCCGGTGCGAGCTGCTCAGTTCGAGGACGAGGACCTTCCGCCGGTTTCTATTCCCTGTGATGTCAATGTGACGCAGGAAGTTCCCCATGGCAAGCAGCAATTCGCTTTGTGACTGTGGCAATTGCCAAGATCGCAGATCGGTGCGTGACCGTGCGGGGTTGACGCAACGGTGGGTGATCGGCGGCGTCCGGCTCGAGCCACTATGAAACGTCATACATCCTGCCGTGCAACGTTTGCAGCGTCGAATCTCGTCGATCGGGCCGTGAATGACCGATGATTTCCGTTGTGCCGGCTCCGGCGGGCGCGATGATCGCCTGCGGCTCTTGTGCACATTTCTGCATGCATGCGACCGTGGAGGGCCCCACGGTCGCCACCGTGAGCGGCCGGGGGACCAGCACCGGTGCGGGTCGGTGGCGTCAGCGTCGATGGTTGTCCGGCCCGTGCCTGTCGAAGGGATACGGGGATGACGGCAGCTGGGTACGAGGCGACGTCCGACGAGGGTGTCGTATGGCGGCGCGCCGCAGCCTGTGGGGAAGCGGCCTGCGTAGAGGTTGGTGCGACGCTTGAGTCGGTAGCCATCCGCGACTCCAAGAATCGATGCGGTGGCTCGCTCACCTTCACCCGGGCCGAGTGGGCCGCATTTGTTGAGGGTGTGCGTCGTGGGGAGTTCGACGACCTCTAGGTCGCCGCGAAGATTACTGAATGTAACATCTTGGTTACAATGGGCGATTCTGCGGACGCGAGGGGTGCGATCAGGATAGGAACCTGGCTGGAGCCTTGCCAAGAGCAACAGCCCATGGCAAATGACAGCGTCATGTGTGAGGAGGCGATGTGGCCGCCGCGCCGCGTAGCACGCCCACCACGCGGATGCGGGAGTTGGCCGAGCGACTGCGTGAGTTGCGACTTGCCAAGGACCTCACAGTCGAGGCTGTAGCTGCGAATCTCCTTGTCTCAGCATCGAAAATCTCCCGACTCGAGACCGCGGCGCGACGCGCTTCGCCGCGTGACGTCCGCGACCTGTGCTTGCTGTACGGAGTGTCGCTGGATGAGCGTGACCGGCTCATGTCTCTGGCGGCGCAGGCGTTGGAAACTTCCTGGTACCAGGATGCAGAGATCGACGCGGACTACGAGACCTTTGTGGGACTCGAACAGGCTGCATCGGATATCTCCGTCAACCATGCCCATCTAGTGCCCGGCCTCCTGCAGACCGAGGCCTACGCGCGCGCTCTGCTGTCCGTCCTGCGGCCACCAGGACAGTTAACGCCTGACCGCATCGACGAGATCGTTCGCGTGCGACTGCGGCGGCAGATGTTGCTGACGTCAGCCAACCCGCCGAAGCTACATGTCGTCCTAGATGAGTCTGTGTTCCGACGAATGCCAGGCGACGAGCGAGTTGGACGTGAGCAGATCAACGCCGTGCTCGAACGAATGGATCTTGCGAACCTCGTCGTGCAGATCGTCCCGCAGGCGGTGCGTGTGCACCCTGGACTCGATGGACGCTTCGCCGTCCTGCGCTTCGCCGATTCGTCGATTCGGGACACGGTCTACATCGAGGGACTGCTCGGCCAGCTCTTCCTCGACAAGGACAGTGACGTGTCCCGGTACCTGGAGATCTTTGATTTCCTCACACAGTCGGTGGCCCTCAGTGAGCGATCCTCGCGTGAGCTGCTCAGCACCATCCGCAGTGAACTGTCCCCGTCCAACTAGTCAAAGCCAGCGGCCAGCGGCGGAGACGCGCTGGCCGTTCCCAGGAGGAGCGTTGTCCAGCAGTTCAGCACGAGAGTCCCTTCCAGACGCTCTCTGGAAGCGGTCGTCGTTTTGTGCCGCAGACGGATGCGTCGAGGTTGCTGTCCGGCCCGACGCCATCGGTGTAAGGGACTCCAAGGACGGCGCCAGCCCCGTCCTCTCGTTCAACCGTCAGGAATGGGAGGCGTTCGTCCTCGGCGTGAAGCGTGGGGAGTTCGACTTGATCTGACTCTTTGTGCGTGCGGATGGGTCGGGCGGGGTCGGCGAACGGCTGCCGGTCCTCGGTCCGGCCGGTGCTTCAGACTGGACTCGAGTGAGCGTCACTCGCCCAGACCCGAACGACGTCGCCGATCTCCGGAGCCTGAATCCACCAGGTCCACATCGAGATGGCTGCGGGCATGACGCTGGTGAGCCCTCGACGGCGACCGCTAGCACGAACCGAACGGCCGACCGGGTGACACTCCGGTCGGCCGTTCGGCTGTCCGGGGGCCGGATTTCCTGCCACACAAGGGCTTCGTCCGTGCTCAGCGCGGCGGTTCGGGCCCACGCCCGGTCACGCGACACCCGGTCGGGCTATCACACGACGGGCCGACGCGGCGACTGGTGAGGGGCACCCATGCTGGCCGAAGAGGGCCGACAAGGGTGTCGGTCATCCGCCGTGAGCCGCCTGTTCCCACCGCGTCGGGGTGGGGACAGGTGGCGGCGGGAGGACCGGCCGGCAGTCGTGGGGGCGCTGGCGGAATCGAGGCGCGGGGGAGTCGACCTGTCCAGGAACTGTGATGCCCGAGGAGAACGCATGTCCATGGAGGCGATGGCCGTCGTCGGTCTGCCCTTGTCCGTGGTGGAGACGCAGCTGTGGGACATCACCCAGTGGCCGACCTTCCTGGCCGGGCTCCAGACCGCCACCCGGTCCTCGCACGAGCGGTACGTGTTCACGGTCCGGCAGGGGCGCAAGGACTACGACGTTCTCGTCGCGGTCCGCTGGCAGGCCCGTGACCACCGCTTCACGTGGCGCTCGCTCGAGGGACCGCCCTGGGACGGCACGCTCCGGCTCGCCCCGGTGAACGGCCGCCGGACGAGGGTCTTCCTGCAGCGCAAGGCGTACCCGCGCAGCTTCTTCGCGAGCATGGCCGAGCTGCTCGGCGCCGGTGTCGCCGACCCGGGCCTGGACCTGCAGCGGCTCCAGGACCGGCTCGCCGTCCTGCCGGCCCCCGCCCGCCCTGCGCGGCTGCGCACGGTGGACGCCGCGGAGCGGGCGGCCCGCACGCAGCGGATCGCCGACGAGTCCGGCCGTGGCGGTGCGGTGACGACCCACGGGCTCCCGAAGCCTCGCGTCCCCTCCGACCTGGTGGTCCCGGACCCCGCCTGATCCGTCAGCCCCGGTCCGGCCGCACGGCCGACCGACCCGAGAACGTCCCCTGGTGGCCGGTGGCCCTGTCTACCGAGCCGGACCGGTCCGCCGGCCGCCAGGGGCGCCAGACCGACCGGTCTGCACCCCTTGGGGTGGTCTCACTCCCGGCCCGCCGACACAGTGACGGCTATGGGTGCCTCAGGTTGACGGTGTGCTCCCTGGGCGTCGCCGCCGGGGCGGCCTAGGCTGCCGCCATGACGAGCACCGTGCCTGCCCCGAGCGCCGCCTCGACCCGCCCGCCGCTGCCCTCCACGGCGCCGACGCCGACCCCCGACCCGGCCGGGTCGGCCCGGGCGTACGACCTGGACCGGGCGCACGTCTTCCACTCGTGGTCGGCGCAGGCCGCCCTCAAGCCGTTCGTCGCCGCGGGCGCCGAGGGTTCGTGGGTGTGGGACGGCGAGGGCCGCCCGTTCCTCGACTTCTCCAGCCAGCTCGTCTTCACGAACATCGGGTTCCAGCACCCGAAGGTCGTCGCGGCGATCCAGGACCAGGCGGCGAAGCTCTGCACGATCGCGCCGCAGCACGTCAACGACGCCCGCTCCGAGGCCGCCCGGCTCATCGTCGAGCGCGCGCCGGGCGCCTCGTTCAGCCACGTCTTCTTCACCAACGGCGGCGCGGACGCCATCGAGAACGCCGTCCGGATGGCCCGCCTGCACACCGGCCGCCGCAAGGTGCTCGCCCGCTACCGCAGCTACCACGGCAACACCACGACGGCGATCAACCTCACCGGCGACCCGCGGCGCTGGCCGAACGACTACGGCGCCGAGGGCGTCGTCCACTTCTTCGGGCCGTTCCTCTACCGCTCGCACTTCCACGCGACGACCGAGGCCGAGGAGTGCGCCCGCGCCCTCGAGCACCTCGAGCAGACGATCGTCCTCGAGGGGGCCTCGACGATCGCCGCGATCGTCCTGGAGTCGATCCCCGGCACCGCGGGCATCATGATCCCGCCGCCCGGCTACCTGCGCGGCGTGCGCGAGCTGTGCGACAAGTACGGGATCCTCTGGATCGCCGACGAGGTCATGAGCGGCTTCGGCCGCGCCGGCCGCTGGTTCGCCTGCGAGCTCGGCGACGAGGACGGCGCCGGCAACCGGGTCGACGACACCCGCACCGAGCCTGACCTCGTGACCTTCGCCAAGGGCGTCAACTCAGGCTACGTCCCGCTCGGCGGCGTCATCGTCTCCGAGAAGGTGTACGAGACGTTCTCGAACCGGGTCTTCCCCGGCGGCCTCACGTACTCCGGCCACCCGCTCGCGTGCGCGGCCGCCGTCGCGACGATCAACGTCATGGCCGACGAGGGCGTCGTCGAGAACGCCGACCGGCTCGGCCGCGAGATCTTCGGGCCGGCCCTGGCCGACCTGCAGGCCCGGCACGAGATCGTCGGCGAGGTCCGCGGCTCCGGCGCCTTCTGGGCGCTCGAGCTGGTGCGGGACAAGGCCACCCGCACCCCGCTCGTGCCGTTCAACGCGGCCGGCGAGGCGAACGCACCGATCCTCGCGCTCGGTGCGGCGTGCAAGGAGCGCGGTCTGCTCCCGTTCATCAACGGCAGCCGCACCCACGTCGTCCCCGCTCTGAACATCACGGACGACGAGGCGCGCTACGGCCTGGCCCTGCTCGACGAGGCGCTCACGGCCGTCGAGGGCACGCTCTGATGGCGGTCCCCGCGCGGGCCCTCGTCGTCATCGACGTCCAGCAGGAGTACGACCCCGGGGTCTTCCCCGGGGCCGGCCTGCCGATCACGCACCCGCCGCTCGACGTGTCGACGGCGAACGTCGCGAAGGCGATGGACGCCGCGACCGCGGCGGGTGTGCCCGTCGTCGTCGTCCAGCACACCGACGCCCCGGACGACGCGGTCTTCGCCGAGGGCAGCGACGGCTGGAAGCTGCACCCGTTCGTCGAGGACCGGCCCCGCGACCACCTGGTGCGCAAGGCCTACCCCGGGTCGTTCACCGGGACGGACCTCGAGGAGTGGTTGCGCGCCAACGACATCGCGACGCTGACGATCGTCGGGTACATGACCCAGCTCTGCGTCGACACGACGGCGCGGCAGGCGGCGCACCTCGGCTTCGGCGTCGAGGTGCTCTCCGACGCGACCGGCACCCTGCCGCTCGCGGTCGGCGCCGAGACGGTCGAGGCGCACGCGCTGCACGCCGCGGTTCTCGTGGCTCTCGGCAGCGCGTTCGCGAGCGTCGCGACGACGGCCGAGTGGCTCGCGGCCCTCGCCGCCGGTGACGGCCTCCCGGCACCGGACCTGCTCGCGGCCGCCGAGCAGGGGCGTGCGCTCGCGGGGTGAGCCGCGCGGCAGGATGACGGCATGACGCCACAGTTCGGGCCGCACCGCTTCGACGCCGGCCCCTTCGGGCCCGAGCACACCGACGCCCACCGCGGTGCGCGCCTGGAGGTCCGCGACCTCACGGGCGCGCGCTTCGTCGACTGCGACCTCACGGGTGTCCGGGTCCGGGACGGCGTCCTCGTCGACGTCGACCTCTCCGGCTACGTCGAGCGGCTCGTCGTCAACGGCGTCGACGTCACCGACTTCGTCGCGGCCGAGCTCGACCGGCGTCACCCAGAGCGCGTCCAGCTGCGCAGCATGCGGACGGCGGGCGACTTCCGCGCGATGTGGGCCACCCTCGAGGGCCTCTGGGCCGGCGCGGTCGAGCGGGCGCGCGGGCTCGGCGACGCGGCGCTCGACGAGCGGGTCGACGAGGAGTGGTCCTTCCTGGAGACGTTGCGGCACCTGGTGTTCGTCACCGACGCCTGGGTGAGCCGCACGGTCCTCGACGAGGAGCGGCCCTACCACCGGCTCGGCCTGCCCCAGAGCTGGTACCCGGCCGCGGACGGCGCCGCGCTCGGCATCGACGTCGACGCCCGGCCCTCGTCCGACGAGGTGCTCGCCGCGCTCGCCTCCCGCCGCGAGGTCCTGCGGAACGTCCTGGGGGCGCTGACGGACGACGTCCTCGGCCGGCCCTGCCGGCGGCCGCCGGCCCCCGGCTACCCCGAGGAGGAGCGGCCGGTCTGGGAGTGCCTGGCCGTGACCCTCGAGGAGGAGGTCGAGCACCTGCGCTACGCCACCCGCGACCTCGCGGTCCTCGAGGCGCGCGCGGGCTGACTCCAGCTGGCTAGCGCTACCGCGGCAGCTTCGCCCGCGCCTCGTGCTCGGGGACGCCCGGCACCTGGATGAGGTCGACGACCGCCGACCGGACCTGCGCGACGATGACGGTCGCGTTCATCGTCGGCATCTCCAGCCGCTCCGGGCGCAGCCGGTCGGTGACGTCGTCGAGCGCCGCGACGGCCCGGCGTCCGCCCTCGCCGTCCCGGTCCCGCAGCGCTCCCGGCAGCGTGTAGAACACCGACGCCAGCCCGTCGAGGACCTCGACCACCGACGGCGGCAGCAGGTGCGCCGGGCTGCCCGCCACCACGGGCAGCGGGCTCGTCGACGCCCCGTCGTCCCGGTCGGCGGGTGTCGCAGCGGACGACCCGGCGGCCGACGGGTCCGCCCGGCCGCCGAGCGCCTGCTCGTCCTCGGCCGCCGCGACCGCCCGGCGCAGCGCGACCCGGACGTTGCGGATCGCCCGGTCCACCGGCGCCAGCGCCGCCCGGTGCGCGGAGATCTCCGCGAGGGCGTGCCGGCGCAGCGGCGACAGCCGGCTCACCTCCTCGCCCGCCCGGACGGCGTCCCGCCAGCGGTCGATGGCCGGCTGGGTCGCGCGGGCCTGCTCGAGCGCGTCGAACGCGCGCTCGACGTCCCCGACCCGGGCGGCGGTCGCCGACTGCCGCAGCGCGTCGGCGATCGGGTGGACGACGGCGCCGCCGGCGTCCCGCATCGCCGGGCGCGGGTCGGACGGCAGCGCGAACGCGACGACGAGGGCCACGACACCGCCGACGAGGGCGTCCTCCCAGCGGGCGACGTACCCGTTGACCGGCGGCGGCAGCGCCGTGACGAAGACGGCCTGCAGGGCGGCCTGGTTGATGATGAGGGGTGCCCCGTCGAGGAGCAGCGCGACGAGCATCGCGACGAGGACGACGGCGCCGATCTGCCAGCCGCCGCGGCCGATCTCCCGGACGACGGCGTCCCCGATCGCGACCCCGAGGGTCACGCCGATGCCCATCTCGACGACCCGACGGAGCCGGTTGAGGTACGTCGTCGACAGGCACACGATCGCGGCGACCGCGGCGAAGAACGGCCCGCTGTGACCGAGCACGTGGACGGCGAACTCCCAGGCGAGCGCCCCGGCCAGGGCGCTCTGGGCGGCACCCCACCAGGTCAGGCGCAGCCGGGTCAGGCCGAGCCGGGTGCGTCGCCGCAGGGTGGTGCGGGCACCGGACGTCACCCGGTCGGCGAGGCTCACGCGACGATCGTCCCCCAGCCGGGCCACCACCGCAGTCCTAGCGTGAACGTGTCGGCGGCCGCCGGGGCCGACGGCGCCCGACGTCGACGCACCGCCTGGAGGTGGTAGCCATGACACGTCAGGAAGCCTCGAGCGTGGTCGACCTGCCCGTCGAGCACGTGTACGCACGGCTCTCGGCCGTGGAGGAGTGGCCCCGGTTCCTCACCGGGGTGCGGTCGGTGCGCCGGACGTCGTTCGAACGGTTCGTCTTCACCGTCACCGGCGGGGTCGACGGCCCGGGACGCACCCGGGACGTCGAGGTCGCGGTGGGCCACCACCCCAAGGAGCACCGGATCGCCTGGCACGCGCTCGCCGGCCCCGCGTTCGACGGTGAGCTCCGGATGGCCGAGGCCGGCCCGGGGCACACCCGGGTCGCGCTGACCCTCGTGGCGGAGCCCACGGGCTTCATCGCCGGGGTGTCGGAGATGGTCGGCGCGACGAGCCCGGCCGCGGTGCTCGACGTCCAGCGCCTCGAGGAGCTGCTGACGGCGCCGGCCGGCTGACCGGCGTCCCCGGCGCGCGGGAGCGCCCCACGGACGTCCGGCGGGCCCGACCGGTAGGGCGGGCGCGGCCCGCCGGGCCCGCGCGCGTCCTGCCCGCCGGGCCCGCGCGCCGTCCTGACCTGCGGACGCCGTCCGGGCGGGGGCCGCACAGCCTCTAGGGTTGAGCGCCGTGAAGGTCCTCGTCATCGGTACCGGCGCGCGTGAGCACGCCCTCGTGAGGTCGCTCGCCGCGGACCCGGCCGTGGAGGCCGTCGTCGCGGCACCCGGCAACCCCGGCATGGCGGTCGCGGCCGAGCTGCGGTCGGTCGACCCGCTCGACCCGCAGGCCGTCGCCGCGCTCGCCGCGGAGGTCGCCGCCGACCTCGTCGTCGTCGGCCCTGAGGCCCCGCTCGTCGCGGGGGTGGCGGACGCCGTCCGGGCCGCGGGCATCGCCTGTTTCGGCCCGTCGGGCGAGGCGGCGCAGCTCGAGGGCAGCAAGGCGTTCGCCAAGGAGGTCATGGCCGCC
Source organism: Kineosporia sp. A_224 (assembly GCF_002198655.1). Classification (GTDB taxonomy): domain Bacteria; phylum Actinomycetota; class Actinomycetes; order Actinomycetales; family Kineosporiaceae; genus R-H-3. The sequence continues at coordinate 48,462 of NZ_MWLN01000204.1, forward strand.
GCCGGCGTGCCGACCGCGATGGCGCACGTCTGCGAGACCGTCGACGAGGTCGCCGACGCGCTCGACGCCTTCGGCGGCCCCTACGTCGTCAAGGACGACGGGCTCGCCGCCGGCAAGGGCGTCGTCGTCACCGACGACCGCGCCGCCGCCCTCGAGCACGCCGCCGGGTGCCTCGCGCGGCCGGGCGGCCGGGTCGTCGTCGAGGAGTTCCTCGACGGGCCCGAGGTGTCGCTCTTCTGCATCACGGACGGCGTGACCGTCGTCCCGCTGGCGCCGGCCCAGGACTTCAAGCGCGTCGGGGACGACGACGCCGGCCCGAACACCGGCGGCATGGGCGCCTACTCGCCGCTGCCGTGGGCGGCGCCCGACCTGACCCGGACCGTCGTCGACCGTGTCGCCCAGCCGACCGTCGACGAGATGGCCCGCCGCGGCACCCCCTTCGCCGGGGTGCTCTACTGCGGCCTCGCGATGACGTCGCGCGGCGTGCGGGTCATCGAGTTCAACGCCCGCTTCGGCGACCCGGAGACGCAGGTCGTCCTGGCCCGGCTCGCGACGCCGCTGGCCGGCCTGCTGAACGCCGCCGCGACCGGCACCCTCGCGACGTTCCCGACGCTGCGCTGGCGGGACGCCGCCGCCGTGACCGTCGTCGTCGCCTCGCAGGGCTACCCCGCGTCGCCGCGGACCGGTGACCCGATCGGCGGGCTCGACGAGGCCGCCGCGGTCCCCGGCGCCTGGGTGCTCCACGCGGGCACCACGGCCGGCCCGGACGGCGCCGTGCTCAGCGCGGGAGGCCGGGTGCTGTCCGTCGTCGGCACCGGCCCGGACCTCGCCGCCGCCCGCGACGTCGCCTACGCGGCGGTCTCGCACCTCTCGCTCGCCGGGGCGCACCACCGCTCCGACATCGCGGCCCGGGCCGCGGCCGGGGACGTCGCGCTCGCGGGCGGCCCCGCGTGAGCGAGGTCGCCGCGGCGCCCGGCGGACCGGCCGGACCTGTTGCGCCGCAGGAGGTCCCGGGCTGGCGTCATGTGTACTCCGGCAAGGTCCGCGACCTCTACGTGCCGGACGGCGGCCCCGCGGCGGAGGCGTCGCAGACCGTGCTCGTCGTCGCGAGCGACCGGATCTCGGCGTACGACCACGTGCTCTCGACGCCGGTGCCGGACAAGGGCCGGATCCTCACGGCGCTGTCGACGTGGTGGTTCGAGCGGCTCACCGACCTCGTCCCGAACCACGTCGTGAGCCTCGACGTCCCGGCGGTCGTCGCCGGGCGCGCGATGGTCTGCCGCCGGCTCGAGATGTACCCCGTCGAGTGCGTCGCCCGCGGCTACCTCGCCGGCTCCGGGCTCGTCGAGTACCGGGCGGCCGGCGCCGTCTGCGGCGTCCCGCTGCCGCCCGGCCTCGAGGACGGCTCCCGCCTGCCCGAGCCGATCTTCACCCCGGCGACCAAGGCCGACCTCGGCGAGCACGACGAGAACGTCACCTTCGAGCAGGTCGCGGCGACGATCGGGGCGGACGACGCGTCCCGGCTGCGGGTGCTCACGCTCGCGGTCTACCGGCGCGCCGAGGAGCTCTCCCGGGAGCGCGGGATCGTCCTCGCCGACACCAAGCTCGAGTTCGGCCGCGACGCGGCGGGTGCCGTCGTCCTCGGCGACGAGGTGCTCACCCCGGACTCGTCCCGGTTCTGGCCGGCCGACGGGTGGCGGCCGGGGCGGGTGCAGCCGAGCTTCGACAAGCAGTACGTGCGCGACTGGCTGACGTCCCCGGGGTCCGGCTGGGACCGCGCCTCCGACGTCCCGCCGCCCCCGCTGCCCGACGACGTCGTCGAGCGGACCCGGGCGCGCTACGTCGAGGCGTACGAGCGCCTCACCGGGCGCACGTTCGTCTAGAGCTGCGTCGCGCCGTCCAGCTCCAGGCGCTGCGACCCCTCCGGTGCCAGGCTCCCGCCGACCCGCAGGAACACCCCGCGCCCGACGTCCGACAGCAGCGCCTCGTGGATCGGGAACCACGACCGCGGTGCCACCGCCCGCAGGAAGTCCACCGTCTCCTTGAGTGCCGACCACGGGGCCGCGAGCGGCAGGGCGAGGACGTCGACGCCCTCGGGGACGGTGTCGATCGCATCGCCGGGGTGGAACAGCCGCGGCCCGGACTCCTCGGCGAGGACGAACCCGGTGTTGCCGATCCGGGGCACGTCGGTGTGGATGAGCGCGTGCTCGCCGCCGACCGCGGTGACCGTGAGGCCGGCGAGCGGGAGGGTCTCGCCGGGGTGCAGGGGCGCGGCCTCGATGCCGGCCCGGGTCAGCTCGGCGGCCGTCTCGGGCTCGACGACGAGACGGGCGCCGTCGTTCGCCTCGAGCAGCTGCGGGAGCCGCTCCACGTCGAGATGGTCGACGTGCTGGTGCGTGACGAGGACGGCGTCGAGGTCCGTGAGCTCCTCGAAGCCGTGGCTGAACGCCCCGGGGTCGACGAGCACCCGGACGCCGGACGCCTCGACGAGCAGGCACGAGTGACCGAGGTGGGTGACGCGCATGCAGGTACCCAAGCACTCCGCGCCCGGCCGGTCGAGCCGATGTCGGTCGTCGGGCCGACGTCGATAGGCTGGCCGCAGACCCCGACCGGCAGGAGAGCCGAACACCATGGGACGTGTCGTCGTCGACGTCATGCCGAAGCCGGAGATCCTCGACCCGCAGGGCAAGGCCGTGGCCGGCGCCCTGGCCCGGCTCGGGTTCGCCGAGCTCGCGAGCGTGCGGCAGGGCAAGCGCTTCGAGCTCGAGGTGACCGGCGAGGTCACCGACGAGGTGCTCGCCCGGGTCCGTGAGGCCGCCGAGACGCTGCTGTCCAACCCGGTCATCGAGGACGTCGTCCGGGTCGTCGCCGCGGACTGACCCGAACGGGCGCACCAGCGCTCGGCCGTTCGGGTATCTGCGCAGGTCATCGGCCCTTCGGCAGGGTCAAGACACAACGGCTGCCTGCCGATAGGTCACCTGTGGGGCCATCCACTCGAGGCGTCGTCGTGCCCGCGCGCCGGCGAGCCGTGACCGCGGGGCGCCAGTCCCTGGTCGTGGCGTGCCTCGTGCTCCTCGTCGGCTTCGCCTGGGCGTTCGCGTCCCCTGCCGCTGGTGCCGAGTCCGAGGGCGGCGTCTCGCTCTTCGACGACGACGGCGGCCGGGCCCTGTTCACCGCCGCGGACCGGCTCGCCCCGGGCCGGCCGCTGTCCGCATGCGTACGGGTCGGCACCCGGACGGCGCGGGCGGGCGACGCGGTCTGGTTCGCCGCCGTCGACGTGTCGGGGGCGCTCGCCCCGCACGTCACCGTGACGCTGGAGTCGGGCGAGGGCGGTCGCTTCGGGGACTGCACCGGCTTCACCGGGACGACGCTGTGGACCGGCACCCTCGACCGGCTCGCTGCGGCGTCCGCGGGGAACGGCCTGGCGACCGGCTGGGCCCCCGCCGCGGAGCCGGTCCGCAGCTTCCGCGTCACCGTCCTCATGGACCCCGACCTGCAGGTGCAGGGGCTCACGGCCCGCGGGGACCTCGTCTGGCGGCTCGACCGCGACGTCGTCGTCGACCCGCCCGGGCCGACCGACACCCCGACGACCGAGCCCCCGAAGACGCCGCCCGTCGTCGACCCGACGCCGCCCCCGACGCAGTCCCCCACGCAGTCGCCCACCCAGACCCCGACCGGGACGCCGACCCCGGCCCCGACGACGACCGTCACCCCGGGCCCGACCGGGACCCCGGCCGTCGACGAGCCCGACGTCGACCTCGACGCCGGCGCCCCGTTCCTGCGGGCTGTCCGGGAGGCCGCCCAGCGCGCGAGCGCCGTCGCGGTCGCGGTCGTCCGGGAGCCGCAGTACCCGCTCGCCGCCCTGCTCGTCGCGGGCCTGTTCCTGCTCGTCCAGGACTTCATCGACCGGCGCGACCCCAAGCTCGCCGCGGCCAGCACGACCCGGCGGGAGACCAACACGGTCTTCCCCGACGTGTTCGCCCCGGGCCGGGCCGGCGGGCGGACCGGATGAGCGCGGCCGCCAAGGGCGCCGCCGGCGTCGAGATCGTGCCGCTCGGCGACCGCGTCGCGGCGATGGTCGGCTTCCGGGTGCTCTACCTCGTCGTCCTGCACGGCATGCTGCTCGCGCTGCACCTGCCGCAGCTGCGCACGGTGCTCGTGGCGAGCGCCGTCTACCTCGCGCTGACGACGCTGCTCAGCCTCGCCGTCCGGGTCGCCAGCACACCGGTCGCCGCCCGCTGCTTCGGCGTTGCTCTCCTCGTCGACGGGCTGTTCGTCACGTACCTGCGGGAGACCCTCGGGCACCGCGCCGGCGTCGACATCGGCCCGCTCGCCCTGCTCGTCGCCGTCGTCCTCCTCGCCTCGTTCCGCACCGGGATCAAGGTGGCGCTGTGGCTCTCGGTGCTCTTCCTCGTGGCGCTGCGCAGCCAGGAGACCGGCCTGCTCCCGCCCCCCGCCGTCCTGCCCGGCGGTCTGGACGGCGAGCAGCGGCTGGCCGTCGACCTGCTGAGCCTGTGGCTCGTGACGATCACGACCGCCGCGGCCGCGGCGGCGGCGGAGCGCGAGCTGCGCCGTCGCCGCTTCGACGCCGAGGCGCTCGCCCGCTTCGCCGAGCGGCTCCACCTCGCCACCCGGGTCGAGGAGGTCGCCGGGCACCTCGCCGGGTTCGCCGGCGTGAGCATCGGCGCGACCCGCGCCGTCGTGCTGCGGACCGTCGGGGGCTCCGTCCAGCTCGTCGCGGACGTCGCCTCCGACCGTCGCGGGCAGGGCTCCGGCGCCGACCGGCGGCGGCTGCCGGTCGTCGTCGCGGACGCCGGCACGTCCGCCCTCCTCGACCTGCCCCGCAGCGCCGACAACCTGGCGCTCGCGCTGCGGCTCGACCCGGAGCGGGACCCGTGGCTGAGCGCCCTGCTCCCGGACGCGCGGCGGATCGCCGTCGCGGACATCACGGACGCACCGGGCGAGCGGATCGTCCTCGTCGTCGCCCTGCGCGGCCGCGGGGACCGCACCGAGAACCGTGCCCTGGAGACCTTCGCGCAGGCGACGGCCACTGCGTCCCTCGCCTGGTCGCGTGCCGACCTGCTCGTGGCGGCCGAGCGCCGGGCCTCGACCGACGGCCTCACCGGCCTGGCGAACCGCCGCACCTTCGACGACATGCTCGCCCGGCTGCACGAAGGCTGGACGACGTCCGGCACGCCGTACGCGCTCGTCCTCACCGACGTGGACAAGTTCAAGTCCGTCAACGACCGGTACGGGCACCAGGCCGGTGACGAGGTGCTCCAGATCGTCGCGCGGGTCCTCATGGAGCACGCCGGGGCGTTCGGTGCGACGGCGGCCCGGTACGGCGGCGAGGAGTTCGGCGTCCTGCTGCCGGGCGGCACGACCGACGAGGCGATGGCGCTCGCGGAGAAGGTCCGGCTCGCGCTCCACGGCGTCACCGAGCCGGTGCCCGTCACGTCGAGCTTCGGGGTCGCGGCGGTGCCCGAGCACTGCACCGAGCCGGCCGCGCTCGTGCACGCGAGCGACGCGGCGCTCATCCACGCGAAGAACACCGGCCGGGACCGGGTCGTGGCCGCAGGCGACTACGCGATGCCTGCGGGCGGGTCGGCCGCTCCACCGTCCGGTGCCGTGCCGCCCCCGCGGCGCAGGGACCTGCGGGCCCCGGCCCCCGGGAGCTGAGCCGTCAGCGGCCCGCGGGCCGCACGACGCCGAGCGTCAGGCAGGCGAGGACGGCGACGCCCGCCCATGCGAGGTCGCCGCGGGTCGGCCCGTGGCGGAGCATCGCGAGCCGGCCCGCGGCCGGCACGACGAGGCGGACCCGGCCGACGACGTCGGCCGGGTGCCGGGGCGCGCGGTCCGCGGTGGGGTTCGCGTCGCCCTTCGTCACGAGGTCGCCGTTGCCCTTGACCTCGACGACGCGGTGCGCGACCCGGCCGGAGGGCTGGGACGCGTCACGGACGAGGACGATCTCGCCGCGGTGCAGGCCGGTCGCGCCGGGGTCGACGACGACGACGTCGCCGGGGCGGATCGTCGGGAGCATCGAGCCGGTGACGACGACGGCGGGACGCCAGCCGACCACGAGCGGCCCGAGCGACCACAGCGCGAGGCACGCGAGGACGAACAGCCACGCGACGGCCGCCGTCAGCGCGACCGGTTCGGCGCGCTCGCGCAGACCCGGTGCGGGCGCGAGGTCGACGCAGACGCCGGACTGCACGTCAGGAGTTCTGCGCTTCCCAGACGAACGTCGCGGCGGCCGACTGGCCCATCGCGGAGTTCGTGTCCTGGAGCGTGTACGTGACCCGGTAGCTCCGGGCCTCGGGCGAGGCGCCGGTCGGCGCCCACGACGAGACCCCGGAGCCGAAGTCGGTGTGCGCGGTCGCGAACGAGGTGAGGGTCTGGCCGCCGGCGCTGAGCGTCGACGTCGCGGAGAAGCCCGAGCACGACAGCGTCGCGCCGCCGGTCGCCCCCGTGCCCTCCTCGACGGTGAGGTCGAGGTACTGGCCGAGGGTGCCGGACGGGGACGTCACGTAGAGCCGGACGCCGCCCGCGAGCGTGCCGGAGTAGGTGACGTTGATGCACTTGATCCCGGTGTCGCCGGGCTTGAGGCCGGTCGCCTGGAACATCACCGAGCTCGAGTCGTCGTCGGAGATCGCGACCGTGCCGGAGGACCACGTGTTCGAGCCGTTGTCGGTCGACGCCGTGAACGCGGCGTTCGAGGCCTGGTAGACGAGGGCGCTGCTCGCGACGAGCGCGAGGGGGAGGGCCACGACCATCGTGCGGCGGCGGCCGCCGTCCCGGCGGCGACCGCGGCGGTTGCCGCGGGGCCGGTGCTGCACGCTGGCGGTCATGGTGGGGTCCTTCCCGAGTCGATCTCCTGCCAGACAGATCGGCATCCGCGGGGTGCCGGTTGACGGTTCGCGGGCCGCCGCCGGGGCGGTGCGGGGCGGACCATCCGGACGGCGGTACGCCCGCCCGGTCGCCGCCACGAAGGGTGACGCCGGATAGGCTGCCCGCGTGAGGATCGGAATCGTCACCTTCCCCGGCACGCTCGACGACGTGGACGCCGCGCGCGCCGTCCGGGTGGCGGGCGGCGAGGCCGTCGCCCTGTGGCACGGCGACGCGGACGTCAGGGATGTCGACGCCGTCGTCCTGCCCGGCGGGTTCTCCTACGGGGACTACCTGCGCTGCGGTGCGATCGCCCGGTTCTCCCCGGTGATGAGCGAGATCGTCCGGCTCGCCGGCCCGCCGGAGCAGACTGCTCCCGGCCTGCCCGTGCTGGGCATCTGCAACGGCTTCCAGGTGCTCTGCGAGTCGCACCTGCTGCCGGGGGCGCTGATCCGCAACGACCACCGCAAGTTCGTCTGCAAGGACCAGCGGCTGCGGGTCGAGCGGACGTCGACGGTCTGGACGAGCGAGTACGCGGCGGGCGAGGAGATCGTCGTCCCGCTGAAGAACGGCGAGGGCGGCTTCGTCGCGGACGACGCGACGCTCGACCGGCTCGAGGGCGAGGGCCGCGTCGTGTTCCGCTACCTCGACGGCAACCCGAACGGCTCGTACCGGGACATCGCGGGGATCGCCAACGCGAGCGGGACCGTCGTCGGCCTCATGCCGCACCCCGAGCACGCCGTCGAGGCGCTCTTCGGCACCGACCGCGACGCCCGGGGCCGCTACGACGGCACCGACGGCCTGCGGTTCTTCACGTCGGCGCTGGGCGCGGTGCTCTCCGCCTGACCGTCCCCGCGGGCGACGTCGGGAGCCGATGTCGAGAACGGGACGGCGGCTCCGTCCTGGGTCTGTGAGGCTGCCACCCCGGCACCTCGACGACGAGGAGGACACCATGCCCCGCTTCATGCTGCTGCAGAACTTCGAGGGCGGCGCCGGCTGCGACGTCCCGATGTACGAATGGGCCCCGCAGGACGTCGAGGCGCACATCCGGTTCCAGGTCGACCTCAACGCCGAGCTCGACGCGGCCGGCGAGCTCGTCGACGCCCAGGGCCTGTCCGGCCCGGACCTCGCGAAGGTCGTCACCGCCGACGGCGTCTGCGCGCCGGTCGTCACCGACGGCCCGTACCTGGAGGCCAAGGAGTTCCTCGCCGGGTACCGGGTCGTCGACGTCGACTCCCTCGACCGGGCGCTGGAGATCGCCGCCCGGGCCTCGGCGGCGCCCGGTGCGAAGGGCGTCCCGATCCAGCAGCCGATCCACGTGCGCCAGATCATGGCCGTGCCCGGGTCGGACTCCTGACCGCAGCCCCGCCGGCGCCGTCGTGACCGACCGCACCGAGGACCTGCTGCGCGACCTCGCGCCGCGGGTCCTCGGCGCGCTCGCCCGGCGCTGGGGCGACTTCGCGGCGTGCGAGGACGCCGTCCAGGAGGCGCTGCTCGCCGCCGTCGGCGCCTGGGCCCCGCCGCCCGGCGGGGCCGGCGTGCCCGCCGACCCGACGGCCTGGCTGCTCCAGGTGGCGCACCACCGGCTCGTCGACCACTGGCGCAGCGAGACGGCGCGGCGCCGGCGGGAGGAGGTCGTGGCGGTCGAACCGCCGCCCGCGGACGCGACGGCGACCGACGACACGCTCGTCCTGCTCCTGCTGTGCTGCCACCCGGCCCTCACCCCGGCGTCCGCGGTGGCGCTCACGCTGCGCGCCGTCGGCGGCCTGACGACGGCGGAGGTCGCCCGGGCCTTCCTCGTGCCGGAGAGCACGATGGCGCAACGGATCTCGCGGGCCAAGGCGACCTTGCGGGCGCAGGCGGCACCGTTCGCGATGCCGCCCGCCGACGAGCTCGCCGACCGGCTGCGCGTCGTCCTGCACGTGCTGTACCTCGTCTTCAACGAGGGCTACACGAGCACGGGCGGGGAGGGGCTGCACCGGGTCGAGCTCTCCGCGGAGTCGATCCGGCTGACCCGGCTGCTGCACCAGGCCCGACCGGACGACGGCGAGGTCGCCGGGCTCCTCGCGCTCATGCTCCTCACCGACGCCCGGCGCCCGGCACGCACCGGGCCCGCCGGTGAGCTCGTCCCGCTGCCCGAGCAGGACCGCTCGCTGTGGGACGCCGCCCTCGTCGCCGAGGGGGCCGCCCTCGCCGACGCCGCGCTGGCCCGGCGCCCGATCGGCGAGTACGCGCTGCAGGCCGCGATCGCCGCCGTCCACGACCGGGCGCCGTCCGCGGCCGCGACGGACTGGCGGCAGGTGCTCGCGCTCTACGCGGCGCTCGAGCGGCTGTCGGGCAACCCGGTCGTCACGCTCAACAAGGCGGTGGCGCTCTCGATGGTCGAGGGCCCGGACGCCGCCCTCGCGCTGCTCGCCACCCTCGACGGCGGCCCGCTGGCCGCCGGGCACCGGCTCGACGCCGTCCGGGCGCACCTGCACGAGAGCGCCGGCGACCACGTCGCGGCCGCCGCCGCGTACGCCCGCGCGGCCGGCCGGACGACGAACGTCGCCGAGCGCGACTACCTCACGCTGCGTGCCGCGCAGCTGCGCATCACGGGGCCGTGAACCTTTCGGGCCCGGCGGTCCTCCTACCGTGTGTCGTCCGTCCGGCCATGACCAGGAGTCCCGATGCGCACCGTGACCGCCCCCGCCCGCCCGCTGCTCGCCGTCGCCGCCCTCGGGCTCGCCGTGGCTCTCACCGGCTGCAGCGGGGCGGGCGTCCGGTTCACCCCCGCGACCTCGACGGCCGCCGAGGGCGCCGCCGGGGCCGACGCGCCGGGCGCCGCCGGCGGCACCGACGCGGCCGCGAGCACCGACGAGATCCGGCTCCCCGAGTTCCCCGTCTACCGGGTGCCGGACGTCTCCGCGCTCACCGCCGCCGCGACCCGCACCCGCTCCGCGATCGCTGCCGCCGTGCCGCTCCCGCCCGGGGTCGAGGTGACCGGGGCCCGTTGCGACGCGAAGGGTGCCGTGGTCAACCGGGCGGGCGCCAGCGGCGAGGGGCAGACGATCACCGACGCGGGCGTCAGCGACATCGACGCCGACGGCGGCGGCCAGCTCGTCGGCGACGAGGTGATCTACGACGTGGCCGCGGACGGGTCGGGCCAGATCACCGCACCGGACGCCGTCCTGGCCGTCGAGGCCGACGGCAGCGGTCAGTACACCGGGGAGATCGTCTACCAGGTGGAGGCCGACGGCTCCGGCTCGGTCGTCGGCGAGGACTCCTACGACGTCGCGGCGGACGGGTCCGGCCGCTGGGTCGGCGCGGCGGGCGTCGTCGAGAACAACGGCGACGGGTCCGGTAGCTGGATCGGGGAGTACGGCGAGGTGGTCGTCAACGGTGACGGCACGGGGACGATGAACGACGCCCCGATCACCATCGCGCCGATGCCGAAGTTCGCCCTCCTCGGGACGCTCCCGAAGCTGGCGAAGCTCAAGCCCGTCGGCCGGCCCTGCGGCACCCTGATCCGGATCTCGGCGGGCCTGCTCTTCGACTTCGACTCCGACGCCGTCCGACCCGAGGCGCAGGAGGTGCTCGCGGGCGTCGCGACAGCCCTGGGCGGCACCACGAAGCGCGTGCAGGTCGACGGCCACACCGACTCCAAGGGCAGCGACGCCTACAACGAGGACCTCTCGCTGCGCCGGGCGCAGGCCGTCGTCGACGCGCTCACCGCGGCCGGGCTCGACGCCCCGATGACGGCGCGTGGCTTCGGCGAGACCCGGCCGGTCGCCGCGAACAGCACGGGCGGCAAGGACGACCCGGCGGGCCGGCAGCTCAACCGCCGCGTCGAGATCGTCGTCCCGTCCTGAGCCCGACCGGTCCAGATGCTCGCTTGCTAGCACTCTAGCTCAGAGGTACGCTCGGCCTCGTGCCGGACGACGACAAGCAGCAGTTCAACGTCTACCTGCCGGGGACCCTGGTCCGGCAGGTGAAGCACGCCGCGGTCGACGCCGAGCAGTCGCTGTCGAGGTTCGTCGAGGAGGCGCTTCGGGAGCACCTCGCGCGCCTGGGCGAGGAGCCGTCGTGAGGGGCCGTCGTGAGGGGCCGTCGTGAGGGAGCAGCCGTGAGAGTCATGCCGATCCGGTACAGCGCCGACGTCGCGGCGGCGATCGCCTTCTACCGGGTGCTGGGGCTGGACCCGGGCGCCACCGCCGCGTCGGGCGTCTGGGCCGACCTGCCCGCGACCTCCGGCTCGCTCGCGCTGCACCGGGCCGAGCCGCCGGCCGACCGCGGCCCGGCCGGGGAGCACGGGCCCGGCTGGTGCGAGCTCGCGCTCGTCACGGACGAGCCGCTCGGCGCCGTCCACGCCCGGCTCGTCGCGGCCGGCTACGCGCCCGACGCCGTCGTCGACGAGGCGTTCGGCCGGTCGTTCCGGGTCGCGGACCCGGACGGCGTCGTGGTCCAGGTCAACGAGCACGACGAGAACCTGCACGGCTGACCACTCTCCTGACACCTGCCCGCGCCCCGGGCTAGCGTCGGTCGCATGTGCCGAAACATCCGCCCCCTGCACAACTTCGCGCCGCCGGCGACGCCGGACGAGGTGCATGCGGCCGCCGTCCAGTACGTCCGCAAGGTGAGTGGCTCGCCGAAGCCGGCCAAGGACAACACCGAGGCGTTCGACCGGGCCGTCGAGGAGGTCGCCGCGGCGACCCAGCGGCTGCTCGACGCCCTCGTCGCGCACGGCGCGCCCAAGGACCGGGAGGTCGAGGCGGCCAAGGCGCGGGCGCGGGCCGCGGAGCGGTACGCGCGCTGAGTGCGACGGGGCTGCGACGGGGCTGCGACGGGGCTGCGACCGGGACCGCGCCCGGGCGGTGACCCGCTGGTGACCCGGCGGTGACCGCGGCTGCCTAGCGTCCGGCCGCATGACCTCGACGACCCTCCGCCGTGCCCTGCCCGCGGCCCTCGTCCCCGTTCTGCTGCTGTCCGGCTGCGCCCTGCCGTTCGGGGCGGGCGCCGGCACCGCCGGTCCCACGGACAGCGGTTCCGCCGCACCGTCCCGGCCCGCGCCGAGCGTCACACCGCTCGCGGTGCCGGGCCCACCGGCACCCGTCGACTACGCGGGGATGGAGTACACCGTCACCCAGGTCGTCCTCCACGCGCCCTTCGCCGTCGGCGACGCGGTCACCGGGTCGACGGCTGTCCCGGCACCGTTCCCGTCCGGTGAGCAGCCCGGGGTGCTCGTCCGGTTCAAGGTGCGGAACACCACCGAGACGTGGCAGCTGTCCTTGGCGCAGATCGGGCTGACGAAGGGCGGTGACTCCGTCGAGGCGCAGATCCGCCCGTCGCGGGGCGACGAGGTCGTGCAGTCCGGGACGACGGTCGAGGCCTACGCGTACCTCGACACCGTCGACCCGGCGTCGCTCGACGGCTGGACCCTCGACGTCCACGAGTCCGGGACCGTCCCCGCGGTCTTCCCGGCCGCGGGTGCGCCGGCCGCCACCCCGGCCTACCCGGTGCCGGCGACCGTCGGGCCGGTCGGGAAGGTCCTCACCGGCAACGGCGGCGGTGGCGCCACGGTCACGGTGACGGACGCCGCGTACGGGCTCGACGGGCTGCCCGCGTACGGCGGCCGGGCCCGCACGGGGACCCGCTTCCTGAACCTGCGGCTGCGGGTGGCCCACCGCCAGGTCCCGACGTACTACGCCACCGGCGTCTACTTCACCTTCCGCCAGGACCTGCGGGCCGTGGTCGACGGGGTCTCGGTGCCGATGAAGCGCTGCGAGGACGCCGCCAACGGCCAGGAGAACAGCACCCTGCTCCAGGTCGGGGCCACGGCCGAGGTCGTCTGCGCCGTGGAGGTGCCGGTCGGCGCGGCCACCGTGGCGGTGTCGGCCGGCGACCCCGGCAGGGGCAGAGCCGCCGTGCGGACCGCGCCGGTGACGTCCCCGGCGCTGCCACCGGTCGACTCCGAGGCACCCGCGGCGTCCGGTTCCGCGTCCCCGACCGCGGCGGCCTGACCGTGGCCGCGCGCGTCGTCGTCCAGCTGCCGACCGGGCCGCTGCTCCCGGCCCCGCCGCCGGTCGCGGGACCGCCGCAGGACGTCGTCTGGAGGCTCGCCGTGCGCTCGGAGACGGCGTCCGTCATGGTCGCCCAGACCGTGACGATCGCGCAGGACGGTGAGTGGGAGCTGCGGACCCGGGTGGACGTCGCCGCCGGCGCCGCGCGGCGCCGGCGGCAGGTGCAGGGCCGGGTCGTCCTCGACCTCGACGGGCCCGGCGGCGGCCGCGTCGTCCTCATCGGCAGGCCGCAGACGCTCGCCAGGACGACACCGTCCGCGGTGTGGTTCGACCGCGGCACGGAACCCGGGCTCGGGTCGCTGCTCCCGCTGCTGCGGGCCGGGGGCCGGGCGCACCACGGGATCGCCACCTCGACCCGCCGGCACCTGTTCCTGTGGTCGACGGAGCACGACGTCGGCCCGACGACGACGTGGGGCGCCCGGGCGTCGGTGCGCCGGACGCCGCCCGGGTGCCGGGCGGCGCCCGGGCCGCCCCACCCGTCGCGATAGCGTGGGCGCCGTCCGACCCCGCGCATCCCCCTGGACCGGAGACCGTGACCAGCGCCGAGACGACCGAGTCGACCGCACCGACCCCATCGACCGTCGGCGGACCGACCCTCGACACCGTCGAGCAGGCCACGACGACGCCCGACGTCGTCCAGCCGTACCGCGACCTCGGCCTCAAGGAGGACGAGTACGACCGGATCCGGGAGATCCTCGGCCGCCGCCCGACGTCGTCCGAGCTCGCCATGTACTCGGTCATGTGGTCCGAGCACTGCTCGTACAAGTCGAGCAAGGTGCACCTGCGCCAGTTCGGCGACAAGACGACCGAGGAGATGCGCTCCAAGCTCCTCGTCGGGATCGGCGAGAACGCCGGCGTCATCGACATCGGCAACGGCTGGGCCGTGACCTTCAAGGTCGAGAGTCACAACCACCCGTCGTTCGTCGAGCCCTACCAGGGCGCCGCGACGGGCGTCGGCGGCATCGTCCGGGACATCATCTCGATGGGCGCCCGGCCGGTCGCCGTCATGGACTCCCTGCGCTTCGGCGACCTGCACCACCCGGACACCCAGCGGGTCGCGCCCGGTGTCGTCGCCGGCGTCGGCGGCTACGGCAACTGCCTGGGCCTGGCGAACATCGGCGGCGAGGTCGCGTTCGACCCCTGCTACCAGGGCAACCCGCTCGTCAACGCGCTCGCCCTCGGCGTCCTGCGGCACGACGAGATCCACCTCGCGAACGCGACCGGCCTGGGCAACCTCGTCGTCCTCTTCGGCGCCCGCACCGGCGGCGACGGCATCGGCGGCGCCTCGATCCTCGCGAGCGAGACCTTCGAGGAGGGCGGCCCGACGAAGCGCCCGGCCGTCCAGGTCGGGGACCCGTTCGCGGAGAAGGTGCTCATCGAGTGCTGCCTCGAGCTCTTCGCGGCCGAGGTCGTCACGGGGATCCAGGACCTCGGCGCGGCCGGGCTGTCGTGCGCGTTCAGCGAGCTCGCGAGCAACGGGGACGGCGGCATGCTCGCCATGCTCGACGACGTCCCGCTGCGCGACCCCTCGCTGCGCCCCGAGGAGATCCTCATGAGCGAGTCGCAGGAGCGGATGATGGCCGTCGTCCGGCCCGCCGACCTCGACACGTTCCTGAAGATCACGACGAAATGGGACGTCGAGGCGACCGTCGTCGGCGAGGTCACCGACACCGGGCGGCTCGTCGTCCGCTGGCGCGGGCAGACGATCGTCGACGTCCCGCCGCGGACCGTCGCCCACGAGGGCCCGGTCTACCACCGCCCGTACGCCCGGCCGGCCTGGCTCGACGCGCGGCAGGCGGACGTCCCCGACGCGCTGCCCCGGCCCGCCTCCGGTGACGAGCTGCGGGCCCTCCTGCTCCGGATGGTCGGCTCGCCGAACCTCTGCAGCCGGGCGTGGGTCACCGACCAGTACGACCGGTACGTCCGCGGCAACACGGCGCTCGCGATGCCGGACGACGCGGGCGTCGTGCGGGTCGACGAGGAGACCGGGCTCGGCGTCGCGATCGCCATGGACTGCAACGGCCGCTTCGGTGCGCTCGACCCCTACGAGGGGGCGCGCCTGGCGCTCGCGGAGGCGTACCGCAACGTCGTCACCGCCGGCGCCCGGCCGGCCGGTGTCACCGACTGCCTGAACTTCGGCTCGCCCGAGCACCCGGACTCGATGTGGCAGTTCGAGCGGGCCGTCACGGGCCTGGCCGACGGCTGCCTCGAGCTGGGGATCCCGGTGACCGGCGGCAACGTGTCGTTCTACAACTCCACGGGCGACGTCGCGATCCACCCGACGCCCGTCGTCGGCGTCCTCGGGGTGCTCGACGACGTCGCGCGCCGGACGCCGTCCGGCTGGCGCGAGCCCGGGCAGGCGGTCTACCTGCTGGGCACGACCCGCGAGGAGCTGGCCGGTTCGGAGTGGGCGTGGGTCGAGCACGCCCACCTCGGCGGCCTGCCCCCGGCGGTCGACCTCGGCGCCGAGCGCACCCTCGGCGACGTGCTCGTCGCGGCGGCGCACGAGGGCCTCGTGTCGGCCGCCCACGACGTCTCCGACGGCGGCCTCGCGCAGACCCTCGTCGAGGCCTGCCTGCGGTACGGCGTCGGCGCCCGGGTGCGGCTCGACGAGGTCTGCGCGCGGGACGGCGTCACGCCCTTCGTCGCGCTCTTCGCCGAGTCGACGGCGCGCGCTGTCGTCGCCGTGCCGGCGGACCGGCAGGCCCGGTTCGCCGACCTGTGCGCCGCGCAGGGCTACCCGCTCGCCCGGATCGGCAGCGTCGACGACGCCGCCGGGCCGGACGGCGGCCCGGGCCTGACCGTCGAGGGCCTGTTCACGCTGTCGCTCGAGGAGCTGGCGGCGGCCCACAGCGGGACGCTGCCGGCGGTCTTCGGCGCCTGAGGGCCGGACGGTCGGTCAGACGGCGCGGACCAGCGCGAGCTGGTGGCCGACGGCGACGAGCCGGCCGGTCGAGTCCCAGACGTCCGTCGTCTCGTCGACCGCACCCGCGCCGACGCTGCGGGCGACGTGCCGGACGACGACCGGTCCGGGCGCGGGGACGGCCCGGACGAACACCGACAGCTGGAGCGTCGGGACCCAGCCCAGGTGCAGCCCGGGCACGTCGAAGGTCGCCGGTGGCAGGGCGTCCGCGACGAGGAGCAGGGCGAGCGGGTCGAGGTCGCGGCCGTCGTCGAAGGTCACGTAGCCGCGCAGCTCGCCCGCACCGCTCGGGCTGCCCATCGCGAAGCCGAGGGTGGCCGGGTCGAGGCGCTGGTCGAGCGGGCCCATGAGCGGGACGTCGAAGCCCGGCCCCTTCGGCGGCAGCCGGACGCACGCCTCGCGGTCCGGCATCGGGGGCCGCGCGGGGCCGGGCACGAGCGGGTCGTCCGGCCCGAGGGTGCCCGCCGTGACGAGCGTCTCCAGGCAGGTCGCGCCGTCCGCGACGAGCCGCGCCCGGACGACGGCCGTCGACCGCCCGCGGCGCAGCACCTCGGTCTCGACGGTGGCCGGGCCGAACGCAGCGGCGGCGGCGAAGGCCCCCGTGACCGCGACCGGCTCGAGCGCGGGCCGGGCGGCGTCACCGTCGGTGGCCGCACCGCCGCCCGCCGCCGCCAGGGCGGTCATCGCGGCCCGTGTCGTCACGCTGAGCAGATACCCACCGTTCGCCCGGCCGCCGATCGACCACTGCGGGTCTATCGTGATCGCGAACGTGCCCCCGCCCGTGGCCCGTACCGCTGTCGCGTCGTCGAAGGCGCTCGTCACAGCCGCAGCCTAGGGCGGTCATCCGGGTGCGCCATCAAGGGGGAGCCCGGGGAGGCCGACTCAGGAGCATGAGGCCGCAGCAGCCAGGTGCCGCGGCCCTGGTGCGGCGGGCCGCCCTCGTCGCGACCGGGGTCTACCTGAGCGCGCTCCTCGTCGGGCCGAGCGGTCACCACATCTGGCGCGAGCTGGTCCTGCAGGTCCTGGCGATCGAGCTGTGCGCCGCGTACGTCTGGGTGCTCGCGGCCCGTGACCGCAGGCACCGCGGCTGGCGGGTCCCGGTCGCCGTGTGGATCACCTTCTTCGGGCTCGGGAACGTCGTCGCGAACGCGCACACCGGCGACGTGCAGCCGCAGTGGACCGTCGTCCCCAGCCTGCTCCTCTACGTCGTCTGCTACCCGTTCGCCGTCGTCGCGGTCGCCATGCTCCTGCGCGGCCGGCTGCGGGCCGCCCGCCCGGGCCCGGCGGTCGACGCCGTCGTCGGCGCGCTCGCCATCGGGGCCGCGTTCGTCTGCTTCGTCGTCCCGCCGGCGGTGGAGTCGGCGCGCGCGGGCGGCGTCCCGGTGGCGCTGATCCTCGCCTTCCCGATCTGCGACGTCGTCGTCCTCACGCTGCTCGTCGCCGGGATCGCCGTCTCCGGCCCGGAGCGGATCTCCGGCTGGTTCGCCCTGGGGATCGCCCTGTTCGGCTCTGCGGACTGGTGGTTCGTCGTCCGGATCAGCCTGGGCGACTGGCAGACCGGGACACCCGTCGACGGCGTCTGGGTGCTCGGCGCCGCCGTCGTCTCGCTGCTCGCCGCGCCGGTGCCCGACGGCAACGGCCGCACGGCGAGCCGCACCTGGAGCGCGGCCGCGCTCGTCGTCCCGTTCGCCGCGTCGTTGACCGCCCTGACGATCCTCGCGGTCGGCTCCCGGGCCCGGCTGCCGATGGCGGGAGTGGTCCTCGCGGTGACCGCGATCCTCGCCGCCCTCTCCCGGCTGGCCCTCGCCTACACGTCCGAGCGCCGGCACGCCGAGGCCCACGTGCAGGCCCGCACCGACGAGCTCACCGGGCTGGCGAACCGGCGCGGCCTCTACGAGGCGCTGGACGCCGCCCTCGAGCCGCCGCTCGCCGTGCCGGTCGTCGTCCTGCTCGGGGACCTCGACCGGTTCAAGCAGGTCAACGACACCCTGGGGCACTCCGCCGGGGACGACCTGCTCCGCGAGGCGGCGCTGCGGCTGCTGGCCTGCGTGCCGGAGGACGCCGTGCTCGCCCGTCTCGGCGGCGACGAGTTCGCGGTCCTCCTGCCCGTGCCGGACGGCGACCCGCGCGACGGCGGGCACGCCCTCGCGCTGGCGCTGGTGCGCACGCTGGACGCGCCGTTCTCGGTCGGCGGCGTGCGGGTGTCGGTCTCGGTGACGTTCGGCGTGGCGCACGCCCCGGACGACGACGGGCCGGTCGCGCGCGGCGACCTGCTGCACCGGGCCGACCTGGCGATGTACTCGGCGAAGCGGACGCCGCGCCGTGTCGCCGTGCACGGGCGGCCTCCCGGCGACGCGCCGCAGGACGTCCACGCGGGCACGCACGGCGTCCCGCGGCCGGCCGGCGAGCCCTCCGGACTGCCCGCTCCCGGGGCCTGACCCGGCGCTGACCCGGCCCTGCCGCCGCCGGGCCGGCCGTCAGCGCGGCGGCGGGATCTCGCCCGAGCCCCGGCGCACGAGCGTCGTCGGCACGACGTGCAGCTGGGTCGGTGACGTGTCGCCGGCGAGCCGGGAGAACAGGACGCTCGCGGCGAGCTTGCCGATCGCCGTCGGGTCCTGGGCGACGACGGTGACGCCGGGCGTCACGAGGTCGGCGAGCGGGAAGTCGTCGAAGCCGACGAGCGCGACCGTGCGCTCGGCGCCGAGCCGGCGCAGCGCGCGCAGGGCCCCGATCGTCACGAGGTTCTGCGCGGTGAACAGCGCCGTCGGCGGGTTCGGCCGGGTGAGCAGCGTGGACGTCGCGCCGTCCGCGACCCCGGTGTCGGTGAGGTCGTGGACGACGATCGACGGGTCGATCTCGAAGCCCGCGGCGGCGAACGCGTCGAGGTAACCCTGGTAGCGCTCGCTCGCCGTCCAGATCGCCTGCCGGTCCCCGAGGAAGGCGACCCGGCGATGGCCGCCGGCGAACAGGTGCCGGACGCCCTCGGCGGCACCGCTGCGGTTCGTCGCGACGACGGAGTCGACGTCGACACCGCGGCAGGCCCGGTCGACGCAGACGACCGCCGTCCCGGCCCGCACCTCAGCCTCGAGGTAGGACTGGTCGTCGCTCGCGGGCACGAGGATGAGGCCGTCGGCGCGGCGGGCGGCGAAGGCCCGGGCCAGCTCCCGCTCGCGCTCCGGGTCCTCGTCGAGGCTCGCGGAGAAGACGACGACGCCGCGCGGCATGGCGACGTCCTCGACCGCGCGCTGCAGCGCCGACGAGAACGGGTTGGCGACGTCCTCGACGAGCAGGCCGACCGTCGCCGTCTTGCCGTCGGCGCGGCGCAGGCTGCTCGCCCCGACGTTCGGGCGGAAGTCCAGCTCGGCGACCGCACGCCGGACCCGGTCGGCGAGGGCGGGGGAGACGCCCGGCTCTGCGTTGACGACCCGGGAGACGGTCTTGAGGCTCACCCCGGCGCGGGCGGCGACGTCCCGCATCGTCGGGCGGCGGAACTCGCCCCCGTCGACGCCCGCTCGGGCGGTGTCGTCGGTGGAGGCGCTCATCTCGTGGGACCCCTGTCGGCTGTCGCGCCGCGCGGCGCACGTGCATCACGGTCTGGGGCCGAACCCGACGGGGCGGGGCCGTCGCCACTGACGGTGTCCGGAAGGGCTCATCGTCGCGACTGGCTGACAAGGTTGTCAACCGGTGGCGTGCTCAGGGATGCCGTCGTGGCCCCGGGTGCGGGGCACGTCCGGGGGTCGTGCCGGGTCTGCGGTGGATCACGCGTGTTCGCGCCCGCGACCACGTTGTCTGCGACGGTCAGTACGCGGGCTTGCGGTACGCCTGGGCGCTGCCCCGGTCCGGGGCGAAGCCGACGCTGCGGTAGACCCGGCCGGCCGGGTTGGTCGCCTCGGTGACGATGACCCAGCGGCGGGCCCCGCGGTCGGCCGCCCAGCGGGCGGCGACGCCGAGCAGGTGGCCCGCCAGGCCGCGGCGCCGGTGCTCGAGCTCGGTCCCGACCGACTGGTACCGGGCGTCGTCCCCGCAGCGCACGATCCCGAGGTCGGCGACGAGCACGCCCTCGTGGAAGGCCCCGAACCAGGCCGCGTCGCCGCGCTCGCAGACGACCCGGCGGGACGCCGTCTGCGCCCGGACGAAGCGTTCGTGCCCTTCGGCGGGGTACTCGCCGGTGCGGGCGTTCTCGCGCTGCTCGTGGGCGGTGTGCTGCTCCCAGTCCTCGTCCGTGACGAGCCGGTGGACGGTGTAGCCCGGCGGGGCCGGCAGCAGCTCCGGCAGCTCCCGGGTCGTCAGGACGTCGTCGAGCCCGACCTCGAGGCCGAGGGCTGTCCACGGGGCGAGGTCGGCCGGCAGCCGGGGCAGCCCGAGCGCGACCCACCTCGCCTCGGGGAAGGTCTGCGCGAAGACGCCGAGCCAGTGCCCGGGGTCGTCGATCCGCGCGTCGTCGAGCACGAAGAGGCAGTGCCCCCAGTGGAAGCTCGGGTTGTTCGGCGTCCGGACGACGAGGTGGTCGCCGCGGTCCTCGACGGTCGAGCCCATGAGCACGTCGACGGCGAGGTCGGTGGCCCAGCCGGGCGGGAGGTCGCGCATGCGCACGACGCTAGCGGCGGCCGGGCCCGCGGGCTCAGGGGTTTACGGCCGGACCGCCGCCTCCGGCGAGCAGCGCCACCGCCGCGGACACGGCCGCGGCCGGGCTGGCGAGCACCGGGACGCCGCCGCCGGCGAACCGGGCCGCGACCGGGGCCATGCTCGCCTGGGCCAGGACGACGACGTCCACCGTGCCGGAGCGCACGAGGGCCCCGACGTGGGCGGCGACTGCGTCGAGGTAGCCGTGCACGTCGCCGGCCTCGAAGAGCGGCCACGCCGCCGGGCACGGTGCGTCGACGAGCGTCGCCCCGCTGCCCACGGCCGCCGCCTCCGCGCGCAGCAGCGCCCGGGTCGGGCCGACCGTCGACCCCACCGCCGCGACGACACCGACCCGCCCGCCGCCGGCGACCGCGGCGCGGGCCATCGGCCGGTCGACCCGCAGCACAGGCACGCCTGCCGGCGCCTGCTCGGCCACGGCCCCGATCGTCGAGCAGGTGCAGACGACGACGTCGGCGCCGGCCGCCGCGAGCTCGCCGACCCGTTCGGCGACCCGGGCCCGGACGGCGTCCACGCCGTCCGCGCGGGCGTCGGCGAGCAGGTCCGCGTCGACGACGTGCACGTCGTCGACGCCGGGCGCGGCCGCCCGGGAGAGGCCGCGGAACGTCTCCACATGGACCGGCGCGGTGTGCAGGAACCCGAGCGTCGGCATGGCGGTAGTGCACCACGCCGTCGGGGGCGACCACCGGACCGCGGCATCCCCGTGTGGACCGTGCCCCGGCCCGCTTGGCAGGATCGGCGCCGTGCCGCCGCGCCGCAGGATCGACCCCGCCGACGGGCTCGCCGCCGTCACGGCCTGGCGGACGGCGCCCGACGGCGTCCCGCCGCCGCGCCCGGTGCTCGCGACCGCCGTCCGCTGGACCCTCGCCGAGCTCGCCGACCGCTACCCCGGCGGGGCGTGCGAGGTCCGGGTGCCGCCGTTCGGGGTCGTCCAGTGCATCCCCGGCCCCCGGCACACCCGCGGCACCCCGCCGAACGTCGTCGAGACGGACGCCGACACCTGGCTCGCCCTCGCGACCGGCCGCACGACGTGGGCGGACGCCGTCGCGACCGGCCGGGTCAGCGCGAGCGGCGAGCGGGCCGACCTCTCCGGCCTGCTCCCCCTGGAGTGATCCGCTCCTGTCGACCCGATCCGGGCTGCGGACCCGGGATCGGGTCGACGAGCGCGGACCGTGCGGGGCGGCGGCCCGTCGGCTAGCGTCGTCCGGGTGAGCGACACCCCCGCGGCCGACCCGGCACCGCAGCCGAAGCTGCCCGACGGCGCCGTCGAGGTCCGGCTGCGCCGGGCGCCGAGGTACGCCCCGTTCGTCGGGACCGGGGTCGTCGTGGGGGTCGTCCTCGGCGTCGTCGTGGCGCTCGCGTTCGACGACCCGGCCCAGACCGCGGAGTTCTCGACGGGCACCCTGGTGCGCTACTTCGCGGCGATCCTCGGCCTCGTCGGCGGCGTCGTCGGCGCCGCGGCCGCCCTGCTCGTCGAGCGCCGCCGCCGGTAGGCCCCTGCGGCTGTGTGACACTGGACCCGTGGCTCGCGGCGACGGACGGCTCTCCCACGACCTCATGCCCGGCGAGAAGGGCCCCCAGGACGCATGCGGCGTCTTCGGGGTCTGGGCCCCCGGTGAAGAGGTCGCCAAGCTCACCTACTTCGGGCTCTACGCACTGCAGCACCGCGGCCAGGAGGCCGCCGGGATCGCGGTGAGCAACGGCCGCCAGCTCCTCGTCTACAAGGACATGGGCCTGGTCGCCCAGGTCTTCGACGAGAACGCGCTGTCGACGCTCCAGGGGCACATCGCCGTCGGGCACTGCCGCTACTCCACGACCGGCGGTTCGACGTGGGAGAACGCGCAGCCGACGATCGGTGACACCGCCTCCGGCACCGTGGCGCTGGCCCACAACGGCAACCTGACGAACTCCAAGGACCTGCGCCGCTGGCTCCTCGACCACCTCGGCGAGGGCGTCGACGAGCAGAACCGGGCCGAGTGGCAGCGCGGCAACTCCACGGACACCGCGCTCGTCACGGCGATGCTCGCCGGCGACCCGGACCGCACCCTCGAGGCCACCGCGCTGGAGATCCTGCCGTTGCTCAAGGGCGCGTTCAGCCTCGTCTTCATGGACGAGGAGACCCTCTACGCCGCCCGTGACCCGCACGGCATCCGCCCGCTCGTCCTCGGCCGCCTCGACCGCGGCTGGGTCGTCGCGAGCGAGACCCCCGCGCTGGCGACCATCGGCGCGAGCTACATCCGCGAGATCGAGCCCGGCGAGCTCGTCGCGATCGACCGCGACGGCCTGCGCTCCAGCCGGTTCGCCGAGGCGACCCCGAGCGGCTGCGTCTTCGAGTACGTCTACCTCGCGCGGCCGGACACGACGATCGCCGGCCGCAGCGTGCACGCCTCCCGGATCGACATGGGCCGCCGGCTCGCCGCCGAGCACCCGGTCGAGGCCGACCTCGTCATCGGTGTCCCGGAGTCCGGCGTGCCCGCGGCGGTCGGCTACGCCGAGGCGAGCGGGATCCCGTACGGCCAGGGCTTCGTGAAGAACTCCTACGTCGGCCGGACCTTCATCCAGCCGAGCCAGACCCTGCGCCAGCTCGGCATCCGGCTCAAGCTCAACCCGCTCACCGACGTCATCAAGGGCAAGCGGCTCGTCGTCGTCGACGACTCGATCGTCCGCGGCAACACCCAGCGCGCCCAGATCCGGATGCTCCGCGAGGCCGGCGCCGCCGAGATCCACGTCCGGATCTCCAGCGCGCCGGTCACCTGGCCCTGCTTCTACGGCATCGACTTCGCCAGCCGCGCCGAGCTCATCGCCAACGGCCTCAAGGTCGAGGAGATCCGCGCGAGCATCGGCGCCGACAGCCTCGGCTACATCTCGCTCGAGGGCATGGTCGCCGCGACCCACCAGCCGGTCGAGCGGCTCTGCACGGCCTGCTTCACCGGCGTCTACCCGGTGGCCCTGCCGGACGCCGCCCAGCTCGGCAAGCACTCCCTCGAGGACGCCGCCGAGCAGCCCGAGCTGCCCTTCGAGCGGAGCAACGGCGTCCGGGTCACGGGCCGGGACGCCGAGGGTGTCAGCACCGGCCTGGCCGGTGGCGCACCGGACGCGCTCACCCGCCCCTGACCTGCGGCGGCGAATCTGACCCGATCGGGTCACGGAGGACCCGATCGACAGCGTGCACCACGGGTCCGGCCCACCTACGCTCGAAACGTGTACGACATCGCCTTCAGCGTGCTCGGCTGCCTGCGCGCAGGCACGCGGGTCGATGTCGCCTGGCTGGTCGACAGCGAAGGGCTGGACGGCGCCGAGCCCGGTGCCGCGCTCGCGCTGACGGCGGGCGGCGGCCGGGTCGGGTCGGTGCTCGGCGGCGTCTTCGACGCCCGGCTCGCGGACGTCGCGCCGCAGCGCGGCGTCCCGCGGCTCGTCACCCTCACGGTCGGGGTCACCGAGGCGCTCGTCGCCGGGCTGCCCACCGACGCTCGGGCCCGGTTCGTCGTCACCCCCGCGGACGCCCTGCCCGCCGAGTTCTGGGACCGGGTCCGGGACCGCCGGCCGGCCGGGCTGGTCCTCGACCTGCCCGTGGACGGCGAGCCCGCCGTCCGGTTCGTCGACCCGGACGACGCGCAGTCCGGCCTCCAGGCGGGCGGGAGCAGCACGCAGGCGTCCGGTGACCGGGTCGTCACCGTGCTGCGCCCGGTGCCCGCGCTCGTCCTCGTCGGTGGCGGCCCGGTCGTCGCCGCGCTGCAGCCGGCCGCGGTGTTGCTCGGCTGGCAGCCGCGGGTCTTCGGCAACGGCGCCGAGGCCGCGGCCGTCGTCGCCGGCCTGTCGTCGCTCGACAAGGTCGTCGTCGTCGGTCACGACCCGGAGGTCGCCGGCCCCGCGCTCGTCGGTGCCCTCGCGTCGTCCGTCGGCTACGTCGGGCTCGTCGGCGGCCGGCGGGCGATCGGCGCGTGCGTCGACTGGCTCGGCTACCGCGGCGTGACCGACCTGTCCGCGCTGCACGCGCCGGCCGGGCTCGACATCGGCGCCGGCCCGCCCGCCGAGGTCGCGCTCGCCGTCCTCGCCGAGGCGGTCGCCGTCGCGGCCGGCAAGGACCCGTCCCCGGCCGTCCCGGCGGCCCGCACCGCCACCCCCTGAAGGAGGCACCGTGACCGAGACCCCGGTCGGGTCCGCCGCCGACGCGTCCGGCCCCCAGGACGACGACTGCGGCCCGGCGAAGATCTGCCGCAACATGCGCGACTTCAGCTTCGACGGGATGGCCGAGCCGGGCACCGACCTGCGGTCCGCCTGGAAGGACCTGCTCGCCCGCGAGGGCAAGACCGGCGAGGGCTCGCTGCGCGACCTCGTCCTCGGGCCGACGCCCTCCGACGGCTGACCGCACCACCGCACGTACGCCCGCACGTACGCCCCGCGGGGGCGCGACCCGAGAGGACCCGATGACGCGTCCCACCAGCGTGGCCGACCTGACCGAGCGGCTGCGGCAGGAGCGCTACCTCGCGGACCGCGGCCTGGCCACGGCCGCCTACGTCGCGCTGTCCCTGGACCGCCCGCTCCTGCTCGAGGGCGAGGTCGGCGTCGGCAAGACCGAGATCGCCAAGGTGCTCGCGACGATGCTCGGGCGCCGGCTGATCCGGCTGCAGTGCTACGAGGGGATCGACCCGGCGCAGGCGCTCTACGAGTGGGACTACGCCCGGCAGCTGCTCCAGGTCCGCGCGCTCTCCCAGCACGACCTCACCGACGACGGCACCGTGGACCGGCTCTACGGCCCCGAGTTCCTCGTCGAGCGGCCGCTGCTCGCCGCCGTCCGGGCGGGGGACGGCGCCGTCCTGCTCATCGACGAGGTCGACCGGGCCGACGACGAGTTCGAGGCGTTCCTGCTCGAGGTGCTGTCGGACTTCCAGATCAGCATCCCCGAGATCGGCACCGTGGTGGCCCCGAGCCCGCCGCTCGTCGTCCTCACCTCGAACCGGACCCGGGAGCTGCACGACGCCCTCAAGCGGCGCTGCCTCTACCACTGGGTCGGCTACCCGACGCCCGAGCGGGAGGCCGAGATCATCCTGGCCCGGGCCCCGGAGGCCGCCGACGGCCTCGTGGCGCAGGTCGTCGCCGCGGTGAACCGGCTGCGCGACATGGAGCTGTCCAAGCCGCCGGGCGTCGCGGAGTCGATCGACTGGGTCCGCACCCTGCAGGTGCTCGACGAGCCCGAGCTCACCGCCGACGCGCTGCGCGACTCGCTCGGCGCCGTCGTCAAGGAGCGCGACGACCTCGACCTCGTGCTGTCCCGGATCGACGGTGTCCTCGACGGTGGCTGAGCCGGGGCCGGCGGCAGGAGCGGACGAGGTGCCGGCCCCGGTCCGGCTCCTCGTCGACTTCGCCCAGGCGCTGCGCGAGGAGGGCCTGCCCGTCGGGTCCGGTGACGTCCTCACGTACGCCCGGGCGATGGCGGTGCTCCGGCTGTCGGACGTCGAGGACCTCTACTGGGGCGGTCGGACGACGCTCGTCACCCGGCGCGACCAGATCCCGGTCTACGACGCGGTCTTCCGCCGCTTCTTCCTCCACGAGGCGGACCGCAGGCCGGAGCCGGAGCGGACCGTGCTCCGGGCCGCGGCCCGGGTCGTCGCCGAGCTCACCGTGCCGCAGAACGAGCCCGGCGACGAGGAGCAGGAGGGCGAGCAGACCCCGATGGGGCACGTCGCCGCGAACGCGGAGATCCTGCGCCGCAAGGCGTTCGCGCTCTGCACGCCGGACGAGCTGCTCGCCGTCCGGCGAATGATCTCGGCGATCCGGCTCGCCCCGCCGCGGCGGCGCAGCCGGCGGACGGCGTCCGACCGGTCCGGCCGCCGGCCCGACGTCCGGCGCACCGTCCGGGAGGCGCTGCGCCGGCAGGGCGAGGTCGGTGAGCTGCGCAGGCTGCGGCACCGGCGCCGCACCCGGCGGCTCGTGCTCGTGCTCGACGTCTCCGGCTCGATGTCGGACTACTCGCGCAACCTGCTGCACTTCGCCTACTCGACGCGACGCGCGACGACCCGGGTCGAGGTGTTCTGCTTCGGCACCCGGCTGACCCGGATCACCCGCTCGCTCGACCGGCGCCGCCCGGACGACGCGCTCTCACGGGCCGCGGACGCCGTCTTCGACTGGGAGGGCGGCACCCGGATCGGCGACTCGCTGCGGGCGTTCGTCCGGGACCACGGCCGGCGTGGCGTGTGCCGCGGGGGTGTCGTCGTCATCTGCTCGGACGGGCTCGACCGCGGCGACCCGGCCGTCCTCGCGGACGCGATGGAGCGGCTCTCGCGGCTCTGCCGGACGGTCGTCTGGCTCAACCCGCACAAGGGCGACGCCGTGGACTTCGTCCCGAGCACGATGGGGATGATGGTCGCCGCCCCGTACGTCGACCTGCTGCTGTCGGGCCACGACCTGCGCAGCCTCGAGGACTTCGCCGGCATCCTGCCGACGCTGTGACGCCCGACGAGTGAAGCCGTTGCGGGACAAGGAGGAGCTGTCGTGAGGTGGAGCGTCTCGGTCGTCGCCGAGGGGGACCGCGTGGTGACCCGCGAGGAGGTCGTCGAGCTCGCCGACGCCGTCGCCGGGCACGGCGGGATCGCGTCCGGGCTGGGCACCCCGCGCTACGGCGCGCAGCTCGTCGTCGAGGCGGGCTCCCGGGAGGACGCGCTGACCCGTGGCCGCGAGCTCTTCGCCGACGCCGCCGGGAAGGCCGGGCTGCCCGCGTGGCCGGTCGTGCACGAGGACGCGGTCAGCGAGGACGAGGACGACGAGGGCTGGGACCGGCCCGCATGATCCGCCTCGGGACGCTCTCGGGCTACTTCTTCGAGGGGCCGCGCGTGCTCGCCGGCTTCACCGCGCCGGCCAAGCCGGGCGTCTACGTCGTCATGGCGAAGACCGACCCCGCCCGCGAGCAGTTCGCGGTCATCTACGCCTGGCACGCCGACGACCTCTCGACCGTGGGCTTCCCGTTCCAGCACAAGCACTCCGCACGCTGGGTCAAGCGCGCCGGCGACCGCTTCAAGCTCTTCGTCGCCTGGTTCGAGGTGCCCGGCGGTCTGCCGTCGCACCGCGAGCAGATCGTCCACGAGCTGCTCGCGGTGTACAAGCCGTCCTGCAACGACGAGCAGTACGAGTCGACCTGGCGGCAGGAGTGGATCGGTGGCTACAGCACCCCGGCGACCACGGGACCCCTGACGACTCCGAAGACGCCGACGGACGAGGCCTCCGGGTGACAACAACGGGCGTATGCCCGCCGATCACGGCAGGACGTACGTGCTCCAACGCCGCTCGCCGCGCATGACCAGGTTGCCCTTGTCGGACAGCCTGCGGAGCAGACGACCGGCTTGCTCGGGTGCGAGCGAGCACAGGTCGCCGGCCTGGGCCCGAGTGATGCTCCCGTGAGCCTCGACGTACTGCAGCACCATCTGCTCTTGCTGGAGCGGTTCGAATCCTCGGGTGCGGACGTACCCGGCAGGTGACTCCAACGCTCGGTAGACAGCGGCCGACAGGTGCCAGCTGCGCCCCCTGCCCTCGCCGCGGGCCTCGACCCAACCTCGCTCGACCATTCGTGTCAGGAGCCGTCGGGCCTCCGCCTCGCTGCGCTGCAGCACGATCGCGAGCTCACCCGTAGAGGCTCGGCGCTCACGGCTGAGCTCGGTCAGGACCTGAAGGTCCGACAGGTCGATCGGGCGGCCTCGGGTTGCCTCCTGTTCGAGCACCCAGCGAGTCATCGCAAGGTTGGCGGGCCCTCCGGGAAGGACTGCCACCACGTGGTCGGCTGAACTCCTGCCGTAGTCAGGTGCCTCGCGGCCGACGCGCAACTGCTCGGCGAACATGCGGTTGATGCCGCGGCCGGTTCGCTCCACGAGACCCGCGCGTTTGAACGTATCGGAGAGCAACGGGCTTCGAGGGTGAGGTGGTGCGACGAGGAGGTTGTCGACCCGAATTCCGCCCGGGAAGCCGCCAGGGCTCGAGATCTCGAGCTGATGTTCGCTCCACTGGACGTGCACCGCACCGCGCCGGGTGTAGTCGCGGTGGATGAGTGCATTCGCCAATGCTTCGCGGAACGCGGTCTGGGAGTACGACGCCACGGGGATACGGAGCAGACCGAAGTCGAGTTCCTCCTCGCTGTTGCGAGCGCGGAACCGGGCGAACAACTCCTCGGCCAGGCGCAGAAGGGGAGCCCGGGAGAACTCGTTCGTCTCCACCTCGAGGCCGCGCAGCACTTGAAAGGCTGCCTCGTGCGTCGGTAGGAAGCGTGCGAGAGCGTCGTCCTTGCCGAAGAGGAGCAGCGCGCCGGACGTCACGCTCCCGTCATGGGTGGCGAGCCCGAGAGCGCTCACGATCTCCTCGTCGGACAGCTCTGCGAGGACGTGGTCCGACGTCCCGGTGGCTGTCTTGACGAGTCGCCGGAGTCTGTGGAATTCGAGGGGATCGAGATCGCTGGCCGTGGCGCCGCTGACGGTCAGCCGAGCCCAATCGACGGCGCCCCGGTCGACCTCGTGGGCCAGCATCTCGTGCGCGTGGTACGGCAGGCAGGTGGGTCGACCGTCAGCGCCCACTGCGCGCCGCACGTAGGTGCCACGGCTGGTGCCGACGACGCGAGGACTGTCAGGTACATGAACGACGAGGACGACCTTGTCGTCCACGTCGACGAGCGTCGCCGTCGTGGACACGGGGGGCTGCGTGTGGTTCGCAATGAGCGCCTGGACCCGGAGCGTGTCGGTTCGCCCGGACTCGTGCCGAGGCCGGGAGCCCGTGATCGTCCCGTCGTCCTCTACGCCGAGGAGGAGTACTCCCCCCGAGCCGTTGGCGAGGCAGACCACTGCTTCGACGAGGTCGCGGTCGTTGATCCTCTCGCGCTGCTCGCTCTTGAACTCCAGGGTGTAGGACTCGCCGCCCTCGGTCCACTGCTTGACGCGAGCGGCGTCGTCCGGCACCTGCTCCTGGCTGCCCGAAAGGGTCACGCGGTGAGCCTATGGCTCGTTATGAATAGAATCCATAGCGACACGTGCCATCGACATAGAAGTTCATAGAATAGATTCGGGGTCCGGCTGCACTCTGGGCGCCGTCAGGCCGGCAGCTTCTCCGGGTCGTAGCCGACGCCCTCGTGCAGCCGGGTGCGGCGACGGCCCATCGCGGGCCGGGCCGGGGCCGGGTGCGCGAGCTCCTCCGCGGGGGCGGGCTCGTACGTGACCCCGGCGACGATGCCCTCGGCCATCCCGTAGAGCAGCGGCAGCGCGCCGGCGACGACGCCACCGGTGCGGGTGACCTGCTGCAGCCCCGGTTCGATCGCCTCGGCGTTGCGCTTGATCGTGCGCACCAGCTCGGCGCAGTCCTCGAGGTTCGTCGCGACCCGGCCGAGCTGGCCGCCGACGATCCACAGGTAGAGCGCCAGCCCTGCGACGAGCAGGACGACGTCGACGACGGAGAGCACGACGAGCGTGGTCATGTGCGGACCTTCCCGAGGACGCGGCCGAGGAACAGGTGGTGCTCGAGGCCTTCGGCGAGGACGGCGTCCACACCGGCCGCGGTCTGCGCGAGCAGCGCGGTGTCGGCGGTGTTCGCGGCGGCCTGGGCCAGGGTGGCCTTGACCGCGGCGACCCGCTGGTCGATGGTCCGGACCAGCAGCACGAGGACGGTGAGCAGGGCCGCGACGGCGAGGACGACGACGAGCCCGGCGATGATCGCGCCCCACCACAGCTGGCGCTGGGTGTCGGTCAGGGCGAGGGCGACGGTGGCGTTCACGGGTCAGCCTCCCAGCCGGGCGCGGCCGCGCTGCAGCCCCGCGACGATGACGGGCACGTGCTCGTTCGTGGTGCGCAGCCCGGCGAGGGCCGCCGTGTTGCGCACCGACTCCTGCAGGGAGTCGTCGATCGCCTGCGCCTGGCCGCCGATCCGGCGGGCCAGCAGGAGGATGGGGACGACGAGTGCGACGACGACGAGGACGACGACGACCCCGATCGTGTAGCCGACGACCCAGCCGGTCGTCGACCCCTCGCCGGCGGCGTGAAGGACGGACATCGGGCTCCTCAGATCGTTTCGCAGAAGTCGCGGACGGGCTTCAGGCTGGCGTTGACCGACGGCACGACGGTCGGCACCGTGCTGGTCCGGTCGGCGACCGCCCGGACCCCGCCGATGACGGCGTCCAGGGTGCCGGCGACGGCCTTCAGGTGGCCGATGACCCGGGCGAGCCCGAGCGCGGCGGCGGCGATGATGACGGTGGCGATCACGAGCGTGACCACGGCGACGGCAGGCATGTCGGCTCCTCTCAGCCCAGCAGCTTCGCGACCGAGCCGGCGTACCGGACGGCGCCCTGGGCGACGGCGGCGACCGTCGTGTCGGTCTTGGCGAGCAGTGCCGGAGCGGGCTCCAGCTCCCCGACGAGCGCGACGCCGCCGGCGAGGATGTCGTCCGCGGCACCGCGGATCCGTTCGAGGGCGGCGAGCACCCGGTTGAGCAGCGCGACGAGCACGGGGGCCACGACGAGCAGCAGCAGGGCGTTGCCGATCCACCAGAGAGTCATCAGGAGCTCCTCAGCTCGTCGCCGGGCGGTAGGGCAGGAAGAACCGGCGGAACACCCGCAGCAGCGCCATCCGAACGGCCTGCAGGCCGATGGCCAGGCCGCTGGCGGCCGCCGCGGTGCCGACCGAGTCGGGGTCGCGGCCCTCGGCGATGGCGGTGATCCGGTTCTGGACGTTGACCGAGAAGTCCCGCAGCAGGACGGCGTTGACGTCGTTGATCATGCCGCGGCCGTACTGCGCGGCCGCGCCGGACAGCTGCAGGTCCTGCTCGACGACGACCTTCGTGGCGCCGCCGGCCGCGGACAGCCGGGCGGTGACGAGCATCGCGGCCTGGCCGCGGCCCTTCTCGTCCGCCCCGGACGCGTCGATGACGATCCGGTGCGCCGCCTCGTCCCGCTCGGTGATCGCGGCCTTGCCGGCGAACTGCATCTTCACCGGGCCCATCCGGATCCCGACGTGGCCGCCGTACGTGTCGTTGCCGAGGTCGTCGGTCATGGCCGCGCCGGGCAGGCAGGCGGCGACCTGCGGGATGTTCCCGAAGAACTCCCAGACCCGTTGCAGCGGCTGGGAGACCTCGAACGTGTTCGTGATCAGCACCGCGAACCCTCCGGGAGGTAGTCGTTGGGGGCCTTGGAGAACGCCGTCCGGCAGCCGGCGCAGCAGAAGTGGTAGGTGGTGCCGTCGAGCTCGTAGGGGAACGCGGCGGGCGACGGCCGGACCGTCATCCCGCACACCGGGTCGACGACGTCGGCAGCGGCGGCAGCGGCGGCAGCGGCGGCAGCGGCGGGCNAGCGGACCGCGGCGCCGCGTCGGCGACCACCGGCGCCGCGGTCCGCTCCGGCTCCAATCCGCCGGACGCGCGCAGCGCGACGAGCTCGGCGAGGACGGCGACCGCGATCTCGCGGTGCGTCGTCCGGCCGAGGTCGAGACCGACCGGGGAGCGCACGGCCTCGAGCAGGCCGGCGTCGACGCCCTTGTCGGCGAGGTAGCCGACGACGGTCTCGCTGCGCCGGCGGGACGCGACGAGACCGACGAACGCGGGCCGGGCCAGCACGGCCTTCTCCAGCACGTCCTCGTCGCCGTGGCCCTGGGTGGCGACCACGACGACGGTCCGGGCGGTGACCGCCTCGGCGGAGAACGCCTCGGCGTCCACCACCTCGGCCCGCCAGCCGAGCACGTCGGCGAGCCCGCCGAGGGTGTGCGCCATCGGCGAGCGGCCGACGACGAGCAGGTGCGGCGCCGGGAGGACCGGCTCGACGTAGACCTGCAGCGCACCGTCGCTCGCGCACGAGATCGGCACCGTGGCCATCCCTTCCGGGAGCGACCCCCCGAACTTGGCGGCGTCGCCGAGCAGCAGCAGCCGCGGCGTCCGGTCGACGACCGCCTGCTGCATCGCCCGCACGACCGCCGGCTCGGCGCAGGCGCCGCCGATCCAGCCGATCTGCCGGCCGTCCGCGGTGACGATCATCCGGGACCCCTGGTGCCCGGACGACGGCCCGGAGCGCCAGACCACGGTGGCCAGGGCGAACTCCTCGCCCTGGCGCGAGAGCTCCTGGGCCCGGGCGACGACGTCCCAGCCGTCGGCGGCGTGCTCGTCCATCAGTCGTCCTGCCGCACCGGCGGGTGGCCGGAGACGTCGCGGCCGGTCGTGATCGCCTCGTAGACCCGGTCCGGCAGCATCGGCATGTCGATGTTGCGGACGCCGAAGCCCTTGAGGGCGTCCATGACGGCGTTGACGAACGCGGCCGGCCCGCCGACCGTGGCGCACTCGCCGATGCCCTTCGCGCCGATCGGGTGGTGCGGGCACGGGGTGACGACCTCGTGGAGCTCGAAACCCGGTGTCTCCCAGGCGGTCGGCAGCAGGTAGTCCATGTAGTTCGAGCCGACGCAGTTGCCCTCGGCGTCGTAGGTGATGAACTGCATGCTCGCCATCGCGTAGGCCTCGGTGAGGCCGCCCATGATCTGGCCCTCGACGATCATCGGGTTGATCCGGACGCCGCAGTCGTCGACGGCGACGAAGTTGAGGACGTCCCAGACGCCCGTCTGCGGGTCGACCTCGACGGTCGCGATGTAGCAGGCGAACGGCCAGGTGAGGTTCGGCGGGTCGTAGTAGGCGACGTTCTCCAGGCCGGGCTCCATGCCGTCGGGCATGTTGCTGTACGCCGCCGCGGCGCACTCCTGGATCGTCACGCCGCGGTTCGGCGCGCTGCGCACGTAGAACCGGCCGAGCTCCCACTCGACGTCCTCCTCGGACACCTCGAGCAGGTGCGCGGCGAGCTTGCGGGCCTTGGCCCGGATCTTGCGCGCCACCATCGCCACCGCTGCCCCGGCGACCGGGGTGCTCCGGGACGCGTACGTGCCCATCCCGAACGGGGCGGTGTCGGTGTCGCCCTCCTCGACGACGACGTCCTCGGCCGGCAGCCCGAGCTCGTGGGCGACGATCTGTGCCCACGTCGTCTCGTGGCCCTGGCCCTGCGTCTTGGCCCCGGTGCGCAGGAGCGCCTTGCCGGTCATGTGGACCCGCAGCTCCGCGGAGTCGAACATCTTGATGCCGAGGATGTCGTACTCGCGGCTGTTGCCGGCCCCGAGCGGCTCCGTCATCGTCGAGATCCCGATGCCGAGCAGCCGGCCGCGCGAGGCGGCCTCCTTCTTGCGCTCCTGGAAGTCGGCGTAGCCGATCGCCTCCAGGCCGACGTCGAGGCACTTGCCGTACTGCCCGGAGTCGGTGAGGAAGCCGAACGCCGTCCGGTGCGGGAAGTCGTCGTCCCGGACGAAGTTCACCCGGCGGAACTCGGCCTGGTCCATCCCGAGGTCGTCGGCGGCCGCCTGGACCATCCGCTCCTGGAAGAACATCGCCTCGGTGACCCGGAACGAGCACCGGTAGGCGACGCCGCCGGGGGCCTTGTTCGTGTAGACGCCCCGGGCGAGCAGGTGCGCGGCCGGGATGTCGTACGCGGCGAACGCCGAGTGCATGAGCCCGATCTTGAACTTGCTCGGCTGGGCGTCGGCGAAGAAGGCGCCGTGATCGGAGAGGGTGTGCATCCGGACGCCGAGGATCCTGCCGTCCTTGCGCAGCGCCATCTCGCCGCGCAGGTAGACGTCGCGGCCGAAGCCGGTCGAGATGAGGTTGCCGGTCTTGTCCTCGATCCACTTGACCGGCCGCTCGAGCAGGATCGAGGCGAGGATCGACATCACGTACCCGGGGTACACGGGCACCTTGTTGCCGAAGCCGCCGCCGATGTCCGGCGAGACGATCCTGATCATGTGCTCGGGCAGCTCGGCGACGAGCGAGACGGCGGCCCGGATGATGTGCGGTGCCTGGGTCGTCATGTAGACGGTGAGCTTGGAGGTCGACCGGTCGAAGTCGGCGATCGACCCGCAGCACTCGATCGGCGAGGGGTGCGAGCGCGGGTAGTGCAGCTCGATCTTCGAGACCAGGTCGGCCTGGGCGAACGCCCGGTCGGTGCCGGCGGCGTCGCCGACCTCCCAGTCGAAGACGACGTTGTCGTGCTGGTTCTCCTTGTCGTCCCGGATGAGCGGGGCGTCCGTGGCGAGCGCCTGCTCGGGGTTGACGACGACCGGGAGGGTCTCGTACTCGACGACGATCGCCTCGCACGCGTCCTTGGCGATGTAGGGGTCGTCGGCGATGACGCAGGCGACCTCCTGGCCCTGGAAGCGCACCTTGTCCGTGGCGAGCACGGCCTGGGTGTCGTAGCTGAGGGTCGGCATCCACGCGAGGTTGCGCTTCGCCATCATCTCGCCGGTGAGCACGAGCCGGACGCCCGGGATCGCCCAGGCCTTGCTCGTGTCGATGGAGACGATCCGGGCGTGCGCGACAGGGCTGCGCAGGATCTCCATGTGGAGCATGCCCGGCAGCACGATGTCGTCGACGTAGTTGCCCTTGCCGCGGATGAAGCGGTTGTCCTCGACCCGCCGCCGGCTGGCCCCGAGACCGCCGATCTTGATCTCGTCGAGCGCTGTCATTCCCCGGCTCCCGTCTCGCCGGCCGCGGCCCGCTGCTTCTTGGCGGCCCACAGCACGGACTTCACGATGTTCTGGTACCCGGTGCAGCGGCAGAGGTTGCCGGACAGCGCCCAGCGCACCTCGTCCTCGGTCGGGTCGGGGTTCTCGTCGAGCAGCGCCTTGGCGGTGAGCATCATCCCGGGCGTGCAGAACCCGCACTGCAGGCCGTGCTCGTCCTTGAAGCCCTCCTGCACCGGGTGCAGCTCGCTCTGCCCGGCCAGGCCCTCGACGGTGGTCACCTCGTGCCCGTCGGCCTGGACGGCGAGCATCGTGCAGCTCTTCACCGGCCGGCCGTCGAGGAGCACGGTGCACGCGCCGCAGTTGGAGGTGTCGCAGCCGGTGTGCGTCCCGGTGAGCTTCAGGCCGTGCCGGATCATGTGCGCCAGCAGCAGCCGGGGCTCGACCTTGACGGTCCGCCGCTCCCCGTTGACGGTGACGCTCACGGTGCGCACCGGCACCGCGTCATCCTCCGCCCGGGGGACCTCTTCGAACAGGCTCGTCATCTCAGGCTGCCCTTTCCACGTCGTCCGCGACCCGGGTGAGGATCCGCGTCACGAAGGTGTGCACGATGTGGCGCTTGTACGCGGCGCTCCCGCGGTGGTCGCCGCGCGGCTTGGCCGCGGCGGCCGCGCCGTCGGCGGCGCGGGCGATCCGGTCGGCGGTCAGCTCACCTCCGACGAGGGCCTGCGCGGCCTCGGAGGCGTCGATCGTCGCGCCGCCGACGCCGGTGAGGGCCATCCCGGCCCGGGTCACCACGGCGCCGGACCGCTCGAGCCCGACCGCGACGCCCGCGGTGGCGAAGTCGCCGACCCGGCGTTCGAGCTTGAGGTAGCCCCCGGCGGCGGTCCCGGCCGCAGCCGGGAAGACCACCTCGACGGCCACCTCGTCGTACGCGAGCACGTTCTGGAACGGGCCGCTGACGAAGTCGGCGACGGGGATCCGGCGCCGGCCCGACGGGCCCTGCGCGACGACCGAGGCGCCGAGCGCGATCGCGACCGCAGCCCAGTCGCCCTGCGGGTCGGCGTGGCAGATCGAGCCGACGAGCGTGCCGCGGTTGCGGACGATCGGGTCGGCGACCAGCGGTGCGGCCGCGGCGATCGTCGGGAACGGGCCCGCCAGCGCGGCAGCGCGCTCGAGCTGCGCGTGCCGGCACAGCGCGCCGACGCGCAGCGAGCCGTCGGGGTCCACCGTGAGGTGCGACAGACCCGGCAGGTTGTTGATGTCGACGAGCATCTCGGGCGATGCGAACCGCAGCTTCAGCATCGGGATGAGGCTCTGGCCGCCGGCGAGGATCTTCGCCTCGCCCTGGCCGCGCGACAGCAGCTCGATCGCCTCGTCGAGCGCGCGCGGCGACTCGTAGCCGAACCTGGACGGGTACACCGAGCCTCCTTCGTGCCGGGTGGACCGGCAGGGGGTTGTGGACGGGGTCAGCGCGACCCGGGGTTCAGCGGGACTCGGGGTCCGGCACGGCGACCGGGCCGGACTCGGCGTCCGGGTCGGGCCGGGGCTGCTGGTGCGGCGGCCACGGCCCCTGGACCGGCTGGCCGGCGACCTTCAGGTAGTCCATGAGCTCCGGCCAGGCCCAGACGGTCGGGCTCTTGCCGGTCTTCGGGGCGTTCTCGACCAGCTCGAACAGACGCGGGTTCCCGCGGCTGTGGCCGTCAGACTCGACACGCATGGCAGACCTCCACGTCCGTCCCTGTCGGCGAACCGTACCTGTGGCCCACGTCACCCCGGGCGTCTGGAACGGGTCAATGTGGTGACCCGATCGGGCCACATTGCAGCCGGCGATCCTTGTCGCGGGCGGGCGGGGCGCCCAGGATCGGTCCGTGGAGACTCCTGCCGACCTCGGCTACCGGATGCCCGCGGAGTGGGAGCCGCACGCCGGCTGCCTCATGGTCTGGCCGGTGCGCGGCGACCTGTGGGGCGACCGGCTCGGCGACGCGAAGCGCGAGTACGCCGGTGTCGCCGTGGCCGTCGCGGCGTTCGAGCCGGTCGTCATGGTCTGCCCGCCGGGCGCCGCCGGCGACGTCCGCCGGCACTGCGGGGACGCCGTCACCGTGCTCGAGCTGCCGGTCGACGACTCCTGGGCCCGGGACAGCGGCCCGCTCTTCGTCACCCGGGACGACGGGACGGCGGCCGTCGTCGACTTCGCGTTCAACGCGTGGGGCGGGCGCTGGCACCCGTACGCGGACGACGACCGGCTCGCCGGGCGCGTCGCGGAACGGCTGGGCCTGCAGGCGTTCCGGGCCCCGATGGTGCTCGAGGGTGGTGCGTTCCTCGTCGACGGCGAGGGCACTCTCGTGACGACGGAGCAGTGCCTGCTCGCCCCGAACCGCAACCCGTCGATGAGTCGCGCCGACATGGAGGCGACCCTCGCCGCCTACCTCGGCGTGACGACGGTCGTCTGGCTGCCGCACGGGCACAGCCTGGACACCGGTCCCGAGGGCACGGACGGTCACGTCGACGGGGTCGCGCAGTACGTGGCGCCAGGGCGTCTCCTCCTCGAGGTGCCCGCCGACCCGGCCTCGCCGGACCACGCGCGGGCCCGGGCCAACCTCGCGGTCCTCGCGGCGGCCACCGATGCCGCCGGCCGGCCGTTCGCCGTCGCGACGGTCGACCCCGGCCCGGAGCCGGAGGTGTCGTACGTCAACCACTACCTCGCGACGGGCGCGGTGGTCGTCCCGACGACCGGCGCGGCCGGCGACGACGCCGCGCTGGAGGCGCTGGCCGCCGTGTATCCCGACCGCCGCATCGTCGGCGTCCCGGCCGCGACCATCGCGTTCGGCGGCGGCGGGCCGCACTGCATCACCCAGCAGGTACCTGCCGGGGTCGACCTCGGCCCGCTCCGGGCCGGCGTCCGGCCCGCCCCTAGGATTCTCCCGTGAGCGACGCGCAGGCCGGCCGGCCGTCCGGGATCACCTACGCCGACGCCGGCGTCGACACCGAGGCGGGGGACCGGGCCGTCGAGCTCATGAAGGCGGCCGTCGCGCGCACCCACGGGCCGCAGGTGCTCGGCGGGATCGGCGGCTTCGCGGGCCTCTTCGACGCCTCCGAGCTCAAGGCCTACCGGCGTCCGCTGCTCGCCTCCTCGACCGACGGCGTGGGCACGAAGGTCGCCGTCGCCCAGGCGCTCGACATCCACGACACGATCGGGTTCGACCTCGTCGGCATGGTCGTCGACGACATCGTCGTGTGCGGGGCCAGGCCCCTCGTCATGACCGACTACATCGCGTGCGGCAAGGTCGTCCCGGAGCGGATCGCCGCGATCGTCCGCGGCATCGCGGCCGCCTGCGAGCAGGCCGGCTGCGCGCTCGTCGGCGGCGAGACCGCCGAGCACCCGGGGCTGCTCGGTGCCGACGAGTACGACGTCGCGGGTGCCGCGACCGGGGTCGTCGAGGCCGACGACCTGCTCGGCCCGCACCGGGTCCGCGGCGGCGACGTCGTCGTCGCCATGGCGTCGTCCGGGTTGCACTCCAACGGCTTCAGCCTCGTGCGCCGGGTGCTCGCCGCCAACGGCTGGGACTACCACCGGCACGTCGACGAGCTCGGCCGGACGATCGGCGAGGAGATCCTCACCCCGACCCGGGTCTACGCGGCGGACGTCCTCGACCTCGCCGCGGCCCTCGGCCCTGACCTGCACGCCGTCTCGCACGTGACCGGCGGCGGGCTCGCGGCGAACCTCGCGCGGGTGCTGCCCAAGGGCCTGCGGGCGACCGTGGACCGGGCGACGTGGACGCCGCCGCCGGTCTTCGGGCTCGTCGCCCGGCTCGGCGGGGTCCCGCGGGCCGACCTGGAGCGCACGCTCAACGTCGGCGTCGGGATGGTGGCCGTCGTCGGGGCGCAGGCCGCGGACGCGGTCGTCGCGCGGCTCGCCGCGCGCGGGCTGCCGGCATGGGTGCTCGG
The DNA here is from genome assembly GCF_002198655.1 of Kineosporia sp. A_224. GTDB lineage: Bacteria > Actinomycetota > Actinomycetes > Actinomycetales > Kineosporiaceae > R-H-3. The sequence continues at coordinate 87,416 of NZ_MWLN01000204.1, forward strand.
CGCGGTCGCGGCGGAGCCGGGCACCGACCCGGGCGGCCTCGCGGACGGCGAGCTCACCCAGGGCGCCAAGGGCGTCGACGGCGGCTCGGTCCGTCTCGTCGGGGATCACCCCGCCTGACCGAGGGTGGACGATCCGCGCGGGACGATCCGCGCGGGGGCGGGCGGCACCCCCGTGGGGCGCCGCCCTGCGGCGACCCTCAGCGGTGCGTCAACTGCTCAGACAACGCGTGGACCGCGCCACCCGCGGCGGCGCGGTCCACGTCCGTGTGTCAGTGGTGACGGGTCAACGGTGCTGACCGGGGGACCAGTCGGCGTACTCGTCGTCCTCGTCGTCGTCGGCCTCGTCGTCCTCAACCTCGTCGACTTCGTCGACCGCTTCCGCTGCCGGCGGGTATGCGTGCCCGTCGGCGGTGGTGAGCTCTCGTTGGAGGGCGTCGTAGTCGGTGTTCGGGCTGAAGTACTTCAGCTGCCGAGCCACCTTCGTCTGCTTGGCCTTCTGACGGCCGCGCCCCATGGCGTCGACCCCCTCATACGTCGACCCGGGGCAAGCGCACATGGCGGGGCCCCGGAGTGTGGTCATCAGTCACTCGTGCTCGCTACGGTACAACGTCCGCCGCCCCCACGGCATCCCGGCTGGTCCAAGAGGGTGGCGGCCGTCCGGGACCGGTGCAGAACGCGTGATCATGCGCGCTCCGGACACGCTTGCCGCAGGCGAAGGATCGGTCCTGGCCGGCGATCCGGCGGCGGCTGTGGCCTCCTGGCGGCAGGCCTGTGACGATGGGCCGGTGACGCCCCGCCTGCTGCCGCCGGCCGTCCCCGCGACGACGATGCGGGTCTACGAGCCGCTCGAGGCCTTCGCGATCGCCGACCGCCCGGCGCTCGAGGTGCTCGCGCTGCGCGAGGGCGCCGACCGGCGCGCCGAGGAGGCGGAGCGGACGGCGTCCTGGCGCGGCGTGCTCGCCGGCCGCGGCGCCGTCGTCCCCGGGCCCGACGGTGCAGACGCGACGGTGCAGACCGGCTGGACGACGGCGTCGACCGGCGCCGGTGACGACCCGGGCCCCGGCCACCCGGACGGCCCGCACCCGGACGGCGGGCGTGCGGACCGGGCGCGCGGGGCCGGACGGCCCCCGACCTTCCTGGCGACCCGGGTGCTCCGGGCCGGCGGGGTCGTCCTGGTCTGCCCGGTGGGGGCCGACGACACCCCCGGGCCGGGCTCCGTCCGGCCGCCCAGGCGCCTCGTGCGGGCCTGGACGCTCCCGGAGGCGTGGCTGTCGCTCGTGCGCCCGGAGGACGGCGAGCGGGCCGGTGGCGGCGGGCGGTACGTCGTCCCGATGTCGACGGCCCGGTCGAGGGCCGCGCGGGCGCTGCGCACCCTGCGCCTGGGCGTGGGGGAGACCGAGCTGACCGCGGAGGTGGAGATCATGGCCCGGTGGCTGGAGACCTTCCACCCGCGCGCGTGGGTCGAGGTGGACGCCGGCCCGGTCGTCCGGCTGACCGGCGGCGAGGACGGCGCCGAGGATGTCCAGATGGGCCTGGAATGCCTTGCTTCGGGCGATCCGACCGGTGCTGCGGCGGCCTATCACCGTCTGACCACAAGACAACGTTTACTGGATGACCTTTCTCGGTCATCATGAGGTGCCTGCCCCGGTGCCCCGGTGCGGGTGGGGAGCCGGAACGACCCGTGCGTCGTGGATCCGTCACGACTTGTGGTCCAACGGGGGCATACATCCCCCCAACGGGGGATCATCGACCGCAATTGTTCCCCAGAAGCGATCTGACAGGGCACGATGTTCCCAGCCCCGGGGCATCGGCCCCGTTCCTGGAGGATGAACATGACCACCCGTACGCCCGACGCAGAGCCCCTGCTCACGCCGGCCGAGGTCGCCGCGCTGTTCCGAGTCGACCCGAAGACGGTCACCCGCTGGGCCAAGGCGGGGAAGCTGTCCTCGATCCGCACCCTGGGTGGTCACCGCCGCTACCGCGAGTCCGAGGTACGCGCGCTGCTCGCCGGAATCCCGCAGCAGCGCGGGGACGAGGACTGACCAGAGCCAGGCCAGGTAACCAGAGCGCCGCTCCCCCTCGGGGGAGCGGCGTTCTGCTGTGCCGGGGCGGTCCTGTGCGGTCGCCGGGTGCGGTGATGCGCCGGGGCCGGGGCGGCGAGGGCAGGAACGGCGAAGGCCGGCCCCGCACGCGGCGGGACCGGCCTTCGGTCTGACGTCAGGGGACCACTGGCGGATCGACCGGAGGCGGCGGCGGCTCGGTCGTGGTGGTCGGCGGCGGCGGCTCGGTCGTCGTNGTCGTCGTCGTGGTCGTCGGCGGCTTCGTCGTCGTCCCGGGGCGCGTCGTGGTGGTCGTTTTCGCGGTCGTCGAAGCGGGCTTGCGCGACGTCGACGTGGTCACCCGGGCGGCGGGACGCGTCGTCGTGTAGATCGGCGCCCGGCCACCGGCCCGGTCCGCGCCGGAGCGCGACGACACGGTGCCCTGTGTGGCGGCGGCCTTGGACTTGCTCGTCTTCGACGAGGAGGACGAGGAGGAGCTCTCCTGGGTGATGACGATCCCGGCCTCGGTCGAGCTCGAGCTGGACGTCCCGGGCTGGGCGGCGGCGACCTGCACGCCCCGGTCCGGGGCGTCGCCGATGACGTTCATCGCGACGACACCGGCGATCGCGGTGACGAGGACCCCGGCGGCGGCGCCGAGCACAGGCAGTCGTAGATAGGCCGGGCGTGGTTCCCGGTGACTTCCGACGTACTGCATTTCCGTCCTTCCGACGCCCCAAGATGAGGCTCGTCGCCCTGGACGCTACCCCCGACGTCCAGCGATGTGCCAGTTGCTTGAGTCTGGCTTAACGTTCGTCGGCCGTTCACCCGAGCCCGATGCGACGCCTTCGCGCGGGTCGTCCGGTTGGTCGCCGCGTGTTGCTCACCGCGTGTCGGGGCCCGTCCGGCGCACGGGGGACCTGCGTCCTTGGCCCCGGCGCGCGCACCGTCCAGGGTTGGGGGCGTGAAGGAGTTCCTCAACTTCCTCGCGGGCCAGGACCCGTACGCGGCGCTCGACGGCGACGACCTCGAGCGGCTCGCGCACGCCGTGGAGGCCGAGTACTTCACGGCCGGGACGACGGTCGTCGCCGAAGGTGCCGAGCCGCTCGACCACCTGTGGGTCGTCCGGACCGGCGCCGTCGAGGTCGTCGACCGCGGCCGCGTCGTCGACCTGCTCGGGCCCGGCGACACCTTCGGCCACGTGTCGCTGCTGTCCGGGCTGCCGCCCGCGCTCGCCGTCCGGGCCGCCGAGGACACCCTCTGCTACCGCCTGCCGGACCACCGGACGCTGCTCGCGCACCCCGAGCGGCTGCGGTTCGCCTTCTACGGCACGGACGTGCGGCGGGACCGGCTCACCGGCGCGGACGGCGGGTTCGCCGACCGGGCGCACGCACCGGTGAGCCGCTACGTGCGCCCCGTCCCGCGCTGCGCGCCGGACCTGCCGGTCCGGGAGGTCGCCGCGCTCATCAGCGACTCCGGGCAGTCCTGCGCGCTCGTCGACTACCCCGACGGCGTCGCCGGGATCGTCACGGACAACGACTTCCGCCGCCGCGTCGGCTCGGGCGAGGTGGGCGTCGACGAGCCCGTCGACCGGCTCGTGACCCGGCCGGTGCTCACGGTCAACGCCTCGACCCCGGTCGCGACGGCCTTCCTCCAGATGGTCGAGCACGGCGTCCACCACCTCGTCGCCGTCGACCGGACGGGCCGCCCGCTCGGGGTCGTCCGCGTCGTCGACCTCGCCTCCGCCGAGGTCCGCGACCCGCTCGTCGTCCGGGCGGCCGTCGACTCGGCGTCCGACCTCGCCGCCCTCGGTGACGCCTGCCGGCTGCTGCCCGCGACCGCCGTCGAGTTGTGGGACACCGGCGTCCCGCCGGAGCGGATCGGGGGTCTGCTCGCCGCGGTCGTCGACTCCGCCCTGCGCCGTCTGCTCCACCTGGACTCCGCCGTCGCCGACCCGGGGGTCCCGGCCTCCTGGCTCGTGCTCGGCTCGCTCGCGCGCCGCGAGGTGCTGCCGAGCAGCGACGTCGACACCGCAGTCGTCTGGGACGGCGGCGAGGAGGCCGCGGACGCCGTCCGGTCGGCCGCGTCCCGGGTGCTCGACGACCTCGAGTCGTGCGGGCTCCAGCGCTGCGCGGACGGCGCGAACGCGAACACCCCGACCTTCTCGCGGCCCCTGGCGCGCTGGCGCTCGGACGTCGCCGGCATCGTCAAGGACCCCTCCGCCGAGGGCTCGCTGCTGCTCGCGACGATGCTCGCGGACAGCCGCCCGGTGAGCGAGGCCGCGCTCGGCCGCGAGGTGCTCGACGCGATGGTCGCCCCGGCGCGCAGCCCGCAGTTCCTCCACGCGCTCCTGGAGTACACCCTCGCCGCCCGGCCGCCGACGGGCTTCGTCCGGGACTTCGTCGTCGAGCACAGCGGCGAGCACCGCGGGCAGCTCAACCTCAAGCGCGGCGGCCTGCGGCCGGTGACGTCGCTCGGCCGCTGGGTGGGGGTCGTCACCGGCGACGTCCGTGGGACGACGCCCGAGCGGCTGCGCCGCGGCGCCGCCGACGGCCTGCTCACGACGGACGAGGCCGAGACCCTCGTCGGGGCCTACCACCAGGTCTACGCGCTGCTCCTCGCCGAGGAGGTGGAGGCGATCCGGGCCGGCCGGCCGGCGAGCACCTACGTCGCCCCGGGCGACCTCGACTCGCTGACCCGGCGGCACCTGCGGGAGTCGTTCCGGGCGATCGGGCACGTGCAGGAGCGGCTGGAGTCCGAGTGGCAGCGCCGGCTCGGGTGAGCGCCGGATGAGCCTGCTGCGCCGGCTCACGGGGCGCGGCCCGGGCGGCCGGCCCCGGGCGATCCCCGGCTGGGACAGCCTCGACCTGCCGTGGCGGGACGCCGAGCTCGCCGTCGTCGACCTCGAGCTCACCGGCCTCGACCTCAAGCGCGACGAGATCGTCAGCTACGGCGGGGTCGTCGTCCGCGGCGGTCGGGTGGTCGCCTCGACGGTCGTGTACGGGCTCGTCAGGCCGCGGATCCCGGTGTCGGCGGAGAGCATCGCCATCCACGCCCTGCGCCCGGCCGACCTCGAGGACGCACCCGGCCTGGACGTCTGCGTCGAGGCCCTCGCCGACCTGCTCACCGGCCGGGTGCTCGTCGCGCACGCGGCCTGGGTCGAGCGGGCGTTCATCGGCCGGGCGTTCGCCGAGTGCGGGCTCCGCCTCGACGGGCCGGTCGTCGACACCGCGGCGCTGGCCCGGGAGCTGGGCCTGGCACCGCGCGGCGCCGAGACCGAGCCCTCGCTCGAGGGGCTCGCGTCCGGGATCGGGCTGCCGCTGCACACGACGCACCATGCGGCCGGCGACGCCCTGACGACGGCGGGCCTGTTCCTCGCGCTGGCCTCCCGGCTCGACCGCACCGAGCCGCAGACCGTGCGCTCGCTGACGAACGTCTCGCACCGGCAGTCGCTCGGCGCCCAGCGCCGTCCGTTCCCGTTCTGACGCGTCCCGCCACCGTGCCCGGCAACCTCTGGCGGGTCCTGCACTGCATGGTGGGCGTCCTCTGGCGGGTCCTGCACCGCATGGTGGGCGTCCTCTGGCGGGTCCTGCACCGCATGGCGCGCGTCCTCTGGTGCCGAACGCACGTCTCGTCGTCCTCTGGAGCCTTGGGCACCCCAAAAACCCAGTTTTAAGGTGCTTCTGACACCAGAGGATGTCGCGCGCCAGGCGGTGACGTGCGTACCCCACCAGAGGACGCCGCCCCGCCAGGCGGTGACGTGCGTACCCCACCAGAGGACGGCGCAACACGCCCCGCCGTCACGGGAACAACCCGCCAGAGGTCGGCACCCGACCCGAGCTACCTACCCCGCACCGCCCGCACCGGCCTGCCCCTGCTCGGCGCGTGGCT
>NZ_MWLN01000205.1 GCF_002198655.1 Kineosporia sp. A_224
GCACCAGGTGACCGTCGCCCTCGTCGTCCCGCCCGGCGGCACGAAGGACGCCGCCACCCCGGCGGGCGTCGCGGCCGTCGTCAGCGGCGGCGTCTCCCGGTTCTGGTCCCAGGCGAGCGCAGGCCGGGTGTCGTTCACCGTCACCGCGGCGCACGGCTGGATCGCGACGACCGCCGCGTGCACCCAGCCGTTCGCGCTGTGGGCCGAGGTGAAGCGCCGCACCGGGTTCGTCGAGGGCCCGGGCCGGCACCTCGTCGTCTACCTCACCTCGCAGGGCACCGGGTCCTGCTACTACGGCCTCGGCACCGTCGGCAGCGGGACGTCGTCCGGCGGCTACGTGTACGTCCGGGACGCCACGACGTCGATCCTCGCCCACGAGCTCGGGCACAACCTCGGGCTCGGCCACTCCAACGAGCTGCAGTGCCCGGGCGTCGCCGACGGCGCCTGGGGCGGCGGCTGGACGCCGTCCTGCCGCGAGGCCGGGTACCGCGACTGGTACGACGTCATGGGCATCAGCTGGGACCGGCTCGGCAGCCTGAGCACCGCCCACGCGTACGCGCTCGGCCTGCTGCCCACGGGCGCCGTCGAGAGCGTCGGCGCGCCGGTCTCCGCCGAGCTCGCGCCGGTCTCGGCGACGACGGGCCTGCGCTCCCTGCGCGTCGTGGACCCGGCCGGGCCGACGTACGTCGTCGAGTACCGGGCCGCCACCGGGCGGGACGCGTACCTGGCCGGCAACTGGGCCGGCCTGCGCCCGGGCGTCGTCGTCCGCCGGGCCGACCCGAGCGATGCGACGCAGACCCTGTTGCTCGACCTGACGCCGTCCTGGCGGGACGGCTGGGACGACGACCTCGACACCCCGCTCGCCGCGGGTGCGACGTTCACGACGGCGTCCGGCCGGGTGGTGCTCCGGGTCGACGAGGCCACCGCGACCCTCGCGCGGGTCAGCGTCGCCGTCGACGGTGTCTGGCCCGAGAACGCGTTCGACCGGACCGGCGGCCGGGGCCACCGCCCGCGCCCCTCCGTCGACCCGAACCCCAGCGCCACGGCGACGTCCGACCCGGGCGGCCGGGTCGGCCGGACGGGTGCACCGGACCCGCAGGAGACGCCGTCCCCGGTCGACCCGACGCAGACGGCCGACCCCACCGGGACGCCGTCCGGCACCGCGGAGCCGACGGGCACGCCGGACCCGCCGTCGCAGTCCCCGACCCCGTCGGCCCCGGCCGGCCCGCCGGCGGACGGGACGCCGTCCGCGGGCTGATGTCAGGGCCGGGGTCAGGCCGCCAGGAGCATCGCGAGGACCGCGGTGTCGGGGTCCATCGAGGGGTCGACGCCGACCTGGCTCACGAGCCGGGTCACCGTGCCGTCGAGCTCGGCCTCGACCCACGCGGCGCGGTGGTCGAGCCCCAGGTGCGGCAGGCCGGGCAGGAGCACGCAGCCGGACGCCGCACCGACGACCTCGGGGGACGACGGCCGGCTCTCCCCCGGCGGGTGCAGCAGGAGCAGCGCGGGCGGCGTCCGGCCCGAGAACGCACCGGGCTGCGGGGCGCCCTCGCCGAGCACCGGCCCGGCGGAGGTCACGAGCCCGACCGTGCCGGGCTGCGGGTCGTCGGGGACGTCCTCGACGGCCCGGAAGACGGTCGTCGTCGGCACGAGGCCGGGGACGGCGGCGAGCCGGACGGCGAGGGCGAGGAACTGCGCCCACTCCCGGGTCGAGCCCGGCCAGCGACCCGAGACCACGAACCCCCGCAGGTGCCTGTCACGCCCGTGGAACGGCGCGATCTCGACGTTGTCGGACGACATGATGCCTCCTCCGGGCCCCGCCCCGGCGACGCCGGTACGACGACCTGCCCTGGCTGAAGAGTGCGGCCCGATCCCGTTGGCACACAAGGGGGTGAGAGTGCCAGCTTCGGTGCGACGCGCTGCGGAAACACGGCTGACACGTGCCTGACACCACCGGTCCGCCGTGATCGTTCCCATCCGGGCGGCCGGCACCGGGGCCGTCGGTCCCGCACCACGGCGGACGGACGCGGCTTGGATGGGTCGACGCGTTCTACCGGTCCGACCTCCGGAGGAGCCATGTCCGCCTCGCAGCCCCGCACGGTCGACATCACGGTCGGGACGACGTCCCGCGGCCCCGACGCGACCGACCTGCATCTCCTGAGACTCGCGCTCGAGCTCCAGGTCGACGCGATGCTCCTGACGATCGGTGCCGCGGCCCGCGCCGCGGAGGCCGACCAGGTGCCGTGGCGCCGCTGGGCCGTCGAGGACCTCGACGCCGCCCGGATGCTCGCGCAGACCCTGCTCGCCCATGACACGGCACCGCCGTCGACGCTCGGCAACAGCGGCGTCGGGGCCGGCGCCGACGACGCCCTCGCGGACCTCGTCGCCCGGTACTCCTCGATGGACGGCCTGCTCGGGGGCGTCCTCGAGCGGCCGTACGCGGGCCAGGCCTGGCGCCCGGTCGCCCGCGAGGCCCGGGCCCGCTGCCGGGCCCGGCTCGGGGAGTTGCACCGGCACCGCGGGTCGACGTACCGCCGGCAGGCCGACGGGGACCGCCGGTACCTGCCGGGCGAGCTGCTCGGCTGACACCGGACGGCCCCCTCGTCGGCCGGGCGCCGGGTGGTCGTCGTCGGGTCGGGTCAGGCGGGGGTCAGGTCGTCGTCCCGGTCGTGCCCTGCTGGGTCGTGCCCTGCTGGTCCTGCTGCCCGGGCGGGCCGTCCATGCCGCCGTCCCTGCCGCCACCCATGCCACCGGCCGGGGTCGTGCTCACGGCGGTCGCCGTCCACGCACCGTCGCTCGACTGCGTGCCCTGGACGAACACCAGGGTGCCGGTCGCGAGCGCCGCGACGTCGCCGCCCGCGGTGCCGTCGACGATCGTCGCCGACGTCGTCGTGACGGTGACGGTGCCGGACCGGCTCTCGAGCGTGAGGGTCGAGCCGCTGACCTCGGTGACCTGGCCGACGACCATGGTGCCGTCGTCCATGCCGGGCGGGCCGCCGTCCGCGCCGCCCTGCCCGCCGTCCTGCTGCTGCGTCGTCCCGCCCTGCTGGTCGGTCGTGCCGCCCTGCTGCCGGCCCATCTGGCCCGGGCCGCCCTGACCGGCCTGGCCCTGCGAGGTGAGGGACGTCGTGCCGGAGGTGCCGCCGAAGGCCTGCCCGACGGCGACCCCGCCGAGCAGCAGCGCCCCGGCCCCGACCGCCGCGGCGACGACCATTCCCGGCCGCCGCTTCGCGGGGGCCGCCGGTGGCGGGCCGGACCCGTCGCCGAGGTCGGCCTCCATCCAGCTGACCGGTCCGGCGGGGCTGCCGGGGGCAGCGGGTGCAGCGGCCGGGGCGTACGGCGCTCCGGGCGGCCCCGCCGGAGGCGCGGCCGGCGGCATCCCGCCGGCGGTAGGTGGCGGGGCCGCCATCGCCCACCGGGGGGTCGTGTCCTGCTCTGTGGGGATGTCCTTGTCGGTCATGGCACGAGGTTGGGGTCGCAGCGTGTGGTCGCCCTCGGGCACGACTGTGCGGGTGCTGTGACCTGCCCGGCGGTCGCAGGCCCCGACCGCGGTCAGGCGGAGGGCTCGGTGGCCGCCTCGCCCGCGTCCTCGGTCCCGGCGTCCGCGGTCCCGGCGTCCGCGGTCCCGGCATCCGCGGTCCCGGCATCCGCGGTCCCGGCGTCCCCGGCGACGGCGTCCGTCGTCCGCCCGGTGGCTGCGGCCGCGTCGTCCAGGTCGGCCGCCAGGGCGCCGTCGAAGGTGCCGTCGAGCGGCACGGTCGCCGCGTCACGCCCCTCGACGGGGTCGGTCGGGGGCTCCGCGACGGCCGCAGCGGGTGCGGGCGGGACGGGCGCGCGGACGTGGTGCCTGCGGTCTCGCTCGGGTCGGCCATGGGCGTGACGTGCCCCACGACGTCCCGTCGTATGCGCGCCGGACGCGCTCGTTAGGCTCGCGACGTCAGCAGCCGGTCGCCGAGAGGACCACGATGTCGCAGCCCAGCCCGACCGCCGGGTTCAACGGCGTGCTCGGTCTCGAGTTCCCCGAGGTCGGGCCCGACAAGGTCGTGCTGACGTTCACCGTCGAGCCGCACCTGCACCAGCCGTACGGCATCGTCCACGGCGGGGTGTACTGCTCGGTCATCGAGACGGCGGCGTCCTACGCGGGCGCGATGTGGTTCGGCGACCGCGGCAACGTCGTCGGGGTGAGCAACCAGACGGACTTCCTGCGCGCCGTCCGCGAGGGCAAGCTCACGGCGACCGCGCTCCCGGTGCACCGCGGCCGCCTCCAGCAGCTGTGGGTCGTCGAGATCACCGACGAGCAGGGCCGCACGGTGGCGCGCGGCCAGGTCCGGCTGCAGAACATCGAGGACGCGTCGCGGCTCGGCAACTGACCCGGCGGCGCTGAGGCGCGGACGGCGGCTACCCCGCCGCGGCGGCGTCCCGGGCGCGCAGCCGGCGCAGCATCCGGGCGTCCTCGAACCCGACGGCCCGCGCCGCGGCCTCGACCGTCGTGCCGTGCCCGATGAGGTGCTCGGCGCGTTCGAGCCGCAGCGCCTGCTGGTAGCGCAGCGGGGTGAGCCCGGTCGCCTCGACGAACTGCCGGGTCAGGGTGCGCTCGCTGACACCGGCCTCGCGGGCGAGGTCTGCGAGCGGCAGCCGGTCGGCGAAGCGGGTGTCGAGGGCGTCCTGCACCCGGTGGACGGCGTCGCTGAGGTGGCTGCGGTGGCGCAGCATGACGCTCGCCTGCTGCTCGTCGCCGTTGCGCCGCGCGAAGACGACCATCTCGCGGGCGACCTTGGCCGCCGCCGCCGGACCGTGCCGCGTCGCCACGAGGTGCAGCGCGAGGTCGATGCCGCTCGCGATGCCCGCGGACGTGACGACGCGGTCGTCGGTCACGTAGAGGACGTCGTGGACGACCTGCGCGGCCGGGTAGCGCCGCGCGAGCTCGTCGGCGAGGTCGTGGTGGGTCGTGCAGCGCCGCCCGTCGAGCAGCCCCGCCCGGCCGAGCGCGTCGGCGCCCGCGCAGACGCTGGCGACCGTGCCGCCGTCCGCGTGGTGCTGCCGCAGTCGATCGAGGGAGGTCGCTTCCAGGTGCCCGGTGCCGCGCAGCCGTGGTGAGCGCCAGCCCGGGACGACGACCAGGTCGTCCGTGGTGAGCCGCGGCCAGCGGGTCTGCGCGGTGACGGGCAGCCCCTGGAACGTGCGGACCTCGGGCTGCTCCGCGAGGTAGTGGAGCTCGTAGCCCAGCCCGAGGTCGGCGGCCGTGGAGAACACCTGGGCCGGGCCGGCGAGGTCCAGCAGGTGCAGGCCCGGGACGAGGAGGAAGACGACGCGCACGATCCGGTCAGTGTGCCACGGCACCCGCAGGGATCCCTGCGCGGACCTGTGCGTCGTCCCTTCCGCCGGCAGCCGCCCCGACGACGTCGTCGACCGTGACGACGTCCGCGAACCGGCCGGCGAGCGCGTAGACGGTGCGCCGGACGATCTCGTCGGCCTGCAGCGTCAGCGGGTCGGCGAGCACCTCGGCGAGACTGCGACCGGCCGGTGCGTCCGGGTGCTCGATCGGTGTCGTCGCCGTCGCGTCCGCGACGAAGGTGACCCGGTACCCCAGGTCGCTCGCGAGCCGGGCCGTCGTCTCGCAGCACTGCTCCGTGCGGATCCCGCAGATCGTCAGGTCGTGGATCTCGTTCTGGGTCAACAGGTGCTGGAGGTTCGTCGTCGTGAAGGCGTTGTGCACGACCTTCGTGAGGACGGGCTCCCCGGGCCGCGGCTCGAGCCCGCTCATGAGCCGGACGTGCCCCGAGGCGGGGTCGAACGGCCCGCCCGAACCGGGTTCGCTGTGCAGCACCCAGACGACGAGGTCGGAGTTGCTGCGCGCGTGCTCGACGAGCCGCCCGACCCGCTCGACGATGTCCGGCGCGTTCGTGGCGGCCCACGCCTCGCGCTGGAGGAAGGAGTCCTGGACGTCGATGACGATCAATGCTCTGGTCATGGGTCCAGCGTGCGCCCCGCGACCGGACGCCGGCCAGGCACGGACAGGCCCCGTACCGGACCGATCCGGTCACGCCCTCCTGGGGCTCAGAGCTCGGGCGTCTTCTCGAACACCGCGACGACGTCTGCGTCGACGGCTCGCGCGGACTCGTCGAGCCAGTCCGCGAACGCCTTCACCTGGTCGGCGTCCGCCGGGTCGAGCGCCTCGTGCCGCCACTGCGCGTCGACGACCTTGGCCGCGAGCCCGTACTCCACGACGGAGAGCCGTGTGTGCCGCGTCAGCACCCGCTGCACCTTGTCGCCCGCGTTGAGAAACTTGTCGAGCGCGGTGAGCACGGCCGACATCGCCGCGAACGCCGCGGCCCACCCCGTCGTGAGAATCTCGCCGAGCGCGCTGACCCCCGCCGCGGCCGCCGTCCCCACCGCCCCGAT
>NZ_MWLN01000206.1 GCF_002198655.1 Kineosporia sp. A_224
CCGCGGCCACAGTCCCGGAGCGGCCCGACGCGACGGACCCGGTCGCCGTCGCGGACCTGCTGCGCCGCAGCGGCATCGACGTCGTCGCCGCCGCCGTGTGCACGACCGCCGACGAGGCCGCCGACGCCGCCACGACGGCCGGTCGTTTCCCGGTCGTGGTCAAGGTCGCCCGCTCCGCGCACCGCAGCGACACCGGCGGCGTCCGGCTCGGCCTCGCCGACGCCGCGGCCGTCCGGGCCGCGGCCGCCGACCTGCTCGCCGGCACGGACGCCGTCCTCGTGAGCCCCCAGCTGACCGGGGTCGAGGTCGCCGTCGGCGCGCTGCGCGACCCCTCGTTCGGCCCCGTCGTCATGGTCGGCCTGGGCGGGATCTGGGTCGAGGTGCTCGACGACGTGGCCTTCGCCCTCGCGCCGCTCTCGCACGCGCAGGCCCGCGACCTGCTCCTCGGCCTGCGTGGCGCGGCGCTGCTCACCGGCGGCCGCGGGACGGCGGCGGTCGACCTCGACGCCTTGGCAGCCGTGGTCGTGCGGGCCGGGGACCTCCTGGCCACCCGTCCGGGCGTCGCCGGGCTCGACCTCAACCCGGTGCTCGCGTCACCGACAGGGGCGGTCGCCGTCGACTGGAAGATCACGGTCTGAGCACGTCGTCCCGATCGCGCCTCGGCTCCCCAGGACCAGGCTGACCCGGATGTTCGTCCTGTGGGGCCGACGCTCCCCCCGGCACCCGCACGTACTCTCACGGACACGTCCCGCCACCGGCGCCGCGGACGCCCGCCGAGCCTCTCGGCGTGCCGCGGCGCAGCGGGACGGGGTTCCGGGCCGCCGACGTCGGCGCCCGTCACGAGGACGACGACGCGGGAGGCCGGCACGTGGACGTTGCAGAGGTCGTGGCCAGGGCGAGAGCGGCCCAGGCGGCCGTGGAGAACTGGGACGCGGACAAGGTCGAGGAGCTCACCACCGCCGTGGCCTACGCCGTGGCCCGCAAGGACCGCTCCGAGGAGCTCGCCCGGCTGGCGGTCGACGAGGCCGGCTTCGGCAACTACGCCGACAAGGTGACGAAGATCCAGCGACGCGTGCTGGGCGTCCTGTCCGACCTGCGGGCCACGAAGACCGTCGGCATCGTCGAGGAGGACCCCGCGCGGGGCCTGGTGAAGATCGCCAAACCCGTCGGGGTCGTCGCCGGGCTCGTCCCGACGACCGGCCCGGACGCCACGCCGCCGGTCAAGGCGCTGTGCGCCCTCGCCGGCCGGAACGCGATCGTCTTCGCGGCCCACCCGCGGAGCAAGCGGACCACCGACGCCGTCGTCGGTTACATGCGGGAGGCCTGCGAGCAGGTCGGCGCCCCCGCCGACCTCGTCCAGGTGCTCCCGGAGGCGAAGATCGCCCACACCCAGGAGCTCATGAAGGCCGCGGACCTCATCGTCGCGACCGGCGGCGCCGGCATGGTCAAGGCCGCCTACTCCTCGGGCACCCCGGCCTTCGGGGTCGGCGTCGGCAACGCCGTCCACGTCGTCGACGAGACCGCGGACGTCGCGGACGCCGCGACCGCGATCGCCGTCGCCAAGACCTTCGACTACGCCACGAGCTGCCTCGCGGACAACTCGGTCGTCGCCCACGACGACGTCTACGACGACCTCCTCGAGCGGCTCCAGGGCCTGGGCGGGTACGTCTGCACCCCCGAGGAGAAGGCCCGCCTGCAGGCCGTCATGTGGCCGGACGGCGGGGAGATCCCGAGCCCGACGGTCATCGCCAAGTCGGCGGGCGTCATCGCCGGGCTGGCCGGTGTCGAGGTCCCCGAGACCACGTCGTTCCTCGTCGTCCTCGAGGACGGCGTCGGGCACGACCACCCGTTCAGCGGCGAGAAGCTCTCCGTCGTCCTGGCGCTGTACCGCTACTCCGGCGGCATCGAGAACGCCGTCGCCCAGGTCAACGCGATCACCGGGTACCAGGGGCTGGGCCACACCTGCGGGATCCACACCGCGGACGACGCCCACGTCGACGCGCTCGCGTTCGGGACCAAGACCGCCCGGGTGCTCGTCAACCAGAACCTCAACGAGGGCGCCGGCAGCCCGCGCAACGGCCTGCCCTTCACGCTCAGCCTGTCCTGCGGGACGTGGGGCGGCACGATCACCACCGAGAACGTCAACGCCCGGCACTTCGTCAACCTGACGTGGGTGTCCAGGGTGATCGCGCCCAAGACCGTGGACGCCGAGTCCCTGTTCGCGCGACACTTCGAACGGTATGGACGATGACCGCGGGGGCCCGTCGATGACGACGACCCCGATCACGATGGGTCGGCCGGGCATGGCGATGGCGCCGGGCGACCACATCTGCGCGTTCTACCGCGGCCCGGCGCAGCGCGACGAGGTGCTCCTGCCGTACCTGCGCGAGGGGATCCTCGCCGGCGACAAGGTCATCTGCGTCATGGACGACCCGGACGTCGAGCAGGTCACCAAGCCGCTCTCGCTCGAGGCGGACGTCGAGGCGTCGCTGAGCTCGGGCCAGCTCGACCTGCTCACCTCGGACGCCGCGTACATCCCGGACGGCACGTTCTGCCTGGACCGGATGCTCGACTTCTGGGAGGCCGGCGTCGGCAGCGCCGTCCGCCGGTCCGGGTACACCTTCGTCCGGGCCGTCGGCGAGATGACCTGGGCGCTGCGCGACCTGCCCGGCGTCGAGGACCTCGTGCGCTACGAGGCGCGGCTCAACCGGTTCCTCCCGAGGTACCCGCAGGTGATCCTCTGCCTGTACGACCTCGAGCGGTTCACCGACGGCCAGGTCCTCATGGAGCTGCTCCGGACGCACCCGAAGGTGCTCATGTCCGGGCAGCTCCTGGAGAACCCCTGGTACGTCGAGCCCGAAGAGTTCGCGGTCGCATGAGCGCCCCCGAGCTGGAGATCCCCCACCAGCTCGGCCGGGGGCTGCTCTCGACGATGCGCAGCCTGCTCGTCCTCGGTCAGCTCATGACCGAGAGCACCGGGGAGCGGCAGATCCTCGACCTCGCGATGACCGCCGTCCCCTCGCTCGCCCGGTGCCGGGTCGTCGGCATCGAGCAGGCGGGCGGGGCGACCCGGTCGACCGCGACCGTCGGGCTCGGCCGGCAGCTCACGCAGATCGGCGCCATGGGCGGCGCCGTGACCCTCCAGGACGTCACGTGGGCCTGGGCGTACCCGCTCGGCAGCCCGTTGCGGGACTACGGCTTCCTCGTGGTGGCGGCGGACGCCGAGCCGAACTCGGAGGAGCAGTTCCTGCTGCGGGCGCTGGCCCAGCAGACCGGGTCGGCGCTCGCCAACCGTCAGCTGCACGCCCAGGAGCTCGCGACCGCGGACGAGCTCGCCCTCGTCAACGAGCGGCTGCGCGGCACGGTCGAGGCCCTGCAGCGCAGCATGGAGATCCACGCCCGGCTCACGTCCGTCGCCGTCTCGGACGAGGGCCGGGACGGCATCGCGCGCGCGGTTCACGAGCTGACCGGGCTGCCGGTCGCCATCGAGGACCGGTACGGCAACCTGCGCGCCTGGGCCGGGCCGAACCGGCCGGACCCCTACCCCAAGGACCCGGCGCCGCGCCGGGAGGCCCTGCTGCGCCGGGCGCAGGCCGCGGGGCGCCCGATCCGCGAGGGCGGCACGCTCGTGGCGCTCGCCCACCCGCAGGGCGACGTTCTCGGCGTGATCTGCCTCGTCGACCCGGGCGGCACCGCGGGCGAGCACGAGGTCATGGCGCTCGAGCACGGCGCGACGATCCTCGCGATGGAGCTGGCCCGGGTGCGAAGCCTCGCCGAGAGCGAGCTGCGGATCCGGCGCGACCTCGTCGACGAGCTGCTCACCGGCACGGACGAGGAGAGCGCGCTGGCGCGGGCGACCGCGCTCGGGTACGACCTGCAGCGCCCGCACCGGGTCGTCGTCGTCGAGGGCCACGGCCGTTCCAAGGACAACGACGCGCTCTTCCAGGCCGTCCGGCACGCCGCCCGCGAGGAACCCGCCGGCACCCTGCTCGTCGCGCGCGGCGCCCAGGTCATCCTGCTCGCGGACCACGAGGCGGACTGGGAGAGCCTGCGGCAGAGCGTCATCCGTGACCTCGGCGGGGGGACCGCCCGGATCACCGTCGGCGAGCAGTGCTCGGCCGTCGACGACTTCCCGCGCTCGTACCGGCAGGCCCGGCTGGCGATGCACCTGCTCCAGACCGCCGAGTGGGACGACCGCGCCGTCCGCTTCGACGACCTCGGCGTCTACCGCCTGCTCATCGGCAACGACAGCCTCGACGAGGTCGAGCGGTTCGTCGAGCGCTGGATCGGGCCGCTGCTCGCGTACGACACCCAGCGCAGCGCCGACCTCGTCCGCACGCTGACGCACTACCTCGACCGCGGCGGCAACTACGAGGCCACGGCGGCCGCGCTCATCGTGCACCGGAACACGCTGAAGTACCGGCTCCAGCGGATCCGGCAGATCACCGGGCACGACCTGTCCGACCCCGAGACGTGCTTCAACCTCCAGCTCGCGACCCGGGCCTGGCAGACCCTCACCGCCCTGCGGACCACGCCCTGCCCGCCGGGCGGCTGACCCGCCCGGGGGTCAGCCCGCTCCCCCGCCCCCGGCGAGCAGGTCGTCGCTGTCGGCGAGGAACTCGTCCGGCCGCAGGTAGTACGGGTTGTCGACGACCATCGCGCCGATCATCGCCCTGGGGTGCGTCTTGAGCACGTCCATGACGAGCCGGCCGTCGCACCGCGTCAGGTCGTAGAGGCACACGTTGACCTGCGGGACGTTGCCCATGACGCGGTTGAGCGCCGACTCGTAGAGCGCGATCTTCTCCACGCCGGGCCTGTCGCGGTGCGCCCAGCTCATGTCGCCGATGTTCCGGACCACGCCGGACCCGGCCGACCCGGCCTTCGACTCCCAGAACCTCAGCATCTCCTCGGGGAGGAAGCCGCCGCGGGCGAAGTAGGTCTCGTCCGAGCCGAGCACCTCGAGGCGACCCTCGTCGAGGTGCCGGTCGACGTCCACGTGCACCGAGAGCAGGTCGAGGACGGCGGCCGGCGGCGTGCTGTCGACGACGCACGTGCAGCGCGAACCGGCGACCAGCCCGGCCGCGAGGAACGGCACGAGCAGCAGGTCGCGCTCGGCCGGGCTCCGGTAGAAGGCGCACACGTGGTCGCCGGCGTCGAGCTGGCTCCCGATGACGTCGTCCGGGAACGGTCCGGGCATCCCGTCAGAGCTCGGCGCGGACCCGTGCCACGGCCTCGCCGAGGTTGCGCAGCTTCGCGTAGGCCGTCGTCCGGCTGAAGTACCCCAGCCCGCAGTCGGGCGCCACGAGGAAGCGCTCCGGCGGCACGATCTCCAGCCGGCGGCGGATCCGGTCGGCGATGACGTCGACGCTGTCGACCATGTAGTTCTTGGCGTCGACGACGCCCAGGCCGAGCACCTTGTCCTTCGGGAAGTCCTTGTAGGGGTCGAGGTCGCCGAACTCCGCGCTCGTCGACTCCAGGTGGATGACGTCCACCGGGGAGGCCTCGAAGAGCGGGATCATCTCGCGGGTCTTGGCCTCGAAGACGTCGCGCTGGCCGTCGACGCTGCCGTAGCAGATGTGCCAGAACTTCATCATCGTGATGCCCTCGAACATGATCTGCTGGCACTCGATCTGCCACATGTCCTGGGTGTAGGGCGCGAGGACGTCGATGAGCTGGACGCCTTCGCAGCCCATGGCCTGCAGGTGCCGCAGCTCGGCGTTCATCGCCCGGGCGAGGTCCTTGGCGAA
The DNA here is from genome assembly GCF_002198655.1 of Kineosporia sp. A_224. GTDB lineage: Bacteria > Actinomycetota > Actinomycetes > Actinomycetales > Kineosporiaceae > R-H-3. The sequence continues at coordinate 5,748 of NZ_MWLN01000206.1, forward strand.
GGCCACGCCGTCGCCGTAGTGCTGGTCGTCGCAGATGATGCTCTGCTGCGCGGGGCCGAGGAAGGCGACCTTGAACGGCTTGTCCGTGGCGCCCTTCATCGCGTTGACGACGGGCTCGAAGATCGAGCGCTTCCACTCGACCGGGCCGACGACCTGGGCCTTGTAGAAGGGCGCGTACTTCGCGCCGTCCCCGGGCGGGCCGTACGGCGCGAAGCCGCCGAGGTTCTCGGGGATGAAGTGGAAGATCGGTTCGAGCTGGAAGCCGGGGGCCTCCCACTCGTAGTACTGGGCGCCGTCGCAGAGCACGTCGAGGCCGGCGAGCTCCTGCTCGCGGGCGCAGATCCTGCTCGCGTCCTCGTAGGCGACGCGGAGGTTGTGGCTGCGGTAGACGGGCTCGGCGAGGCTGCCGAGCACCCGGCCCTGGAGCCAGTGCGGCCGCGGGAAGGCTGACACCGCCGAGGTGGGGAGGAGGACCTCCTGGCCGCGAATCTGCATGGCGCACAGCTCCTTCGCTGGTCCATCGGCGGCCGGCCGTCCCGGCCGCTCGGGACGCTGCCGGGGCGCGTCCGTGGTGGCGACAAGGTACGCAGCGGATGTGATCTGCGATTCGTCCTGTTGGGCCGAATCTGTGCCGGTCCGCTGTCCCGGTCGGCCTGTCCGCCGGGACGAAGGCCGGTGCGGCGTCCTGACCGGCCAGGACGAACCGGTGGCGTGTACCGTGCCGCGCACCGCGCTGCGTGCGCGACGGCGAAGGGACCGGGACATGGCGACCGTGCGTGCGTCGACGCTGCTGGAACCGGGGCGGATCGAGGTCCGGGACTACCCGGTGCCGACGGACCTCGAACCGGGCGCCGTCCTCCTGCGGATGGTCGCGTCGGGCATCTGCGGCACGGACAAGCACACCTACCGCGGCGAGACCGTGCAGTACGCCGGGACGCCGATGGAGCGCACCACGCCGTTCCCGATCATCCAGGGCCACGAGAACCTCGGCATCGTCGAGGCCGTCGGCCCGGGCGGCGCACGGGCCCACGACGGCAGCGCCGTCGAGGTGGGCGACCGGGTCGTGCCGGCGCCGAACCGGGCCTGCGGGACGTGCCGGAACTGCCGGCGGGCGTCGGCGTACGTCCTGTGCCGCAACCTGGAGAACTACGGCAACTCGCTCACGTGCTCGCAGGCGCCGCACCTGTTCGGCGGCTGGGCCGAGCTGCTCTACCTGCGGCCCGGGACGGCGGTCTTCAAGGTGCCCGCGGAGCTGCCGTCCGAGGTCGCCGTCCTCACCGAGATCTTCGCCGTGACGCACTCGCTCGAACGGGTCGCGGCCGGACGCCGCCCCGGCGGCTTCCGGCCCGGGGACACGGTCGCCGTCGTCGGGGTCGGGTCGCTCGGGATGTCCCACCTCGTCAAGGCGGCGCTCATGGGCGCGGGGCAGGTCGTCGCGGTCGACAGGTCACCGCTGCGGCTGGCCCTCGCGCGCCGGCTCGTCGGGGCCGCGACGGTGCTCGTCGGCGCCGACGTGGAGGGCGCCGACCCGGCGGTGCGGGCCGAGGTGCTCGACCTCACCGACGGCGAGGGCGCCGACGTCGTCGTCGACGCGACCGGGTTCCGCGGCTCGTTCGAGCTGTCGGCGACGCTCGTCCGGGACGCCGGCACGATCCTCGAGGTCGGCGCGTTCGTCGACATGGGTCCGGAGGCGTTCAACCCCGCGGTCGTCTGCGGCCGGAGCCTGACCGTGATGGGCGTCGGTGGCGAGGACCTGCAGGCGTACGCCGGGACGCTGGCCCTGCTGGCCCGGCACCGCACCGCGATCCCGTTCCAGGACATGGTGTCCCACGTCTTCCGGGTGGACGACGCGGCGCTGGCGATGGAGACGTCGCTCGACCCGATGACCGCCACGAAGGTCCTCGTCTCGCAGATGCTCCCGGTCCGGACAGGGGCGGCGGCCCCGGCGGGCCCGGTCGGCTGACCGTCACACGTGGACGACGGCCGCGGCCGAGGACGGGTCGTCGGGCAGCGCGAGGACGACGTACCCGGTCGTCGCGAGGGTCAGCCCGCGGACCCGGTCGGCGTCCTGCGGCCGGACGACGCGCGGCAGCAGCCGGCGCAGGACGCCGCCGTGGGACACGGCGAGGACGACCTCCGGCCACGGTCGGCCGCGCACCTCGGTGAACCAGCCGGTGAGGCGCTCCTCGATCTCCGCGAGACTCTCGCCGCCGCCGGTCCGCGCCGTCCACTCGCCGGCGTCCCAGGCCGCCTCGGTGCGTTCGTACGCGGCCCAGTGGGCGGCGTCCGTCGTGCCCTCGAAGGTGCCGACGTCGTACTCGCGCAACGCCTCCGCGACCTCGAGCGGCACGTCGAGCGTGTGCGCGACGACCCGGGCGGTCTGCCGGGCGCGCAGCAACGGGCTCGTGACGACGAGGCCGATGCCCTGGCCCGCGAGGGCGCGGGCGAGCGCGTCCGCCTGGTCGTGCCCGCTCGCCGTGAGCGGCGGGCCGAGCGCGCGGTTGGCGAACCGGTGCTCGACGTTCGCGACGCTCTCGCCGTGCCGGGCGAGGACGATCCGGCGGACCACGACTGCCTCAGCCGGTCGCGGGCGCGGGTGTCGCGGCCGGGGTGCGCCGGGCGGCGAGGCAGGCGGCGGCCGCGACGAGGCACAGCACCCCCGCCGTCCACCAGGCGGTCGAGTACGAGCCGGTGACCTCGCGGACGGCCCCGGCGAACTGGGCGGCCACGGCGGCCCCGACCATGTGGCTCGCGAACACCCAGCCGAAGACGACACCGGAGCGTTCCAGCCCGAAGGCCTCGCGGCACAGGGCCACCGTCGGCGGCACGGTCGCGATCCAGTCGAGGCCGTAGAACACGACGAAGAACAGCAGCGGGGGCGCGACGGCAGGGCCGAGCACGGCGGGCACGGCGAGCAGGGCGAGCCCGCGCAGGCCGTAGTACGCCAGGAGCAGGTACCGCGGGTCGACCCGGTCGCTGAGCCAGCCCGACGCGACGGTGCCGACGAGGTCGAACCCGCCGACGAGGGCGAGCAGGCCGGCGGCGGTCGTCGCCGGCATCCCGTGGTCGTGCGCGGCCGCGACGAAGTGGGTGCCGACGAGGCCGTTCGTCGACCAGCCGCAGACGAAGAAGGTGCCGGCGAGCACCCAGAACTCACGGACCCGGGCGGCCTGCGCGAGGTTCTGCAGCGCCGTCCGGACGGCACCTGCGGTCGACGCCGCCGGGCGGGAGATCCGCGGGTCGTCAGGGCCGTCGGCACCGAGCGGCAGCAGCCCGACGTCGGCGGGGCGGTCACGGACGACGAGGAGCACGAACGGCACCAGGAGGAGCGCGAGGACGGCGACGACGAGGCTCGCCGACCGCCAGCCCTGCGCGGTCGTCAGCCGGGCGATCGTCGGCAGGAACACGAGCTGGCCGGTCGCCGACCCGGCGGCGAAGATCCCCGTGACGAGGCCGCGGTTCCGGACGAACCAGCGGTTCGCGACGATCGGCCCGACGACGGAGGCGAGCGAGCCGGTCGCCCCGCCGACGACGAGCCCCCAGAGGACGACGAGGTGCCACGGCCGGGTCATGACGAGGGTGAGGGACGTGCCGGCGGCGATCGCGAGCAGCGCGGCGACGGCGACCCGGCGGAGGCCGAAGCGTTCCATGAAGGCCGCGGCGAACGGCGCGACCAGCCCGAACACCGCGAGGTTCAGCGCCACCGCACCGGACGTCAGCGCGCGGGACCAGCCGAAGGTCGCCTCGATGGGCTCGATGAGGACACCGGTCGAGGACCGGAACGCCGCGGCCGCCACGAGGACGCCGAAGGTCACCCCGGCGACGAGCCAGGCGCGGTGCAGGCCGGTGTCCGGGAGCGCGTCGAGGGCGTCGGTGCGGTCGTCCGTACCGGGGCCGCTGTCGGCGACGCGCTCGTGCAACGGCCCTCCAGGCTCGACGTGCCCCGATCCTCGCACGCCCGCGCCGGCGGTCAGTCCCTGCGCAGGTCGCGGCGGGTGAACAGGACGACCCCGGCCGCGCACAGCGCCAGCCCCAGGGCGACCGTTGCGGTGACGGTCGCCGGGTCGGCGGCCTCCCCGGGGACGAGCGCCATCCAGTGGAACAGCGAGAGCGTCCCGACCTGCTCGAGCGCACCGCTGAGCGGGGCCAGGAGGTCGGCGAAGACCGACCAGACGACGACCGCGTAGACCGTGGCGCCGGCGGCCCGGGGCGCCAGGGACAGCACGAGCGACCCGACGCCGAGCGCGACGAGGGCGGTCGGGACGACGTTGAGCCCGGCCCCGAGCATGAGGGCCAGGTCGAGCCGCAGCCCTTGCACGGCGGCCCCGGCCCAGACGCCGGCCCCGCCGAGGACCGCCGCGGCGAGCACCGCGGCCATCGTGACGAGGATCCGGCCCGCGAGCCAGGTGCGGCGGTCGACGGGTGCCGCGACGAGGTGGACGAGCCGCCCGGAGGTCTCCTCGTCGACCGCGGACGACGTCTGGCTCGCCGGGAGCAGCGCGACGACGGTGCCGAGCAGGAGGAAGGCGATCCCGAGGAACTCCTCGAGGAAGCTGCCCTCGAGGCCGTACCGGCGCAGCATGTCGAGCATCGAGTCCGGCACGTCCTGGGTGGTGATGACGGCGAACGACCCCATGAGCAGCCCGGTCAGCAGGGCGCCGACGACCCACGCGACGAGCGTCGGCAGCTCGAGGCGCAGCGACAGGCCGAAGGCGGTGCGCAGGCCGAACGGCCGCACCGCGGCCGTGTCCCGGCTCGCGAGCAGCCCGTCCCCGACGTCCCTGCGGCCGGCCAGGGTGACGGCCGTGGCCGCCAGCGCACCGGCGACCAGCAGCGCGAGGACGAGCGGCCGCGCGTCCCGGTGCGTGTACGGGTGCACGAGCTCGGCCCAGCCGAAGGGCGTGAGCCAGCCGAGCCAGGCGGTGCGGTCGCCGGCGTCGCCCGCCATCCGGAGCACGAAGGCCGCGCCGACGACCGCGAGGCCGAGGCCGGTCGCCGTCCGCCGGGTCCGGGCCAGCTGCGACGTCACCGCACCGACGGCGGCGAAGACCGCGGGGACCGCGGCCAGCGTCAGCCCGTAGAGCAGGGTGCTGCCGGCCGGCATCCCGAGGGCGGGGTCCCGGGCCGTGAGCAGCGACAGCCCGGTGCCCAGCAGCAGGACGACGAGCAGGCCGGCGGCCAGCCCGCCGAGCGCGGCCGCCGTCCCGCGCCCGGGCCGGGTGGCTCCGGCGAGCTGCAGCTGCCACCGGCCCGCGTCCTCCTCCCCGCGCAGCACCCGGGTGCCCGCGAGGACCGCCCACACCGCGCCGACGGTCGTGAGGAAGGCGAAGTTCTTGTAGACGGTGTAGCCGCCGATCGTCGCGATCTCGCCGATCGGCCCGAGCAGGATCCGCAGCCCCGCGTCGCTCCCGACGAGGTCGGCGGCCTGCTGCCGCAGGGCCGCGGTCGGGTAGGTCTTCGAGTAGGCGGTGGCGGTGGCGTAGACGGACAGCCCCGTCGTGAGCCCGACGAGGAGCGCCCCGACGCGGACCTGGCGGAAAGCCCGCCGGGCGATGGCGCGCTCCGCGCCGCCCCGCGTCCGGCGGACCGGACCCTCCGTCGCGGGCCGCAGCGCCTCGGCGGTGCTCACGGCGCGACCACCGGCGTCGCGCCGGCCTCCCCGTACCGGGAGAGGAAGAGCTCCTCGAGCGACGGCTCGGTCGTCGTCATCCGTTCCACGACCGAACCGGCGAGCGCGGTGAGCAGCGGCTGCACGGAGCCGGCGACGTCGCACTCGACGACCTGGCCGTCGACCCGCAGCGCCCGGACGCCGTCGACGCCGGACAGGTCCGGCACCGGCCCGGCGAGGACGACCCGCACCCGCAGTGCGCTGTACCGGCGGAGCACCTCGAGGGTACCGCACTCGACGAGCCGGCCGGCCCGCAGCATCGCGACGCGGTCGCAGACCGCCTCGACCTCGGCGAGGATGTGGGAGGAGAGGAAGACCGTCTGGCCGCGGTCGCGGGCCTCGTGCACGCAGGCCCGGAACACCTGCTCCATCAACGGGTCCAGCCCGGTCGTCGGCTCGTCGAGCAGGAGGACGTCGGCCCGGCTCGAGAACGCCGCGACGAGCGGGATCTTCTGCTTGTTGCCGTGGCTCAGCGCCCGGACCTTCTTGTCCGGCACCAGCTCGAACCGGTCGAGCAGCTCGGCGCGGTAGGCCTCGTCGACGCTGCCGTGGACCGACGCGAGCAGCCGCAGCGTCTCGGCCCCGGTGAGACCGGGCCACAGGTCCGCGACGCTCGGCACGTAGGCGAGCCTGCGGTGCAGCCGCGGGGCGTCGTCCCAGACGTCCATCCCGAGGATCGTCGCGTGCCCGCCGGTGGCCCGTGCGAGGCCGAGCAGCAGGGCGATCGTCGTCGACTTGCCGGCGCCGTTCGGGCCGAGGAAGCCGAAGACCTCACCCTGCTCGACCTCGAGGTCGAGCGCGTCGAGCGCGAGCGTCGAGCCGTACCGCTTCGTGAGCGCCTCGGTCCTGATCGCGACTGCCACGGCGAGACCTCCTCACAGCGGGAACCCGCCCGGGGCCAACCCTAGACCTGCGTGCGGAACGGGGCACGGACCGCGACGACGAGCAGGTCCGGTGACGCGACCCCCTGGTGCGGCAGTGCGACGACGTCGCCCGGTCCGGCCTCCGGCGAGACGCCTTCGTCCCCGGCGACCGGTCGCAGGCCGCCGCGCAGGACGACCGCCCAGCCGTCGCCGGGCAGGGTGCCGGTGACCTCGACGCGGTGCTCCAGGTCGCCGCGGCGGGTCATGACGTTGACGACGACGCAGGGGCCCGCTGCGAGGACGCACCGGGTGGGGACGTCCCCGGGGAAGGAGTGCGCCGTCCCGGGGTCGCGGTAGACCAGCGGCGCGCGGCCCTCGACCTCGAGGGTGAAGCCGCCGCCCTCGAGGAGCACGCACGTGCGGTCGGTGCCGGGGAAGTCGGAGAAGGCGGCGTCCCGGTCGAGCCAGGCGAGGCCGACGAACCAGCCGTCGCCCTCGGCGATGTCGGCCTTGCGGCCGAGGCCGTTCTTCCACGGCGTGACGGCGAGGTCGGCCCGACGGACGACGGTCACGGTGCCTCCTCGCCGGACCAGCCGCTCCACCGCTCCACCCGGACGAGCACCACCTCGCCGGTGGGCCGGACGGCCCGGTACTGCGGGTACGTCGCGGCCAGCGCGTCGAGCGCGGCCCCGCGGGGGCCGTCGTCGTCCGGGCCGAGGACCTCGGCGCGGCCGTCGGCGCGGGCCCACCACAGCCGGGTCCAGTCCGCCTCGTAGTGCTCGGCGAGGACGGCGACCCGCGGGTCGGCCTCGACGAGCCGCAGCCGGCGCAGCCGGGCGCCGGACTTCGGCTTGTGGTCCACGGCGAAGGCGAGGCACGCCGTCCCGCCGACGTCGAGCGCGGCGACGGTGACCGGGACGACGAGCGGCGGCCCGGCGGCGTCGTTCACCGCGAGGACGGCGTGGTCGGCCGTGGTGAGGAGGCGCCGGGCATCGGCGTCGGACAGGCGCACGGCCGCATTCTTGCGTGCCGTCAGGGCTGCGCGTCGAGCGGGAACCTCTCGCTGAAGAACGGATGCCACGCCGTGAACGCCGGACCGGTCGTGGCGTCCGGGTACGAGTACCGCTGGAAGCCGACGAGCACCCGGTCCCCGGCCCCCTCGGCGATGACGATGGCCGTGCCCGGCACCGGCTCGTCGAGCAGGACGACGTAGGCCGTGAGGGCGCCCGGCTCGGTGAGGACCTCCTCGACCCGGCCGCGTTCGACGGGAACGGCCGGGTCCGCCCCGTCGCCCCCCGTGGCGAACGGGTCCCCCGCGCGCAGTGCGGGGTCGATGCCGGTGACCCGGCAGAGCTCCTGCCACGCGGGGTCGTGCGGGCCCGGGGCCCAGCCGTTCAGAGCCACGGGCTGCGCCGTCCGGTCGGGGAAGTGCGTCCGGTGCGCGCGCAGGTTCGCGAGGAACACCCGCCAGCCCAGGGTCATCGCGTCGAAGTCGGCGTCCCAGTCCTCCCCCGGCCCGAACCCGCTGTTGACGAGTCGGACGACGCACGTGCCGCCGTCCCGGGCCTCGACGGTCCACTCGTAGGCGAGCGCGCGGTCGCCGTGGCTCGTGAGCTCGATCCGGCGCGGCGGCTCGAAGGCCGTGACCGTCGCGGTGTCGGTGCCGAAGTCGCCGAAGTCCATCGTGACGGCGCCGCCGACGCGCTCCTCGAGCGCGTGCGGGACGAACCACGACCCGATCCCCGGACCGGTCGAGATCGCCGCCCAGACCTCCTCGACGGTGCCGGGCACGTCGACGGACAGGTCGATGACGCGCCCTTCACGGGTCTGCTCCTCGGTCATTGCGGTGCCTCCTCGGCAGGTGGTGGAAGGGGTGCCGGGTCGGCCGGGCCGCCCGGGCGCGGGTGGCTGACCGCGACGAGTCGGTACCAGCGGCCGCCCGGCGCGCCCTCCGCGTGGTAGCGGGCGGTGAGGTCACGCACGCACGCCGCGAGGTCGTTCGCGAACGCGGCACGGTCGGCCGCGGAGGCGAACCGGATCTCGGTCTCGACGGTCAGCGTCGGCAGCCGTCGGCCGGCCCGCTCGGCCCCGCGCAGCAGCTGCCCGACCTCGCGCACGGCCCGGGCCGCGACCGCGACGAGATAGCCGGCCGAGAGCCGGTCGCCGATCCGGGCCGGGTCGGCGCCGGCCTCGCCGAGCGCCGCCGTCGAGACGACGTACGCCTTCGCCGAGGCCGCGAGGACCCGCTCGGTGAGGCCGCCGTGCCGGCGGGTGCCGACCTCGACGACGAGCCCCTTGTCCTCCAGTGCGCGCAGGTGGTGCCCGACGCGCTGCCGGGGCAGCCCGAGCCGGGCCGCGACCTGCGCCGCCGAGCCCGGCTCGTGCGCGAGAGCGGCGAGCAGCCGGGCCCGGGTCGGCTCCAGGGCGGCCGCGGCGACGTCGGGGGCGTCGAGGACGGCGATGTCGGGCACGGGCCCAGCCTCTCCTTTGACAGGAATCACTGTCAAGGGCTTCCGGGGACCCGGCGGCAGGCGGCAGGAGCGGTGACGACGAGGGCTGCCTAGGGTGCAGCCATGACGCAGACACCAGGCCCGACCACGACCGGCGCACCGACCGTCGCCCTCCTCGGCACCGGGACCATGGGCGCGGGCATGGCGGCCAACATCGCGGCAGCCGGTCTGGGGCTGCGGGTGTGGAACCGCGACCGGGCGAAGGCGGAGCCGCTCGCCGCGGCCGGCGCGCACGCCGCCGGCTCTCCTGCCGAGGCGGTCCGGGACGTGGACGTCGTCGTGACGATGCTCTGGGACGCCGGCAGCGTCGTCGAGGTGATGACCGCCGCCGGGCCGGGGCTGCGCCCGGGCACGGTCTGGCTGCAGACGAGCACCGTCGGGGTCGACGGTGCCGAGCGCCTCGCCGGCCTCGCGGCGGACCTCGGTCTCACGTACGTCGACGCCCCGGTCCTCGGGACGAAGAAGCCCGCCGAGGACGGCACCCTCGTCGTCCTCGCCTCGGGACCGGAGCCGGTGCGCGCCACGGTGGCGCCCGTGCTCGACGCGATCGGCAGCCGGACCCTCTGGGTCGGCGAGGCGGGTGCCGGGTCACGGCTCAAGCTCGTCGCGAACGCCTGGGTCGTCACGGTCGTCGAGGGGATCGCCGAGTGCCTCACCCTCGCCGACGGCCTTGGCCTCGACCCGGCGCTGTTCCTCGAGGCCGTCCGCGGCGGCGCGATGGACGCGCCGTACGTCGGCCTCAAGGGCCGCGCGATGCTCGCGGGCGACTTCACGCCGTCCTTCAGCCTCGCGGGCGCCGCGAAGGACGCCGGGTACGTCGTCGACGCGGCCCGTTCGGCCGGCATCGACCTCGGTGTGCTGGCCGTCGTCCGCGAGCACCTCGACCGCGCCGTCGCGGCGGGCCACGGCGACCTCGACCTCGGGGCGACCTACCTGGCGCACCAGGGCGGCGGGGCGTGACGTGAGCCGGCGCGGCGGCCTCGACGACGACCTCAGGGACGGCTACCTGCGGCGGCTCGGGCTCGACGCCGAACCACCGTCCGTCGACGCGCTGCACCGGCTGCACCGGCGCCACGTCGAACGGGTCCCGTACGAGACGCTGTGGATCCAGGCCGGTCTGGGCTGGGACGTCGACGCGGGTGCCGCCGCCCGACGCATCGTCCACGCGGGGCGCGGCGGCTACTGCTACCACCTCAACGGCGCCCTCGCCGAGCTGCTGACGACCCTCGGCTACCGGGTGACGCGGCACGTCGGCGGCGTCCACGAGCCGGCCGGCCCGAACCCGGACGCGTTCCACAACCACCTCGTGCTCACGGTGGCCGGGCTGCCGTCGGCGGAGAACCCGGACGGCGTCTGGTACCTCGACACCGGGCTGGGCGACGCCCTCCACACGCCGCTGCCGCTCCTGACCGGATTCTGGCGGCAGGGCCCGTACGGCCTCGAGCTGTCCCGGCCGGCGGACGGCGTCGGTGACCGGCGGCTGACCGTCGAGGGCTCGGCGGTGTCGCGGATGAGCTGGTTCGACGCGCCGGCCCGTCAGGAGGACTTCGCGGCACGGCACGCCTGGCTCGCGACGTCCCCGGACTCGGGGTTCGTCCGCGTCGGCACCGCGCAGCGACGGGACGCGGCCGGCGCGGACGTGATGCGCGGGGTCGTCCTCGGCCGGGTCGGCGGCGACCCTGCCTGCCGGCCGGTCGAGCTCGCCCGGCGGCCGCAGTGGTTCGAGGCGCTCGCCGACGTGTTCGGCCTGCACTTCCAGGGCGTGCCGGGCGAGGCGCTCGACCGGTTGTGGGAACGGACGATCGAGGGGCACCGGGCCTGGGACGCCGCCGGGCGGCCGTGACGACGCCGGTCGCCGTCCGGCTCAGGCCGGCGGCGCCTCGCCCGGCCGGCCCGCGGGCGCCGGGCCCTCGCCGAACTTCGTGCGCAGGAACTCGCCCTGCAGGTGCAGCTGCGTCTCGAGGTGATGCCGGCCCGGCCGGGCCCGGGCCTGGTCGAGGGCGCGGTCGATCGCCGCGAGCTGGTCGGCGACCTCGACCGCGGCGGGCCGGCCGCGGACGACAGCACGGGGGTCCTCGAGCGCGAGGAACGGCTCGAGGGTGTCGGGGAGGTAGCGGGTCACGGTCGCCTCGACGAGGAACGCGACGTCGGTGTCGAGGTCGTCGCGCAGCAGCCGCACGAGCAGGTCGTCGAGGTGCCCGTCGATCGACCGGAGCAGGGCGGCCCCGCGCGCGTCGAGGCGGCGCGCGGCCGCCGCCCGTCGGAGCAGGTCGGCGCGGGCGCGGTCCAGCTGCGGGACGGTGACGCCGCCGGCCGCGGGCACGTGGGTGTCCGCCGCGGCGAGCGCGTTCGCGAGCTCGGAGACCCGCTCCCGCCGCCGGCGCCGGGAGCGGGTCTCCGAGCTCGCNGGTCGCGCCGGCGGCCCCGGCGGCGCCCGCGGCGAGGGCGCCCTCGACGGCGACGGTGCCGGCACCGCCGACGAGCAGGCCGGCCCACGCCGTCGCCGCGGCGCCGGAGAGCACAGCGGCGTCACGTCCGCGCTCCGCGAGGGAGCGGCGCCGTCCGCGGCGGGCCACCGCGGTCGCCGCGGGTCCGGGCAGTGCGTCGAACGCCTCGACGTAGGCGTCGAGGCGCAGGGTCAGCGCCGTCGCCTGCACCGGCGGCAGCCGGGAGACGATCCGGCCGAGGTCGTCCCGGGTGCGGGCCAGGTCGCGGGCGATCCTGCGCTGCTCGGCGCGGGGCACCCGCCCGGTCGCGGCCATCGCGGCGATCCGGTCCCGGATCGTGTCGAGCCGGCCGTGCGCCGCCTGGGCGGCACCGCCCGGGTCGACCCACTGCAGCGGCGCCGCGACGACCCGGTACGCGTGGTCGGTCAGCCAGGGGGCCCGGTCGGCGACGAGGTCGAAGGCCCCGCCGACGACGCGGCGGCGCATCCTGCCGCGCCGTCGCCCCATGCCGTCCACCTCCGTGCCGCCCGCCGTCCGGCGGTCGTCCCCCGCCCCCCGCAGGGACGCTCCCCCGGGTCAACGCGTTCCGCGCCTGAAGTGTGCCCGCCCGGGGCGGGCCGCGACGGTTCAGCCGTCGCGGCCCCAGAGCACCGGCGCGAGCCGGCCGCAGGTGTCCTCGACGGCCTGCGCGGCGTCGAGGCAGACGTCCTCGCGGTACTTCGACCCGACGAGCTGGACGCCCGAGGGCAGGCCCCGGTCGTCGAGCCCCGTCGGGGCGAGCGCGGCCGGCAGCCCGAGCAGGTTGACCGCGATGCTCGGCGCGAGGCTGTGCCAGACCCGGCGGACGTCCTCGGGCGAGCGGACGTCCTCGCCGACCTCGAGGACGCCGCCGAGCAGCTGCGGGACGACGAGCACCGGGTGCTCCTCGAGGAAGAGCGACCACTCCCGGACGAGCGTCGTGCGGGCCGCGAGGTCGTCGACGTGCTCGCCGGGGGTCTCGTACGGCGCAGCCATCCCCCGCAGGTCGGCCCAGTAGGCGCGCATCTGCGCGCTGCCGAGCCGGTCGAGGACGGGCGTCAGCTGGTGGTCGAGGTCGTTCATGAGCAGGCGGACGGCGAGCCGTGCCGTCCGGGCCATCCCCGGGGACGAGGTCTCGTCGACCTCGACGACCTCGTACCCGGCGACGACGAGCGCCGAGACGGCGCGGTCGAGGGACGCGAGGACGTCGGGCGCGGTCTCCACCTCGCCGTCCACGTGCCGCAGGACGGCGGCCCGGCGCGGGACCGCGGGACCCTCCAGCGGTGCCGGCACCCACCACGGGTCCCGGACGTCGCGCCGGGCCATGACCGACAGCCCCAGCCGGACGTCGTCCACGGACCGGGCGAGGACGCCCTGCACCGACATGAGCGCGGCCACGGTCGAGCGCTCGACGGCGGCCGACGTGAGGTACGCCGGGACCCGGCCCTGCGAGGGCTTGATGCCCGGGACGCCGCAGTGCAGCGCGGGGATCCGCACCGAGCCGCCGATGTCGTTGCCGTGGGCCAGGGCGCCGAACCCGAGGACGGCGCTCACGCCGGCACCGCCGGACGAGCCGCCGCAGGAGTACGCGGCGTCCCACGGGTTGAGCGTGAGGCCGTAGAGCGGGTTGTCCGTCGTCGGCCGCATCGACACCTCGGGGGTGTTCGTGCGGCCGACGAGCACGGCTCCGGCGCCGAGCCAGTTCCGGGTCACCGGGGAGTCCCCGGGCGCGACGAGGCCCGCCAGGCCCGGCAGCCCGTTCGGCGTCCGCTGCCCCGCGACGTCGATGTTGTCCTTGATGGTCACCGGGACGCCGTGGAGCGGGCCGGGCGCAGCGCCGCGGGCGAACGCCTCGTCGAGGGCCCGCGCCGCCTCGACGCCCTGCTCGCCGAGGTCGAGCGTCACGGCGTTCACCGCGGGGTTCGCGGCCGCGACCCGGTCGGCGACGGCGCGCGCGACCTCCTCGCAGCTCACGTCACCGGACGTCGTCGCGGCGACGACCTCCCGGGCCGACCACTGCCACAGCGGGGTCTCGTTCGTCGTCACCGGCGCAGTGTAGGTCGGCCCGGTGACGACGGGTGGTCGTCCTCGGTGCTGCGTCCTGGATGCGCTACCGCGCCCCGGACCGCCCGACGCCCCAGCGAAGCACCCGGGTCGCCGCGTCGTCGAGGTCGAGCAGGAGCCGCTCGCCGCCCGCCGCTGCGGGCCGCCGCGCGGCGACCTGCTGCCACTCCACCGACCGGTCGCTCGCGACGCACACGTACCCGACGGGGCTCTCCCGCTCGCCGACCGCGTTGACCGACAGCGAGACCGGCCGACGCCGGCCGTCCTTGGTGACGAAGTCCCAGTCCTGCCGGTTCGGCAGGCCCCAGCGGGCCAGCTCGAGGAGCGGGTCGACCCCGTCCGGGACGCCCAGCTCCGCACAGACCTCCGCGAGGTCGACCGGGTCCGACAGGCGCGTCGACGGCCGCCCGACGAGCTCCTCGGCGCGGTAGCCGAGGAGCTTCTCGGCGGCCCGGTTGACCTTGGTGATGCGGCCCTGCGGGTCGGTGAGGACGACGACCCGGTCGGTGACCGCCTTGAGGACGGCGTGCACGGTGTCGCGGGCCTCGCGGGCCTCGAGGTCCAGCCGCAGGCACAGGTCGTCGACGTCGTGCTGGCTGCGCAGGTCGCGCAGGGTCACGGCGACGACGAAGCCGCCGTCCGGCGTCGAGAACGGCGTCGACCAGACGGCGACGGGCAGCTCGGCCCCGCCGACGGTGCGGGCCAGGAGCTCCAGGCTCTCCCCCGCCGGGTCGACGGCGACGCCGTGCCCGACCCGGCGCCGGACCTCGACGAGCGCGGCGGGCAGGTCCGGCACGAGCTCGGCGGCCGCGGTGCCGACGAGGACCTCGCGCGGTGCGCCGAGGAGGACCGTCGCCGCGGAGTTCGCGAACATCGTCACACCGTCCGCGTCGACACCGAGGACGGCGTCGGGGGCGGCGTCGAGTACGGCCAGGGCCGAGCGCCAGATGGCTGCGTCACCGCTGCGCCGACGGTCCCACCAGCGGCGGGGACGACGGTCCTGCGGGGCAGGCTCCGGGGCGGGGTCCTCGAGGGTGCGCGGCGCGGGCACCGTGTCACGGCGCGCTCCGGGCACGACGAGCGGCCGGGCCGGTGAGGCCACCCTCGGGGTGGCTCCCACCGGAACGCCGGCAGCCGTCGGGACGACGTGTGGCTGCATTCGCGACCTCCCCGCTCGCGCGCCGGTGATCCGGCAGGGACATTACCCCATGTGGTCACGCGATTACAGAGGGATAATTACAGACCGGTAGTCCGGCTGCGGGGCGAACCGGAGAAGTCGTGACCGAGGTGACCCAGCGGCATGACGTCCGGGCCCGTACGGACCCTCAGCCGGCCGGTCGCGCGGCCAGTCCGGTGCAGTCGCGGGCGGCGTCCCAGGCCTGGCGCATCCGCTTCGACGCCGCTGCGTCCGGCACCCGGGGGATGCCGTCCGCGCTGACGAGCATCGGCGTCCAGCGCGCGGAGACGACCCGCCGCCCCTCGACACCGAGCGTGAGGACGCCCGTCGTCGCGTCCGCGACCGAGTTGCGCCGCCACCAGACGAAGTTGCCCAGGCCGTAGGAGACGTAGGTGTCGCCGAGCCAGCCGGCCCCCTGGAGCCGGTGCGCGTGCGCGCCGACGACGACGTCCGCCCCGGCGTCGGCCAGCGCCCGCGCCGTCCGCTTCTGCAGGGCGTTCGGGCAGGTCGTGTAGTCGGTGCCCCAGTGCAGGTACACGACGACGACGTCGGCCTTCTTCCGGGCGGCCCGGACGGCGGCCGCGAGCCGGGCGGGGTCGGAGGCCGCGGCGACGCCGGGCCGGCCGGGGCGGGCCGGCCAGGTGGCGAGCGTCCAGTCCGGGACCTGGGTCGCGCCGAGCACGGCGACCTTCGCGCCGTCCACGTCGAGGATCGCCGGCGCGTAGGCGTCGGCGGCGTCCTTGCCGAGCCCCACCGCGGGGATCGGGGCCTTCGCGCGGGCGGCGAGGGTGTCGCGCAGGCCGACCTCGCCGTAGTCGACGGCGTGGTTGTTCGCGAGGGTCACGACGTCCACCCCGGCGGCGGCGAGCGCGGCGAAGGCCGTCGCCGGCGCCCGGAAGTGGAACTTCTTGGGCATCTCCTGGCCACGGGTCGTGATCGCGGTCTCGAGGTTGACCATCGCCAGGTCCGCCGTCGACAGGTACGGCTGCAGCTCCGCGAGCCCGGTCTGCGGGTCGTCGAGCACGTCGGCCACCTGGTTGGCGAAGTGGACGTCGCCCGCGAACGCCAACGTCGTCCTGCGCGGGCCCGCCGGCGTGGCTGACGGGGTCGGCTCCGGGGTCGGCGCGGTCGTCGGCCCTGAAGCGGTGTCGTCCGCCGCGGCGGTTCCTGCGGAGGTCGCCGGGGCCGCCGTCCCGGCGTCCGGGCCGCCGCCGGGGAGGCCGCAGCCCCCGAGCACGACGGCGAGGAGGACGGTGCAGGTCGCGAGGTGGAGGCGGGCTCGGCGCACGCGGCGGAGTCTAGAGGTGCCCGCGCGACCGGGACCTAAGTAATGTTCAACGCTCAACTACCAACGTAGGATGGGTCCATGACCGGGACCCGCTGGCTCAGCGCCGACGAGCAGCGCTCGTGGCGCGCCTACCTCGCCGCCACGAAGCTCCTCGCCGCCCAGCTCGAGCGCGAGCTCCAGCGGTCCAAGGGCTTCAGCCATGCGTACTACGACATCCTCGTCCGGCTGTCCGAGGCCCCCGACCGGCGGCTGCGGATGAGCGACCTCGCGGACGCCGCGGACTCCTCGCGCAGCCGGCTGTCGCACGCGGTGAGCCGGCTCGAGGAGCTCGGCTGGGTCGTCCGGGAGACGTGCGCGAGCGACCGCCGCGGCGCCTACGCCAACCTCACCGACGCCGGGTTCGCCGCGCTCGTCGACGCCGCGCCCTCGCACGTGGAGTCGGTGCGGACGCACCTGTTCGACCCGCTGACCCCCGAGGACGCCCGGCGGCTCGGCGAGATCTGCGAGAAGGTCGTGGTGGCGCTGCGGGAGCACTGCCCCGCCGAGCAGCCCGACGGCGCGCAGCCGGACGGCGCCCGGCCCGGCGGGACGGAGCCGGTCCCGGCCGGTTCGGCCGCCTGAGCCGCGACGCGCGGGCCCAGATCCGCCGTCCGCGGGGCTCGCTGCACGAGACTGTCGCGGGTGGACCTGCCCGCCGTGCCGACGCCGCCCGACCGGGCGTCCGCCGGTTCCGGCGTCGCCGTCCTGCTCCGCCGGGCGGAGCCGCTGCGCACGGTCTACCAGCCGATCGTCGACCTGCGCTCCGGCGAGGTGGCGGGGTACGAGGCCCTGACCCGGGTCGTCGAGTGGCCGGCCCGCTCCCCGGAGCCGTGGTTCGCGGCCGCCGACCGCGAAGGGCTCGGCGCCGCCCTCGAGGCGGCGGCCCTCGCCTCGGCGCTGCGCGCGCGGCCGCTGCTCGACCCGCGGCAGTTCCTCGCCGTGAACGTCACGGCGTCCGCGCTGCTGCACCGCGACGTCACGTCGGCCCTCCTCGGTGAGGGGGACCTCTCCGGCGTCGTCGTCGCGGTGAGCGAGGCCGAGGCCGCGGACGCCCCCCAGCTCGCGGCGGTGCTCGCCGGGCTGCGCGAGCACGGCCTCCTCGTCGCCGTCCGCGTCGTCGACGGCGGTCGGGCCGAGCTGCGCCGGCTCGCGGACCTGCGCCCGGACCTCGTCGAGCTCGGCAGCGACCTCGTGCACGGCGTCGCCGGGGACCAGATCGCGGCCCGCGTCGTCCGGCTCGTGCTCGCCGTCGCGGCCGACCTCGGGGCCGACGTCCTCGCGGCCGGGGTGGAGGCGCTCGTGGACGCCCGCTGGCTCCAGGCCGCCGGGGTCGCCCTCGGTGAGGGGTGGCTCTTCGGCCGGGCCCGCGCCGGGCTGCTCCAGCCCTCCCCCGAGGTCGTCGCCTGGCTGCGCTCCCCCGACGCCGCCGGCTGAGATCGTCCGCGAGGTGCTGCGGCACGGGACCTTCGCCCCGTGATCGCCGTCACCCGCCTGCCTACCGTGAAGCGATGAGGTGTAGGCGGTGGTTCTCGTGACCGCAGCAGCAGAGAGCCGGCTGGGCGTCCCCGAGGGGGACCCGGCCGGTCCCGTTCTGCCCCAGGAGGAGCTCCTCGTGGCGGCCGAGGCGGCCCGATGGGCCCCCTCGATCCACAACTCCCAGCCGTGGCTGCTGCGCCGGCTGCGCGACGGGCTCGGCATCGTCGAGGACACCGCGCGGGCCGTCCCGGTCATCGACCCGCACGGCCGGGACCGGATCATCTCCTGCGGGACGGCGGTGCTCAACGCGGCTGTCGCGCTGCGCGGCCTCGGGTACACCGTCGACACCGCGACCCTGCCCGACCCGGCAGAGCCGGCCCTCGTCGCGACCGTGCGCGTCACGGCCCGGGTGCCGGCCTCCGCGGCCGACACCGACCTCGCCCGGATGGTGCCGCTGCGGCACACCCACCGCCGTGTCTACCGCTCGCACGCCGTGGCCGAGGAGGACCTGCTCGACCTGCGCCAGGCCGTCGCGGTCGAGGGCGCCCGGCTGAGCGTCGCGGACGCCGCCGCCCGCCGCCGGCTCGCGCACCTGCTGCGCCGCGCCGTCCGGGCCCAGGCCGCCGACCCCGAGCTCCGCAGCGAGGTCGAGCGCTGGGTCCGGCGCGGCGGCAGCAACGCCGGCGAGGTCGTCGACGGCATCCCGAGCAGCGCGCTCGGCACGTCGCCGTTCCCCGTCGACTCGCTCGTGCACGGCGGGCACCGCGGCGCCCCGGAGGCCGGCGAGGTCGAGGAGGAGCTGGCCCGCAGCACCGTCCTGGTCATCTCGACCCGCGGCGACACCCGGCACGACTGGGTCGTCGCCGGCCTCGCCCTCGAGCGGCTGCTCCTCGTCGCGACGGCCAAGGGGCTCGTGGCGACGTTCGCCGAGCAGGCGCTCCAGGACACCTCGCTGCGGCCCGAGGTGGCCGACGTCCTCGGGATCTGGGGGCTGCCGCAGGTGCTCCTGCGGGTCGGCCGCCCGCTCGTCGACGCCCCGCTCACCCCGCGCCGTCCGCTCGCGGAGCTGTTCGAGGTCTGACCCGCGTGCGTCCTCTGGTGTCGTCAGTACCCCGAAACTCGGGCTTGGAGTGCTGATGCCACCAGAGGACGAGGGACCGCGGTGGCGTTTGGCATGCTGACGCCGTGACTCTTGCGACCGTCGGCAGCCTCGACACCGTCCCTGCCCTGAGCCGGCCCGACCTCCTCGGCGCCCCCGTCGCAGCGTTCCTCGGGGACTGGCCGGACGCGCCGGCCGTCGGCGTCGCGCCGATCGACCCGGCGTTCTCCGACACGTCCGTCTTCACGCAGACGTACGGCGTGCTGCCGGAGGTCTCGGGCAACTGCGTCGTCATCTCGGGCAAGCGCGAGGGCCAGGAGCGGGTCGCGGCCTGCGTCGTCCTCGCGACGACCCGGGCCGACGTCAACGGCACCGTGAAGCGGCTCCTCGACGTCCGCAAGTGCTCGTTCATGGGGATGGACGACGCGGTCGCCCGGACCGGTATGGAGTACGGCGGCATCACCCCGGTCGGGCTGCCGGAGGGCTGGCGGGTGCTCGTCGACGCCCGCGTCGCGCAGGTCGCCGCCCTCGTCGTCGGCAGCGGCGTGCGCGGCAGCAAGCTCGTCCTGCCGGGCGCGGTGCTCGCCGCGATGCCCGGCGTCGAGGTCGTCGAAGGCCTGGCGAACCCGGTGCCCCAGGAGTAGCGCCCCCGAGCAGCCCGGTCAGTCCCGGACCCGCACCGCCCACAGCGCGACGGCGGCCGCGGCCGCGACGTTGAGGGAGTCCACTCCCCCGGCCATCGGGATCCGGACGGCGAGGTCGGCAGCCTCGACGGCGCCCGCCGAGAGGCCGTCCCCCTCGGTGCCGAGCACGAGCGCCAGCCGCTGCGGCGGGTCGGCCTCGAGGGCGTCGAGGCCGACGGCGTCGTCGGTGAGCGCCAGCGCCGCGACGGTGAAGCCTGCGGCGCGGACGGCGTCGAGGCCGCCCGGCCACGGCGCGATCCGGGTCCACGGCACCTGGAAGACCGTGCCCATCGAGACGCGCACCGAGCGCCGGTACAGCGGGTCGGCGCACCGCGGGCTCACGAGGACGGCGTCCGCGCCGATCCCGGCGGCCGAGCGGAAGATCGCGCCGACGTTCGTGTGGTCGACGACGTCCTCGAGGACGACGACGCGCCGCGCCCCGGCGAGCAGGTCCGCGACCGCCGGCAGGGCGGGCCGTGCCATCGAGGCGATGACCCCGCGGTGCACGTTGAACCCGGTGATCGCCTGGAGCGTCGGCTCGGTGCCCACGAGGATCTCGCCGCCGCGCGCGTGCACGTCCCGGACGAGGTCGGCCATCGGCCCCACCCAGCGGTCGGAGAGCAGCAGCGCCCGGGGGCGGTGGCCCGCGTCGAGCGCCCGCCGTACGACCTTCTCGCTCTCGGCCATGTAGAGGCCGAGCCCCGGCTCCGACCGCGACCGCAGCGCGACGTCGGTGAGCCCGACGAAGTCCGTGACCCGCGGGTCGTCGACGGTCTCGACGCGCGCGGTGAGGTGCTCGACCGCGGCGGCCGCCGCCGCCCGCTCCGCCACGAGCGCGGCCTCCTGCTCGGCCCTGCTCACGACGAGAGCAGCCGCACGATGGCGACGACCCCGACGACGACGATGACGGCGCGCAGCGCCTGCGGGGGCAACCGGCGCCCAACCTTGGCCCCGAGCAGCCCGCCCGCGACCGACCCGGCGGCCACGAGACCGACGACGGGCCAGTCCGCGGCGCCCGGCCGGACGACGAGGAAGGTCACGGCGGCGACGAGGTTGACGACGAACGACAGCAGGTTCTTGAGCGCGTTGACCCGCTGGAGGGACTCGGGCAGAAGGGATCCGAGCATCCCGACGAGGAGCACCCCTTGCGCGGCACCGAAGTACCCGCCGTAGACGCCGGCCGCGAGCGTGCCGGCCCCCGCCGCGGCGCCGGGGCCGGTGTGCACCGTGCCCGCCGCCTCCCGGCGGGCCGCCGTCCACGCCGAGATCCGCGGCTGGAGGACGACGAGCACGAGCGCGACGACGATGAGCACCGGGACGACCGCCTCGAACGCCGACGCCGGCAGCCGCAGCAGCAGCACCGCGCCGAGCACGGAGCCGAGGAACGACAGCGGGGCCAGCCGGACGACGTTGCGCCGCTGCCCCTCGAGCTCGCGGCGGTAGCCCCACGCCGCGGTCGCGCTGCCGAAGACGAGGCCGATGTTGTTCGAGACGTTCGCGGTGACCGGCGGGTACCCGAGCGCGAGCAGCGTCGGGAACGTGATGAGGGTGCCCGAGCCGACGACGGCGTTGATCGTCCCGGCCCCGACACCCGCGAGCAGGACGGCGAGCGCCTCGGGCCAGGTCACGGCTGCGAGGCTATCCGGCGTCCGGGCGGGGCGGCGCAGGGTCCCCCCGACGGCCGGTCAAGCCGCGCGGCCGGGCTGTCGATGGTCCCGACGTGGGCGGGCGGACGACGGGGCGACGGGGCCGGGGCGCGACCCTGCGGGCCCGCGTGCTCATGGCCCTCGTCGTGGTGCTGCTCGCGGTCCCCGGCGGGGCGGCCCCGGCGGCCGCGCGGGTGCGGGCCGCGACCGGCGCGTCCGACGAGGCACCTGCCGCCGCGAAGGTCGAGCGGCTCGACGCGAAGGCGCGCGCCGCCCGGGCCCGTGCGGAGGCCGCGGCCCGCCAGGTCGACACGCTGACGGCGCGCTACGAGGAGCGCTCGCGCGCGGCGGCCGACGCCGCGGACCGGCTCGCCGCCGCGTTCACGGTCTCGGCCGGGGTGGACCGGGTCCGGGACGCCGACGCCGTGCACCTGCGCAGCACCCAGGTGGCGCACGCGGCCCGGATCCGCGCGCTGTACACCGACGGCGGTGCGGCGCTGGCGGTGACGGTCCTCGGTGCCCCCGACCTCGACGAGGCGATGTGGCGGCTCTCGACGCTCGACCGGATCGAGGGCGACCTCGCCCGGCGGTCGGCCCTGGACCTGTCGACCGCCGGCGCCCGGGCCGCCCGCTCGGCCGCAGCCGCCCGGGTCGCGGCCGAGGCCGACGACCGGCTCGCGGTCGCGCTCCGCGCGGTGCAGGACGACGCCTCGGCCGCCGAGGAGGCGCTCGGGCGCGCCCGGACGGCGCTGGACCGGCTCGACGCCGAGGCGCGCGGAGCGGAGGCGGCGAAGGCGGCCGCGGCCCGGCTTGCCGCCGCGCAGGAGGCCGCGCGGCTGCGCCGGCTCGCGGCGTCCGGCGCCACCGGCGCCCTCGGCATCCCGCTGGAGTTCGAGCGGCTGTACCGGGCGGCGGCGCCGTCCTGCCCGGGGGTGGACTGGACGCTGCTCGCCGCCGTCGGGCAGGTCGAGAGCGGCCACGGCCGCAACAACGGCCCGTCGTCGGCGGGCGCGATCGGCCCGATGCAGTTCATGCCGGCGACGTTCGCGTCGTACGCCGTCGACGGCGACCACGACGGGGACGTCGACGCGTGGGACCCGGCGGACGCGGTCTGGACGGCGGCCCGCTACCTGTGCGCGAGCGGCGCCGAGGGCGGCTCCGACGACGGGGTCCGGGACGCGCTCTTCGCGTACAACCACGCGCAGTGGTACGTCGACCTGGTCCTGGGAGCACGTCAGGCGATCGCGGACAGGGCGTCCGCGACCGCCTGACGGGTGTCGCTGCCGGGCTCAGCCGGCGGGCGGGCTCAGCCGGCCGGCGGTGCCGTGGGCGGCTCCTGGCCGGTGACCCGGGCCGCGCCCTCGGCGTCGGCCGACGCGGCGTCCGCCTCGGCGCGGGCCTGGCGCAGCGCCTCCTCGGGCTCCTGCAGCGTGGTGTGCGCGAGGTCGGCGGCCAGGCCGCTGCCGGACGGCTCCCCCGGCACCCAGGTGCCGGTGCCGTCGGTCGAGCCGCCGAGCGCGCTGCCGATGCCGCGCAGTGCCTGGGTCAGCTCGGTCGGGATGATCCAGAGCTTGTTCGACGGGCTGTTCGCCACCTGCGGCAGCATCTGCAGGTACTGGTAGGCGAGCAGCTTGGAGTCCGGGTTGCCGCGGTGGATCGCGTCGAAGACCTGCTGGATCGCGCGCGCCTCACCCTGGGCCTTGAGGATGGCAGCTTGGGCCTGGCCCTCGGCCCGCAGGATCGAGGACTGCTTGTCGCCCTCGGCCGTGAGGATCTGGGACTGCTTGACGCCCTCGGCGTTGAGGATCGCCGCACGGCGGTCCCGCTCGGCGCGCATCTGCTTCTCCATCGAGTCCTGCACGCTCGCCGGCGGGTCGATGGCCTTGAGCTCGACCCGGTTGACGCGGATCCCCCAGCGGCCGGTCGCCTCGTCGAGGACGCCGCGGAGCTGGCCGTTGATCTGGTCGCGGCTCGTCAGGGTCTGCTCGAGGTCGAGCGAGCCGATGACGTTGCGCAGCGTCGTGACGGTGAGCTGCTCGATGCCCTGGATGTAGTTGGCGATCTCGTAGACGGCGGACTTCGGGTCCGTCGGCTGGAAATAGATGACGGTGTCGATGCTCACGACGAGGTTGTCGCTCGTGATGACCGGCTGCGGCGGGAAGGAGACGACCTGCTCGCGCAGGTCGACGATGGCACGGGGCCGCTCGACGAACGGGATGAGGAAGCGCAGCCCGGCGTCGAGGGTCCGGTTGTACTTGCCGAAGCGCTCGACGATCACCGCGGTGGCCTGCGGCACGATCCGGACGGCCCGCGCCACCGTCGTGACGACGAGGAGCGCGAGGACGAGGAGGACGAAGTAGAGGACTGCCTGGGACGCCTGCATCAAGGGCTCCAACTCATGGGGACGTAGTCCGCCGATCAGGTGACTCATCGTAACGGCAACCCGTTCGGCGCTACGCCGAGTGGTGCGTCATCCGTGACAGTGAGTCCTGGGTCGCCCGTACCGACGTGCGGGACGCACCCGCCGTTCCGTGGCCGGGGGGCCTTCGCAGCGTGAGTCGAAGGAGCACTTCATGGGGTCGCAGCGGGTCGTCCGTGGTCTGGCCGTCGTCACGTCCGCCGTCCTCGCCGTCCTCGGTGCCGGGCTCGCCACCGGGCCGGGTGCGTCCGCGGCGGTCACCGGGGACCAGACGCTCAGCGGCGTCGCGGCCGCGCAGCACCAGACGAACAACGAGGTGCACGCCCTCGTCACCGGCGGCGGCGTCCTCTACGCCGGCGGCACGTTCACCGCCGTCCGGGCCCCGCGGGCGACGACCTCGACCCCGCGCACCTACCTCGCCGCCTTCTCCGCCGCGACCGGCGTCGTCACGTCGTTCCGTGTGACGCTCAACGGCCAGGTCCGCGCCCTCGCCCTCTCGGCCGACAACGCGACCCTCTACATCGGCGGCGACTTCACGACCGTCAACGGCGTCTCCCGGCCGCGGCTCGCCGCGGTCGCGACGTCGAACGGTGCGCTGCGCACCGGGTTCAACGCCGCGCCGAACGCGCGGGTCACCACGCTGCTGCGCACCGGGACGACGCTCTACGCCGGCGGCGACTTCACGACGGTCGGCGGCCGCGCCAAGGCCCGCCTCGCCGCACTGAACGCCACCACCGGTGCGGTCCTCACCGGCTTCACCGCCGACCTCGACGCCCGGCCGAACGTCCTCGCCGTCGACACGTCGCTGCGGCGCCTGCTCGTCGGCGGCACCTTCACGACGGTCAACGCCCTGCCGAACCCGGCGATCGCCTCGGTCGACACGACGACGGGCACGCCGCAGCCGTGGGCCGCCCAGTCCGTCGGGGCGTGCGTCTACTCGGTGCGCGGGATCGCGGTCGACGAGGCCGCCGACACCGCGTACGTCACCTCGCTCGCCGACGCCCCCGGCTGCTTCGAGGGGGTCTACCGGGCGAACATCGCCGACGGGTCCGTCGTCTGGCAGGACGAGTGCGCGGGCGCCGGGCAGTCCGTCGTCCTGCTCAAGGGCCAGGTCTACTTCGCGAGCCACACCCACGACTGCGGGCGGATGGTCGGCGGCTTCGTCGGCCCGCGGTTCCGCGACGACTTCGTCTGGTACCGGCTCAACGCGATCGACCCGGCGACGGGCGAGTTCGGGCACTGGCAGCCGAACACGAACGCGGCCGGCACGACCGTCGTCGGGCCGCAGGTCATGACCACCGACGGGACCCGGCTGTTCGTCGGCGGCGACTTCACGACGGTCAACGGCTCGGCGCAGCAGGGCCTGACCCGGTTCGTGCCCAAGAGCACCGACGCGGCGCCGGCCACGCCGCCGGCCCCCGTCGCGCACTCCACCGGCGCCGGCCGGGTCGTCGTCACGGTCCCGGGCACCTGGGACCGGGACACCGGCGTCATCGGCTACGAGGTGCGCCGCGAGGACGGCACCCTCGTCGGGACGGCGTCCGTCGAGTCGTGGGCCTTCACGATCCCGCAGCTGCGCTTCACCGACGCCACGGCGACGCCGGGGGCGAGCGTCCGGTACCGGGTGCGCGCGACCGGCGGGACGGCGTCCGGGTGGTCGGCGTGGTCGGCCGCCGTGGCGGTCCGCACGGACGCCCCGGCGCCGTTGGCCACGGCGGCCCTGACGACGACGCCGGACGTCTGGTGGCGCCTCG
Organism: Kineosporia sp. A_224; assembly: GCF_002198655.1. Taxonomy (GTDB): domain Bacteria; phylum Actinomycetota; class Actinomycetes; order Actinomycetales; family Kineosporiaceae; genus R-H-3. The sequence goes on from NZ_MWLN01000206.1 coordinate 30,899, forward strand.
GTGACACCACGGACGGGGCCGCGGCCGGCACCCAGTCCGACGCGAGCGGCAACGGCCGGACGGCGACCCTCACCGGGGCGACGACCGCGCCGGACGGCGTGACGACCGGGGACGCGGCCGTCACCCTCGCCGGCAGCGGCGGGGCGGTCGCGGACGCCCCCCAGACCCTCGGGACGGCCTGGACGACCTCCCTGTGGTTCCGGACGACGTCGCGCCGCGGCGGCGCGCTGGCCGGCTGGAGCGCGGCCGCCGACGGCACGGGCACGACGGACCGGGTGCTCTGGCTCGACAACGACGGCAAGGTCGTGACCGCCGTCCGCTCCGAGCTCGCGAACGGCCAGGTGCCCCGCCCGGGCCGCCCGGTGTTCACCCTCGTCCGTTCGACGCGGACCGTCGCCGACGGGCTCTGGCACCAGGCCACGGCCACGTTCGACGGCACGACGCTGACGCTCTACGTCGACGGGACCGCCGTCGGGACGGCGGCCGCGACGAGCACCGGGCTGCTCACCGACGCGTACCTGCGCGCCGGCCAGGTCGACCTCGGCTACTTCTACTCGGTGTTCGGGGCGAACTTCACGCACACCCCGGCGCCGGGTGACCCGGCGGTCGCGGGCGGGCTCGACGAGGTCGGGTCGTGGTCGCGTGCGCTGGCCGCCGACGAGGTCGCGGCGCTCTACGTCGCGGGTGCGTCCGGCTCCTGAGCCGCCGGCTCGTCGAGCAGGTCAGCGCCAGGTCAGGTTCATGTACACGCCGCAGAACAGGGCCCCCTCGCGGCTGCTCCCGGCGACCGGGTGCCAGCCCCGGGCGGAGAGGCGGCCGCCGGGCACGCCGACCTGGGCGTTGAGCTCGGAGAAGACGCCGCCCGACACCTTGGCGTCCGTCGTCATCGTCGAGAACGTGCCGTTCAGCCAGGCGAGACCGGTGCGTGGCGTGGGAGTGGCGAGGTAGTCGAAGCGCGTGCAGCCGAGGCGGACCTTGTGGTCCTCCGCCTCCCACGCCCAGGCCCGGGACCTGCCCGCCCAGAGCGTCGGGAGCGCACCGGCGTCACGCACGCCCAGCCGCACGGCGGCGCCGTCCGGCAGCACGCTGTCGGGCGCCCATCCCAGAAGTGCCTGCACCGACGGCTGCTTGTTGACGACGTAGGAGGCGGCCTCCGCCGCGGCGCAGGCCGCCGCGATCTTCCCCAGAGAACGGGACAGCCACGGGACGCGGGCGGTGGCCACGCTCCCCGCTCCGGCGCCTGCGACGCACGCCAGCGGCCCCACGGTGGCCCCGGCGTAGCTGCCGACGGCCCCGGTCTCGGGGGTGGTGAGGTGGCCGCGCTCCGCCCACACCTTGACGAGCGAGTCGATCGCCGCGGCGCTGCCGAGGTCGGCCGTCGGGATACGCCCGTCCCGGTAGACGGGGAGGTTCACCAGCTCGTCGAGGCGCTCCGGCACGTCGTAGTGGACGAAGTCGCCGACCCGCCGGGCCGCCTGCCCGACCCACGACGGTTCGGTGGACTCCAGGGCCGCGACGACCTCGGCCATCCGGGCACGGAATGCTTCGACCACGTTCCGGGCCAGGTCGGCGTGGTCGGCGAAGATCCGCACCAGCTCGGTACGCCAGGCCACGAGCGGTCCCCCCGCCGTCATCGGGACGGCGAGGGCGCGCAGCCTCGCAGCCTCCGCGGAGCCGAGGAACGCGGCGGTGACGCCGATCGCGGCGGCCCGGGCCTCGCCTTCCGCCGCAGCGGCCGAGCGCAGCGCCCCGGCGGTCGCCCGGGCGCGCGGGGCCTCGTCGGCGAATCGGCGGCGCGTGACGGCCCGGGCGTGCTCGTAGGCGGTCCGGGCGGCCCCCCGCCAGGTGGGGATGTCCTGCTCGGTCGCGTCCAGACGCCGGACGAGGTCGTCCAGCGTGCTCGCGGCCTGCTCCCACGTCGCCGCGGCCGCCTGGAGCCGGTCGGGGTCGCCGGTGACGGAGACGATCGCGGTCCCGAAGCCTCGGAGGTAGCCGACGAGCGCAGGGTGGTAGCCCGACGCCCAGGGACCGATGTCCTCGGCGGCGACCGGCCAGCCCCCCGCGACACGGGCGGTGGGGGCAGTGGCGGCGGTCGCGGGCAGCGTCGGGGCAGGCGATGTGGTCGCCAACGCCGTTCACCTCCGTCGGTCCGCCTCTGGCGCCGGCGGGTCGGGCCGGCGTCCTGCTGGATCGACGCTAGGTGCGGGCCAGGCTCGGCGGTACGGCGGATCTGACGGGCGTGACATGCCCGAATTGCCGTCAGGACCGCAGGTGGAGGCCCTGGTCTACGTCGCGGGGGCGTCCGGCTCCTGAGCCGCCGTCCCGAGCTGCGGCGGCTCGGCGGCGACGACCGCGGTCGCACCGTCGATCCGCAGCACGGTGACCCGGGTCCCGAGCGGCAGCACGCTGCCGGGGCCCTCGGCCCGGGCGGACCAGACCTCCCCGGCGAGCTTGACCTGGCCGCCGCGGGGGTCCACCTCCGCGAGGACCTCCGCGGTCTGCCCGACGAGGGCCGCCACCCCCGTCGGGTGGTGCGCGGTGCGGTCGCTCCAGGCGACGAGCGGCGGCCGGCCGACGAAGAGCAGGCCCACCGAGACGACGGCGAAGACGACCACCTCGACGGGCAGCGGGGCGCCGAGCGCGTCCGCGAAGGCTGCCGCCAGGGCGCCCCCGGCGAACATCAGGAGCACGAAGTTGAGGGACGCGACCTCAGCGAGGGCCGCGAGCAGCGCGATGGCCAGCCAGACCAGCCACATGTCGTCCACCCCGATCCTGCGGCCGCCGGGAGGCGACCGTCACCCGTCCAGACGAAGGCGCGCGGCGTACCGGTTCCCGACCCGCTCCACATCGAGCGGGATGTCGAACGTCGCCGTCAGCGTATCCGCCGTGATGGTCTCCTCGACCGGACCTGCGGCCACCACCCGGGCCTGGCGCAGGAGCAGCGCGTGGGTGAAGCCCGGCGGGATCTCCTCGACGTGGTGCGTCACGAGCACGAGCACGGGCGAGCGCTTGTCGCCGGCGAGCTCGGAGAGGTCGCGGACCAGGGTCTCCCGGCCGCCGAGGTCGAGCCCGGCGGCCGGCTCGTCGAGCAGGACGATCTCCGGGTCGGTCATGAGCGAGCGGGCGAGCTGGACGCGCTTTCGCTCGCCCTCGCTCAGGGTGCCGAAGGTCCGCTCGGCGAGGTGGGCGACGCCGAACGCGGCGAGCAGGTCCTCGGACCGGCGGTGGTCCTGGGTGTCGTACTGCTCGCGCCAGCGGCCCGCGATCGCGTACGCCGCGGTGAGGACGACGTCCCCGACCTTCTCGTTCGCGGGCAGGCTCTCGGCGAACGCGGCGCTCGACAGCCCGATCCGGGGCCGCAGCTCGAAGACGTCGACCTTGCCGAGCTGCTCGCCGAGGATCGACGCCGAGCCCTTCGTCGGGTGCATCCGCGCACCGGCGATCTGCATGAGCGTCGTCTTGCCCGCCCCGTTGGGGCCGAGCACCACCCACCGCTCGCCCTCGCGCACCGTCCACGTGACGTCGTCGAGAAGGGTCGCGCCGTCGCGCACCACGCTGACGCCGATCAGGTCCAGGACCTCCCGCATGGGGCGAAACCCTAGGGCACGCGGCGCGGGCGCCCGGCACCTACCCTGGCTCTCGTGCTCGACGTCCCCCGTTCCGCCCGGCTCGCCGCCTGGGGCAGCGCCGTGCTCGCAGGCCTGACGGACCGCGACCGGGCGGTCCGCGCGGTCGTCCGCAGTGACGAACCGCACGCTGTCGAGGACCCGGACGCGCACGCCGTACCGCCGGCCGCGGCGTTCGCCGGCGCGCCGCTGCGGCTGGCCGACCTGCTCGACGGGCTGCAGGCGCACGGCGTCGCCGGGCTGCGCGCGGTGCTGCCGGCACCGGGTGACGTCCTCGGCCTGCCGGGCCCGCCGCCGCTCAACACGCTGGCCCTCGACGCCGGGGAGGCGGTCCTCACGGCGGCCCCCGACCCGGGGCCGGGGGCGGTGCCGCCGAGCCTCGCGCTGCTGCCCGTCGTCGAGGAGTTCGGCTCGGCCTGGGAGCCCGGGGCGCTCGTCACGTGGCGGGTGCTGACGGCCGGTCCCCGCCGGGTCGACGCCACGGGCAGCCTCGGCGAGGCCGAGCGGGCGCTCAAGGAGGCGCTCCGGGAGGCGACCGAGGAGCTCGCCCGGCTCGACGTCGCCCGCTGGCGGGACGACGCGGCCGAGGCGATCGCGGCCGTCCGGGACGGTGTGCTCGTCCACGACGCGCTGCCGCCGTCCGCGCCCGCGCGCTCGGTGCGGGTGCTCGGGACCGCGGCGCGCCTGCGCGCGATCGTCGAGCTCGCCGTCGCCGACGACGGGGCGGCGGTCACGGGCTACGAGGCGACCCGGCGGGCGCAGGCGCTGCGGGGGCTGGACGGCGTCGCGCGGCACGCGATCGTCGCCGCCGTCAACGCAGTCCTCGAGCCCCGCACCTGACCGGCCGCCTGACCGTCGCACAGGCCGCCGGGGCGCCGCTCAGCGGTCGAGGACCGCCCAGACGAGCTTGCCCTCGGGGTGCCGGGGCAGGACGCCCCAGCGGCTGCACAGGGCATCCACGAGGACGAGCCCGTGCCCGCGCTCGTCGCCCTCGGCGGGCGTCCGGCGCACGAGCGGGTCGCGGCTGCGGTCCCCGACGGTGACCTCGAGCCGGTCCGGCCGCCGGGTCACCCCGATGTCGACCTCGGTCCCGGCGTGCACGACGGCGTTCGTCACGAGCTCGTCGAGGACGAGCGCGGCGACGGCGACCTCGTCGAGCCGGCCCCAGCCCTGCAGGACCGCCGTGAGCCAGCGGCGCGCGACCCCGGGGGCGTGCAGGGTGGGCTGCAGCCGGATCGAGGACCGGTCGGTGGCCGGCAGCCGCCGCGGCGCGGGCGCCTGCGCGAGATCGGTCACGACGGTGAGCCCGGACCCGCCGTCCGCCTGGATCCGCGCCCGGACCGGGTCGTCGACGAGCACCACGAAGGGGCAGTCGGGCCAGCGTCGCAGGGTCTGCGCGATCTCGGGGAGCACGGCGAGGGCGGCGGCGTCCCGGACCCCGCCGCGCAGGTCGCAGACGACCATGGGCGGCTCGTCCGCCGCGGCCCGGAGCAGCTCCAGCCGGAGCCTGGGCACCATGTCGTCGCGCAGCTCCTCGTGCGGACGCACGACGACGACGCCGCCCCGTTCTGCCATCGCCTGTCGGACCTCCCGCCGTACCGAGCAGCCTCAACCCTGCGGCAGGGCGCCCGGCCTGTCCAGCGCAGGTGCGGGCCGCCTGCCTCCCCCGTCCGGATGATTCCGCATGATCGATGCATGACTGCACGCGATACGGGGAACCCTTGCAGTGTGCCGACGATCGACGACGATGCGCGAGGCGTGCTCGACCGGCTGCTCCTGCTGGCCCTCGAGGACGCCGCGGACCGGACGTACCGGCTGCATGCCGGTGCCCCGGCGCCGTTCGTCAGCGAGGTGCTCTGCGCGGAGCTGGAGGTCGACGGCTTCCTCGACCGCGGCGGGAGCCCCCGGCTGTCCGAGGGGCTGCGGGCCGCCGTGGCCCGAGCGGCCGCCGAGATCTCGGCGGGGCGGCGTCCGGGCGGCGTGCTGCCGCAGGGCCGGGACGCCGCCGACGCCGAACCTCAGCGCAGCACCGAGCGGTAGACCTCCACGGTCCGGTCGGCGATGGCGTCCCAGGAGAAGTGCTGCTCGGCGCGCAGCCGGCCGGCCCGGCCCATCTCCCGCGCCCGGGCCGGGTCGCCCGTCACCTCGGTGAGCGTGGCGGCCAGGTCGGCGACGAACTTCTCCGGGTCGGTCGGGGTGCCCGTGCCGTCCTGCACCTGCTCGATCGGCACCAGCCGGCCGGTGACCCCGTCCTCGACGACCTCCGGGATGCCGCCGGTCGCCGTCCCGACGACCGCGGCCTCGCAGGCCATCGCCTCGAGGTTGACGATGCCCAGCGGCTCGTACACCGACGGGCAGACGAACGTCGTCGCCGCGGAGAGCACCTGGCAGAGCTCGGCCCGGGGCAGCATCCGCTCGATCCAGACGACGCCGGTGCGCTCCTTCGACAGCTCGGCGACCAGCCCGCTGACCTCGGCCATGATCTCCGGGGTGTCCGGGGCCCCGGCGCACAGCACGAGCTGCACCTCCGGCGGCAGCAGCCGGGCGGCGCGCAGCAGGTAGGGCAGCCCCTTCTGCCGGGTGATCCGGCCGACGAAGACGATGCTCGGCCGGTCCGGGTCGATGCCGAGCGCGCGGACGGCGTCCGGGTTCTCGTCCCGCACCCAGCCGTCGAGCTCGATGCCGTTGTGGACGACGACGACCTTGTCCGGGTCGACCTCCGGGTAGCTGCGCAGGATGTCCTCGCGCATGCCGGCGCTCACGGCGATGACCGCCGCGGCGCCCAGGTACGCCGTCCGCTCGGCCCAGGACGACAGCGCGTAGCCGCCGCCGAGTTGCTCGGCCTTCCAGGGCCGCAGCGGCTCGAGGCTGTGCGCGGAGAGCACGTGCGGGACGCCGTGGAGCAGGCCCGCGAGGTGCCCGGCGAGGTTGGCGTACCAGGTGTGGGAGTGGACGACGTCCGCCCCGCCGCAGTCGGCGGCGATGGTGAGGTCGACCCCGAAGGTCCGCAGCGCCGGGTTGGCGCCGGCCAGGTCGGGCAGGTCCGGGTACCCCGTGACACCCTCCTCGACGACCGTCTCGCCGAAGGCCCGGACCCGGACGTCGACGCGGCCCCTGAGCACGGCGGCGAGGTTCTCCACGTGGACGCCGGCGCCGCCGTAGACGTTCGGCGGGTACTCACGGGTCAGCAGGTCGATGCGCACGCATGTCACCGTAGTGCGACACCCCACGGACGCCATAGGGTCAGCGACATGGCGACTGGGAGTCGGGGTACCAAGAAGGCGGTCAGGGTCCTGGCGATCGTCCTCGCCGGCGGCGAGGGCAAGCGGCTCATGCCGCTCACGGCGGACCGGGCCAAACCCGCCGTGCCCTTCGGCGGGGTCTACCGGCTGGTCGACTTCGCCCTGAGCAACCTGGTCAACGCGCGGTACCTGCGCATCGTCGTCCTCACGCAGTACAAGTCGCACAGCCTGGACCGGCACATCTCCCAGGGCTGGCGGATGTCGACGCTCATGGGCAACTACATCGCCCCGGTCCCGGCCCAGCAGCGGGTGGGCAAGCGCTGGTACCTCGGCAGCGCCGACGCGATCTACCAGAGCCTCAACCTGCTGCGGGACGAGAAGCCGGACATCGTCGTCGTCGTCGGTGCCGACCACGTGTACCGGATGGACTTCGGGCAGATGGTCCAGGCCCACATCGAGAGCGGCGCGCCCTGCACCGTCGCGGCGATCCGGCAGCCGATCAGCCTCGCCGACCAGTTCGGCGTCATCAAGTCCCACCCGGAGAACCCGCGGATGATCGAGGCGTTCCTCGAGAAGCCGAAGAACCCCGAGGGCCTCGCGGACGCGCCCGACCAGGTGCTCGCCTCGATGGGCAACTACGTCTTCGACGCGGACGCCCTCGTCGAGGCCGTGACCCGGGACGCCGACCTGGAGACGTCCAAGCACGACATGGGCGGCGACATCGTCCCCGACTTCGTGTCGCGCGGCGAGGCCGCGGTCTACGACTTCATCGAGAACGACGTCCCGGGCTCCGACGAGCGCGACCGCGACTACTGGCGCGACGTCGGGACGCTCGACGCCTACTTCGAGGCCCAGATGGACCTCATCTCGGTGCACCCGGTCTTCAACCTCTACAACTACGAGTGGCCGATCTACACCCACCTCGGGGCCTGGCCGCCGGCGAAGTTCGTCCACGGCTGGCACGGCCGGATCGGGCACGCGGTCAACTCGATCGTCTCCCCCGGCTGCGTCGTCTCCGGCGCCCTCGTGGAGAACTCGGTGCTCTCGCCGAACGTCGGGGTGCACTCGTGGGCGACGGTGAGCGACAGCGTCCTCATGGACGACGTGGAGATCGGCCGGCACGCGGTCGTCCGGCGGGCGATCCTCGACAAGGGCGTCGTCGTCCCCGAGGGTGCCCGGATCGGGATGGACCCCGACGAGGACCTCGAGCGCGGCTTCACCGTCACCGAGTCCGGGATCACCGTCGTCGGCAAGGGTCAGAAGGTCCCCGTCTGATGGCACGTCCGGTCCGGGTCGGCGTGCAGCTGCAGCCGCAGCACGCCGACTACGCCGAGATCCGCCGCGCCGTCGCCGAGGCCGAGGAGGCCGGGGTCGACGTCGTCTTCAACTGGGACCACTTCTTCCCGCTGTACGGCGAGGCGGACGGCAAGCACTTCGAGTGCTGGACGATGCTCGGCGCGTGGGCGGAGGCGACGTCCCGGGTCGAGATCGGTGCGCTCGTCACCTCGGTCGGGTACCGCAACCCCGAGCTGCTCGCCGACATGGCCCGGACCGTCGACCACATCAGCGACGGCCGGCTGCTCCTCGGCATCGGGGCCGGCTGGTTCGAGCGTGACTACGCCGAGTACGGGTACCCGTTCGGCACCCCGGGCTCACGGCTGGGCGACCTCGAGGAGGCGCTGCCCCGGATCGAGCGCCGGTGGGAAGCCCTCAACCCGGCCCCGACCCGGAAGATCCCGGTGCTCGTCGGCGGCGGCGGCGAGAAGAAGACGCTGCGCTACACCGCCCGCCACGCCGACATCTGGCACGGCTTCGGCGACCCGGACACGCTCGCCCGCAAGCACACCGTCCTCGACGAGTGGTGCGTCACCGAGGGCCGTGACCCCGACGAGATCGAGCGCTCGGCGTCCGCGGCGGACAAGGGCCCCGACGAGATCGGCGAGGCGCTCCTGCGCGTCGGCACACGGCTGGTCACCCTCGGCCTCACCGGGCCGAGGTACGACCTCGGGCTGACCCGGGACTGGGTCGCGTGGCGCGACGACGTGAACCGGCAGCAGGCCGCGGCCGGGGTCTGACCGACCGTCCGGCACACCGCCGATAGCCTTCCGGGGTGACCGCCGCACCGACCGACCTGCCCGTCCCCGCGCTCCCGGCGCAGCCCGCGCACGACGCCCGCACCGTCCTCGTGACGGTCACCGGGCCCGACCGGCCCGGTGTGACGTGGGAGGTCTTCGAGGCCGTCGCGGTGCCCGGGATCGAGGTGCTGGACGTCGAGCAGGTCGTCGTCCGGGGCAACCTCACCCTCGCGGTGCTGCTCACCGCCGGTCCGGACGAGGGCGCCGTGATGGCCGCGGTGCACGCCGCGGGCGCGCGGCTCGGGATGACCGTCTCGTGCGTCGCCGGCAGCGGCGACAACGCGCCCCGCAAGGCCGGACGGCTGCACGTGACCGTCCTCGGGGCCCCGCTGCTGCCGAGCGCGGTCGCCTCCATCGCGGGCCGGCTCGCCGGGCGCGGCGCGAACATCGACCGGATCCGGCGTCTGTCCCGCTGGCCGGTGACGACCCTCGAGTTCGACGTCTCGGGCGACGACGTCCTCGTGCTGCGCCGCGAGCTCGCCGCGGAGGCGGTCTCGCACCGGGTCGACATCGCCGTCTCCCCCGCGGGCCTGGCCCGCCGCGGGCGCCGCCTCGTCGTCATGGACGTCGACTCGACGCTCATCCAGGACGAGGTCATCGAGCTGCTCGCCGAGCACGCCGGCCGCGGGGCCGAGGTCGCGGCCGTCACCGAGCGGGCCATGCGCGGCGAGCTGGACTTCGCGGCGAGCCTGCACGAGCGGGTCGCCTGCCTCGCCGGGCTCCCGGAGTCCGTGCTCGCCGAGGTGCGGGCCGCCGTCCGGCTCACGCCCGGCGCCCGGACGCTGTGCCGGACGTTGCGCCGCCTCGGCTTCACCCTCGCCGTGGTGTCCGGCGGCTTCATCGAGGTCGTCGGCCCGCTCGCCGAGGAGCTCGGCATCCAGCACGCCCGCGCGAACCGCCTCGAGGTCGTCGACGGGGTCCTCACCGGCCGCGTCGTCGGCGAGGTCGTCGACCGGGCCGGCAAGGCCGCGGCGCTGCGTGCGTTCGCCGAGGCAGAGGGCCTGCCGCTCGAGCGGACCGTCGCGATCGGGGACGGCGCCAACGACCTCGACATGCTCGCCGCCGCCGGCCTCGGCGTCGCCTTCAACGCCAAGCCCGTCGTGCGCGCCCAGGCCGACACCGCAGTCAACGTCCCGTACCTTGACGCCGTGCTCTACCTGCTCGGGATCCCGCGGGCGGACGTCGAGGACGCGGACGACGCCGACGGGACGACGGCCGGCGACCCCGGTGGTGCGTGAGCCGGTCACCGACGCGGTCTGGGCCGCGCGGCTGCCGGACGTCTTCGCACCGCGTGACGTCGGGTACGCGGCGGCCCGGGTCGTGGCGACCACCTCGCAGGTCCGCGAGAGTCTCGTCTCGCGGCTGCACCTCGTGGCGGTGACCGCCGCGGGCGGGGTGCTCGTCTGCCGCACCGACGAGGGCGGGATGTTCCTCCCCGGCGGCACGAAAGAACCGGGCGAGACGCTCGACGCCCTCGCCCACCGGGAGCTCGCCGAGGAGGCCGGGGCACAGCTGCGGTCCCCGCTGCGTCGCTTCGCCGGGTACGAGGCGACGAGCAGCCTCCCGCAGCCGTACCGGCCGCACCAGCCGCACCCGGTCGCCCACTGGGTCTACGCCGTGGCGAAGGCGCGGGTCGTCGGCCCGCCGACCTGCCCGCCGGACGCCGAGCAGGTGGTGGAGGTCCTCGCCCTCGACCCGGCCGAGGCCGTCAGCCGGCTCGCGGGCCCGGACCCGCTGCACGCGGGCATGCTGCGGCTCGCGCTGGCGATGGGGCTGGTCGGCTGACGGCGCCCGCGCCGGCAGGGCTGCCGGCGACCGGCGACCGGCGACTGGCGACAACCTCTGGCGGGGTACGCACTGCACCGGGGGTGCGTCCTCTGGTGTCGAACGCACGTCACGCCGTCCTGTGGCGGGTTCTCCACGCCAAAACGTGATCTTGCGGTGCTCTTCGCACCAGAGGACGGGCCCCCTCGCGGCCAGGGGCGCACCTGTCGGAGGTCACGCCTACGCTTGCCGGACATGACGGACATCACACCTGCTCCGAGCAGCGACCGGCCCGTGTTCCCGGAGGGCTACGGCATCCCGGACACGACCGACGGGCTGCTCCCCTGGTCGGACGTCGAGGCGCGGCTCGTCGCCGCGACGGCCTACTGGCTGGCCACGACCCGGCCCGACGGCCGCCCGCACGTCGTCCCCCGCTGGGGCGTCTGGCTCGACGGGCGGTTCTGGTACGACGGCGCACCGACGACCCGGCACGCGGTGAACCTCACGACGAACCCGGCCTGCGCGCTGCACCTCGAGAGCGGCACGGAGACGGTCATCGTCGAGGGTGAGTCGCAGCCCGCCCGGGCCGCCGCGGACGGTCTCGGCGCACGGCTGTCCGCGGCGTTCGTGAAGTACAAGGACCAGGGCTACTCCCCGGGGCCGGACTCCTGGGCCGGCGAGGACGGCGGCGGCCTGCGGGTGCTCACACCGCACCGTGCCCTCGCGTGGTTCAGCTTCCCCGGCGACGCGACGCGCTTCCGGTTCCGCTGACCGGCGAACGGGACCTCCGGCCCGGGCGACCGCTCCCGAGGGCGCCGGGACCGCTGCGGCCCGGTGAATTTCTCGTCGAGGCCCGCCCCGGCGACGACGCCTGCGTGATGGACTGAAGGGCACGGGCGGGGGCGCGGAAGGGCGGTCCGGTGAACGCTGGCGACGCAGTGGGACGACGGATCTTCAGCGAGTCGGTGCGGCTCGGCAAGCAGCTCGACGAGCTGGTGCCGGGCGGCGCGCACACGTACGCCAAGGGGGCGGACCAGTACCCGCAGGGCATGGCCCCGGTCGTCGACCACGGGCTCGGCGCCCACGTCTGGGACGTGGACGGCAACCGGTACGTGGAGTACGGCAGCGGTCTGCGGTCGGTGGCGCTCGGCCACGCCCACCCGCGGGTCGTCGGGGCGGCCGCCGCGGCGATGGCCCGCGGCACGAACTTCTGCCGCCCGAGCGCGCTCGAGGCGCAGGCGGCCGAGACGCTGCTGTCCCTGGTGCCGGGCGCCGACATGGTCAAGTTCGCGAAGAACGGCTCGGACGCGACGACGGGCGCGCTGCGCCTCGCGCGCGCCGCAACGGGCCGGGACCTCGTGGCGGTCTGCCGCGACCACCCGTTCTTCTCCGTCGACGATTGGTTCATCGGGACGACACCGATGCACGCGGGGATCCCGGAGTCCGTCCGGGCGCAGACCCTGATGTTCCGCTACGGCGACCTCGACGACGTCCGTCGCCTCCTCGAGGCGCACCGCGGGCAGGTCGCCGCGCTGTTCCTCGAAGGGGTCACGCAGACCGAGCCGCCGGCCGGCTGGGCGCAGGGGCTGCGGTCGCTGTGCGACGAGCACGGCACGCTTCTCGTCGTCGACGAGATGATCAACGGCTTCCGGCTGGCGCTCGGCGGCGCCCAGGAGCTCTACCCCTACCAGCCGGACCTCTCGGCGTTCGGCAAGGCGATGGGCAACGGCTTCGCGGTGTCGGCCCTCGCCGGCCGGCGCGAGCACATGCGGCTCGGGGGCGCGGTGGACGACGCCGACCGGGTGTTCCTGCTCTCCACCACCCACGGCGCCGAGACCCACGGGCTCGCCGCGTTCCTCGCGGTCGTCGACGTGTACCGCGAGGAGGACGTCGTCCGCCGGCTGCACGCCACGGGTGAGCTCCTGCGGTCCCGCGTCACCGACGCGCTCCGGGCGGCCGGTGTCGCCGAGCACGTGCGCCTGCTCGGCCTGCCCCCGAACCTCGTGCACGCCACGCTCGACGCCGACGGCGAACGGTCCCAGGCCTTCCGGACGCTGTTCCTCCAGGAGCTCCTCGACCGCGGCGTCGTCGCGCCCTCGTTCGTCGTGAGCGCCGCGCTCACCGAGGACGACGTCGCCGCGACCGCGGACGCCGTCCACGAGGCCGGGCTGGTGTACCGCCGGGCGCTCGACGAGGGCGTGGCCCGTCACCTGCGCGGCCGGCCGGTCCGGCCGGCGATCCGCGCGCGGGGCTGATCGGCGCCCGGCCGGCGTGTCAGCCGGCCGGTGCGGCGTCCGCGACCCCGTAGACCGACACGTGCGACGTGCTCGCGGCGTCGAACGGCCGGCCCGCCCAGTCGGCCGTGCGCGCGACCTTCCGCAGGCCCGCAGCGATCGCGAGGGCGTCGAGCTCCGACGGCCAGACGTAGCGCAACCGGTTGGGCCGCAACGAGACGCCGCTCGCGTCGAGGACGACGTCCTGGGTGCGGATCACCTGGGCCACCGGGTCGTGGGTGCCCAGCTTGAGCACCGCCGAGGTGTCGTCGAGCGCACCGACGGACACGTGGCGGCCGCCCGACCAGCGGGTGGGGTCGGGCACGAAGGCCTCGACGACGAGCAGACCGTCGTCGGTGAGGTGCCGCCGGGCGCCGCGCAGGCACGCGAGCTGGGCGGCCTGGTCCGGGAGCAGGAACAGGGTGCTGAAGGCGACGAGGACGACGTCGAAGCGCCGGCCCAGCGCGAGGTCGGTGAAGTCGGCGAGCACGACCTCGACCGCGTCGGCGCCGGGACGCCCGCGCAGCCGGTCGACCATCTCCGGCGACGCGTCGACACCCGTGACCGTGAAGCCCGCCGCGGCGAGCGGCACGGCGAGACGACCGGTGCCCACCCCGAGCTCGAGGAGCCGCCGGCCCGGGAGCAGCCCGGACAGCATCGCGACCACGGCCGAGACGTCCTCGCGGTTCTCGAAGAGCCGGTCGTAGTCGTGCGCCCAGAGCCGGCCGTACTCGCCCGCGTCGTTCGGCGCCGTCATGTCGTCCTCCCGCCGGGCACGTCCGCACCCGTCGGTCACGACGCTAGCGCGGGCCCGCCCGGCGCCGGCGACGGTTAGCCTGGAGCGTGACCCCCGACCCGTCGCCGCGCCGTCCCGGCGTGCTGGTGGCCGCGCTGTCGTGGGCCGGGTACGCCGCGCTGGCGGTGCTCGCGACGGTGGCCCCCCGCAACGGGTTCGACGTCGCCGTCCGGGACCTCGCCCGGCCCGGGGACGACTGGGGTCCGGTGCAGCAGCGCTGGGACGTGCTGCAGAACGCCCTCCAGCCGGTCGTCGTGCTGGCCGTCCTCGTCGTCGCGACGCTCTGGGCCGTCGTCCGCCGGCGCAGCCTGCGGCCGGCGCTCACGACGGCGACGGCCGCGGTGGCCGGGGTCGCGGTCGTCAGCGTCTCCAAGGTGCTCGTGGCCCGTCCGGACGCCTTCTCCTCCCCCGGCGTGCAGAGCAGCAGCTTCCCGTCCGGCCACACCTTCACGGCGGTGGCGTTCCTCGGCCTCGCCCTCCTCGCGGTCCGGCCGCGGCCGCCGGCGTGGGCCTGGGGGGTCGTCCTGGTGCTGGGGGCGGGGATGGGCATCTCGCTGCTGGTGCAGGGGGTGCACTGGGCGACGGACGTGCTGGCCTCGATCGTGCTCGGTGTGGCGTGCCTGGCCACCGTCGTCGCGACCGGGGCGGCGGGCGGGGACGCCGCGGCTCAGCCGAAGGTGCTCCCGGCGTCCTGGCGGTAGGGCGCCGCACGCCACTGGTCCGCCGTCAGGTCGCGGGACGCGTCGAACGCCGTGAAGTGCCAGGGACCGGTGTAGCGATTGCCGCGCCAGACGTTGTGCTGCTCGAACGTCACGGCCGACTGCACGACGTCCCCCTTGTAGGGCGAGTTCTCCGGCCAGGTCCCGAAGTTCGAGAAGACGGCGTTGCGCCCGCACAGGGAGGTGGTGCAGCCGACCGCCTCCCGGGAGAAGACGAAGTCGTTGTCGCGGACGTCGACGTTCTGCGTCTTGATGCGTTCCCCGAACACGCGCCGGAACCACGGGCAGGTCGCGGTGACGTCGCCGTCCTCGTCCGCGGGGCGGCAGAACCGGTCGGCGTTCTCCCAGAGGACGACGCCGTCCCAGTTGTCGCGCAGGTAGTTCCCGACGATCTCCGAGCGGGCGAACCGGTCGCCGGCGCGGGCGTCGCCGCCGCCCTCGGACACGTAGACCGCGCCCACCGGGAACGAGTCCCCGGCCTTCTGGAACTGCCGCCCCTTGACGATCGCGTTGCGCAGCATGACGTTGTCGGCGACCCGGAAGTTGAAGCTCACCTCGTAGAAGACAGCCTCGTTGTCGTTGCCCTCGATCCAGTTGCCCTCGATCCGCACGTCCCTGTTGTTCGTGTCGGCCCACAGCCCGGCACCGCGGTTGTCGTGGACGTAGTTCGCGGTGATCACCGCGTTCTCGGTGGCCCAGAGCTTGCCGCCGCCGGTGCAGCCGCAGCCGTCGCGCAGGCG
This sequence comes from Kineosporia sp. A_224, assembly GCF_002198655.1. Taxonomy (GTDB): domain Bacteria; phylum Actinomycetota; class Actinomycetes; order Actinomycetales; family Kineosporiaceae; genus R-H-3. Next base: position 46,194 of record NZ_MWLN01000206.1, read on the forward strand.
CTCCCAGTCGTCGGTGTTGTTGCCGGAGATCTCGTTGTGGTCCAGGACGACGTCGCGGACGGCCGTGTCCCCCTGCGCCGCGAAGGCGCTGAACCCGTACTGGCCGTTCTCCGACAGGCAGTTCCACGACGTCCGGCTGCCGCTGCCGAGCATGAGGGCGGCGCCGTCGTTGTCGGTGAGCGTGGAGTTCCGGACGGTCCAGCCCGCCCCGCGGTCGTGGTTGACGACGCCCTCGTCGTTGTTCGACCGGCCGGTCCCGAAGCCCCGGATCGTCAGGTGCTCGACCGTGACGTCGCGCGCCGTCTGCGTGAACGCGTAGAGGTTCTTCCGCTGCCCGTCGAGCACGGCACCGGGGGCGCCGACGAACGTGGCGCCGTTCCCGGGGATGATCTGTGCGAAGGCGTCGCCGCCGAGGGTGTGGACGCCGGGCGCGAACCAGAACGTCACGCCCGGGCGGGAGAACGTGCCGTCGGCGACGAGCGCGCCGTTGTCCCCTGCCGGGACGGCCGTCGCGCCGGCCGGGGCCGTCGCCGGACCGTCGAGCACACCGGCGTTCCCGCAGACCCGGGCCGGGGGCTCCGTCGGGCGTGCGCTCCCCGGTCGCGCGGGCACCCCGGGACCGGTCGTGCTTGCGGCACCGGGCCGCGTGGTGGTGACACTCCCCCGGGAGGTCGTCGACGGCGCCGCGGCCGCTGCCGGGGAGGACGCATCGTCACGGACCGCTGAGCGCCAGGCGACGACGCCCCCTGCGAGGACCACCACGAGGGCCGCGACGAGCAACGCACCGGACCGGCCGGACAGGCGTCGACGTGGCGCACTCGTCACTGAAATCCCCCGCGTTCCGAAGCGGATCCAGGGGATCCACTGGGAGAATTCACTATATGTCCGGGCCTGTGGCACCGACGCCGGGACGAACCTCCCTCGCGGGGCTCGTCGCGACGGTGCGCGGCAGCGTCGGCCGGCTCGGGTGGGGGCTCGCGGACCAGGCCGTCTCGAGCCTGACGAACTTCGCGGTGACGCTGGCCGTCGCGCGCACCCTGACCCCGGTCGAGTTCGGTGCCTTCAGCCTCGCCTACGTCACGTACGCCTTCGCCCTCAACGCCTCCCGCGGGCTGGCCACCGACCCGCTCATGGTCCGCTTCAACCACGCGGACGGCGACGCCCGCCGGGCGGCGGTCGCCGGCAGCACCGCGACCGCCCTGACGGTCGGTCTCGTCCTCGCCGTCGTCCTGGGCGTCGTCGGGGTGCTGCTCCCGGGGCCGGCCGGCCGGTCGTTCCTCGCGCTGGCCGTCGTGCTGCCCGGCCTGCTGCTCCAGGACAGCTGGCGCTACGTCTTCTTCTCCGGGTCGACCGGCGGCCGGGCGCTCGTCAACGACCTCGTGTGGGCCGCGGCGCTCGTCCCGGGCGTCGCCGTGCTGCTCGCCACCGGGGCCCGGAGCGCCTCCTGGTTCGTCCTGGCGTGGGGCGCGGCGGCCGCCCTCGCCGCGGTGGTGGGCGTGCTCCAGGCCGGTGTGCTGCCGGCCCCGCGGGCCGTCGGGGGGTGGCTGCGGACGCAGCGCGACCTGGGGCTGCGCTACCTGGCGGAGGGGACGGCGTCCGCGGGCGCCACCCAGCTGCGCAGCTCGGCGGTCGGCGTCGTCCTCGGGCTCTCGGCGGTCGGCTACGTCCAGGCGGCCGCCACCCTGATGGGCCCGGTCACGCTCGTCATGGTGGGTCTCAACCTCGTGGTGGTCCCCGAGATCGCCCGCGTGATCCGCCGGGCGCCGCGCCGGGTGCCGCTGGCCTGCCTGCTGTTCGGCCTGCTCCTGGCCGCGGCGACACTGGCCTGGGGCGCCGTCCTGCTGCTCGTGCTCCCGCACGGGCCCGGCGAGGCGGTGCTCGGCGACATCTGGGCCGGCACGTCGCCCGTGCTGCCGCTCGCCGTGCTGGCCTCGGTCGGCGGCAGCCTGCAGTCCGGGGCCGGCGCGGGCCTGCGCGCGCTCGGCGCGGCCCGGCGGAGCCTGCGCGCGATGCTCGTCGGCATGAGCGCCTACGTCGCCCTCACCGTGGGCGGTGCCGTGGCGTTCGGGCTCACCGGCACGATGGCGGGCGCCGCCACGGCCGCGTGGATCGGCGCGGCGCTGTGGTGGCGTGAGCTTCGCGCCGCGGCGCGGGAGCACGCCCTCGACGAGACGGCTGCCGGGGCGCCCGCCCCGGCAGCACCCTGAACGGTCGCGTCCGCGGCGCGGACGCAGTGAGGACGGTGGTCGACGTGGACCTCACCGGGACGTCGCCGGCCGACGAGCGGGGTCGGTACCGCCCCGCAGAGCGTGCGGACGGCGCGGACGCCGTCCTGCCGCGGGTGCCGCTCGTGGTCGCCACGACCCTGCGCCCTGAGGGGATCACCGGCGTCCACACCCACTTCACCCAGCTCCTCGCGCACCTCGCGGGGACGTCGCCCGGGGCGACGCTGCTCACGCCGTTCTCCTGGGGCGGGCCGCTGCGGGTGCCGGTCTTCGGCCTGCGGTTCGCCGTCGACCGGGTCTCCCCCGCCGCGGGGGTCGCCTGGTACCGGGCCGGCCACGAGGCGTTCCTGCGCCGGGCGCTGCGCCGCTTCCTGCGCTCCCACGGCGACTGCGTCGTGTACGCGCAGTGCCCGCTGTCGGCCCGCGCGGCCCTGCGCGAGCGGCTCGGCCCGCACCAGCGCGTCGTCCTCGCCGTCCACTTCCGCGTCTCGCAGGCCGACGAGTGGGCCGACAAGGGCCTCGTCCCGCGCGACGGGCGGGTCTTCCGCGGCATCCGCGACCTCGAGCGGGCCGTGCTGCCCCGGGTCGACGGGCTCGTCTACGTCTCGCGCTGGGCCCGGGAGGCGGTCCTCGACTGGCTGCCCGAGGCCGCCGCGGTGCCGTCGGCCGTCGTGGACAACTTCGTCACCCCGCACGAGCCGGCGACCCCGCCGGGCCCGCTCGGCGACCTCGTGACCGTGGGCAACCTCGAGACCGTGAAGAACCACCGCTACCTGCTCGAGGTGCTCGCGGCGGCGGGCGCCCGCGGCCGGCGGGTCACGCTCGACGTCTACGGCGAGGGCCCCGAACGGGCGGACCTCGAGCGCCGGGCGCGGCAGCTCGGTGTGGCGGACCTGGTGCGCTGGAACGGGTTCCGGCGCGACGTGCGGGACAGGCTGCCGGGGTACCGGCTGTACGTCCACGCCTCGTACTCCGAGTCGTCGTCCCTGGCGATCATGGAGGCGATGGCGGCGGGGCTGCCCGTGGTGGCCGGCGACACGGGTCCGCTGACGGAGCTCTTCGACGACGGCGTCGAGGGCCGCCTCTGGCCGCTCGACGACGCCGCGGCCGCGGCCGACGTCCTGCTCGGCCTCCTCGACGACGGGCCCGCCCGGGAGCGTGCGGCACAGGCCGCGCGGGACCGGTTCGCCCGCGACTTCACGGCCGCGGCGGTGGCACCGCGACTGCTCGACTTCGTCCTCGGGGTGCCGGCGCGCGGCCGCTGACCGGCCGCCCCCCGGGCGGCCCGCCGCCCGGCGGGGCGACGAGGGCCGACAGCTCCTCGAGCTGGTCGGCGACACCTCGGGCCGCGACGGCCCGGCGCGTCCGCAGGGCCGCGACGACGGCCTCGCGCTCGGCCTGCAGCCGGTCGAACTGCTCGACGAGCAGGTCGACGTCGAACGTCGCGACCGGCTGGTCGAACCCCGGGCGCATGAGGTCGGTCATGAGGTCGGCGCTCTTGCGGGCGTACCAGACCGCGATCGTCGGCCGGCCCAGCGCGAGCCCGCAGACGACGTTGTGGAAGCGCGTCGCGACGACCGTGCCGGCCGCGGCGACGACGGCCGTCAGCGCGTCGTAGTCCGCGACCGCCACCGCGCGGACCCGGTCCGCGGGGAGGCCGGGCCGTGCTTCGTGGACCGACTCGGCGACCCGCTCGGCGACCGGGACGTCGCAGGCGTCGCCCACGACGAGCCGGACGTCGTACCCGTGGTCGACGAGGTGGAGCACGAACCGGACCACCTTCGCGGCGTACGCGTCGAGCACCCGGTCGGCCGTCGCCCGGTCGTCGTCGTTGCCGCCGCGGTACTCCATGACCCCCACGCACACCAGCCGCGGGTCACCGGCACCGACGTCGCCGACCGGCCGGCCGAGGACGAGGTCCGGGTGGACCACGTCGTGCGACACATCGATCCCGCGACGCCGCATGGCCTCCCGCGATCCCTCGTCACGGTAGGAGCGGTAGGTCGCCCGGCGGGCGAGGACGTCGAGGAGCCTGCGGGTGAGCGGCCGGGCCACGTCGTCGGCGCCGACCCCGACGAGCGCGAGCGGGGTGCGCAGCAGCCCGCAGCAGACCCCGAGCAGGGCGAACGCGTACGGCGCCTCCCAGGCGCGCATCGGCAGGCTCGCCTCGAGCACGCCCATGCCGGGCACGAGGACGACGTCGTGGCGGCGCACCCAGCGCCCGGTCCGCCAGGCGTCGGCGACCTTCCCCGGGCCGAGCGCGAGCAGCCGGAGCGGCCTCGGCAGCCGCCGGGACGGCACCCACGACGACACCGTCGCCTCCAGGCCGTAGCGGGCGCGGACCCGTTCCGGCGCAGGGGTCATGACGTCGACGACGGCCCCGGGGTGCCGGGCGCGCAGGTGCGCGAGGACGACGTCGAAGGAGGCGTCGTTCCCCAGGTTGCCGGTCCCGAGCAGACCGTAGACGCCGACCCGGACCGCGGCCCCCGGTCCGCCGGCCGTCACGGTGCGGCCGGCCCGCGGCCGGCGACGAGCGCGTCGACCGGGATCCGCGGCAGGTCCTGCTGCGACGGCCCGGGCCGGGCCGCCGCCCGGCGCCGGGTCCCGTCCACGGCCCGGGTCGCGCGGCTCGCGAGCCAGCCGGCGAGGACGGCCCGGCAGCGGCGGCGGTCCCGGACCGACAGCGGGGCGCGGCCGATGGCCCGGACGTACCCGAGGACGTACTCGCCGTAGAGCCGGGCCACCGGGTGCCGGAGCGGGTCCGCGCGGCGCGGGTCGAGGTTCGCGCAGCGCGACCGGACGGTCGGGTTCGCGTGCTCGGCGCGCTCCGGGTGGTCCCGGCGGAAGTACAGCCAGTCCGGGTGCTGGTGGAACGGCCCCTGCAGCGCGAGGTCCACCGACCACACCTTGTCCGCGTAGTAGTAGCTGTCGTGCGGGGCCACCCGGCGCATGACGGCGGTCCGGACGACGCCGTAGCAGTCGTCGGCGCGGATCACACCGTGGTCCGCGACCGGGTCACCGTCGTCCCCCGCGTTGCCGTAGAGCATGCTGCGCAGCCGGACGGCCGGGTCCGGCGAGTCGGTCCGCAGCGGGTAGTCGAGGGCCTGGGTGACCCGGCCGTTGCCGTCGACCGCCGCGGTCCAGGAGTGGGCCATGACGACCTCGGGGTGCGCGTCGAGGGCGTCGACGCACACGCGCAGGAGGTCGCGGGCGTAGAGGTCGTCGCCGGACGCCCACTTGAAGAGGTCGCCGCGGGCCAGCCCGACGACGTGGTTGTGGTTCGGGGCCGCGCCGATGTTCTGCGGCTGGCGCACGTAGCGGACCCGGCGGTCCTGGTCGGCGAAGTCGTGGCAGATCCCGGCGGTGCCGTCGGTGGAGGCGTTGTCGGACACGACGAGCTCGAAGTCGCCGAAGGTCTGGCCCAGCAACGCCTCCAGCGACTGGGCGAGGTAGTGCTCGCCGTTGTAGACGGGCAGCCCGACGGTGAGCCGGGGGGCGGGAGCGGTCATGGTCAGTCCTTCGCGCCGGGGTGGGGGAACCAGTCGCCGAGACGGCTCTCGACGTCCCGGAAGGCGGGCGCCGCGCGGTCGCGCGGCGAGAGGTCGGTGACGGGCAGCGGCCAGACGACGCCGAGGTCCGGGTCGTCGTAGCGGATCGCCGTCTCGCAGCCCGGCGCGTGGACCCGGTCGATCCGGTAGCAGACGTCGGCCACGTCGCTGAGGACCTGGAAGCCGTGCGCCAGCCCGGGGGGCAGCCAGACCGAGCGGTGGTCGGCGTCGTCCAGCCGCAGGCTCATCCAGCGCCGGTAGGTGGGCGACCACGGCCGCAGGTCTACGGCGACGTCGAGCACCGCTCCGGACGCGCAGCGGACGAGCTTGCCCTCGCCGCCGTCGGTCCGCACGTGCAGCCCGCGCAGGACCCCGTGCCGCGACCGGCTCTGGCTGTCCTGCACGAGGCTCGCCGGGTCGACGCCGTGCTCCGCCGCGACGGCGGCGTCGAACGTCCGGGTGAAGAAGCCACGCTCGTCGTGGACGGGGGCCGGCTCGAAGACGACGCTGCCGGCGAGCGGGCCCGGGGCGGCCTTCATCGCGCCACCTCCGGGGTCCGCTCGTGGACCGACGGGATCGGCAGCACGTACCGGGCCCCCCAGCCGCCGTCGGCCTCCAGGGCGCCGACGACCTCGTCGGCGATGTCCCACGTGAGCACGAGGACGACGTCCGGTCGCGCCGCGACGAGGTCGGCGACCGGCCGGACCGGGACCCGGACCCCGGCGATGCTCCGCCCGTGCTTGAGCGGCGAGGCGTCCACCGTGAACCCGAGCAGGTCCGGCCCGACGCCGGCGAGCCCGAGGAGCACCGCCGCCTTGGACGGCGCCCCGTAGCCGAGCACCCGGCGCCCCGCGGCGCGCTCGGCGACGAGCAGGTCGTGCAGGGCGGCCGCCGAAGCCCTGGCCCGCTGCCCCAGCCGCTCGAGGCCGGAACCGTCGTGCAGGCCGGCGGCGCGCTCGCGTCCGAGCACCTCCTCGACCGTACCGTCGGGCCGGTGCGCGGCCCCCTCGCGGGCGAGGACGACCCGCAGGCTGCCGCCGAAGACGGGCTCGGTGACGGCCCGCACGACCCGCAGGCCGTGCCGCCCGGCGAGCCGGTCGAGGGCGGTGAGCGAGAGGTACGACCAGTGCCCGTGCCGGACGGTGTCGAACTGGGACTGCTCGACGAGCGGCAGCAGGTGGTGGTGCTCGACGACGAGCAGCCCCTCCGGGGCGAGGGCCGCCGCGAGCCGTGCCAGCGCCCCGGCGACGTCCTGCTCGTGGGCGAGCGCGTGGACGTCGACGACGAGCTCCGCGGGTCGGCCTGCCGGCGCCGGGAGGCAGCCGTGGCCGGCGAGCGCGCCGAGCCAGGAGCCGCCGTGGTGGCTGCAGAACTCGCGGACGGTGCCGCCGGCGAGACCGGGGTGGTCGGCGAGGACGTCGGCGACCACCCGGCGGGCGTGCTCGCGGCTCGTCGAGGACTCCACGGCCCGGACCGCCTCCTCCGGCGGCGGGTCCACCGGCCCGAGCTGGACGAGCGCGCAGTCCGGGCAGGCCCACAGCTCGAGCGGCGTCCTGGCGTCCGGCCCGGGGGCGTCCGGCAGCGGGAACGCGTCGCTCGCGGGCTGCGGCCCGAGGTCGGCGACCCGCCGGGGCCGGGCGCCGCCGCATCCGCGGCAGCGCGGGGCGTCGGCCCCGACGGGTCTGATCGTGGTCACCACGACAGCACCGCCTTGGAGAGGTGGAACGCCTCGGCGTACCGCGCCCGGCACTCCATCCCGCGGATCCTGGCCAGGCCGAGGAACATCTCCTCGTCCCACCAGTCGCGCCCGGACTGGGAGGGGTAGGCCTTGTCCAGCAGGCGCACCTTCTCGTGGGCGGTGTCCTCGTCGAGCGGCACGTAGACGTTGGGGCGCCCCAGGTCGCCGTCCCACTTGGGGATCTCGTACGACAGCAGGAGGTGGTCCCGCCAGAGCGTCGGGGCGATCTCGGCGACGGTCCGGTGGTCCTGGTGGGCGTCGTCCGGACGCGGCGCGAGCACGACGTCGACGTCGACGTCGACGTCCGCGGCCACGGCCACGAGGAGGTCCTTCACCGCGTCCCAGGCCGCGGGCAGCCGCCCGTCGGGCAGGTCGGACGTGCGCACGTCGACCCGGCAGCCGGCGAGGAACAGCCCGGCCGCCGTCCGGGCCTCGGCCTGCCGCTGCGCCGTCCCGGTGAGGACGACGACGGTGACCGGCAGCCCGGGGAAGCGCCGGGCCAGCCGCAGGAGGGTCCCGCCGCACCCGATCTCGACGTCGTCCGGGTGCGCCCCGAGCGCGAGGACGCCGCGCGGCCGGTCCGTCGTCAGCGGCCACATCAGCGGGTCACCGTGAGCATCTCGCCGTGCATGGTCTCCAGCGGCAGCGCGACCGCCGTCCGGTCGGGGACGGGAGAACCGTTGTCGCACCACAGCTTCCACGGAGCGTGGCCGCTGCGGTCGAGGTCCTCGAGGAGGCTGCGCTCCTTGAGGGTGTCCATCGGCGCCCAGAAGCCGGTGTACCGGACGGCGGAGAGCCGGCGGCGTTCGGCGAGCCGGACGAAGGCGTCCCCGACGAGGTCCTCGCCCTCCCCCAGGACGTCGAAGACGCCCTGCCGCAGCACGAAGTAGCCGCCGTTGAGCCACAGGGGCAGGTCGGCGGCCGAGCTGATCCGGTCGACCCGGCCGTCGTCCCCCACCCCGACGGTGTGGAACGACGCCTGCGGCGGGACGGCGAGCAGGCTCGCCGTCGCGTCGGAGTCGAGGAAGTCGTCGACGATGCGGTCCATCGGCGCGTCGGTGAGGACGTCGCCGTAGTTCGCGAGGAAGACCTCGTCGCCGTCGAGCAGGTGCCGCACGCGCCGCAGCCGCTCGCCGATGCTCGTGTCGATCCCGGTCTCGATGAACGAGATCCGCCACTCGGAGATGTCCGAGCGCAGCAGCTCGATCTCGCGGCCGCCGCGGGCGAGCACGAAGTCGTTCGAGTGCGTCTCGTCGTAGTTCATGAAGTACTGCTTGACGGACGCGCCGCCGTAGCCGAGGCACAGGATGAACTCGGTGTGCCCGAAGTGGGCGTAGTACCGCATGATGTGCCACAGCACGGGACGGTCACCGATCGCCATCATCGGTTTGGGGGCGCTGTCGATCGACGAGCGCATCCGCAGGCCCAGGCCTCCGCAGAACAGCACGACCTTCATGGCGTTCCTCCTCAGAAGATCTCGGCCGCAGGGATCGGGACGACCAGCCGGCCGCCCCACTCGCGCACGTACTCCAGCTGCGGTGCGATCTCCTGCCGCAGGTTCCACGGCAGCACGAGGACCAGGTCCGGCCTCGTCTCGCGCAGGCGTTCCGGGGCGTGCACGGGGATGTGCGTCCCCGGCAGGAACAGCCCCTGCTTGTACGGGCTCCGGTCGACGGTGTAGGTCAGCAGGTCGCTGCGGATGCCGCAGTGGTTGAGCAGGGTGTTGCCCTTGCCCGGAGCGCCGTAGCCGGCGACCGTGAGCCCCTGCCGGGACGCGTCGACGAGCAGCGTCAGCAGCTCGCGCTTGACGTCGAGCACCGCCGCCGCGAACCCTTCGTGGCCCTCGACGGTGTGCAGCCCGGCGGCCTCCTCGTCGGCCAGCACCTTCCGGACGGCGGCCGAGGGCTCCGGTGCGGCGGCGGACGGGCGCGCCATGACGCGCAGCGAGCCGCCGTGCGTCGTGAGCTCCTCGACGTCCACGACGACCAGGTCCGCCGTCGCGAGGGCGGCGGCCGCCGTCCGCAGGGTGAAGTACGAGTAGTGCTCGTGGTAGATCGTGTCGTACTGCCGGCCCTCGATGAGCCGCAGCAGGTGCGGGAACTCCAGCGACACCAGGCCGGTGTCCGCGACGATGGCCCGCAGGCCGCGCGCGAAGTCGAGCAGCTCCGGGGTGTGGGCGAAGACGTTGTTGCCGACGACGAGGTCCGCGCGCCCGTGCTCCTGCGCGATCTTCGTCCCGGTGACCTCGCCGAGGAAGGTGACCTCGGTCGGGATGCCCCGCTCCCGGGCGACCTGAGCGATGTTCGCGGCCGGTTCGACGCCGAGCGCCGGGATGCCGCGCGCGACGACGTGCTGGAGCAGGTAGCCGTCGTTGCTCGCGACCTCGACGACGAGGCTGTCCGGTCCCAGGCCCAGGCGGGCGGTCATGTCCTCGACGAAGCGCCCCGCGTGCGCGACCCAGCTGTCCGAGAACGACGAGAAGTACGCGTAGTCCGAGAAGACCTCGACGTTGTCGACGTAGGCGGGCAGCTGCACGAGCAGGCACTCGCCGCAGATCCGCACGTGCAACGGGTAGAAGGTCTCCGGGCGGTCGAGCTGGTCCTCGCGCAGGTAGCTCTCGCAGGGCGGGGACGAGCCGAGGTCGACGAAGGTGCGGGTCAGCGTGGCGCCGCAGAGCCGGCAGACGGGCGCGCTCACCGCGCCACCTCCGGCGCCGCGACGGCGGGCTGCAGGCGCAGCAGGTCGTCGACGAACCCGGCGTCGAGCAGCTCCTGGATCCGGCGCAGCCGCACGAACCGCGAGGAGCCGAACTCCTGCTCGGTCATCCCGTGCCGCGCGTACGCGGCGGCCAGCTCGCGGGCGCCGTCGGCGACGGTCATCCGCAGCCCCAGGTCCGGGAACGTCTCGCGCAGCTTGGCGAAGTCCACCCGGTAGTCGCGCCGGTCCGGGCCGGCCCCGGGCGCGAGGGTGACCCGCGAGCCAGGGACGGTCTGCGCGACGATCTCGGCGACCCGGCCGATCTGCAGGTTGTCCTCGTCGCGACCGACGTTGAAGGCCTCGTCGTGCACCGTCTCCCGGGGGGCGGCGAGCACCGCGAGCACCGTGCGGGCGATGTCGCCGACGTGCACGAGCGGGCGCCACGGCGTCCCGTCGCTCTCGAGCCGGACCAGCCCGGTGGTCATCGCGACGCCGACGAGGTTGTTCACGACGATGTCGAGCCGCAGCCGCGGGGACGCGCCGTACGCCGTGGCGTTGCGCAGGTACGTCGGCGAGAACCCGTCGCCGACGAGCGCCGAGATCTCCTTCTCCGCCAGCGCCTTGGTCTCGCCGTACGGGGTCACCGGATGCATCGGGGCCAGCTCGTCGACCGCCTCCGAGCCGGCCGCACCGTAGAGGCTGCACGACGACGCGAAGACGAAGCGCTGCACGCCCGCGTCCCGGGCCGCGCGGGCGAGGTTCACGGTGCCGTCGAGGTTGATCGAGAACGTCGCCGCCGGGTTGAGGTGCCCGAGCGGGTCGTTGGACAGCGCGGCGAGGCAGACGACGGCGTCGAACCCGCTGAGGTCGGCCGCGGTCACGTCCCGGATGTCGGTGCGCACCCCGGAGAACGGCTCCGGGCCGCCCTCGAGGTCGCAGCCCTCGTACAGCCCCGTGTCGAGGCCGACGACGTCGTGCCCCGCGGCGCGGAGCATCGGCACCGTCACGGCCCCGATGTACCCCCGGTCGCCTGCGACACAGATCCGCATGGTGGTCTCCTCAGCTGAGCGGTCGGACCGCTCGGTCGTCCCGCGCCGCCGCGTGCGCCCCGGGCGGCGGGGTACCACGGACGTCGCCCCGACGTCCGGTGCCGGCCACGGCAGGGTGCTCCGCCGCGAACCGGTAGATCTCGACGAGCCGGGCCGCGTCGGCGTCCGGCGTGAAGCGGGCCCGGTGGGTCGCGCGGGCGGCCTCGCCGAGCGCCTCCCAGCGGGACGGGTGGTCGTCGACGTCCTCGAGCACCGCGACGAGCGCGTCGACGTCGCCCGGCGGGAACAGGGCGCCGTCCACGCCGTCGGTGACGATCTCCGGGAAGGCACCGTGCGCCGGCGCGACCGCCGCGGTGCCGACGGCCATCGCCTCGACGGCGACGAGGCCGAACGTCTCCTCCCACGCCGACGGCACGAGCGCCGCCCGGACGCCGGCGAGGACGCGCGACGCCTCCGCGCGCGGCAGCAGGCCGCGGACGTCGACCCCGCGCGAGCGGGCGGCCCAGGCGGCGACCTCCGCCGCGAGGTCGCCGCTGCCGACGACGACGAGCCGCAGGGCCGAGGCCGGACGGCGGGCGGTGAACGCGTCCCAGGCCGCCATGACGAGCGGTGCGCCCTTGGCCGCGTCGAGCCGGCTCACGACGGCGACGGCGTGCTCGCGCGGTCCTGCCGGCGCGAGGTCCGCGGGCGGCACGGCGACGACGTTGTGCTTGACGAAGCAGCGCTCCGGCGGCAGGCGCAGCCCGGCGTGAAGGTCGCGCTGGGCGGCAGAGATGAAGACGTGCGCGGAGACCAGGTCGCGCCAGGTCCGCCGGTGGAGCACGGCGCTCGCCGCGACGGGTGCCGTCGCGAGCCGCGAGCCCCGGTAGCAGCCGTGCCGCAGCGCCGGCCCGACCCGGCCGTCGGCGCAGTCGTGGCACACCCGGCCGTCCCGGAAGTAGGTCCCGGCGGCGCAGGCGAGGCGGTAGTTGTGCACCGTCCGGACGACGGGCACGCCGGCGTCCCGGCAGGCGACGACGACGGCCGGGCTGAGCAGCGGGAAGACGTTGTGGACGTGGACGACGTCGGGGCGCTCGCGGTCCAGCGCGCGGGCCAGCGACCGGCGCGACGCCTCGTTCCAGACGACGCCGAGCGGCAGCGTGGCCTTGTGCAGCGGGCCCCAGCCGGAGATGTCGGCGTTGTGGCGCTGGAGGAGCGTCACGTCGTGGCCCGCGGCGGCGAGCCGCGCGACCTCCTCGTCGACGACGAGGTTCTCCCCGCTCGGCGCCGTGCCGGGGTACCTGCTGTGCAGCACGAGGATCCTCACGTCTGCGTCCTCCCCGACGGCACGGCGAGCAGCGAGGCGGCGACGAAGAGGTCGAGCAGGTACGGCGAGGCGTCGCCGAGCCCGGTCTCGCTCACCGAGGCGACGGCGCAGTAGCCGATGAGGAAGAGCGCGACGGCGCGGCGCACGCCGCGCGGGTGGGTGAACGCCAGGAGCAGCAGGACGAGCAGGAACGCGAGGCTGACGAAGACGCCGAACCAGCCCTGGTCGAGGTAGGTGGCGACCCAGTGGCTGTCGATGGGCAGGCCCTGGAAGGACTTGTTCGACAGGCCGGAGCCGAACAGCTCCTCGAGCCGCGGCCGGTCCATCGCGAACACCGCGGTCCAGACCTTCGTCCGGCCGGTCAGCTGAGCGGCGTCCTGGGCGCTCTGCCCGCGCCAGAACCAGTCGAGGAGCCAGGGGGCGAACGCGGTGGCGCCCAGGACGGCGAGGACGCCGACCAGCGCGGAGGCCCGGCGCACCCGCGCGTGGCCGAGGAACATGCTGGCGCCGGCGAGGGTGAGCCCGACCGCGATGGCGAGCAGCGCCGTCCGGGTGTGGCACAGGACGAGCGCCCCGCCCGCCGCGAGGACGGTCACCGCGAGCGTGCGTCCGGAGACGACCCCGCCGAACCAGAGCACCACCGTGCAGCCGAGCAGGACCGCCGCGTAGTGCCCCACCTGGGTGGGCGGGATCGGCCACAGCGCCCCGGAGAGCCGGCCCTCGAAGGAGAAGGCGGAGCCCGGGGCGAGCACCGCGCCGACGAGGACGCTGCCGACGATGACCCGCAGGCAGGTCAGGTGCCAGCGCAGCAGCGGCAGGTCGGAACGTCCCCACCACGGCGTGAGCAGCCACAGGACGCAGGTGAACGCGATGAGCCGGCAGGCCCGGAAGGTGGACCCGAGCAGGTACTCGTTGTGCAGGCTGACGACGAGCGCGACGACCGCGAGCATGCTCAGCAGGACGAGCACGAGGTTCGGCCGGACGACCATCCCCGGGTTCACCAGGAGCGCGAGCACCATCGCGACGACGAGCGACCCCTGCGTGACGAGCTGCCCGAGGCTGCCCGGGATGGGGACCAGCGTCGGCATCCCCGAGAACGCGAGCACGTTGAGGAAGATCGCCGCCCACACGAGCATCGGGGCGCGCGGCGGTGCCGCCCGGCGCAGGAGGTCGTCGCGGCGGGCGTCGCGGCGGGCGGGCAGGACGACGGTCATGGCTGCGCCACCCGCTCGGCCGTCGACGGCAGCAGCCCGGAGGAGTCGTCGGTCCGGTCGGCGCGCAGCAGGACGGCGTGCCGCAGGACCATCCCGGCGTCCCGCAGCTGGTCGGCCGTCGTCCGGATCCGTTCGACGCCCGAGCGGCCCGCCGTCACCGTGACGACGACGCGGTGCGCCCAGACCGCCAGCGCGGACGCACCGACCGCGGGGTCGACGTCGGCGAGGGTGAGGACGAGCCGGTCCGGGCCGAGATCCTCGTGGCCATCGGCCCCGTCGGCCCAGTCGGTCCCGTCGGCCCCGTCGGCCACGACGGGCCCGCCGGCGCGGCGCAGGTCGACCGGACCCTGCGCGAGCATCGGCTCGCCGACCGGCCTCAGGACGACGGGCGCGGGCCCGTCGGGGAACGTCGACAGCGCCCTCACGGCGTCCTGGAGACGGCCGGCGCGGGTCAGGTCGACCATCGAGACGTCGAGCCCCTGCTCGGCCAGCACGAGGCCGACGGTCGCGACGCCGAACCGGGCGTCGTCGGAGTTGTCGAGGCACGCGACGAGCAGGCGGCGGGGCTGCCCCGGTGCCGGCAGCGCGTACTCCAGGGTGTGCGCGAAGCGCCGGCGGTCCACCGCGCGCCGCTCGTCCACGCCCAGGCGGTTCGTCAGCGGGCGCAGCCAGCGCGGCATCGGCGCGAGCCTGCGCACGCTCAGCGGCACCGGGGCGCCGAGCGCGGTCGCCACCTCGGACCTGCGCCGCAGCCGGTCCGTCGTCACCGCGAGGAAGACGACGAGACCGACGCCCGCGGCGGTGCCCGCGACGAGCCCGGAGACCAGGACGAGGGCCGCGTGCCGCAGGCCCGGGCCGGGCTCCCGGCCGGCCGGGTCGACCACCCGGCTCGACGCGACGAGCGAGGTCGTGCGCAGCGTCTGGTCCTGCACCGACTGCTGGAGGCTGCCGATCTGGTTCCCGAGGTCGGCCCGCGCGGCGATCGCGTCGGTGAGGTCCTCGGTGGACGCCGTCGCCGACGTCGACAGGTCGGCGACCCGGGCGCTGATCGCGGTGACCTGCTCCTGGAGCGCGGCGATCCGCTCGTTCATGCCGCTGACGACGTAGTCCGACTGCGCGGTGAGCTGCTCGGCGCGGAACCGGAGGTAGACCGCGCTCAGCGCGTCGAGCCGGCGCTCCGCCTCGGCGCCCGACGGTGCCGCGAGCGTCACGCGCATGACGTCCGAGCTGACCGGCTCGATGCTCACCGAGTCCAGGAGGGCGTCCGGGGTCAGGGCGGCGTCCGGCGTCCCGGCGAGCCCGAGCACGTCGAGGGTGCGGGCCGCGACGGTGCGGGTGCGCAGCAGGCTGACGTCGGTCGCCATCGCGCGCGCCGGGTCCTGCTGCACCTCGTGGGTCAGCACGAGCGTGGTCGTCGCGGCCTGCGGCGGGGGCACGGCGACGAGGTACGCGGCGCCCGCGCCGAGGCCGAGCGCGGCGGCGAGCACGCAGGTGCGCAGCCGGCGCCGCAGCGCTGCCCTCAGGTAGTGCAGGCTCACCAGCGAGGGCGCCGGCCGGCCCGGGCCGCTCGGGTCCCCGGGGTCCGCGGCGGGGACGTCCCACACGGCCGGGATCACGACCGCTTCCCCGAGGTCTCGCCGGAGGGTTCCTGCCCGCCGGGCACACCGGTCAGCCGGACCGGCAGCGGGGCGCGCACGGCGCGCTCGTCGAGGGTGTGGCGACCGGAGGTGCGGTCGGTCCGGTCCGGGTCGGCGACGACGACGCCGTCGATCCGCCGTCCCGCGTCGTCGACGGCCACCGCGACCCGGGCGAGCTCCTGCTCGGAGGCGGCCGCGGAGGCGACGACGAGCACGGTCGTCGCGGTGGGCGGGGCGCCGCCGAGCGTCGGAGCGTTCCGGTCGACCACGACGAGCACGACGGTGAGGTCGGCGGGCTCGGCGGGCTCCTCGGGGCCGATCGTCAGGTGCGTCCGGGGGTGCGTGGCGACGTCGGAGGCGACGGCCGCCCAGAGCGCCGCGGAGCGGTCCTGGCCGGGACCGGCGACGAGCCGGGTGGCGATCCCGACCGAGGCGGCGAAGGCCGCGAGCTGCGGCCCGAGCGACAGCGCCCGGGTGTCGCCGTCCAGGCTGACGACGGTGAGCGAGCGGGGGTGCTCGACCCGCGGCCTGGCCTCGCCCTTGCGCTCGGGCCGCGGGTCGGCCACGGCCAGGGCCCGCAGCACCTGCCGCAGCGCCCAGGACTCGACCGGGGTCGCCTCGTAGGCCCGCAGCAGGACCCGCCACCCGGCGACCGCACGCTGCGGGTGGCTGCGCGCCGCGGCGAGCACCGGGCTGCCGACGGCGTCGGCGATCTCGTCGCGCAGGGTCATCCGGGGGTCCCGGCGCGAGGCGAGGAGCATGAGAGCGACGGCGAGGGCCACTGCGGCGGCGGCGCCGGCGGGCGCCCAGACGAGCAGCCGGCGTCCGAGCGGGTCACCGACGGCCGGGCCGGCGTCCTGCAGCACTGAGACGACGGACCCGGTGCCGGACCCGACCGGTGCCGCCGTTGTGATGTCGCCCTTGACGGTGTCGAGCCGGAGCGACACGTCCGCCTGCTCGGCGCGCAGCCGAGCGACGAGCTGGGCCTCGCGCCGGCCGTCGGACGACCCGGCGGGGGCCGCCTTCTGCCGGGCGACGGTCGTGTCGATCTCCTGCTGCAGCAGCTCGACCTGCGCCTGGAGGTCGGCCTCCCGGGCGCTGAGGTCGGCCAGCGCGGCGGCGGTGACCCTGCGGTCCGCCTCCCGGACGAAGGCGACGTAGGAGTCGGCCACCGCCTGGGAGAGCGCCGTGGCCCGCGCCGCGACGGCCGACCCGGCCCTGATCTCGAGCAGCTGGTCGGTCGGTGCGTCGACCCGCACCCGGCGCTCGACCTGGCCGACCGACAGCGCCGGCGTGACGGTGCTCCCGGCCGCCCCCAGGACGGCCTCGCTGAGCACGATGCGGACCTGGGTGGCGACGTCACGGCCGCCGCCGCCGGAGATCGTCGGCGTGGGCAGCAGCACGAGCGTCGTGCTCGTCAGGGTCGGCGGCACGAAGGCGACGTAGGCGACGCCCGCAAGCAGCCCGACGACCGCCGCGGCGGCGAGCAGCCGGCTGCGCCGCCGCAGCAGGGTCCGCGCCGAGCGCACGTCGAGGACGGTGTCGCTCATGACAGCTCCAGCACGGTGACGAGGTGCGTCCCGGCCGCCGCCGAGCCGGTCCCCACGAGGCTCGTGCTCGGCACCCGGCGTCCGAAGCGGGGTGAGTACCAGCCGAGCGGCGGGTCCTCCTCGCCGCGGTGCGCCGTCCAGGCGAGGTCGGCGGGCAGCCGCAGCAGGGCGGTCCGGCGTCCGCCGTCGGCCGTCCATGCCAGCCGGGCGGTGCGGTCCCCGAGGACGACGTCGACGTGCGGGCCGACGTGCCACGACAGCCGCAGCGGCACCCCGGCAGGGGCCGGTGCGGCCGAGGACGTGCCGGTCCCGGCCGGGCCGGTGACCTCGTCGACGACGGTCAGCGTGCGGGCCGGGGAGTCGAGCGTGACGAGCCGGCGGTGCACGAGCGGGACCGGCAGCCGGGTGTACCCGTCGTGGGCGGCCTCCCACAGGCGCACGGGTGCGTCGCCGGGCTCCTGGCGCAGCGTCGTCGTCCGCGGGTGCGTCATCCACAGGAACGGGCCCCCGGCGTCGCACTGGTCGACGCCGCCGAGCTCGAGGGTGTTGTGCGCGGCGGTCGAGCGGAACCACTGCCGCAGAACGGGTTCGCCGTGGTAGCAGTACGTGCCGGGGTCGACGAGCAGCTCGACGCCGTCGTACCGGACCTCGACCGAGAGCGCGTCGGCGTGCCCGTGCGCGGCGATCGAGCCGAACCCGAGCGGGCCGCCGTCGCAGCGGCACCACAGCTCCGGCCCGTCCTCGGGGCGCGAGCGCAGCACCGTGAGGCCGGCGTCGGCGAAGCTGCGCGGGCGGCGCGAGGCGCGCTCCCCCGGGCCGTCGACCGGGTGCCGGCGACCGGTCGCGGCGAGGACGACGGACTCGACCGAGGCGGCGGGCGCGGCCGGCCACCAGGGCATCGGGCCGACGAGCGCGGCCCCGGCGCCGAGGACGGCGGACCACGGGTCGCGCTCCGGGTCGTCGACGACGAGGGCGCGGCCCTCGTCGCCGTCGCCCTGGCGCGGCGGCCGCCCGGCGCTGTCGAGGACGGCGACGGCCGCGTCGAGGGAGCGCGCGACGAGCAGCCAGGTCGCCGGGGAGAGCGGCCGGCCCGCGGCGTCGGCCTCGACCGCGGCGACGAGCGCGAGCTCGAGGACGAAGCGGTGGTAGTCGGTGGCGAGCTCGCGGTTGACCCCGCTCGGGAAGGTGTTCGCGGCGAGCTCACGCTCGAGCAGCCGGGCGGCGTCCGCGCGCCAGCGCGCCGACCGCGGGAACCAGTCGAACGCGCAGGCCCCGGCGAGCAGCCCGGCCGCCTCGGCGACGACGTGGTTGTTCGCGGACGAGCCGCGGCTCGGGAAGGCGGCGAGGTACTCGCAGTGCCAGCGGATCTGCCGGAGCGCGTCGTCGTCACCCTCGAAGAGGTCGCCGACCTTGGGCCAGTCGTCGAGCAGCCGCCGGGTCCACACCCACGCGACGAGCCGCAGGCCGATCTCGATCCCGCTCGTCCAGTGCACCCCGGACAGGAACGGGTTCGCCTGCCACCAGGACCGCAGCTGGCCGGCCGCGGCCTCGGCGTAGCGCTCGTCGCCGGTGAGCCACCAGGCCGCCGCGAGCGTCGTCACCTGGTGGTGCCGGGAGAGCTCCCAGACCTGCTTGACGTTGCCCGTGACGGTCTCGTCCCGGTGCGCGACCCGGAACGCGAGGCGGTCCTGGGGCGCGGTGCGGCCGGTCACCGGGTCGTGGAACCAGTCCGGTGCGGCGCTGTCGGGCCGGTGCACCCCGAGCGCCTCCCAGCGCCCCTCGAGCACCCGGTCGGCGGCGCGGACGACGGCCGCGGCGGCGTCCGCCGGCACCTGCTCCCGGGCGGCCGCGGGCAGCACCACCCGGAACTCGCGGTCCGTGACCGCCCCCGGGGCCGGCGCGGTCGCGCCCGGCGCGACCCGGCGCCGCGCCCACACCTGGCGGCGGCCCGCGTCCACGGCCCGGTGGCCGACCTCGGCCGGCGACATCCGCCGCAGCCGGCGCACGTACCAACCGGCGCGGGAGCCGTCCGTCACAGCGTCACCGGTCCACGGCCGGCGATGCTCTCGCCCACGGCGAGCGTCGCGCGGGTCGTCGCGACGAGCGAGGCGAACGGGACCGGCATCGGTCCGCCCGTCCGCACCGCCTCGACGAACGCCGCGAGTTCGGCCTGCTGCCCCTTGTCGGTGCGGGACATGCCGCGCCGCCGGGTCCGGCCCTTGGCCGGCCACACCGTGACCTGACGGAAGTTGTCGAGCCGCGCGCTGGCGCCGCCCGCCGCGACGTCGATCGTCTCCTTGGGGAAGCGCGGGCTGCCGCCCGTGACGTACGCGAGGTCCGCCACCGAGCCGCCCGGGTAGGTGAGCACCGCGTGCACGTCGGCACCGTGGCCGGTCGCCCAGACCTCGCAGGGGTCCTCCCCGACGAGCGCGCTCACGGTGTCGACGAAGTGGCCGCCCTCGCCGGCGAACCGGGAGCCCTCGCCCTCGGTGTCCAGGTACCAGCTCGACGGGTCGAGCCGGCCCGCGTTGACGAGGTACCGGACGGCGAGCGGCCCCCGGGCGCCGCCGAGCGCCTCCCGCAGGTGCGCGACCGGCGTCGAGAAGCGCCTGTTGAAGCCGACCATGAGCCGGTCGTTGCCGGTCTCCTCGACCGTCGTGACGATGCCGTCGAGCTGCTCGCGGGTCAGCGCGAGCGGTTTCTCGACGAAGACCGTGCGGCCGCGCTCGAGGGCGGCCCGGACGAGGGCCGCGTGCGAGCTGTGCCGGGTCACGACGACGACCGCGTCGAGGCTGTCATCGTCGAGCAGGACGTCGAGGTCGGTCGTGATCGTGCCGAAGCCGAACCGGCGCTGTGCGTTGTACCCGGACAGCGCCGTCGTCGTCGCGACGCAGACCAGCTCGACGCCGGCCTGCGGGCCCAGGTGCGGCAGGAGCATCGAGGTCGCGTAGTTGCCGGCCCCGACGAAGCCCAGCCGGACCGGTCCGCCCGGCAGGCGGACCGGGCGCCGGCCGGCCGCCGCCGACGCACCGATCGGCGTCACGCCGTTCACGCCGCGGACGGTGCGCGCGGACCGGACGTCGTCCGCCCCGGCGCCGTCGTAGGACAGCAGGAAGCCCACACCCTGCAGCGCGCCGGAACGGATCCGGCCGTAGACGTCGGGCGCGTCCTGCACCGGGTGCACGCTGGGCACGAGGGAGGCGACGTCCACGGAGCCGTCGGCCAGCAGGTCGAGGAAGCACGCGAGGTTGCGGCGCTCGGTCCACCGGACATACCCGGCCGGGTAGTCGACGCCGTCCAGCTCGTAGCTGTCGTCGTAGCGCCCGGGCCCGTAGGAGCGGGAGAACCGGACGTCGAGCTCCTTGTCGTAGTAGGCGTTCCACGGCAGATCGAGCCGGGTCTTGCCGATGTCGACGACCCGGCCCCGGTCGCGGGCGAGCCGGGCCGCCGTCTCGACGGGCGCGTTGGAGTCGCCGCCCGCGGCGAGCAGCACGTGGTCGGCGCCGATCCCGCCGGTGCGGGCCGCGAGCAGCCGCTCGACGGCGCCGACACCGTCGGTGTCCGGGGCCGCGCAGAGCAGCGCCCCCGCCTTCTCGGCGTCGCGGCAGCGCGCCTCGACGGGGTCCAGGCCGACCACCTGGACGCCGGACGCCACGAGCAGCCGGACGGCGAGCTGGCCGATGAGCCCGAGCCCGATGACGACCGCCGTCTCGCCGAGCGCGACCTCGGCGCGGCGGACGCCCTGCATGGCGATCGCACCGACCGTCGCGAACGCCGCGTGCTCCGGGGCGACGCCGTCCGGCACCCGGACGCACAGGTTCGTCGGCACCCAGTTCAGCTCGGCGTGCAGCGCGAACTCGTTGCCCGCGGCCGCGACGAGGTCCCCGACCGCGAACGCGTCGGCCGCCCCCGCACCGACCTCGACGACGACTCCGCACAGCGAGTACCCGAGCGGGGTGTAGCTGTCGAGCCGCTGCATCGCCTTCTGGTACGTCGCGACAGCACCCTGCTGGGCGACCGAGTCGATGAGCTTGCGCACCTGGTCCGGCCGGGCCCGGGCCTTGCCGAGCAGCGAGAGCCGGGCCTCGCTGACCTTCATCATCTCGGTGCCGGTCGAGATGAGCGAGAAGAGGGTGCGCACGAGCACCCCGCCGGGCTTGCACGACGGCACCGGGACGTCGAGGACGGCAAGGTCCCCCGACCGGTAGTTCTGCGCGACCTGCTTCACGACGTGCTCCTTCTCCCTGGGCCGGTCCTGCGGGGCGTCCGCGCGCTCACGGCGCCGCCACCCCCGCGGCCATGGCCCCGCGGAACCACAGCTCCATCGACAGCAGCTGCCACAGCTGCTTGGACTCGTCCGAGCGGCCGCTGCGCTGGTCGGCGACCATCGCGCGCAGCGGGAGGGCCTGGATCAGCCCGGCCTGCACGAGGCGTCCGTCGAGCAGGACGTCGTCGATGAGCGGCCCGAGGTCGTTCGTCACCCAGGCGCGCAGCGGGGCGCCGAACGAGGCTTTCGGCCGCTCGAGGATCTCCTTCGGCAGCCAGCCCGCCGCCGCCTCCCGCAGGCAGACCTTCTGGGTGCGGCCCCGGATCTTGCGGCTGCCGGGCATCGAGAACGCCGCGCGGAACACCTCGGTGTCGACGAACGGCACCCGCACCTCGGTCGAGGCCGCCATGCTCGCGCGGTCGGTGTACGTGAGGTTGAGCCCGGGCAGGAAGAGCCGCGCGTCGGTGAGGCACATCCGGTTCACGTGGTCGCCCATCGCGCCGGCCTCGTAGAGCACCCGGTGGTCGTCGACGAGCGGGGCGACGTACGGCGCGAGGGCCGGGCCGAGCAGCGCCTCGAGCGCGGGCGGGTCGTAGAGCGTGTAGCTGCGCCGGAACCCGGCCTCCTCGCCGAGCCCGGCGAAGCCGAGGAAACGCTTCGCCCAGCGGGTGTACCGCAGCCCGCGCCCGCCCGCGGTGACCGGCAGCCGGCCGACCCCGGGGGCGATCACCCTCGTGCGCAACGTCTCCGGCAGCCCCTGGTAGCGCGCCGCGAGGACGCACGCGAGGTGCTTGCGGTACCCGCCGAACAGCTCGTCCGCCCCCATCCCGGAGAGCAGCACCTTGACCCCGGCGTCCCGGGCGGCCTCGCACATGAGCACCGTGTTGATCGCGGCCGGGTCGCCGATCGGCTCGTCGAGGACGTCCACGACGCGCGGCAGCATGTCGACGACGTCCGGGCTGATCTCGATCTCGTGCAACCTGATCCCCAGCTCGGCGGCCATCTTCCGGGCGTAGACGGCGTCGTCCGGCATCGCCTCGAGGCGCTGGTCCTGCGCCCGGAACGCGATCGCGTACGCCTCGATCGACGGGTCCTGGCGGGCGGCGATCGCGGTGACGAGGCTGGAGTCGAGCCCGCCGCTGAGGAACGACGCGACCGGGACGTCGGCGACGAGGTGTGCGAGGACCGACTCCTCGACGACCCGGGCGAGGTCCGCGGGAGGTCCGTCGGCGGCTGCCAGGGCCTCCTCCACGGCGTCCCAGTACCGGCCCGTGACGACGTCGCCAGCAGTGTCCCAGCGGGACCAGGTCCCGGCCGGGAGCTTGTGCACGCCGCGCACCGCGCAGCGGTCCTCGGGCACGAAGTAGTACATCGTCGACGCGACGAGCGCGGCCGGGTCGACGGCCAGCTCCGGGCCGACGGCGGTGACGATCGCCTTGAGCTCGCTCGCGAAGAGCAGCCCGTCGCCGCGCGGCATGACGAACAGCGGCTTGATGCCGAGCGGGTCGCGGGCCAGCAGGAGCGACCCGCGCCGCTCGTCGTGCAGCGCGAGCGCGAACATGCCGCGGAACCTGCGCAGGGCGTCGGTCCCCCAGACGCGCAGGGCCTCGAGGACGACCTCGGTGTCGGAGTCGGTGCCGAACCGGGCCCCGGTGCCTTCCAGCAGGGCCCGCAGCTCGCGGTAGTTGTAGAGCTCGCCGTTGTAGACCAGGTGCAGGCCGTCCTTGACGAACGGCTGGTCCGCGGCGTGCGAGAGGTCGATGATCGACAGCCGGCGGTGCCCGAGGTGGCAGACGGCGCGGTCGCCCCGCAGGGTCGTGACCGCCGCGGCGTCCGGGCCGCGGTGCGCCATCCGCCGGGTCATCGCCCCGACGAGGTCCTCGCCGTCCGGCTGCTGGAAGGCTCCCGCGATGCCGCACATGTCAGCTCCGCCGCGCGCCGTGCTCGTCGGCCGGCTCGTCGGCCGGATCGGCCGTCTCCGCTGTCCTCAGGTCGATGACGCGCACCGGCTCCGGCGCGGGCCCGCCGACGGACGCCGGCACCCGGCCGACCAGCTCGTCGTAGACGCGCACGTAGGCGACGCGCTGGTGCGGCCACCCGAGCTCGTCCTCGATCCGGGTGCGGCCGCAGCGCCCCATCCGGGCGCGCTCGTCGTCGTCGTCGAGCAGCTCGAGGATCGTCCGGGCGTAGCCGCGGACGTCGCCGTCGGCCACGTAGGCCGCCGCGGGGCCGGCCGAGACCGCCGTCTCCGTGAGGTCGAAGGCGACGACGGGCAGGCCGAACGCCATGTACTCCAACGTCTTGTTCATCGTCGAGACGTCGTTGAGCGGGTTCTTCGGGTCCGGGGACAGGCCGATGTCCGCGGTCGAGAGCACGTCGACGACGGTCTGGTCCGGCACCCGACCGGGCAGGTCGACGTGGTCCGCGAGGCCGAGCCGGTCGCGCAGTGCGACGACGTCGGCGTAGCTGTCCCCGGCGCCCATGAACGTGAACGAGACGTCGTCCCGGCCCAGCCCGTGGACGATCTCGTCCGCGGCGCGGACGGCGACGTCGACGCCGTCCTGCGGGCCCATGACCCCGATGTACGCCACGAGGTGCCGGCGACCGCGGCGCAGCGCCGGGCACGGCTGCGCCGGGTGCAGCCGGTCGGGGTCCGGGCCGGTGCGGACGACGGTCACGTCGCCGCGCGCCTTCCCGCCGCGGCGGACCGCGACCTCCCGGTACGACTGGTTCGTCGACACGACACGGTCCGCCGTCCGGAAGGTCGCCCGTTCCAGCAGCAGCAGGGCCCGGTGCAGCAGCCGGCCGCCGCCGGGGAACCGGGACTCGAAGAGCTCCGGGCACAGGTCGTGGTGGTCGAAGACGAAGCGGGTGCCGTCGACGAGCCGGAGCACCCGGGCGATCGGCCAGAAGATGTCCGGCGGGTTGCAGGCCTGCAGCACGGCGAAGCGGCCGTGCCGCCGCCCGCGCAGGACGAGCGCCGCGGTCGCGACGAACGACCACACGTACTCGAGGGCGAACTGGACGAAGCCGCCGCCCGGCGCGTACTGGCGGTACTTGAGGAGCGTGACCCCCTCGAGCACCTCCCGCGCCGGGTCGCCGGGTCCCTTCGGGCAGACGACCGTGACGTCGTAGGCCGCGGCGGTGAGGGCGCGGCACTCGAGCCACACCCGGCGGTCGAACGGCACGGGGAGGTTCTGGACGATGACGAGCACCCGGGGCGCGGCGGCGCGGTCGCGGCTCACGCCGGCCACCCGATGCCCTCGTACCCGGGCAGCGACTCGACGCCGTGGCCGAGCCGGCCGACGAGGTCGATGATCCTGGCCGGCGGCTGTGCCTCGAGCGCAGCGAGGACCTCGGGGCAGGTCGTCGACACCACCGCGGTGCCGGCCCCCTCGAGCGCCTCCCCGGGGTCCCGGGAGAGCAGCCTGCCCAGGTGCGGGAGCCGGCTCTCCATGTACCGCAGGTTCGAGCCCACGAGCTGGTCGGGGTTGACGATCGGGTCGTAGATGCGGACGTCGAACCCCTTGCCCACCAACCGTTCCGCGAGGTCGACGTTCGGGCTCTCGCGCAGGTCGTCGGTGTGCATCTTGAAGCTGAGGCCGAGGACGGCGACCCGGCGGTCCGGCCCGGCGACGACCCGGTCGACGATGTCGCTCACGACGAGCTCGTTCGTCCGGATCGTGCTCGCGAGCAGGGGTGCGTCGAGCGCGTTGGCCCTGGCCATGTGCAGCAGCGAGCGCAGGTCCTTCGGCAGGCAGGACCCGCCGAAGGCGAAGCCTGGCCGCAGGTAGGCCGGGGACACGTTGAGCACGGTGTCCTCGCAGAAGATGTCCATGACCTCGCGCGAGTTCACGTCGAGCGCGCGGAAGATCCTCGCGAGCTCGTTGGTGAACGAGACCTTCGTGGCGTGGAACGCGTTGCACGCGTACTTCAGTGCCTCGGCGACGCGCAGGTCGACGACGTGCGGCTGCTGGTCGAGGAAGGCGAAGAGCCCGCGGAGCACCTCCTCCGCTGCCGGGTCCTGCGTGCCGATGACGACGAAGGGCGGGTGGAAGAAGTCGTGGACCCCGGACCCCTCGCGGAGGAACTCGGGGCACATCGCTGCGCTCACCGCCCAGCCCGCGGGCGTTCCCGCCCCGGCGAAGGTCGCGACGACGTGCTCCTCGACCGTCCCCGGCGGGACGGTGCTGCGGACGACGACGACGTGCCGGCCCGACGCCGGCGGCGCGGCCCCGGCCATCGCCGCGCGGATGCCGTCGAGGGCCCGGTCGAGGTAGGTGAGGTCGGTGCTGCCCTGCGGGGAGGACGGCGTCCCGACGCAGATGAGCGAGACGTCCGCGCCGTCCAGCGCGACCTGCGGCTGCGTCGTCGCCCGCAGCCGCCCGGCGGCCACCGCGTCGGCGAGCAGGTCGAGGATCCCGGGCTCCACCACCGGGCTTCGGGCTGCGGTGACGAGGTCCACCTTCACCGGGTCGACGTCCACGCCCACGACGTCGTGCCCGACGGAGGCGAGCCCCGCCGCAGTCACGGTTCCGACATAACCCAAGCCGAACACAGCGACCTTCACGGGAACTCCCAGCGCCCCAACGTCCGTACGCCCCGCACGGACGTCACGACACTAAGTCACGATCAAGGCCGTGCCAGGGGCGTTTCGTCGGCATTCAGGGACTGCTGGGCCCGCGGTCCGGATGCAAGCGCTTAACCTCGCCAGCCGGCATTGCCATCGAGCCTCTGACCTGCGGTGACGAGGCGGTCGGACCTAGGTCCCGGCGGACCGGGAATCTTCGCCGGTAGGCCTTCGCCCGACGAACAGGGCGTGACGCCCCGTCATCGAGTCATGACGCCTGAGGACTTCGGCACTTCGTTACGTGACTTTCGGCCCGAGCCGGGTCAGACCTGGTCCCGGGTCCGCACGGGCTGCGGGGGCACGTCGGCGCGGCGGCGCCGGCGCACCCGTCGGACGACGAACAGCCCGACCGACAACACGACGGCCGCGTAGACGACCTTGTCGACGACGCCGGCGTACCGCTCGACGGTGCGCCACTGGGTGCCGAGGGCGTAGCCGGCGCCGACGAGCACGGCGTTCCAGGCGAGGCTGCCCACGGTCGTGAGGACCGTGAACCGGGTGAGCGACATGTTGGAGGCGCCCGCGGGCAGCGACACGAGGCTGCGTACCCCCGGCACGAGCCGGCCGAAGAGCACGGCCCACGGGCCGTGCCGGTCGAACCAGGCGATGGCGCCGTCCACGTCCTCGCGGTCGACGAGCGGCAGCCGGGAGAGCAGGAGGGCCGACCGCTCGCGCCCGAGCCTGGCCCCGACGCCGTAGAGCACCCACGAGCCGACGACGGCACCGACCGTGGCCGCGACGAGGACCGCGGCCAGGCTCATCCGGCCACGCTCGGCGAGGTACCCCGCGAGCGGCAGGATGACCTCGCTCGGCAGCGGCGGGAACACCGTCTCGACGACGGTGAGCAGCCCGACCCCGAGGGCGCCGAGCGCCTCGACGACGTCGAGGACGGTGCCGGTGAGGCCGCCCATCTCGCCCGACGGCTCCCCCGCCGGTGCGGTGGGCTGCGCCGCCCGGGGCATGAGCACGGCGGACGGCGGGGCAGGTGCGGCGACGGCGGACGTCACGGGGTCCCTTCCGGTCGGGGGTCGTCGGCGGGGGCCGCGAGGGCTCCCCCGTCTCCGACGAACGACCGGGCCAGGATGACTCCCGAAAAACGCTTCTGCCGTTCGACGTGCCACCCGACGGGGTCAGGCGCGCGGCACCGCGAAGGTCTCGAGCACCCCGCCACCGGCGCCGACCTGCCGCCACGGCACCTCGAACCGCAGCACCGCGACCCCGTTCGTCGGGTACTTCTCCCGGATCCGGGCCAGCGCCGGGCGGTCCGACCCGCGGCCGGCGAGAAGCATGCTCGTGCCCGACATCGTCGGCTCGTGGCCGACGACGACGACCGTGCGCACGTCGTCGGCCACCTCACGCACGAGCGCGACGACGTCCTCGGGCTCGGCGCCGTAGAGCCCCGGCTCGATCCGCAGCGGTGGCACGTCCTCGAGCGACGACGCGACGATCTCCCACGTGTGACGGGCGCGGACGGCGTCCGAGCACAGGACCAGCTCGGGGCGCGGCCCCTCGCCGAGGAACCAGGCACCGACGGCCTGGGCGTTGCGCCGGCCCTTGCCGGCGAGCGGGCGCTCGTGGTCCGGGACGCCGTGCGGCCAGGCCGACTTCGCGTGGCGCAGCAGCACGAGATGCCGCTGCTGCACCACGGGGAGGGTCATAGCTCGCTATCCAACACCATGCGGGCCCGCACGTGGCCCGGGTCACAGGTGCCGGGACGGCGCCCGTGAGAGCCTTCCGCGGCCGCAGCCGGCGCGGGGTCAGCCGATGGCGTGGAACCCGCCGTCGACGTGGACGATCTCGCCCGTCGTCGCCGGGAACCAGTCGGACAGCAGGCCGCAGCAGGTGCGCGCGGTCGGCTCGGGGTCGTTGACGTCCCAGCCCAGCGGGGCCTTGGAGCCCCAGGACTCCTCGAAGACCTGGAACCCGGGGATGGACTTGGCGGCCGTCGTCCGGATCGGGCCGGCGGCGACGAGGTTGACCCGGATGCCCTTGGGCCCGAGGTCGCGGGCCAGGTAGCGCGCGGTCGACTCGAAGGCCGCCTTCGCGACACCCATCCAGTCGTAGACGGGCCAGGCCTTCGACGCGTCGAAGGTCAGGCCGACGATGCTGCTCCCCGGGCCCATGAGCGGCTCGGTGGCGACCGCGAGGGCCTTGAGCGAGTAGGCGGAGATGTGGACCGCGGTCGCGACGTCCTCCCACGGTGCCGTGAGGAACTGGAAGGCACCCTGCGGGGCGAACCCGATCGAGTGCAGGACGCCGTCGAGGCCGTCGACGTGCTCGCGCACCGCGTCGGCCAGCCCGGCGAGGTTCTCGGTGCTCGTCACGTCGAGCTCCACGAGCGGCGGCGCGCTGGGCAGCCGGCGGGCGATCGCCTGGGTGATCTTCATCTGGCGGCCGAAGGAGGACAGGACGACGGTCGCGCCCTGCTCCTGCGCGAACCGTGCGACGTGGAACGCGATCGAGGAGTCGGTGAGGACCCCGGTCACGAGCAGTCGCTTGCCGTCGAGCAGACCCATCGTCGGCTCCTCCTGGTGTTCGTCGGGTGCGTGGTGGACGGTGCGGGCGCGGTGCGAGTGGTCGTCGTCGACCGGGTGCTGCGGCAGGACGTCGGGGCCGGCGGGTCAGTGCCCCATGCCGAGGCCGCCGTCGACCGGGATGACGGCGCCGCTGATGTAGCCCGCGGCGTCCGAGGCGATGAACGTGACGGCCGCGGCGATGTCGGCGACCTGGCCGAACCGGCCGGCCGGGATCGCGGCGACGTACGCCTTCTTGCGGTCCTCGGGCAGCACGGCGGTCATGTCCGTCTCGACGAAGCCGGGGGCGACGACGTTCGCGGTGATGCCGCGGCTGCCGATCTCCCGGGTCACCGAGCGGGCGATGCCGACGAGGCCGGCCTTCGTCGCGGAGTAGTTGACCTGCCCCGGTGAGCCGTAGAGCCCGACGACGCTGCCGATGAGGACGATGCGCCCCTTCTTGAGGCGGATCATGCCCTTCGACGCCCGGCGCACGGTCCGGAACGCCCCGGCGAGGTTCGTCTGGATGACGCTGTCCCACTCCTCGTCGCTCATGCGCATGAGGAGCTGGTCCTTGGTGATGCCCGCGTTCGCGACGAGGACCTCGACCGGCCCCTGGTTCGCCTCGACCTCGGCGAAGGCGGCGTCGACGGAGGCGGTGTCCGTCACGTCGCAGCGGACCCCGGCCAGCCCCTCCGGCGGCTCGCCGGAGCGGTAGGTCACGGTCACGGCGTCGCCGTCGGCGGCGAAGGCCCGGGCGATGGCCAGACCGATCCCCCGGTTGCCACCGGTCACGAGAACGCTGCGCGGCATGCTCACCTTCCTGCGCTGGGCGGGCGGCAGGGGTGCGGCCTGCCGGTCCCGAACCTATCGGTCGCGAGGGCCGGGACGCCTCCCCCGGGTGTCGTCCGGCTCGTGCGCCGTGGTGGAGGCGGTAGCGTGCGGCGGTGCGCGCAGTCCAGATCACCGAGTTCGGCGGCCCCGAGGTGCTCACCGCGGTCGACGTCGAGGCCCCGCAGCCCCAGGAGGGCCGCCTCCTCATCGACGTGGACGCGGCGGGGGTGAACTACGCCGACACCCACCAGACGGAGAACAGCTACCTGGCACGGCAGACCCTGCCGATGATCCCGGGCGGCGAGGTCGTCGGACGGGTCCGCGGCGGCGACCGGGACGGCGAGCGCGTCGTCGCGCTGCTCGCTGCCGGCGGCGGTTACGCGGAGCAGGCACTGGCGCACCCGGCGGCGGTCTTCCCCGTCCCGGACGGCATCGACGACGGCACCGCGCTCGCGCTCGTCCTGCAGGGCACGACCGCGTGGCACCTCCTGCGCACCTGCGGGCGGCTGACCCTCGGCGAGAGCGTCGTCGTCCACGCGGCCGCGGGCGGTGTGGGCACCCTCGCCGTCCAGCTCGCACGGCAGTGGGGCGCGGGCCGGGTCGTCGCGACCGCGTCGTCGCAGGAGAAGCGGGACCTCGCGGTCTCCCTCGGCGCGCACGCCGCCGTCGACGTCTCCGGGACGACGACCGCGGACGAGGTGCGGGAGGTCCTGCGCGACGCGAACGGCGGCCGGGACCTCGACGTCGTCCTCGAGATGACCGGTGGGCACGTCTTCGACGGCTCGCTCGCGGCGCTCGCGCCGATGGGGCGGCTCGTCGCGTACGGCATGGCGTCACGGACGGCGCCGTCGCCGGTCGCCCCGGGGATGCTCATGGCCACCTCGCGGGCCGTCATCGGGTTCTGGCTCGTCCACGCGCTGCGGATGCCCGGTGGCCTCGGCCCGGCGATGGACGAGCTCACCTCGCTCGTCCGGGCCGGCCGCCTGAGCGCCGTCGTCGGCGGCAGCTACCCCCTCGAGGAGGCGGCGCAGGCGCACCGCGACCTGCTCGCCCGCCGCAGCACCGGCAAGCTCGTCCTGCGGGTCCGCTGACCTCTGCTCCGCAGTGCGGCCGGAGGTCCCGCGCCGTACCGTGGACACGTGCCGCGACCAGTGCAGGGGCCCGGGAGCACCGGCCCGGAGGTCCACCAGATCACCAATGCGGTGACGCCGCTCTCGGACGACCTCGACGCCCGGATGGCGAAGTACCTCGTCTCGATGCTCGTCCGGACCATGTGCGTCGTCCTCGTCCTCGTCGTCGACGGGTGGCTGCGCTGGGTGTTCGCGGCGGGGGCCGTCTGCCTGCCCTACGTCGCGGTCATCGTCGCGAACAACAGCGGCGGCCGGCGGCGCGGCAAGGCCTCGCTCGGCACCCCGGAGAGCAAGGTCGCGGCGCTCGACGGCGGTGCGCCGCCGGTGCTCCTCACAGGCGTCGTCCACCCCCGCCGCAGCGAGGCGGACCCCGCACCGGACCCCGCACCGGACGCCGCCCCGGGGCCCCTGCGCGACAGCGCCTGAGCAGCGTTCCTGCAGGCCCGCTGCCGGTGCGCTGCAGGCGCGCCGTGAATCGTCGGGTGTCTGGACGGTCTCGACCTCACGGTTGCACTCGCGCGTGTAGCATCCGATCTGCGCGTTCTGCATCCCCCGTCGGGACGCGCGAAGGACGTCGGGCGGCATCCCCCGTGGCCGCCCGACGTCCGCCTCCGAGGGTCTGTGAGACTGGGTGCGTGCTCTTCCCGCAGCCCTCCGGCCCGCCTCCCGACGACGCCGGGCAGCCCGTCTGCAGCGCCCGTGGTTGTCGCGCGCACGGGGTCTGGGCCCTGCGGTGGAACAACCCGAAGCTGCACACCCCGGACCGGCGCAAGACGTGGCTCGCCTGCGACGACCACCGGACCTCGCTGTCGGAGTTCCTGTCCCTGCGCGGCTTCCTGCGCGAGGTCGTCGAGGTCGGTGCCGGGCCGGCCGACCCGCCGGACGACGGCTCGTGAGCGCACCGACCGACCGGCCCCGTCCGCAGCCGACCGGCGCGACGAGCACCGGCGCGACGACCCCCGAGGTGCCGGCCGACGACGTGCCGCTCCTCGACGCCTCGGCGGTGCGGGAGGCGCTGCGCCTGTTCCGCGAGCGGTACTGGCTGCGGGCGGCCGCCGGCGTCGTCCTGCTCTCCGTCGTCTTCGTCCTCCTCGGCCGCTGGCAGCTCCACCGGCACGAGGCGAAGGTCGAGCGCAGGGACCGGGTCGCCGCGAACTACGGCGCTGCACCGGCACCGCTGGGCAGCGTGCTCGCCGCCCCCACGTCCGCGCTCCCGCGGGCCCGGGAGTGGACGCCGGTGCGCGTCGAGGGCACCTACGACGCCACGCACACGCTGCTCGCCCGCAACCGCCCCTTCCAGGGCCAGTACGGGTACGAGGTCGTCGTCCCCCTGCGGCTGGCGGACGGCACCCTGCTCGCCGTGGACCGGGGCTGGATCCCGTTCGGGGAGTCCGCGACGCGGCTGCCCGAGGTCCCCGCCGCGCCCTCCGGGCCGGTCGAGGTCGTCGTCCGGCTGCGACCGTTCGAGCCCTCCGCCGGTGCGTACGAGGTCCCCGGCCAGATCCGCCGGATCGCCGGCGACGAGGTCGGCGCCGAGGTGCCGGGCACCCTCTACCGGGCGTACGGCGTCCTCGCGGCGGAGCAGCCCCGACCGGCGGTCGCGCCGCGCCTGCTCCCCCGCCCGGACACCGACCTCGGGCCGCACCTGGCCTACACCTGGAACTGGTGGGGCTTCGCGGTCGCCGCCTACGTCCTGCTGCTCTACTACGCGTTGCGTGAGGTGCAGAACCGCCGGCTCGCCGCCCGGGGCATCGACCCCGAGGCGGCCGCGGCGGCCCGCAAGGCGCGGGCCCGGCGTCGCAGGGTGCGGGACGAGGACGTCGAGGACGCCGCGCTCGAGGGCTGACCGCGCCCGTCCCCCCGCCGTCGCCGCCGTCCCGTCNCGATAAGCCATCCGACGCAACTCGGTGACGCAGGGTCGCCGACCGACCGGTCGGCGGCAGGCGGACCACGAACCGCAGGGTGGGGACATGGATCTGGGCCTGAGCGACCGCGTGTACGTGGTCACAGGCGCATCGCGGGGGCTCGGGCGGGCGTGCGCCGAGCAGCTCGCCGCGGAGGGCGCACGGCTCGTGCTCTCCGGGCGGGACGAGGACGCGCTCAACGCGACCGCCGCGGCGCTCGGCGGGTCCGAGCGCGCCATCGCCGTGTCCGGGGACCTCTCCCAGCCCGGGATCGAGACCTGCCTCGTCGCCGCCGCCATCGCCCGGTACGGCCGCCTCGACGGCGCTCTGGTGAGCGTCGGGGGGCCTCCGTCCGGGACCGCGATGGAGACCGACGACGGCGCGTGGCGGCTCGCGTTCGAGAGCGTGTTCCTCGGCCCGCTGCGACTGGCCCGCACCGTCGCCAACTTCGTCTCCCACGAGGGCGGCTCGATCGTGCTCGTGCTGTCGACGTCCGTCCGGGAGCCGATCGAGGGCCTGGCACTGTCGAACGGCCTGCGCCCGGCCCTCGCGATGACCGCGAAGACGCTCGCCGACGAGCTCGGGGGGCGCAACGTCCGGGTGAACGGGATCCTCCCCGGCCGGATCGACACCGAGCGCGCCCGGTCGGCCGACGCCGCGGGCGGGCGCCCGGAGGAGGCCCGCCGCGCGAACGAGGCCCTCGTCCCGCTGCGCCGCTACGGCGAGCCGCTCGAGTTCGCCCGGCCCGCCGTCTTCATGCTCTCCCCCGCCGCGAGCTACGTGACGGGCACCGTGCTCGCGGTCGACGGCGGGATGACCCGCTCGCTCTGAGCCGTCCTCTGGCGCCTCACGCGCCTCAAACCACGCGTTTGAGGTCGCTCACCCGCCAGAGGTCGACGACGCGCGGCTCGCGTCAGCCCGCCAGGGGCTGGTCGGCGAACTGGGTGCGGTAGAGGTCGGAGTACAGGCCGCCCCGGGCGAGCAGCTCGGCGTGCCGGCCCTGCTCGACGACGCGGCCGCCGTCCACGACGCAGATGACGTCCGCCTGCCGGACGGTCGAGAGCCGGTGCGCGATGACGATGGCGGTCCGGCCGGCGAGGGCGCCGTCGAGCGCGCGCTGGACCGCGGCCTCGGACTCGGAGTCGAGGTGCGCCGTCGCCTCGTCGAGGACGACGACGCCGGGTGCCTTGAGCAGCAGCCGGGCGAGCGCGATGCGCTGCTTCTCGCCACCGGAGAGCCGGTGGCCGCGGTCGCCGACGACGGTGTCGAGCCCCTCGGGCAGGGACTGGACGAGGTCCCAGATCTGCGCGTCCCGCAGGGCGGCGACCATCTGCTCCTGCGTGGCGCCGGGGCGGGCGTAGTCGAGGTTCGCGCGGATGGTGTCGTGGAAGAGGTGCGCCTCCTGCGTGACGACCCCGACGTTGGCGTGGAGCGACTCCAGGGTGACGTCCCGGACGTCGTGGTCACCGAGCCGGACCGCGCCCGAGGTCGCGTCGTAGAGGCGTGCGACGAGGCTCGTGATCGTCGTCTTGCCGGCACCGCTCGGGCCGACGAGGGCGACGAGCTGGCCCGCCTCAGCACGCAGGGAGAGCCCGTGGAGGACCTCCTCGCCGCGCCCGCGGTCGGGGACGGCGACCTGCTCGAGCGAGGCCAGCGACACCTCGTCCGCGCCCGGGTAGCCGAACCGGACGTCCCGCAGCTCGACGGCGAGCGGCCCCTTGGGCAGGGTCGCGGCGCCCGGCTTCTCGGTGACGAGGGGAGGCAGGTCGAGCACCTCGAAGACCCGCTCGAAGCTCACGAGGGCCGTCATGACGTCGATCCGGACGTTCGACAGGGCGGTGAGCGGCCCGTAGAGCCGCCCGAGCAGCGCCGCCAGCGCGATGAGCGTGCCGACGGACAGCGTGCCGCCGATCGCGAGCACCCCGCCGACGCCGTAGACGATCGCGGTCGCGAGTGAGGCGACGAGGGTCAGGGCGGTGAAGAAGACCCGGTTGCTCATGGCGATCTTCACGCCGATGTCGCGGACCCGGCCGGCGCGCCGGGAGAACTCGGCGTCCTCGGTCTCCACGGTGCCGAAGAGCTTGACGAGCAGGGCGCCGGCGACGTTGAACCGCTCGGTCATCCGGGACCCGAGCTCGGCGTTGAGCTGCATCGACTCCCGGGTCAGGGCCTGGAGCCGGCGCCCGACCCGGCGTGCGGGGAGCAGGAAGGCCGGCAGCAGCAACAACGCCGCGAGCGTGATGGGCCAGGAGAGGACGAGCATCGCCGCGGTGACGAGGACGAGCGAGACGACGTTCGAGACCACGCCCGACAGCGTCGACGTGAAGGCCTGCTGCGCGCCGATGACGTCGTTGTTGAGCCGCGAGACGA
This sequence comes from Kineosporia sp. A_224, assembly GCF_002198655.1. Taxonomy (GTDB): domain Bacteria; phylum Actinomycetota; class Actinomycetes; order Actinomycetales; family Kineosporiaceae; genus R-H-3. Next base: position 80,806 of record NZ_MWLN01000206.1, read on the forward strand.
GGGCACCGGTCTGGGCCCGGGTGAAGAAGGCGATGGGTTGGCGCAGGACGTGACCGAAGACCTGCGTGCGCAGGTCGTAGATGAGCCCCTCGCCGATCCGGCTCGACATCCAGCGCTGCACGAGACCGGCGAGGGCGTCGAGGACGGCCAGCCCGGCGACGACGAGCGCGACGGTGACGACGAGCCGCCGGTCCCCGACGCTCACGCCGTCGTCGACGATCTTCCTGAAGAGCAGCGGGGTGACGACGACGAAGACCGCGTCGAGCACGACGAGCCCGAGGAAGACCGTGATGAGCCGGCGGTAGGGACGCGCGTAGGCGAGGATCCGCCGCCACGTACCGGGGGCCAGCTTGCGGTCCGCCACCTTGGGGTCACGCGAGTACGAACGGATCGCGACCCAGGCCTGGTGCCCTGCCATCGGCTGTGCTGCTCCTGTCGCCCGTCGGGCCGAGGTGCTCGGCTCCGCCCTGCCGCCAACGCGTGCGGGGCGGCGATGCTTCCCGACGGACGACGCTACCGGGCGCGGCCCGGGAGACGACCACGCCCGGCCGGGCGGCGCCGGGTCTGCCCCGTGCGCCGCCAGGTCGGGCGGTCTGTGGACCTGCGGTCGGTCCTGCGCTGTCGGTAGGTGCTGTGCGGCGTCGGTGGGAGGCCCGCCCCTGCCGGTGGCCCGGACAGGGCGGGAACCGGGTGCTGCGGCCCCGGGGCTGGAGCCGGGCCCCGGTTCGGCGGGGCGGTTGCACCTGACGCGCGGGTGAGGATCGGTCGTGCGGGGAGGGCCTGCCGCCCTGTGGACGTGCGGTGGTCGGTCGTGCGCAGTGGTGCTGGGACCTGGCGGACCAGGCCCGTGGTGCGGTGGACCCGTGGTGCGGCGGCGCCGTCCGGTCGCCCGGAACGGTCATCCGGAGCTGTCGGCCGGACAGGTCAGCGCTTGGCCTTGCCCCGGGTCGCGCCGCCACGGCTGCGCAGCGGGACGTCGTTCTCGGTGAGGATCCGGTGGACGAACCCGTAGGACCGCCCCGTCTCCTCCGCGAGGGCTCGGATGCTGGCGCCCTGGCTGTACTTCTTCGTCAGCTCCCCAGCGAGCTTCGTGCGGTCGGCACCCGTGATACGGGCGCCCTTCTTGACAGTGTCGGCCACTGTTCCTCCTCGGCGATGAGCTACCCGACCATCGTTGATCGAGTGACCACGGTCCGCGACTCGACACGACATCCCGGACCGGTGGGACGACTCGGACCCTTGTCGGCAGACAGCAGTCTGCCGACGAAGGTCCACGTCTGCGAACTTGCCACGCCGAGATGTCGACTTCCACTCGACATGACCTCTACGTGGCTGGCTCGTGCCTAACTGTGACATGGATCGGCCACGTGGTGACCATGAAACGTCCCGCCCCGCCGCAAGATCCCCCGGTCGGCCGATGCGCAGCCGCGGCGTCCGGCGCGGCGATGCCGAACCGTAACGCGCACAACGGTTTCGGCACGGGCACCGCGGGGTAGGCCGATCGTCCTGCCCGGGCGGGCCGACGCCCGGACCGGGCCGTCAGGCCAGCGCGACGAGGTCGAGGTACTCGGCGTTCCAGAGGTCCTCGTCACCGTCGGGCAGGAGGACGACCCGCTCGGGCTGGAGGGCCTCGACGGCCCCCTCGTCGTGCGTCACGAGGACGACGGCGCCGGCGTAGTGCCGCAGCGCGTCGAGCACCTCGGCCCGGCTCGCCGGGTCGAGGTTGTTCGTCGGCTCGTCGAGCAGCAGGACGTTCGCGCCGGAGACGACGAGGGTCGCCAGCGCGAGCCGGGTCTTCTCCCCGCCGGACAGCACCCCGGCGGGCTTGTCGACGTCGTCCCCGGTGAACAGGAAGGAGCCGAGGACGCTGCGGACGCTGGTGTCCCCGAGCTCCGGGGCCGCCGTCCGCATGTTCTCCAGGACCGTCCGGTCGACGTCCAGGGTCTCGTGCTCCTGCGCGTAGTAGCCGAGCCGCAGCCCGTGGCCCGGCTGCACCTCACCGGTGTCCGGGGTCTCCACACCGCCGAGCAGCCGCAGCAGGGTCGTCTTGCCGGCCCCGTTGAGCCCGAGGACGACGACCCGGCTCCCCCGGTCGATCGCGAGGTCGACGTCGGCGAACACCTCGGTGCTGCCGTACGACTTCGACAGCCCGCTCGCCGTGAGCGGCGTCCGGCCGCAGGGGGCGGGCTCGGGGAACCGCAGCTTGGCGACGCGCTCCACCCGGCGCTCCCCCTCGAGACCGGAGAGCAGCCGCTCGGCACGCTTGGCCATGTTCTGCGCGGCTGTGGCCTTCGTCGCCTTCGCCCGCATCTTGTCCGCCTGGGCCATGAGCGCCGAGGCCTTCTTCTCGGCGTTCGCGCGCTCGCGCTTGCGCCGGCGCTCGTCCTGCTCACGCTGTTCCAGGTAGGTCTTCCAGCCGACGTTGTAGACGTCGACGACCGACCGGTTCGCGTCGAGGAAGAACACCTTGTTGACGACGACGTCGAGCAGGGCCACGTCGTGGCTGATGACGACGAGGCCACCGGCCCAGACCCGCAGGAAGTCGCGCAGCCAGCCGATCGAGTCGGCGTCGAGGTGGTTCGTCGGCTCGTCGAGCAGCAGGGTCTGCGCCCCGGAGAAAAGGATCCGGGCGAGCTCCACCCGGCGGCGCTGGCCGCCCGAGAGCGTGCCGAGCTCCTGCCCGAGGACCCGGTCGGGCAGGCCGAGGCTCGCGCAGATCGTCGCCGCCTCGCTCTCGGCGGCGTACCCGCCGCGGGCGGTGAACTCCGCCTCGAGCCGGCTGTACCGGGCCATCGCGGTGTCCCGGCGCTCGTCGTCCGCGCTGGCCATCGCGCCCTCGGTCTCCCGCATCTTCCGGATGACCTCGTCGAGGCCGCGGGCCGACAGCACCCGGTCGCGGGCGAGCTGCTCGAGGTCACCCGTGCGGGGGTCCTGCGGGAGGTAGCCGATGTCCCCGGTGCGGGTGATCGTGCCGGACGCCGGCTGCCCCTCGCCGGCGAGGATCTTGGTCAGGGTGGTCTTGCCGGCACCGTTGCGGCCGACGAGGCCGACCCGGTCCCCGGGCGCGACCCGGAAGGTCGCGTGCTCCATGAGGACACGGGCTCCGACCCGGAGCTCGACGTCGTGGGCGACGATCATGACGGGCGAGGCTCCAGACAGCGGGGATCACGTGACCCTGCCATGGTAGGCGGGCCTGCCCTACAGTTCGCCGCGTGGGTATCGAGTTCGACGACCAGCGGGTCGACGTGTCCGGCGTGGACGACCGCCGGGGTCGTGGTGTGGGTGGCGGCGTGGCGATCGGCGGTGGTGCCGGGGTCGTCGGCCTCATCATCTTCGTGATCGTCACCCTGCTCGGCGGCGACCCGGGGCAGCTCCAGCTGCCGGCCGGCCAGGGTGACCAGGCGCCGGGGCAGGTCCAGGGCGAGACCGCCGAGGAGCTCCAGGCGCGCTGCAACACGGCGGGCGCCATCGAGAAGTACACCGACTGCCGGCTCATCAAGGTCGTCAACGTCGCGGACGACGTGTGGGCCGACGAGTTCAAGCGCCGCGGCCTGTCGTTCGAGACCCCGCGCCTGGCGTTCTTCACGGGCCAGACGACGACCGGCTGCGGGGCGGCGTCCGCGCAGGTCGGGCCGTTCTACTGCCCGCCCGACCAGGAGATCTTCTTCGAGCTGGGCTTCCTCGAGCAGCTCCAGCAGCAGTTCGGCGCCCAGGGCACGTTCGCGCAGGGGTACATCGCCGCCCACGAGTACGGCCACCACCTCCAGACGATCCTCGGCACCGAGCCGAAGGTGCGCGCCGCCCAGCAGCGCGACCCGTCGAACGCCAACGCGTACTCGATCGCCCTCGAGCTCCAGGCCGACTGCTACGCCGGGGTGTGGGCGAACCTCGCCGACAAACGCGCCGAGAACGGCATCAACCTCAGCGAGGACAACATCGCCGAGGCGGTCAACGCGGCCCAGGCGGTCGGCGACGACCGGATCCAGCAGAAGGTGCAGGGCCGGGTCGACCCGGAGGGCTGGACGCACGGCTCCGCCGAGCAGCGCCGCACCTGGTTCCTCACCGGCTACCGCTCCGGCGACATCGACTCCTGCAACACGTTCCAGTAGGGCGCCCCGCCCCCTCTTCCTGCCCTCAGAGGTAGATCACCGTGCATGCGGAGGCGGAACTACCTCTGAGGGGCCGGAGCGGGTGGTGGTGAGGTCCGTGACACGGACGGCGGGACGACGGCGCGCGCCCGGTCGTTAGGCTGACCGGCGTGAACCGCTCCTCGACCCGGGACCTCGCGCTCGTCGCCGTGTTCGCGGCCGTCATCGCGGCGCTCGGCCTCGCGCCGCCGCTCTACCTCTTCGGCGGCAGCGTGCCGGTCACGGCACAGACCCTCGGCGTGATGCTCGCGGGCTCGGTCCTCGGGGCCCGCCGCGGCGCGCTCGCCGTCGTGACGTTCCTCGTGCTCACCGCCGTCGGGCTGCCGCTGCTGTCCGGCGGGCGGGGCGGCCCCGCCGTCATCGTCGGTCCGAGCGTCGGGTTCCTGCTCGGCTGGGTGCTCGGCGCGTTCGTCGTCGGCTGGGTCGTCGAGCGCCGGCTGCCCGGGCGGGTCGTCCCGGCGCAGGTCGCCGCTGCCAACGCCCTCGGCGGGATCGGGGCGGTCTACCTGCTGGGCATCCCCGGCCTGGTCCTCGTGGGCGGGCTGACCTGGGCGAAGGCGTTCGCGGCCTCGCTCGTGTTCCTCCCCGGGGACGGCGTCAAGGTCGCGGTCGCGACCGTCGTCACGCTCGCGGTGCTGCGCGGCTACCCCGGGGTCGTGCCCTCGCGGCGCGCAGCGGTCGCCGTCGGCGCGGAGGCCTCCCGCTGACCGGCACCGAGGCCCTCACGGACGCCGCCCCGCGCCCGACGGGGGCGTCCGCCGACGCCCTGTGCGTCGACGGGACGACCTGGCTGACCCGGGCCGACCTCTCCGCCGCCGTCGCGGCCGCGCTGCCTCCGGTCGGCGGGGCGGGCGTCCGGCTCGCCGGCGGGGTCGTGGTCCGGGCCGGAGACCCGCTCGAGACCCTGACCACGCTCCTCGCCGTCCGGGCCGCGGGCGGCGCCGTACCGGTCGTCGTGGACGCCGACCTCGACGACGCCGCGGTCGACGCGCTTGTCGCAGCCGCCGACCGGATCGGGCCGCACCCTGACGGGCCGCTCCTCGTCGTCCAGACCTCCGGCAGCAGCGCCCGCCCGCGGGCCGTCGTCCGCACCGAGCGCTCCTGGGACGCCAGCCTCGAGCCGTTCGGCCGGGTCGTCGGGCTCACGCCGGACGACGTCATCTGGGCGCCCGGGGCGCTCTCGGCGACCCTGACCCTCTTCGCCGCCTGGCACGCGCTCGGCACCGGGCTCCCCCTGCTCGCGACCGGCCGCTGGCGCGGGGTCGGTGCCTGCGGGCCCGCCGTCGCCCGCGCCACGGTCGTCCAGTGCGTGCCCGCCGTGCTCGCGGACGTCCTCGAGGCGCACGACGCCGGGATGCTCCCCGCGCTGCGCACCGCCGTCGTCGCCGGGGCCGCGACCCCGCAGCGGCTGCGCGACCGGGTGCGCGCGGCCGGACTGCGGCTCGTCGAGTACTACGGCGCCGCCGAGCTCTCCTTCGTCGCCGTCGACACGGACGGCACCGGGCTGCGGCCCTTCCCCGGCGCCGAGGTCGAGGTGCGGGACGGCCTCGTCCACGTCCGCTCGCCGTACGTCGCGCTCGGCTACCTCGACCCGGACGACGCCGGCCCGCTCCGCCGGGACGCGGACGGCTGGTGCACCGTCGGCGACCGCGGCCGGACGACGCAGGGCCGGCTCGAGGTCGCCGGCCGGGCCGGGGACGCCGTCACGGTCGGCGGCCACACGGTCGTCGCGGCCGACGTCGAGGCCGCCCTGCGGGACGTCCCCGGGGTCGCCGAGGTCGCCTGCGTCGGCGAGCCGCACGCCCGCCTCGGCGAGCGGGTCGTCCTCGCCGTCCAGGCCGAGCCCGGCACCGACCCGGTGCCGGCGCTGCGCGAGGCCGCCCGTCGGGCGCTGCCGCCCGCGGCCCGCCCCGTGCGCTACGTCGTCCTCACCGAGCTGCCCCGGACCACGGGGGGCAAGGTGGCCCGCGCGGCGCTGCGCGAGGTCGTCACCCGGGCCGGCCGGGGCGGCGGCCGCGGCACCAGCCGTCCGGGCCGGGTCGGCGCGCCCCGGCCGCCCGTCCGCTGACCGCACCGGCCGTGGAAGCGCACCAGCCGGTCGTCGTCGCGGCCCGCCGCACCCCGGTCGGCACGGCCGGCCGCTCGCTCGCCCGGCTCGACGTCACCGGGCTCGCGGCGCCGGTCCTCGCCGCGCTCGCGGCCGACGTCACGGCCCTGGGCCTGCGGGGCCAGGGGCGGAGCGTCGCCGTCGACGACGTCGTGCTCGGCAACTGCTGCGGGCCGGGTGGTGACGTCGCCCGCGTCGCGGCGCTCGCGGCGGGGCTCGGCACCGACGTCCCCGGCGTGACGGTCGACCGGCAGTGCGGCTCCGGGCTCGAGGCGGTCCGCGCCGCGGCGCAGGCCGTCGCGGCCGGGGAGGCCGCGGTCGTTCTCGCCGGCGGGGTCGAGAGCGCGAGCACGATGCCCTGGCGGCTCGCCCGCCCGGACGGCCCGACGGAGCCGCCGCTGGCCTACACCCGGGCCCCGTTCGCCCCGCCCGGGTTCGCCGACCCGGAGATGGGCGCGGCCGCCGACGCCCTCGCCGCCGCGGCCGGCGTCGACCGGGCCCGGCAGGACGCGTACGCCGTCCGCAGCCACACCCGCGCGCTCGACGCCCGCGCCCGGGGGGTGTTCGACGCCGAGACCGTGCCCGTCGCCGGCGTGGGCACCGACGAGCGCCCGCGCCGCGTCGACGCCCGGGTGCTGGCCCGGCTGCGGCCCGCCTTCACCCCCGGGGGGACGGCGACCGCGGGCAACTCGTGCGGCATCAACGACGGCGCCGCGGCCGTCGCGCTCGTCCCCGAGGCGGTGCGCGCGGCGGCCGGTGCGCCCGGGCTGCGGGTCCTGGCGTCCGCGGTCGTCGGGGTCGACCCGGCGCTGCCCGGGATCGGACCCGTGCCCGCCGTCCGCGCCGTCCTCGCGCGCGCCGGTCGCCGGCTCGACGAGGTCGCCGTCCTCGAGGTGACCGAGGCGTTCGCCGGACAGGTCCTCGCCTGCACCGACGCCCTCGGTCTGGACCCGTTCGGGACGGACGCGGAACGGGTCTGCCCGGACGGCGGGGCGATCGCCCTCGGCCACCCGTGGGGCGCCTCCGGCGCGCTGCTCGTCGTCCGGCTCTTCGCCCGGCTCGTCCGCGACCCGGCGGCCCGCGCCGGCGACCTCGGGGTCGCCACGTGCGCGGTCGGCGGCGGGCAGGGCATCGCCGTCCTCGTCGAACGGGTCGGCTGATGGACGGGCCGACCTGATGGGCGGGCGCTTCGTCCTCGACGGTGTCGAGCACCGCTACGGCGACCGCGTCGTCCTGCGGGACGTCGACCTCGTGCTCGCGGAGCGGCGGGTCGGCCTCGTCGGCGCGAACGGCTCGGGCAAGTCGACGCTGGCGCGGCTGCTCAACGGCCTCGTCGTGCCGACCCGCGGCCGGGTGACGTACGACGGTCTCGACACGGCCCGCGAGGGGGGTGCGGTCCGGCGCCGGGTCGGCTTCGTCTTCACCGACCCGGACGCCCAGATCGTCATGCCGACCGTCGCCGAGGACGTGGCGTTCTCGTTGCGTCGCAGCAGGTCCGGCAAGGCGGAGGTGGCGGCCCGGGTCCGGGACGCGCTCGACCGGTTCGGGCTCGGCGGGCACGCCGACCACCCTTGCCACCTGCTCTCCGGTGGCCAGAAGCAGCTCCTCGCACTGACCTCGGTGCTCGTCACCGAGCCGGACGTCCTCGTCTGCGACGAGCCGACGACGCTGCTCGACCTGCGCAACACCCGTCGCGTCGCCGACCTGCTCGCGGGCCTGCCGCAGCAGGTGGTCCTCGTGACGCACGACCTGGACCTGCTCAGCGGCTTCGACCGGGTCCTCGTCGTCGACGAGGGCCGGGTCGTCGCGGACGACGCCCCCGGCCCCGCCGTCGCGGCCTACCGCCGGCTCGTGGAGACCTCGTGAGCCGCCCCGGCACCGGGGCGCTCGGCACCTACCGGCCCGGGACGTCGTTGCTGCACCGTGCCCCGGCCGGTGCCAAGCTCCTCGGGCTCGCGGGCCTGCTCCTCGTGCTGGCCCTCGTCCGGTCCCCGCTCGGGGTCGCCGCGGGGGCGGGCCTGCTCGCGGTGCTCGCCGCGCTCGCGCGGATCGGCGTCCGGCCGCTGCTCGCGCAGGCGCGACCGCTGCGCTGGGTGCTGCTCGTCCTCGCGGCGTTCCAGGTCTGGAGCGCGGGGCCGGTCACGGCCCTCGTCGTCGTCGGGTCGATCCTCGTCGCAGCCCTGCTCGCCGGGATCGTCCTCCTCACGACCCCGACGCAGGCCCTCCTCGACGCGCTCGTCGCCGGCCTGCGGCCGTTCCGCCGGCTCGGGGTCGACCCGGAGCGGGCCGGCCTCGTCCTCGCGCTGACGATCCGGGCGATCCCTGTCGTCAGCGGCCTCGCGCAGGACGTCGTCGAGGCCCGCCGGGCGCGCGGTGTCGAACGCAGCGCCCGGGCCTTCGCCGTCCCGCTCGTCATCCGCAGCGTCCGCTACGCGGACCGGCTCGGCGAGGCGCTCGCCGCCCGCGGCGTCGGCGACTGAACCCCCTGCCCCGCAACGCCTCCCGACCCCCGGCTACGG
>NZ_MWLN01000207.1 GCF_002198655.1 Kineosporia sp. A_224
CGCCCCGGCGGCGAGGGACGCGACCGGTGCCGCGGCATCCGCCGCACCGGCCGGCTCCGCCGGCGCCTCGAGCGGCGCTGCCGCCGGCAGGCCCGGGCCGCCGAGGAGCGCCAGGAGCACCTGCTCGGCCGTCGGCCGCGCGTCGGGGTCCTTCGCGAGGCAGCGTTCGACGAGGCCGCGCAGCGGCTCGGGGACTCCGTCGGTGTCCGGGTCGGCGTGGACGACCTGGTACATGAGCGCCACGAGGGTGTCGCCGGCGAACGGCGAGCGGCCGGTCGCCGCGAAGACGACGGTGCAGCCCCACGAGAAGACGTCCGCGGGCGGGCCGACGACGAGGCCGGACAGCTGCTCGGGCGACATGTAGTTCGGCGAGCCGACGATCCGCCCCGTCGACGTCGTCTCCAGCGAGAGGTCGCGGGCGATGCCGAAGTCGATGACGCGCGGCCCGTCGGGGCCGAGCATGACGTTCGAGGGCTTGAGGTCGCGGTGCACGATCCGGGCCCGGTGGATCGCGGCGAGCGCCGTCGCCGTCGCGACCGCGAGCCGGTCGAGCGCGGCACCGCGCAGCGGGCCCCGCTCCTTGACGTGCTGGGAGAGCGACGGCCCCTCGACGAACTCGCTGACGATGTACGGGGTGTCGCCGTCGACCTTCGCGTCGAGCACCTGCGCGACGCAGAAGCGGGCCACGGTCCGGGCGGCGCCGATCTCCTTGACGAGGCGCTCCCGGGCGCTCGGCTCCTCGAGCCAGCCCGGGTGCAGCAGCTTGAGGGCGACGAGGTCGTCGTCCGGGGTCCGTGCGAGGTAGACGACACCCTGCCCGCCCTGGGCGAGCCGCCGGACGACCCGGTAGCCGTCGACCTCCAGGGGGTCACGCGTGCCCAGCGGCAGCTCCGCACGCACGAGCCGGATCCCTCCCCCGATGTCTCCTGCAGTGTCGTGCCCCCGCGGACACCCGGATCATGATGCCGTTGCGGCGCCGCCCCGTCGAGGCCGGTGCCGTTCGGCGGGTGTTCGGGGAGTGTCAGGGCGGCGGTTCACGCCGGGCGGCCGCCCGGCCCGCGGCCGTGCGCGCGAACGTGGGTCACAGCGTGCGTGGCCGTGGCGGCCACGGCGACCACCTCGCATCACGCTCGGGCGCACGCTCGCGCGCACGCCGGCCTGGCTCACTCCTGACGGCAGAGCAAGCACCCGGCGCGGGACACTGCTCAGGACCCGTCGACACGGAGGCCGCCATGCGCACACGCCCGACCCGGCTCGTCGCCGCCGGTTGCCTGCTCCTGCTCGCGGCGCCGCTGGCGGCCTGCACCGACGAGGCGGACTCCGGTCGGGACCGGCTCGCGAGCGCCCGGGCGACCTGGGCCGCCGCAGGCCTGACCGACTACGACCTCGTCGTCGACGGGTCGTGCTTCTGCACGTCCGCCGGTCTGGTCCGGGTCCGGGTCCGGGCCGGGACGGCCACCGTGACGGGGGTCGGGCTCACGAACGACGCCGGTGGCACGACGCCTCCCGAGGGCACCCCGACGACGGTCGAGGCGCTGCTCGACGTCGTCGACCGCTCGCTCGGCACCGCGGAGAAGGTCACCGTCACCTACGACGGGCGCGGCGTCCCCACGACGATCGACATCGACATGATCGTGGCCGCCATGGACGACGAGGTGACCTGGACGGCGTCCGTCACCCCGCGCTGAGGAGCCGCCGGGTCAGCCGGCGAGGAGCTTGGCGAGCGGCTCGCGCGCGTCCGCCGGGTGCAGGCCGAGGCCGTCGAGCTCGTCGGCGGTCGCCCAGACGAGCTCGAAGCTGTTGTCCGGGTTGTTCTTCGCCAGCTCCGGGCCGCCCAGCGTCGGGGTGCCGGTGACGTCGGCCATGAGGAAGTAGGTCGCCTCGCGCTCGTTGTGCCGGCCGGTCCAGAGCACCCGGTCGATGCGCCCGACGAGGGACGTCTCCTCGATGAGCTCGCGGACGACGGCCTCCTCGATCGGCTCGCCGTCCTCGACGTGCCCGCCGGGCAGCACCGCGTAGTGGTGGCCGGGGCAGCGCGGGCCGGCCGGGCCGGGCACGGCCGTCCCGAGGGTGCGGCACATGATGCAGAGCCCGGGGTCGGGCTTGTGCAGGTACCGCTTCATGAGCAGCACCCGCTCGCCGTCGACGACGACCGCGACCGCGCGTTGTCCCCCCTGGTCGGGATGTCCCGCCACGTCCTGAGTCCCTTCGCGAACCGCCACCCCCGCGGGCAGCACCTCGGGTACCCGTCGGCAGCCGCACCGACGGACTGAACCGATCCTCCCCCGAGGACGGGCCGGACCCGTCAGGAGTTGCCGTCGAACAGGCTCGTCACCGAGCCGTCGTCGAAGACCTCGCGGATCGCGCGGGCGATGAGCGGGGCGATCGACAGGATCGTCAGCTGCGGGAACCGGCGGTCCTCGCCGATCGGCAGCGTGTTCGTGACGATGACCTCGCTGATCTTGCTCGAGCGCAGCCGGTCGACGGCGGGGCCGGAGAGGATCGCGTGCGTCGCCGCGACGATGACGTCGGCGGCGCCGTTCTCGACGAGCGCCTCGGCGGCCTGGGTGATCGTCCCGGCGGTGTCGATCATGTCGTCGACGAGCACGCAGGTGCGGCCCGCGACGTCACCGACGACCTCGTGCACCTTGACCTGGTTCGGCACGCTCGGGTCGCGGCGCTTGTGGATGATCGCCAGCGGGGCGCCGAGCCGGTCGGACCAGTGGTCGGCGACCCGCACCCGGCCGGCGTCCGGCGAGACGACCGTGAGCCGGGCCCGGTCCACCCGCTTGCGGACGTGCTCGGTGAGCAGCGGCAGCGCCCAGAGGTGATCGACGGGGCCGTCGAAGAAGCCCTGGATCTGCGCGGTGTGCAGGTCGACCGACATGAGCCGGTGCGCGCCCGCGGTCTTGAAGAGGTCGGCCATGAGGCGGGCCGAGATCGGCTCCCGGCCGCGGTGCTTCTTGTCCTGCCGGGCGTACGGGAAGGACGGCGCGATGACCGTGATCCGCTTGGCCGACGCCCGCTTCAGCGCGTCGACCATGATGAGCTGCTCCATCACCCACTGGTTGATGGGTGCGCTGTGGCTCTGGATGACGAACGCGTCGCAGCCGCGCACGCTCTCCCCGAACCGCACGTAGATCTCGCCGTTCGCGAACTCGTACGCGCTCGTGGGGACGAGCTCGACACCGAGCTCCGCGGCGACCTCCTCGGCGAGCTCGGGGTGCGCGCGGCCGCTGATGACGACCATCCGCTTCTCGCTCGTCGACGTGATGCCGGTGCTCATCGCGGCGTTCCCTCCTGCGTCCCGGCGGGCCCTGGCGCCTCACCGGACTCCTGTGCCGCGTGCGCGCGCGCCGCCGCCTTCGCGGCAGCGGTGCCGGGGCGGCGTCGTTCGACCCAGCCCTCGACGTTGCGCTGCTTCCCCCGGGCGACCGCCATCGCTCCCGGGGGGACGTCCGAGATGATGACCGAGCCGGCGGCCGTGTAGGCGCCGTCCCCGATCGTCAGCGGCGCGACGAGCATGCTGTCGCTGCCGACCCGGACGTGGTCGCCGACGATCGTCGTGTGCTTGGCGACGCCGTCGTAGTTGACGAAGACGGTCGCGGCGCCGATGTTCGAGCCCTCGCCGATCGTCGCGTCGCCGACGTAGGAGAGGTGCGGCACCTTCGAGCCGGTGCCGATGACGGCCTTCTTCGTCTCGACGAAGGTGCCGATCCGGCCCGAGGCGCCGAGGTCGGTGCCGGCCCGCAGCGACGCGTACGGCCCGACGGTGGCGCCGGCGCCGATCCGGGAGCCGACGGCGTGCGCCCGGACGACGCTCGCGCCCTCGGCGACGACGCAGTCGGTGAGCGAGGTCTCCGGGCCGACGACGGCGTCGCGGCGGACCTGCGTCGTGCCGTGGAGCATCGTGCCGGGCAGCAGCGTGACGTCCGGCTCGAGGGTCACCGTGACGTCGAGCCACGTGGTCGCCGGGTCGACGACGGTGACGCCGGCCCGCATCCAGGCCTCGACGACCCGCCGGTTCAGCTCGCGCCCGAGGGCCGCGAGCTGGACCCGGTCGTTGACGCCCTCGACCTGCCACACGTCGTCCGTCGTGACCGCCGCGACACCGAGCCCGTCGGCCCGGGCCACCGCGAGCACGTCGGTGAGGTACTTCTCGCGCTGGGCGTTGTCGGTGCCGACCCGGGCCAGCGCGCTGCGCAGCAGGCCTGCGTCGAAGGCGTAGATGCCCGAGTTGATCTCGTTCACCGCGCGCTGGGCGTCGTCCGCGTCCTTGTGCTCGACGATGCCGGTCACCGCGCCCGAGGCGTCCCGCAGGACCCGGCCGTAACCGGTCGGGTCCGCGACGTGCGCCGTGAGCACGCTCGCGGCCGCGCCGGACGCCGCGTGCCGGGCGACGAGATCGGCGAGCGTCGCGCCGTCGAGCAGCGGGACGTCCCCGTAGGTGACGACGACGGTGCCCGCGAGGTCGGCGGGCAGCACGTCGAGACCGCACTCGACGGCCCGGCCGGTGCCCTTGACCTCGTCCTGGTCGGCGACGAGCGCGCCGGGGTCGACGGCGGTGACGTGCGCGACGACCCGGTCCCGCTCGTGCCGCACGACGACGACGAGGTGCTCGGGGTCGAGGGTGCGGGCGGCGGCGATCGCGTGCCCGAGCAGGGAGCGGCCACCGATGGGGTGGAGCACCTTCGGGGTCGCCGACTTCATCCGCGTACCTTCGCCGGCCGCAAGGACGACGACGGCAGCCGGGCGGTGCTGGCTCACGCGGAGATCCCCCTCGGCGCCAGTGGCTGGTAAGGCACCGCGATCCTACCCGCCGGCCGGGGCCGGACCGGCCGACAGGGCGTGAGGCCGACCACGGCCCGGCCACGCCCCGTCGGCGCCGGCCTGCTCCGCCCCCAGGATTCGAACCCGGCCCTCAAGGCACCAAAGGCCTGTGTGCTGCCGCTACACCAGGGCGGAACGCCCGCTTCGTCCGTGCCGCACGCGCTCGTCGCGCGTCCGGACGGTCCGCGGACCGGTGCAAGTGTGCCAAGTCCCGGGCCCGGGTTCACCCCCGGTCCGGCGCGGCGGCCCCGGCCGTGCCGGGCGACCGTGCCGCGGAGGACCGCGGCGTGCACGGCATGATGGGCGCGTGACGACGTCCCGGGAGGCCCGCGACGCCGGCCCCGGCCGGCCCGCGCGGACCGCGCCGCGCGCCCGGATGACGGGCAAGCAGCGGCGCGAGCAGCTCCTGGACGTCGGCCGCCGGCTCTTCGCGGAGAAAGGCTTCGAGGGCACGAGCGTCGAGGAGATCGCCGCCACGGCACAGGTCTCCAAACCGGTCGTCTACGAGCACTTCGGCGGCAAGGAGGGCCTCTACGCCGTCGTCGTCGACCGCGAGATCGCCGCCCTCCTCGACGCGATCAACCGGTCGCTGCAGACCGGCGCGCACCCGCGGATCATGCTCGAGCAGGCCGCGTTCGCCCTCCTGGACTACATCGAGACCTCGACCGACGGCTTCCGCATCCTCGTGCGGGACTCCCCCGTCGCGCAGTCGACGGGCACCTTCGCGAGCCTCATCTCGGACGTCGCCAACCAGGTCGAGTACCTGCTCGCCGCCGAGTTCAAGGCCCGCGGCCTGGAGCCGAAGGCCGCGCCGCTCTACGCGCAGATGCTCGTCGGGATGGTCGCGCTCACCGGCCAGCACTGGCTCGACGTCCGCAAGCCGAAGAAGGCCGAGGTGGCCGCGCACCTGGTCAACCTCGCCTGGAACGGGCTGTCCGGGCTCGAGCGGCGCCCCCGGCTCAAGGGGCCGCGGCCGTGACCGACACCTCGCCCGTGCCCCCCGCAGCGGCGGACGCCCCGGACGCCGGCCCGGACGCCGCCGTCGGCGACGAGGTCGACCGGATCGTCGCCGCCTGGCGGCGCGAGGTCCCCGGGGTCGACGTCGGCCCGCTCGAGGTGCTCTCCCGGGTGACCCGGCTCGCCCACCACCTCGACCGGCACCGGGCCGCCGCCTTCGCCGGGCCCGGCGTCGAGCCGTGGGAGTTCGACGTCCTCGCGGCCCTGCGCCGCTCCGGGGCGCCCTACGAGCTGTCCGCGGGCCGGCTGACGACCGACACGCTCGTGACGAGCGGGACGATGACGAACCGGGTCGACCGGCTCGCCGCCCGCGGGCTCGTCGTGCGCCGCCCGGACCCGGACGACGGCCGCGGCGTCCTCGTCGGCCTCACCGACGCGGGCCGCACCGTCGTCGAAGCCGCCCTGGCTGCTCTCGTGGACCGCGAGCGCGCCCTCCTCGCGGACCTCTCCCCCACCGACCGCGCCGCCCTCGACGCGAAG
>NZ_MWLN01000208.1 GCF_002198655.1 Kineosporia sp. A_224
ACCCCCACCCCGAGTTACTAGCGCGTATGACCCGTTTACTGGGTCATACGCGCTAGTAACTCCCGTCAGAGAGGGACGTCGCGTGGAGTTCTTCGGTCACGTCATCGGCGGCCAGGAGGTCGCGTCGGTCGACGGCGCGACGATGGCGTCCGTCGACCCGTACACCCGCGAGCCGTGGGCGACGGTCGCGCTCGGGGGCGCCGAGGACGCCGCCCGGGCGGTCGCGGCGGCGCGTGAGGCGTTCGACTCCGGGCCGTGGCCGCGGATGGGGTTCGAGAAGCGGCAGGCGGTCCTGCACCGGCTCGCGGACCTCATGGAGGAGCACGCCGACGAGCTCGCAGCCGCCGACACGCACGACATGGGCAAGCCGATCAGCCAGGCCCGGCACGACGTCGCGCGCAGCGTGTGGAACTTCCGGTTCTTCGCCGACCACGCCCGCATGACGTCGTCCGAGGCCTACCCGATGGACTCCGGGCACCACGCGTTCACGCAGTACGACCCGGCAGGTGTCGTCGTCGCGATCTCGCCGTGGAACTTCCCGCTCATGCTCAGCACGTGGAAGGTCGCTCCGGCCCTGGCCTGGGGCAACACGGTCGTCCTCAAGCCGGCCGAGGACACCCCCGTGTCGGTGACGATCCTCGCCCGGCTCGCCGTCGAGGCCGGGTTCCCGCCCGGAGTGCTCAACGTCGTCCACGGGTACGGCCCCGACTCGGTCGGCTCGGCCCTCACGGCGAACCCGGACGTCGACCGGATCACCTTCACCGGCGAGTCCGGCACCGGGAAGATCATCGCCGCCGCCGCGTCCCGCAACCTCGTCCCGGTGAGCCTCGAGCTCGGCGGCAAGGGCGCGAACATCGTCTTCGACGACGCCGACCTGGACAACGCCGTCCACTGGGCGGTCGAGTCGATCTTCCGCAACGCGGGCCAGGTCTGCCTCGCCGGCTCGCGGCTGTACCTGCAGCGCGGCATCTACGACGAGTTCATGACCCGGTACAGGGCCGCGGCCGAGGCGCTCGTCGTCGGCGACCCGAAGGACCCGGCGACGCAGTTCTCCCCCGCCCTTGCCAGCGAGGAGCACTACCGCAAGGTGAGCAGCTACCTCGACGAGGCCTCGCTCGGCGGCGGCCGCGTCGTCACCGGCGGGCTGACGGACGGCGAGGGCTGGGGCGTGCTGCCGACCATCGTCGCCGACGCCCCCGGGGACGCCCGCGTCGTCCGCGAGGAGATCTTCGGCCCGGTCGTCGTGGCCACCCCGTTCGACACCGAGGACGAGGTCGTCGCACTGGCGAACGACACCCGCTACGGCCTCAACGCCATGGTCTTCACGGAGAACCTCTCGACGGCGCACCGGGTCTCCGGGCGGCTGAACGCCGGCACGGTGTGGGTGAACTGCTTCTTCATCCGCGACCTGCGCGCACCGTTCGGCGGCGTCGGCGAGTCCGGCGTCGGCCGCGAGGGCGGCACCTTCAGCCGCGAGTTCTTCACCGAGCCCAAGGCCGTCGTCATGCAGATCACCCGCTGACCGCTGCCGCAGCCTCGTTCACGCGGATGGCGGTCGCGCCTGCTCCTGGGACCCCGGCACCATCGGAGGGACGACGGGAGCAGGACACGTGCAGCCCTTCCGCACAGCCTCGCGCGGTCTGCGGGGTCCCCAGGGCTGGCTGTGCCTCGCCCTGACCCTCGGGATGCTCGCAGGCGACCTGTCGACCGCGGTCGGCAGCGTCGGTGTGCCGCCCGGCCCGACCGACGCCGCGGCGGCGGAGCCCGTCGCACTCGGGGCCGGGCTCACCGCGCCGCAGGCGGCCGACCGGGTGGCGGCCATCGTGCGCGACACCCGTCGCCCCGACGTGCGGGTCGACCTCCGCAACTGGCCGAACATCGTGACCGTCCGGTACACGGGAGCCTTCCCGGCCGAGGTGTCCGCTCGGCTGGACGCCGAGCTCGGCATCTGGCTCACCCTGTACAAGCCCGAGGGCGCTCCGCAGATCAACCCGGACGACGCGGGCCACCAGCTCTGCCACTGCGCCACAGCTTCGTCGTTGCTGGACGACATCCCGGTCCAACGGCGGGGTGTCGTCGGGTAACGACGAGACTGTGGCGCGGACTCCTTCGGCCGACGACCTGCCGCTCTGGATCGGGGTACGCACTCGGCTACCAGCTCGTTCTGGAACGACTGAACTCGCTCGGCTCCGACGCTGCCGAACTGGTCTTCGAGCGGGCCACGGCTTTCGTGGGTGGGTCTGGCCGCGCCCTCGGCGCCCTCCCCGCAGACTCGCCTTGCACGACCCCGATCGTCAACCATTGGTTGACGCCCATACACCGTCAACCTACAGTTGACGCATGACGACACCTAGGCCCATGACGAGCCCGGTGCGGCTCGACGAGCTGATCCAGACCATCAAGCAGGCCCACCCCGACGCTCTCGACCAGCTGAGCGACGCCGTGCTGACCGCCGACCACCTCGGCGACGTCGCCGACCACCTCATCGGGCACTTCGTGGACCAGGCACGCCGCTCCGGTGCGTCCTGGACGGAGATCGGCCGCAGCATGGGCGTCACCAAGCAGGCGGCCCAGAAGCGGTTCGTCGCCAAGGCCGACGCGGCCGACCTCGACGCCAGCCAGGGGTTCAGCCGTTTCACGGAGCGGGCCCGAACCGTCGTCGTCACGGCACAGGAGGAGGCCCGCCGGCGCAGCCACGACCAGATCACCGTGGGCCACCTGGTGCTCGGCCTGGCGGCGGACCCGACCTCGCTCGCAGCCAGGACGATCGAGGGGCAGGGCGTGGCTCTCGACACCGTCCGGCAGACCGCTGCGGCGACGCTGCCGGAGCCTGCCGGTTCGGTCCCGGCGCTCATCCCGTTCGACGCACAGACCAAGAAGGCCCTCGAGCTCACCTTCCGCGAAGCCCTGCGGTTGGACGCCACCCACGTCGGCACCGAGCACATCCTGCTCGCGCTGCTCGAGGTCGAGGACGGCACCGGAGTGCTCGCGGGTCTCGGTGTCGACAAGGCCGCGGCCGAGGCCGCTCTCAGGACCGGCTGAGGACGGCGAACCTCTCGTCGCCGGTCGGGCCGCCCCACAGCGCCGGGTCGTCGAGCGGCGTGACGGCCGCCTCGGCACGATGCCGCAGCACGAGCGCCTCGACGTCCGACGCATGCAGCCCGGCACCGGTGTGCCAGAACCCTTCCACGAGAACGAGTCTGCCGCCGGGCGCGAGCAACCGGACCCAGCGGGACAGGGCGGCGTCCGGGTCCGGCAGCGCCCAGAGCACGTGCCGGCAGAGGACGACGTCGTAGCCGCCGGCGTCCAGTGCAGGCACCGCGGCGTCCCCGACGCGGAACGACACGGCCCCGTCGACACCGGCCCCCGCGGCCTTGCGGACCGCTGCCTCGACCATCCGCGGCGAGAGGTCGACGCCGTCCACCGTGTGGCCCGCCTGCGCCAGGAGCACCGAGAGCGTCCCCGTGCCGCAGCCGAGGTCGGCGACCCGGGCCGGGACCGGCGGCAGCAGCGAGCCGAGCAGCCCCGCCCACGCTGCCCGGGTGGCCGGGGCGCGCAGCCCGTGGTCGGGCTCGTCGTCGAAGGCGGCCGCCTCGGCGTCCCAGAGCCGCGCGACGTCGTCCGGTTCCGCAGTCATCCCGCCACCCTGCCGCACCGGACCGACACCGGCGCAGCGGCTCGACCCGGGCCGAGGTCCACGGCAGCCCGGGCGAGCGCCTCAGGACCGGTCCACGACCACCCCGCTGCGCAGGTCGGGGGTGAGGTGACCGAGGTCGTCGAAGCCGAGGAGGTTCGCGGGCACCCCGTCGCGCAGGTGCAGCACCGTCAGCGAGGCGTGCGACGGGTTGAGCCCCATCCACCGCCAGCGCGGAGCGTCGAGCGCGTGCCGGACGAACCAGCCGACGACGAAGGCGTGCGTCACGAGCACGAGCCGCAGCGGTGCGCCCGGCGGCCGGCCGGCAGCCGGCCCCTCGCCGAGCAGCAGCGACACCGTCCGCGCGGCGGCGCCTGCCGAGAACGCGGCCACGGCGGCGTCGAGGGCCTCGCCGTCCGGGTCGACCTCGTCGCCGCCCGCGGCGGCCGCCGAGGTGACGAACCGGCGATAGGGCTCGGGCGCCTCCGTGACGTCCCGGGGCAGCGGCGTCCGGTCGTCGAGGTGGGCCGTCACCGCGAGCTCGGCGCAGCCGGCCGCCGCCGCGAGCCGCTCCGCCGTCTCCCGGGCACGGGCCAGCGGACCGTGCAGGACGGCGTCCACGCGCCGGTCCCGCAGCCGCGCCCCGAGCGCGTCCGCCTGCGCCCGGCCCCGCGCCGAGAGCCCGGCGGACGGTTCTTCGGAGTCGCTCGCGTACCCCGGTTCGGCGTGCCGGACGACGTGGAGCAGCACCTCGGTCATCCCCCGACCCTGCCCTACCCGGCAGCCGGCGGCAGAGGGTTTGGGCGCCCGGGCGAGGGGCACGGTCGGGTCTCGCGACGAGGAAGGGACCCGACGATGCAGATCCCCAAGGACCAGATCCTCAAGTATCTCGAGCAGCAGGGCCAGGGCAGCACCGCGAGCCGGGCGCAGAACGAGCTGCCCGACCAGGTCGACACCGAGCAGCACGGCGACCTGCTCGCCAACCTCGGCATCGACGTCGGCAGCATCATGAACGCCGGTGGCGGCGGCCTGCGCGGCAAGCTCGGGCTCTGACCCGACGCACCACCCTCGACGACGGAGGTCACCTCACGGTGGCCTCCGTCGCCGCATGTCCGCCTCGCAGCCCCGGACCGGTGCAACCCTTTCCGCGTCCCACCCGCTCACTGGGGACGGGAGGTGGTCCGTCTGGACAGCGACGTCGCCGAGGCGCTCGACGCCTACGTGCGCGCCCGGGGCCAGCGCCTCCTGCGGACGGCGTACCTCCTCACCGGTGGCGACCGGCTGCTCGCCGAGGACCTCGTCCAGAACGCGCTGGCCTCCGCGCTCGTCTCCTGGCGACGGCTGCGGGACGTCGCCGACATGGACGCCTACATGCACACCGCCCTGGTCCACGCGCGCAGCCGCTGGTGGAGCCGGCGCTGGCACGGGGAGGTGCCCTCGGAACGGCTTCCCGACGTCGCGACACCGAACGAGACCGACCAGGTCGACGGCACCGCGGACATCGTCGCCGCCCTGCGCGAGCTCCCCCCGCGCCAGCGCGCCGCGGTCGTCCTGCGCTACTTCGAGGACCTCACCGAGGTGCAGACGGCGGCCGTCCTCGGCTGCTCCGTCGGCACCGTGAAGAGCCAGACGGCCCGCGGGCTCGACAAGCTGCGCGTCGCGCTGGGCCCCGGGTCCGGCCCGGTCGACCCGGGCGACGACCCCGCGCCGCACCACCCGCCGGCACCCGCCGCGTCCTCGAGGAGGAGACAGTGACCCGACCTGACCAGGTCGAGACCGCAGTCCGGAGGGCTCTCGAGGACGCCGTCGCCGACCTGCCCCCCGTGCCCGGCCTCGTCGAGGGGATGCACGCCCGCGCCGCGCGGATCCGCCGCCGGCGACGCACGGTCGGCGCTGCCGTGGCGGTCGCCGTGGTCGTCGGCGGCGTCGGCGGTCTGCTGCCGGGACGGGGCGGCACCGGCACACCGCCGGACGTCCCACCGGCCGGGTCGTCGCAACCGGCCGCGCCGGCACCGGCCACCCGGACCCCGGCGCAGAGCCCCGACGGCCCGGTCCCCTCCGGCCCGCCGACGTCCGCCCCGAGCACCCCGGGGACGCCGTCCGGCCGACCCGGGGCCCCGCTCCCCCGACCGGCTGTGACCTCGGCGGGGACGTCGGCCGACGACTGGTCCCGGCGCACCCCGGAGCTCGACGAGACGTTCACCGCCGGGCCTCTCGACCGGCACCGGTGGACGCCGTACGTCGGCTCCTCGGCACCGGTCACCGACTGGACGCCGGACGCCGTGACGGTCTCCGGGGGCACCCTCCGGATCGCCGTCGAGCCGGTGCTGCCGCGGGTCCGTGCCGGCGGGGTCAAGGCGGTCACGGAGCACCGGACCGGCCGTTGGGAGGTCCGCTGGCGGATGAGCGCGGGCGGTGGCGCGATCGCCCAGCTCGACCTGCTCGGCGACGGCCCCGACGGCGTGAGCCACGCGGCGACTCTCGACCCGAGCCGGCGCACGTTGACCGTGCAGGACCTCGTCCACGGCACCACGACCCGGGTCGCCGTCGACGGGCGCGAGTACCACCGCCTCGCCGTCGAGATCTCGCCGCGGGGCGTGCGCTGGCTGCTCGACGGCGTCGTCGTCGACGACCGGCCGGGCACCGCGCCGCGCAGACCGCTGGTGCTCGCGCTGCAGGCGTTCGTCTCCGAGCCGGCATGCGCCGCGCAGCCGCCGGCGGCGGGCTGCCCGGGCCCGTCGACGTCCGGCGCCGTCCTCGAGGTCGACCGCGTGCGTTTCTGGGAGTACCGGCCCTGACCCGCTCCTCGTCCGCGCGGTGCAACCCTCCGCGCCCGCCACCCGCTCATGTCTGCCGAACGGGCGCGCGCCACGGGGTGTGCGCCCGCACCAGGAGGCATGGCGTGACGACACGACGCACCCCGCCCGGACGACGGCAGCGGCCGACCGCAGCCCTCGTCACCGTCCTGCTCGCCACCACCGGCACCGCCGCCGTGGTGGCCTGGTCCGGCACGGCCACGGCTGCCGGTCCTGCCGCCGGGCCCGCCACCGAGGTGGTGGCCGCAGCCGCTCTCTCGGAGGACTTCCACCCCGCGGGCATGGTCCTGAAGTTCGGTGACGAGTTCGACGGGACGGCGCTCGACCGCGGCCGCTGGTGCACGCGCTACCAGTACGGCGGCGGCGTCGCCCTGCAGCCGGGGTTCACCGACGCCGCGTGCACCCCGGGCGGCTCGGGGACGCTCGACTTCCTCAACGACGAGCAGCAGCGCTACCGCGACGTGAGCACCACCGGCGAGCCGATGCACGTCGTCCGCGACGGGGTCGTCTCGCTGCGGGCCACCCGCACGGGCAAGGACTCCTACGCGGCCTACGAGGCGGCGATGCTGCGCAGCAAGACGGAGTTCGTGCCGTCGTCCGGCGAACGGCTGTACCTCACCGCGCGGGTCCGGCTGCCCGACGTCCAGGGCACCTGGCCGGCCTTCTGGCTGGCGCCCGGGCTGCGCAACGGGGCGGCGCAGTGGCCGCCGGAGATCGACATCCTCGAGGGCCCGCTCAACCGGGTCGAGGACCGCGACACCATGCTCCACTTCGCCGCGCACGGGAACGCGGGCGGCACGACGACCTTCCGCGACGGCTCGTACGACAGCAACGGGAACTTCGTGGCGCCGTCGAGCCTGCGCGGCCGCTGGGTCGAGGTCGGGCTGGAGTGGACCTCCACGTCGGCCTGCTGGTTCGTCTACGGCACGAAGATCCTCTGCCGCCGCTCCGCCTGGACGGACGACGCGGGCAAGGTGGCGAACCCGTCGCCGATCCTGCTCAACCTCGCCGTCGGGGGTGGCTGGGCCGGGCGCCACGGGATCGAGAACAACCGCTTCCCGACGTCCTTCGACGTCGACCACGTCCGGGTCTGGACGTCGGCCGGGGCCCCAGCACCGGTGCCGACGGCTCCGCCGACGCAGCCTGCGCCGCCCGCACCGACGCCGTCCGCGCCCCCTGCGCCGCCCGCTCCGACGCCCTCCGCACCGCCCGCGGCGACGTCGTCCGCGCCTCCGGCGCTGCCCGCGCCCGCCACGGCGGGGCCGCTGCGCAGCGTGGCGAGCGGCCGCTGCCTGACGGCGCACGCCGTCGGACGGTCCGCGACGATCGAGGACTGCTCGGGCACCGGCCGGCAGACGTGGACGCCGTCGGCTGCCGGCGAGCTGCGGTCGGGCGACCGCTGCCTCGCCGCGCGGGGCGAGGCCCGCAACGGGACCCGGGTCGTCACCGTGCCGTGCACCGGGCGGCCGAGCCAGCGCTGGACGCTGCGGCCCGACGGGACGATCAGGGGCACCACGTCGGGGCGCTGCCTCGACGTCAGCGGCGACGTGCGCACCGCCGGCACCCGGACGATCCTCTGGGACTGCCACGGCGGCGCGAACCAGCGCTGGAAGGCTTCTGCCTGAACCTGCCCGCGATGCTGTGAGGCCGGTCGGACGACGTGGAGGTCACCCCGCGCGGGTGACCTCCACGCGGACGTCCGGGCCGCCGCGCGGCGCCGAGAACTCCGCGGCGACGACGGACCCGGGCGCGAGCACGTGCGCGGCGGTGAGACCACCGGTGATGACGACGTCCCCGGCGGCGAGCGCCAGCCCGGTCCGGGGGCCGACCTGCCCGGCGAGCCAGCCGACCCCGGCCGCGGGGTGGCCGCTCGCCGCGGCACCGGTCGACGTGGCGACCTCCTCGCCGTCGACGAGCAGCCGGACGGCGATCGCGGGCAGGTCGTCGAGCGGCAGCGCGGGGCCGAGCACGACCCAGGCGGCCGACGAGCCGTCGGCGGTGTTGTCCTCGATCCGGAACCTGTACCCGGCCCACACCGAGTCGACGACCTCGAGCGCCGCGAAGGCGCCGTCGCACGCGGCGAGCACCTCGTCGACGCCGCTGCCGGCCGGCACCGGTCGCGCGAGCCGCAGCGCGATCTCGGGCTCGACCCGCGGCTGCAGCGCTGACGGCGGCACCACCCCGTGGCCGGAGGACCCCGGCTGCGTGAGGAGCATCGTGTCGGTGAGCGGGCCGAGGTTGGGCTGGTCGATGCCCATCTGGGCCCGCATCGCGAGCGAGGTGTAGCCGAGCTTCCAGCCGACGACGCGCTCGCCGCGGGCCAGCCGCAGCGCCGTCACCTCGCGCTGGACGGTGTAGGCGTCGTCGAGCGAGAACGGGCCGGCGTCGGTGAGCGGGACGTCGAGGACGGCGCCGCGCAGCCGGGCCGCGACGAGCCGCCGGGCGACCTCGCCCGGCACGAGGGGTCCGGGCCGCACGTCAGGCATACCGGTCATCATCCGGCTCCGGCGGCACGCGACAATGTTTGCGTCCCGCCCAGCGGCACACCGCTGCGACGGCCCGCCGCGCACCGCACCAGGGAGACCACGAGCACGATGACGGACGACGAGAACGGCCCGGACCGCTCGGCCCCGCCGGCGCCGCCGCAGACGTGGCCCGTGCAGCCGCCCGCGTGGGGCACCCCGCCGGCCTCCCCCGAGCCGGAGACCGGCCCGGTCCCTCCGCCACCGGCCCCGGAGTGGGCGTACCCCGCGCCCCCGTCGGCGTGGCAGTCCGCGCCGCCGCAGGCTCCCCCGGGCCAGCTGCCGCCCTGGGGCGCCCCGGCCGGCGCGCCCGGCCCGTCGACCGCGCGGACCGTCGGGATCATCCTCGGTGTCACCGCTGCGCTCGTCGTCGCCGTGATCGCCGCCGCGCTCGTGCTGTGGCGCCCGTGGGACGGCTCCAGCACACAGGTCGCGGACCCCGGCCCGGTGCCGAGCATCACCGGCCGGGCGCCGAGCCTGCCGTCGGACCCCGACGGCGGCGCGACCCCGGCGCCGGAACCGGCACCGACCGAGCCCTCGCTGCCGCCGCAGGCGCTGAAGAGCGCAGCGGCCAAGGCCTACGTCACGCGGGCGAACGCGTTCTGCCGTGCGACGACGGACCCCGCGCTGAAGAAGGCGTTCGCTTACGCGGACAGCGACCCGGAGCGGTTCCTCACCGAGGCCGCCCGGATCAACCGTGAGCTCGACACGTACCTGCGCAAGGACGTCCCCGACGAGATCTCCGAGAACGTCGCGGGGATCACGAAGGACTGGGACACGTTCGCGGCGGAGTACGAGAAGGGCGCGAAGGCGTACGTCGCCGGCGACCTGGAGGCGGCGGGGCAGCGGCTCACGGCCGGTGAGGCGGCCAACCGGGACGGCAACGCGAAGGCGCGGCAGATCGGCCTGTCGGACTGCGCCGACGCGGGCGGTCTGGGCGGCGGCCCGGCCGGTGGCGGCGCCTCCCCGGGCGTCACCGCCTGACCGGACCCAGGGTCGGCCCCGCCGGGGCCGTCAGTGCTCCGGCTCGTGCCCGATGACGCGCGCGGCGAGGACGACGTCCCCGGACCACCCGCAGGCGCCGCAGAAGCACACGAAGACCCGGTCCGGGCCGGTCCAGTACTCGGTGACGATGCCGTGGCCGCCGTCCGCGATCGACAGCGCCGCGGCGCACCCGGGGCAGAACCTCGGGGCATCGCGGCGGTGCGCGGCGACGTCCTGCGGGTACCGGCCGCGGCCGGTGTCGCCGGCCACCCCGGTGGTCGGGGCGGACGGCGGCACCGGCCGGTCGGACAGAGCCGTCATCAGAACTGCTTCTCCGTGGACTCCCACGCCTCGATGTGGAGCTTCTTCAGGGCGTCCTTCTGCGGGCTGAACCGCATGGACGCCATCTCGATGAAGTCCAGGGCGAACGACGGACCGGCGTGGAACTTGTTCTTCTCGCACGGCAGGTCGATCCGCTCGTGCTTCTCGCGGATGACGCCGAGCGGGTCCTCGCCGCGGGCGACCTTGGCCATCTCGGACTTGTACATCTTGCGCAGCATCGAGACCCCGATGTCGGAGCGGCCGAGGTGCTCCTGCGTCCGGTCGGTCACCTTGCCCTGGGTGACCCAGGCCATGACGTCCTGGCCCTCGACGTAGTCGACGCGGTGCCGGCCGTTCTCGTCGAAGATCGGCACCTGGTAGTCGGGGATCTGCGGCTGGTCCGGGAAGGCCACGCCCTTCGGCGCGTGCGTCGTGTAGAGCATGAACCGCGTCGTGTGGCGGTCGATCGGCACCCGGATCTGCATCTGCTCGATGTTCGCGCCGCCGACCCGCATGTTGTACGGGAACACGAGGGGGTGGCCGACCTTCCAGTCGTCGTCCTCCTCGGTCGCGCCGGCGAGCACGCGGCGCTTGATGATGCCCCACTCGAAGGCGTCGAACCCGACCTTCTGGTGCTCCTTCTGGAACGACGCCGGGGCCTCGAAGCCCTGCGACCGGCCGATGAAGTCGAAGTACCGGCCGTGCAGCCACTCGACGTGGTGCGGGTCGACCGCGTTCTCCATGATCTGGATGAGGTTGCAGGGCAGGTCCATCCAGCCGATGTCGCGGACGCCGTCCATGACGAAGACGTCGAACCGCGGCAGCTCGGGGGCGGGCAGCGGACCGATGTACGCCCACACGAGTCCGCCCATCTCCTGGCAGACCCCGACCCGGGCCCGGACCCGGTCCTTGAAGTTCGTGTCGTCGCGCTCGGCGGGCATCTCGAGGCACTCGCCGTCGAGGCCGAAGAGCCAGCCGTGGTACGGGCAGCGCAGGCCGTCCGGCTCGACGACGCCGTAGGACATCGACGCCCGGCGGTGCGGGCAGGCCTCCTGCATGATCCCGTAGCGGCCCGAGGCGGTCTTGTAGACGGCGAAGTCCTCGCCGAGCAGGCGGGTGTGCTTGACCGGGAACTCCTCGAGCTCGCGGGTGAAGCACACCGGGTACCAGTAGCGCCGCAGGAGCTCCCCCATCGGGGTCCCCGGCTCGAAGTTCGTCAGCTCTTCGTTCTGCTCTGCGGTCAGCATGGTCGTCTCCCGTCGGGGCGTGAGGGCAGGGCCGCGCGTACCGGCGGCCCGGGATCGCCGGGCCGCCGGTACGCGGGTGTCAGTCGAGGATCGTGACCGTGCCGGCGTTGCCGTCGACGCGGAGCATCTGACCCGTCTTGATGTTCTTCGTGGCGAAGGCGGTGCCCGTGACGGCCGGCAGGCCGTACTCCCGGCAGACGATGGCGGCGTGGCTCATGATCCCGCCGACGTCGGTGACCGTCGCCGCGATCTTGCCGAAGACCGGGGCCCACGACGGTGCCGTGAGCGGCGCGACGAGGATCTCCCCCTCGAGCAGCTCGCTGATCCCGTCGGCGCTCGAGATGACCCGGGCCGGGCCCTCCGCGATGCCGGGGCTGGCCGCGAACCCCTTGAGGTCGCCGCTCTCGTCCGAGCCGCCGAGCCACTGCTTGACGCTGTCGGACGTGACGCCCCACAGCATGACCGTGAACGGCTCGGTGATGACCTCCGGCGGCACGCCGAGCGCGGGCGGCGGGGACCACTGCCGCAGCGCGTTCATGATGCCCTTGCGGCGCTCGATCTCGGCGGGCCAGTAGGCCGCACCGCGGCTCGGGATGCCGACGGCCCACGCGTGGTACGCGTCGAACAGCGCCGTCGGGACCTCGTTGCGCTGCAGCAGGAAGATGTCGTCCGCGTGCGTGAAGAAGCCTTCCTTGACGAGCACCTCGCCGAGCTGCTTCATCTTGCGCCAGATGACCGAGTGCGCCCAGTGCTCGATGTAGAAGTTGTGGTTCTCCACGTAGGGGAAGACCACGCGGGCGAGCCCGAGCTTGCCGTCGAAGGTCGCGGCGTCCTCGTCGGAGTCGATGAGCTCGCGGTACTCGGCGACGATCCGGTCCCGCTCGGCGGCGACGGCCTGGGTCGGCCGGGCCAGGGACTCGCCGCGACGCACCTTGGCGACGTAGTTGCGGATGAAGCCGACCGGGATGTCGAGGTTCTCCAGCCACACCCGGTCGGAGTGGTAGAAGCCGCTGCCCGCGGAGAAGTTGAACCAGGGGTTCTTGGCCTCCTCGAAGGCCGCGAGCCACTGCCGGCCGGCCTCGTCGGACTCCAGCGCCGCGAGGGCCTCCGCCGCGGTGCCGGTGTCGAGCCGGGCGTCGACGCCGAGCTCGACGGCGAGCGTCGCGAGCTTCTTGAGCTCGTCGTCCGGCTGGAAGAGGTCGACGTGGACGCCGGCCACCATCTTCGCGATGGCCTGGTCGGGGATGCTCGGCCACAGGCCCTTGCAGAACCCGAAGAAGTCCAGGTAGGCCGCGTAGCCGAGGTTGAGGAACTCGAAGTGGTGGTTCCAGGTCTTCAGCGTCAGGTCGAGCAGGCGGTTGTACGACTGCATGAGATGCATGCCGGAACCGGTCCCGCGCCCCTCGGTGAGGACGGCCATGTCCTCACGCTCGGGCAGCGGCTCGAAGGAGATCTCCTCGAGCTCGGCGATGACGGCCTTCACCTTGGGCAGCCAGGCGTCCTCGAGGGACTTCCAGTTGCCGAAGTAGAAGCCGGCGCGCTCCATGAACTCCGGGATCCGGGACTCGATCTCCGCACCGTCGAGCACCGGGACCGGCGCCAGGTACATGTACCCGTTGAGGATCCGGATGTCGACGCCGCGGGCCGGCGGGATGACGTAGTGCCGGGTGTTGTACTGCGACAGGGCGATGAGCGCGTACTCGACGATCGTCGCGTCCCACGGCTCGATGACCTCGGGCGTGTGGACGCCGTCCATGAACCAGAACGCACCGTCCTCGTACGCCTGCCGCTCCTTGCTGAAGACGACCGAGTACGAGTAGAGGTCCTCCCACCCTTCGGCACCCACTGGTGGGGTCATCTCGAACGGGCTCGGGAAGCGGTCTGCCATGGTCGTCCTCCTCGACGCCTGACTGCTGCACGACGGGCCGGGTGGCCGCCGGGTGGTGCGGATCTGTTGCGGGGCAGTGCGTTCGTGCCCGCCGGTCAGCCGACCGACTGCGGGTGATCGGTGTCGCGCGTGGTCTCCACCGAGTGCGGGTGGCCGTGGTGCGCGTCGACGCCCTGCGTGTGGTGGCCGTCGAGGAGCGTCGCGACGATGCTGCGGAAGGTGTCCTTGGCGACGCCGTTGAGCGGCGACGTGCGGGGCTTGCGGCTCCACACCGTCTCCGGCCGGGCCTGCAGGAGCAGGACGTTCTCGCCGTCCGGGAGCTGCGCGTCCAGCGCCCACTCGACGTCCTGCGGGCAGCCGTAGTGCTTCTCCGCGCGCCGGGCCAGCGCCGCCACGGCGCGGATCTCCTCGTCGCTGAGGCACGCGGCGTCGCGCCGCTCGGGCTCGACGTCGCACTCGACGACGCGGCCGTCGTCCCCGAGCCGGTGCTCGACGTGCTTCGGCGAGATGGTGCGGCTCGTGACCTGGCCCATGACCTTGTCGACGAGGAAGTTGTCCGGGGTGACCGAGCCGGAGACGACGGCCTCGCCGAGCCCCCAGCTCGCGTCGATCGCGACCTGGGACCGGTCCCCGTTCGTCGGGTTGAGCGTGAACGCGACCCCCGCCGTCCGCGGCGTGACCATCTTCTGGATGCCGACGCTCATCGCGGCGGTGCCGTCGGCGTAGCCCATCTCGCGGCGGTAGGTGATCGCCCGGTCGGTGAACAGGCTCGCCCAGCAGCGCCGCACGTGGTCGATGACCGAGTCGTGGCCGCGGACCCACAGGTAGGTGTCGTGCTCGCCGGCGAACGACGCGTCGGGCTGGTCCTCGCTCGTCGCGCTGGAGCGGACGGCGACGCCCACGAGCGGGTCGGAGCACCGCACGGCGAGCTCGTCGTACGCCGCGACGATCTCGTCGGTGAGCCACTGCGGCAGCGGGACGCCGGTCACGGCCTCCCGGGCGGCGGCACCGGCCACCTTGACGGCGGCCTGGTCGGTGACGTCGAGGCCGTCGAGCAGCTCGGCCATCCGCCGCTCCAGACCGGACTCGGCGAAGACGCGACGGTAGGCGTCGGCGGTCACCGCGAACCCGGGCGGGACGGGCATCCCGGCCGCTGTCATGGTCACGAGGCTCGCGTTCTTGCCCCCGAGGTGGCGGACGTCGCCCGGGTAGGGGTCGGAGAACCACACGATGTAGGACACAGGCCCCTCCTTGGCATTCCGCGACGTTGCGTTGCCGAGCGCCGCCGGCGGCGCGAGGGGCGGTGGACCCCCCATGTGACTGCGGTAGGGCCCAGTGAAGGGGCCAAGGTCCCGATGGGCAATGACCTTGTCCCGCATAGCGGGACGGTAAGGCTAGGATCTGCTCAGTGGAGCCGACGGAGCAGGCCACCGGGGCGGCACCGGCGCGCGACCAGCTGCTCGGCTCGGTCCGCACGGCGGCCCGGGTGCTGCGCGCCTTCAGCGAGGCGGACACCGAGCTCGGGGTCACCGAGGTGGCCCGTCGGCTCGGCCTGAGCACGAGCACCGCCCACCGGGTGCTCGCGACGCTCGCCGCCGAGCGGCTCCTCGAGCAGGACCCGGCGACCGGCCGCTACCGGCTGGGGCTCGCCCTCTACGAGCTGGGCAGCGCGGTCAGCGAGCACGTCGACCTGCACCAGGCGGCCCTTCCGGTGCTGACGACGCTGCGGCACCGCACCGGCGAGATGGTCCACGTGGCCGTCCTCGACGGGCTCGAGGTCGTCTACGTCGAACGGCTCGAGAGCCACCGCATGCTCCCCGTGTTCCGCCGCGTCGGGCACCGGCTCCCCGCGCATGTGACGAGCTCGGGCAAGGCGCTGCTCGCCGCGCTCCCCCGGGCCGACCTCGTGTCCCGCCTCGAGGGCCGCGCGCTCGTCGCCAGGACGCCGCGGACCATCACGAACCGGACGGCGCTGCTCGCCGAGCTCGACCGGACCGCCCGCCGCGGGTGGGCGAGCAACATCGAGGAGGGCCAGCTCGGCGTCTCGTCGGTCGGCGCCCCGATCCGCGGCGCCGACGGCGTCGTCATGGCCGCCGTGAGCGTCGTCGGGGACGCCGTCCGCCTGCGCGGCACCGCCCTCCAGCAGGCCGCCGGCCTCGTCGTCGAGGCCGCCGCAGTGATCAGCGCCCGCCTGGGCCACCGCTCCCCCCGCCACTGACTCCCACCCCGCAGTTACTAGCGCGTATGACCCACTAAACGGGTCATACGCGCTAGTAACTGCGGGACGGGGGACCGGGAGGGGTATCAGTGGATGCCGCGGTGGCCGCCGGCGTCGAGGTACATGACCGAGCCGTGCATGAGGTCGGCCTCGGGGTCGAGGAGCACCGTGACGCCCCAGGCGACCTCCGCCGCCGTCGGCAGCCGGCCGAGGCTGTTCTCGGCCGCGTACGACGCCCAGACCGCGTCGAACGGCTCGCCCCGCTCGGCGGCGACGGCCTCGACGATCCGCCGCAGCCGCGGGGTGTCCGCCGGGCCGGGGCTGATCGTGTGCGTCGTGACCCCGCGCGGGCCGTAGATGAGCGACAGCTGGCGCATGAGGTTGAAGACGCCGGCGTTGATCGCCCCCGGGCCGGCCTCGGTCGCCCGCGGCTCGAGCCCGAGCGACCCGGCGAACGTGACGATCCGGGAGCCCCGGACGAGGTGGTCCCGGACGGCGTGCACGAGCCGCAGCAGGCCGCCCATCTTCACGTCGGCCCCGACGGCGAGCATCGACGGGTCGATCGTCTCGGCCGAGCCGCGTACCGGCAGCCCGGCAGCGAAGACCGCCATCCGGACGCCGCCCGGTCGCTGCGCGAGCGCCGCCTCGACGCCGGCACCGATCGCCCCGACGGCCGAGGCGTCGCCGATGTCCGCGACGCACGGCAGCACGCCGGGCAGCCGGGCGGCGAGCTCGTCGAGGGACTCCTTGCTCCGCGCGACGGCGAGCACGCGCAGCCCGCGGCCGACGAGCCGCTCGACGACCGCCGAGCCGATGGAGCCGGTCGCACCGACGACGACGGCGAGATCAGCGTCCAGGCCCGCGTCCGTCATGCGGGCCCTGCTCCCGCGCCGTCCGCGGCCTCCCGGGCCAGCGCGGCCTGCTTGCGGGCCTCGACGTCCGCCGCCCGGGCGACGTCCGCGGGGACGCCACCGATCCCCCAGGCGTGCGGCGGGAACTGGGTGATGTAGGTCCGGACCCGGTCGATCGGGGAGCCGGTGATCTCGGCGACCAGGGCGGCGACCCGCTCGTGGAGCTCGCGGATCACCTCCGGCGGGCGGCCTTCCATGAGGTCGATGCGGACGAGGGGCACGGCTACCTCCGCTGGTCGGTGCTGGGGTTCGTCTGGGTGCTCGGGATCGTCTGTCGGTGCGCCGACGCTCTCACGCCGGGACGTCGAGCGGGTCCGGCGTTCCGCCGTCCGCCCGGACCGCCGGGCCGGGCAGCCCGAGCAGCGCCCGGACGTCGGCCAGCACAGCCGTCGGGTCGCCGTGCGGCATGCGGACGGCGCGCAGCCCGGCGACGAGACCGCCCTCGACGTTCCACGGCATGTCGTCGAGGTACACGATCTCCTCGGGCCGCAGGCCCATCGCCTCGACCGCGAAGCCGTAGGCACGCGGGTCCGGCTTGAGCACACCGGTCAAGGAGCCGTCGACGACGCTGTCGAACAGCGCCACCCACTCCTGCTCGGCGACCCATTCCCGGCCGTGGAAGTCGGCCATGTCGTTCGTCAGCGCGGCGAGCCCGAGCCCGGCGGCCCGGACCTCGCGCATGAGGTCGATCGTCTGCGCCCGCAGCCAGCCGGCCGACGGCCCGGTGTAGAGCGCCTGCATGAGGGCCCGGGTCGGCCGGCCGTCGTCGTCGATCCCGAGGGCGTCGACGATCTCGGCACCGCGCACCGCCCAGTAGTCCCGCTCGCTCACCTCGCGGACGAGCATCCGGTGCCACAGGTCGTCCCCGGGCCCGGCGACACCGCCGAGCGGTGCGAGGAGCCGGGCCAGCCGCTCCTCCCGCTCCGCCAGTCCGTTGACGAGCACCGGACCGGCCGCGAGCACGACGCCGCCGATGTCGAGGAGCAGCCCGCGGGCGGGCGCGTCGGGGTCGGGTCCGCTCACGGGACGACCGTACGGTCGTGAACGCGGCCCGGCGCGGGTACGTTCGGCTCTCGGGAACGTCCCCACCGCCGTCCACCCACAGGAGCCACGAGTGCCCTCGCCCGCCGACGCCACGATCCAAGCCCTCCGCACCGGCCACGACGACCTCGCCCCGTTCGTCGCCGCGCTGTCCCCGGAGGACCTCACGCGGCAGTCCGTCGCGACCGAGTGGGACGTCTCCCAGGTCGTGAGCCACCTCGGCAGCGGTGCCGTCATCGGGCTCGAGGCGCTCGAGTCGGCGCTCGAGGGCCGGCCCACCGTCGCGGACTTCAACCAGGGCGTCTGGGCGCGCTGGGACGCCATGTCCCCGGCCGCCCGTCAGGTCGGCTTCGACGCCGCGAACGCCGCGCTCGTCAAGCGCTACGAGGACCTGGACGACGCGACCCGCACCGACCTGCGGATCGACCTGGGCTTCCTGCCGGCGCCGATCGACGTCCGCACGGCCGGCAACTTCCGGCTCAGCGAGTTCGCCCTCCACTCGTGGGACGTCCGCGCCACCTTCGACCCGGCCGCGACCGTGCGCGCCGAGGCGGTGGAGCCGCTGCTCGACCACATCGGGATGCTCCTCGGCTGGATCGGCAAGCCCGCCGCGCTCGAGGGCCGGACGGCGACCGTGCGGGTCACGACGACCGGCCCGGACCGCACGTTCGGGCTCGCGATCACGGACGGCGTCGCCCTCGTCGACGCCCCGGACGACGCCGACGCGACGCTGACCCTGCCCGCTGAGGCCTGGCTGCGGCTGCTCACCGGCCGGCTGCGCCCCGAGCACACCCCCGCAGGGGTGGAGACGACCGGGTCGGTCGACCTGGACACCCTGCGCCGCGTCTTCCCGGGCTACTGACCGGCACCGGCGCGGGCACGGACCTGCGCTACGGGTCGGCGGCCGGCCGCTGGGTGCTCCTCGCGACGATCCTCGGCTCGGGCATGGCGATGCTCGACAGCACGGTCGTCAACGTCGCGCTCCCGAGCATCGGCGCCGACCTCGACGCCGACGTCGCCGGGCTGCAGTGGACCGCGAACGGGTACCTGCTCACGCTGTCCGCGCTCATCCTGCTCGGCGGCTCGCTCGGCGACCGGCTCGGCCGGCGCCGGGTGTTCGTCGTCGGCACGGTGTGGTTCGCGGCGGCCAGCCTGCTCTGCGGGCTGGCGCCGTCGGTGTGGACGCTCGTCGCCGCCCGGATGCTCCAGGGCGTCGGCGGCGCGCTCCTCACCCCGGGCAGCCTCGCGATCATCTCGGCGGCGTTCGCGCCGTCCGACCGCGGCCGGGCGATCGGTGCCTGGTCCGGACTCATGGGCATCTTCGGCGCCGCGGGGCCGTTCGTCGGCGGCTGGCTCATCTCGGCGTTCTCGTGGCGATGGGCGTTCCTCGTCAACGTCCCGGTGGCGCTCGCCGTGGTGGTCGTGACGCTGCGGCACGTGCCGGAGAGCCGCGGTGCCGTCGGTGCGCACGACGGTCCTGGCCGCGACCCGGGCGAGGACGCGGACGACGGCCCGTGGCACGGCCTCGACGTCGCCGGTGCGGCCCTGGCGGCGGCGGCCCTCGGCCTCGTCAGCTGGGCCCTGGTCACCTGGCCGGAGCGCGGCGCGGGCGGCGCAGTCCTCGTCGCGGGGCTCGCCGGCCTGGCGGCCGGGGCGGCCTTCGTCGTCGTCGAACGCCGGGTCGACCACCCGATGGTGCCGATGTCGCTGTTCTCCGGGCGGGCCTTCAGCGCGACGAACGCGACGACGTTCCTCGTCTACGCGGGCCTCGGCGGCATGTTCTTCCTGCTCGTGCTCACCCTGCAGGTCGTCGCCGGGTTCTCGCCGCTCGCCGCCGGCGCGGCGCTGCTGCCGGTCACGCTCATCATGCTCGTGCTCTCGCCCCGGATGGGCGGGCTCGTCGCCCGCACCGGGCCGCGGCTGCCGATGGTCGTCGGGCCGCTCGTCGCGGCGGCCGGGGCGGCGCTGACGAGCCGGCTCGGCGCCGACGCGCAGTACCTGCGGGACGTCGTCCCGCCGATCGCCGTCTTCGGGCTCGGGATGGCGGTCACGGTGGCGCCGTTGACGACGACGGTCCTCGCGGCCGCCCCGGACCGGTACGCCGGTGTCGCGAGCGGGATCAACAACGCCGTCGCGCGGGCCGGCGGGCTGCTCACCGTCGCGGCGCTGCCGCTCGTCGTCGGGCTCACCGGGGACGCCTACCGCGACCCGGCGCTGCTGCTGCCGGCGTTCCGGACCGGGCTGCTGCTGTGCGCCGCGCTGCTCGCGGCCGGTGCCGTCGTCAGCGCGGTCGCCCTGCCCCGTAACGGCTCAGGCCCCGCGTCCTGAGCCGGACGCGGCACGATGGTCGCGTGACCACGCCTGACGCCCCCGCACCCGAACCGTCGATGGACCCGGCCGTCGAGGCCGCCGTCCACGCCGCCATGCACGCGCGGATGCGGGCCGGCGGTCGTGGCACCGTACCGGCCTGGCTCCGAGAGACGGCGGGCGAACCGCGCTGGCAGGCGATCATCGCCGTCGGCGTGATGATCGCGCTCCAGCTGAGGCTGCCGCCGCTGCTGTCCGCGCAGGTCGCGATGCCGGGGTCGCTGCAGAGCTACGGGCACTTTCTCCTCCCCGCGCTGCAGGTGCTGCTCGGGGTCGTCGTCGTGGTCGCCAACCCGCGCGACATCAGGCACGCCTCACCCCGGCTGCGCTTCGTCACACTCGCCCTGCTCGGCGTCGCGAGCCTCGCCAACGCCATCTCCGCGGTCGCCCTCATCGCGGCGATCGTCAGCGGCTCGCCGAAGCTCTCGGCGCAGGAGGTGCTGCTCGACGGCGGCACGATCTGGCTGACGAACATCCTCGTCTTCGGGCTCTGGTACTGGGAGCTCGACCGCGGTGGCCCGCGTGCCCGGGCCCGCGCCGAGCGGCGGCACCCGGACTTCCTCTTCCCCGAGATGACGAACTCCGACGTCGCCGACCCCGACTGGGAGCCGTACATCGCGGACTACCTGTACGTCGCGTTCACGAACGCGACGGCGTTCAGCCCGACCGACACGCTGCCCTTCTCGCGCTGGTCGAAGCTGGCGATGACGATCCAGTCGACCGTGTCGCTCGCCGTCGGGGCGCTCGTCATCGCCCGGGCGGTCAACGCCCTGGGGTGAGGCGCGTCAGCGCTCCGGTCGCAGGATCGGCGGGGTGAGCGACGTCGCCGGACCGGCGCGGAACAGCTGGGCCGGTCGGCCCCCGGCCGCGGACGTCGTCCGGCCGGTCGGCTCGACGAAACCCGGTGCGCCCGTGCACTTGCGGTGGAAGTTGCGCGGGTCGAGACCGGTGCCCCACACGACGTCGTAGACCCGGCGCAGGTCGGCGATCGTGAACTCGCCGGCGCAGAACGACGTCGCGAGCGTCGTGTACTCGAGCTTCGCCCGGGCCCGCTCGACGCCGTCCCGCAGGATCGTCGCGTGGTCGAAGGCGAGCGGCCCGCCGGGTGCCGTCAGCCCGTCGACAGGTGACCAGTGCGCGTGCCGGGCGTCCCCACCGGCGACGGGCAGCGGCAGGTCCGCGGCGAGGCCCAGGTAGGCGACGCTGACGACGCGCATCCGCGGGTCCCGGTCCGGTTCGCCGTAGCTGCCCAGCTGCTCGAGATGCCCCGGCACGTGACCGATCCCGGTCTCCTCGACGAGCTCGCGCCGAGCGGCGTCGCCCAGCCCCTCCCGCGGCCGGACGAAGCCGCCCGGCAGCGCGAGACGGCCCTCGTACGGCTGCTCGCCGCGGCGGACGACGAGCACCTGGAGCGCGTCGTCCCGGATCGTCAGAACGACGAGGTCGACCGTCACCGCGAACGGCGGGTAGTCGCCCGGGTCGTAGTCCACGCCGTCCTCCTTGGCTTGGGGCATCCCTCTTGTCGTCACCTTGACGATAACAGGAGACGTGATTATCGTCGATGTGACGATAAGGAGAGATCGATGGCAGACATCACCCGCATCCCGTTCCTGCGCCACCTCAGCGTCCCGGCGACGAGCCACGTGGTCCACCGCCGCCGCGGCAGGGTCGTCCACAGCGGCCAGGGCCTCGCGTTCTGGTTCCGGCCGCTGACCTCGACCGTGAGCGAGGTCCCGGTCGACGACCGCGAGCTCCCGCTGCTCTTCCACGCCCGGACCGCCGACTTCCAGGACGTCACCGTGCTCGCGAGCGTGAGCTACCGCTTCGCCGACCCGGAGCTCGTCGCGACCCGGCTCGACTTCGGTATCGAGACCGACCTGGGCACCTGGCGCAGCGACCCGCTCGACCAGGTCTCGACCCTGCTCACCCAGCTCGCGCAGCAGCACGCCCTCGACCTGCTCGCCTCGATGCCGCTCGCCGAGGCGATGACCGGCGGCGTTGCCGCGGTCCGGGAGCGGGTCGGTGCCGGCCTCGCCGCCGACGAGCGGCTGCGCGACACCGGGATCGCGACGGTCGGCGTCCGGGTCGTCGGCGTCCGGCCCGAGCCGGACGTCGAGCGGGCGCTGCAGACCCCGGCCCGCGAGCTGGTGCAGCAGGAGGCCGACCGCGCGACGTACGAGCGCCGGGCCCAGGCGGTCGAGCGGGAGCGCACGATCAGCGAGAACGAGCTTCAGTCGCGGATCACGCTGGCGACCCAGGAGGAGCAGCTCGTCGCGCAGGAGGGCACGAACGCGCAGCGCCGGGCCACCGAGGCCGCGGCCGCGGCACGGATCGAGGCCCAGGCCCGCGCGGACGCCGACCGGCTCGCCTCGCAGGCCCGTGCCGACGGGCTGCGCGCGGTCGGCGCGGCCGAGGCGGACGCCGAGCAGGCCCGGATGGCCGCCTACGCCGGCGCCGGGCAGGGCGTGCTCCTGGCCGTCGCGCTGCGCGAGCTCGCCGGCTCGCTGCCGGAGATCGGGTCGCTGACCCTCAGCCCCGACGTGCTCACGGGCGCCCTCGCCCGGCTCGCCGCGGTCCCCGCCGGCCCGTCGTCCGACACCGCCGCCGACCGGGGCCGGTGACGGTCGTGCCCCTCGCCCCTCGCGTCGTCGTCGTCCACCGGCGCTCCGAGCTCGACGAGCTCGTCGACCGGCACGGCACCCGCGGCCAGGTCGAGTTCTTCCTGCGCGGCCGAGGCCGCGGGCTCGGCGAGGTGCAGGCCCGGCACGACGCCCTCGTGCTGGCCCGCCGCCGGGTCGCCGCGGCCGTCCCGCAGGGCTGGCGGACGGCGTCCGCCGAGCGGGCCGACCTCGACCGGTTCGCCTTCGAGCCGCAGGACGTCGTCGTCGCCGTCGGGCAGGACGGTCTCGTCGCCAACGCCGCGAAGTACCTCGACGGCCAGCCCGTCGTCGGGGTCGACCCGGAGCCGGGGCAGCACCCGGGCGTCCTCGTCCCGCACCCGGCCGACGCGGTCGGGCCGTTGCTCACGGCCGCCGCGGACGGCCGGGCGCGGTGCAGGCCCCTGACGATGGTGCGGGCGACGGCGGACGACGGCCAGCACCTCGACGCCCTCAACGAGCTCTACCTCGGGCACCCGACGCACCAGAGCGCCCGGTACGTCGTCCGGGCCGGCGGCCCCGTCGCGGAGCGGCAGTCGTCGTCCGGCGTCGTCGTCGGGACCGGGACCGGCGCGACCGGCTGGTGCCGCTCGCTCGCGGCGGAGCGCAGCAGCCCGCTCGCCCTGCCCGGCCCCGACGCCCCGCAGCTCGCCTGGTTCGTCCGGGAGGCCTGGCCGTCGCCGACGACCCGGACCACGCTCACCGAGGGCCTGCTCGGCCCGGACGACGCGCTCGAGGTCGTCGTCGAGAGCGAGTCCCTCGTCGTCTTCGGCGACGGGCTCGAGGCCGACCGACTCGTCCCGGTCTGGGGGCAGACCGTCCGGCTGCACCGGTCACCCAGGGTGCTGCGGCACGTCGTCGGCGCCGGGGGGCGCTGACGCGGCGCCCCGACGCACGGCAGTATGTCCTGACAAGCCGTCGCCTGCGAGGAGTCCCCATGGCCCTGTCCGACCACCCCCGCACCCCGCTGCTCTTCGGCCCGTCGCCGGTGCACCCCCTCGAGCGCCTCACCGCGCACCTCGGCGGCGCCCAGGTCTGGGCCAAGCGCGAGGACTGCAACTCGGGGCTGGCCTTCGGCGGCAACAAGGTGCGCAAGCTGGAGTACCTGGCGGCCGAGGCACTCGCACAGGGCTGCGACACGCTCGTCTCGATCGGCGGCGTGCAGTCGAACCACACCCGCGCCGTCGCGGCCACCGCCGCCCGGCTCGGGATGAAGTGCGTGCTCGTCCAGGAGTCGTGGGTCGACTGGCCCGACGCCGTCTACGACCGGGTCGGCAACATCCTGCTGTCCCGCCTCATGGGGGCTGACGTCCGGCTCGTCCAGGCCGAGTTCGGCATCGGGTTCAAGGAGTCGTGGGAGCAGGCGCTCGCCGACATCGCCGCCGCCGGTGGCAAGCCGTACGCCATCCCCGCCGGCGCGAGCGACCACCCCCTCGGCGGTCTCGGCTTCGCCGGCTGGGCGTACGAGGTGGCCGAGCAGGAGCAGCAGCTCGGGGTCTTCTTCGACACCGTCGTCGTGTGCTCGGTGACCGGCAGCACCCAGGCCGGGATGGTCGCCGGGTTCGCCGCGCTCGAGGAGGCCGGCGGCCGGAAGCGCCGCGTCCTCGGCGTCGACGGCTCGGCCAAGCCGGTCGAGACCCGCGACCAGGTGCTGCGCATCGCGCAGGGCACCGCGAAGCTCCTCGACGTGCAGCGCGAGCTGACCCTCGACGACGTCGAGCTCGACGAGCGCTACCACGCCGGCATCTACGGCATCCCGGACGACCAGACCCTCGACGCGATGCGCCTGGCCGCCCGCACCGAGGGCATGATCACCGACCCCGTGTACGAGGGGAAGAGCATGGCCGGGCTCGTCGACCTGGTGGCGCGCAAGGAGATCGGTGCCGACTCGACGGTCCTCTTCGCACACCTGGGCGGGCAGCCCGCGCTCAACGGGTACAGCGCGCTGTTCCGCTGAGGCCGGTCGCCGGCGCAGCCGCACGCCCGACGGCGCCCCCGGGTCCTCCGGCGGGCGGCGTCGTGCGTCCTGGGGTTGACTGGGCGCCGTGAGCGTCCGGTGGCTGTTCGGTGACCAGCTCGGCCCGCACTTCACCGACGACCTCGGCGACGACGCACCCGTGCTCCTCGTGGAGTCGCGCCGGGTGTTCGCCCGCAGGCGCTTCCACCGGGCGAAGGCGCACCTCGTGCTCTCGGCGATGCGGCACCGGGCGGCCGAGCTCGGCGACCGGTGCATCTACGCACAGGTCGGGACGTACGCCGAGGCGCTGGACGGCGTCCGCGCACCGAAGTCGGTCGCGCACCCCACCTCGCACGCCGCCCTGCGGTTCGCCCGCGGCCGCGGCGACGTCGAGGTGCTGCCGGCGCGCGGGTTCGCGACGCCGATGCCGGACTTCGCCCGCTGGGCCGACGGCCGCGGCGCCCGCCGGCTGCTCCTGGAGGACTTCTACCGCGACGCTCGTCGTCGCCTCGGCGTCCTCATGGACGGCGACGAGCCCGCGGGCGGCCGGTGGAACTTCGACGCCGACAACCGCGAGCCCCCGCCCCGCGGCGGCGGGCTCGCCGTCCCGGGCCCGTGGTGGCCCGTCGAGGACGACGTCGCCGCGCAGGTCCGCGAGGACCTCGACCGCTGGGAGCGGGACGGCGACGTGACGTTCGTCGGCCGGGACGGCCCGCGCCGGTTCGCCGCGACGCGGGCCGAGGCGCTCGCCGCGCTCGACCACTTCGTGACCCACCGGCTCGACGCGTTCGGGCCGCACGAGGACGCGATGCTCGCCGACGACCCCTGGATGGCGCACTCGTTGCTGTCGGCCCCGATGAACCTCGGGCTGCTCGACCCGCTCGAGGTCGTCGCACGGGCCGAGCAGGCGTACCGCGCGGGCGAGGCGTCGCTGCAGTCCGTGGAGGGCTTCGTCCGCCAGGTGATCGGCTGGCGGGACTACGTCTGGCACCTCTACTGGCACCAGCCGCCCGACTACCGCGACCGCAACGCGTTGGCGGCCGGCGAGCCGCTGCCGCAGTGGTTCGCGGAGCTCGACGCCGACGCCGTCGAGGCGCGCTGCCTGTCGACGGCGCTGGCCGGCGTCCGGGACCACGGCTGGGTGCACCACATCCCGCGGCTCATGGTGCTCGGCAACTGGGCGCTCCAGCGGGGCGTCGACCCCGCGGCGCTCACCGACTGGTTCCACCGCTGCTTCGTCGACGGCTACGACTGGGTCATGGTGCCCAACGTCGTGGGGATGTCCCAGCACGCCGACGGCGGCGTCATGGCGACGAAGCCGTACGCGTCCGGCGGGGCGTACGTCGACCGGATGAGCGACTTCTGCCGCGGCTGCCGGTACAACCCCAAGAAGCGTCTCGGGCCGGACGCCTGCCCGTACACCGCCGGGTACTGGGCCTTCCTCGACCGCACCCGCGACCGGCTCGCCGGCAACCACCGGATGGCGCAGCCCCTCAAGGGCCTCGAACGGCTCGCCGACCTCGACGCCGTCGTCGCTCAGGAGCGGGACCGGGGCACCCGCGCCCCCTGACGTCACCCGCTCGGGCGCGGCCTCCCGGGACCTTCGACCCTTGGTCGCCATCCACGTTCCGCAGGAAGGAATGTGACGGGGGTCCGGCCGCACGGGAACGCACTCTGGCCCTCACGAGGACGCCGCCGGCAGGTGATGCTGACGTCGTCCGGACACGAAGGGGTGGAGGTGACGATGCCACGGCTCACCGTCGCGGACAGCGACGTCGAGGTGCTGCTCAAGCCCGGGGAGACGATCCTCGGCGGGCTGCACCGCGCCGGTTACGCGGCGCGGACGGGCTGTCTTCGGGGCGGCTGCGGCGTCTGCAAGGTCGAGGTCACGCAGGGGTCGGTGACGTACGCCGAGACCGTGGCCGAGACCGTCCTCACCCCCGAGGAACGCACGTCCGGGATCTGCCTCATCTGTCGCGCCGTGCCCCAGGAGGACACGGTCATCGCGCCGCGGCCGGAGTTCAAGCTCCGCTGCGTCGCCCCCTTCCTCGCCGCGCTCGCGCGGAAGTGAAGGGTCCAGCCGCAACGCCACCGCACGTACGCACGCACCGACCGAAGGAGCTCGGATGTCCGACGTCCTGAGAATGGGCTACGTCCACGCCAGGGTCACCGACCTGGCCCGCGCCAAGGACCACTACGCGAACACGCTCGGCCTGTACCCGACCCTCGAGGAGGACGGGAAGCTCTACTTCAAGGGCTGGGACGAGTGGGACCACCACTCGGTCGTCCTCGAGGAGGGCGGCGTCGGGGCCGTGAAGTTCGGCTTCAAGGTCTGGGGCGCGGACGCCCTCGACGGCATCGAGAAGCGCGCGCAGCAGTTCGGCGACTGCACCGTGACCCGGATGAGCGCGGGCGACAACCGTGAGGTGAGCGACGGCGTCCGGGTGCACCTGCCGTGCATCGACCACACGTTCGAGTTCTACCACTCGATGACCGAGGTCGGCCTCGAGGTCGGGACGCACAACCCCGATGCGTTCCCGCGGCACCTCGTCGGCGTCGGCGCCCCGATGCTCGACCACGCGCTGCTCATGGGCGAGGACATCGACACCGCGGCCCGCTTCTTCATGGAGGTCACGGACTTCTACACGACAGAGCGGGCGCAGACCGACCTCTCCGACGAGCACCAGACGATCGCGTACTGGCTGTCGGCGAGCCAGAAGGTGCACGACATCGCGCTCCTGCGCGGCGAGAACGGCAAGCTGCACCACTTCGCCTTCCAGATGCGCGACTGGAACGACATCCTCCACGCGGCGGACCTGTTCTCGATGGACGACGTCCCGATCGACGTCGGCCCCACCCGCCACGGCATCACCCGCGGCGAGACGATCTACTTCTTCGACCCGGCCGGCAACCGCAACGAGACCTTCGCCGGCGGCTACACGTCGTACCGGGACCGCCCGACGATCATCTGGACGGCGGACCAGCTCGCGAAGGGCATCTTCTACCACGCTCGCGAGCTCAAGGAGTCGTTCACATCCGTCTACACGTGACGGTCGTGACCTCCCCCTCGGGGCGCTGAACCTGCTGTCCCGCAACGGGACGAGGGCCCGGACCACCCACCCGGTGGTCCGGGCCCTCGCACGTCGACCCACCGAGACCGACGTGACCCACCCGAGCGTTCTCGGGCACTGACGGCCTGCGTCCGGCTGCACCGCGGCCAATTGGGTCGACCGGCGTCCCGTCGATGATCCATCGTGGTCGACCATGAGCACGTTCGCCGACACCCTGGCCGGAAGGGTCCCCAGCGCCGGGGACCTCGCCGGCGCACGGGAGCGCGTGCTCTCCGACCTGGCCGGCTGCCAACAGACAGCGGCCTTCCACGGCGAGGGCGACGTCGCCGCGCACACCGCGCTGGCGCTCACCGTGCTCGAGGGCCGGCTCGCGCAGGACCCGCTCGGCGTCGGGCCCTGGGGCTCGCGCATCGCCCGGCTCGCGACGCTCCTGCACGACGTCGGCAAGCCGGCGACGACGGTGGAGGTGACGCCCGGCCGGTTCGCCAGCCGGGGCCACGAGGACGTCGGGGCACAGGTGGTGAACACGCTCTTCGCGACCGACCCGGCACTGACCGACCTGCCGCTAGGGGTCTGGCCGGCGGTCCACGCCGCGGTCCGGCAGCACATGTGGGTGTGGGGGCCGGACGACGTCCCGCCCGGCGCCTGGCTGCGCAGCAGCCACCTCGTCGATCCCGCGGTGCTCACCGCGGTGTGGGACGCCGACGCCCGCGGCCGGGTCGCGGACGACGCCGCACGGCTGCGCGACCAGGTCGACTACGCCGTCCTGGCGGTCGAGGAGGCCGGAGCGGGCAGCGGTGATGCGTGGGGCGTGCTGTCAGCGGCGGTCGACGTCGCCGCTCTCGACCCGGGAGTCCGGCGTCAGGTGTTCCGCCGGGTCACGGCGGGCGAGGTGATGACGGCAGGTCACGCCGCATCGGACGTGGCCGCGGCCGAGCGCGCGTCCCGTCCGGCGCTCACGTACACGATCGGTCTGCCCGGGGCGGGCAAGAGCACGTGGGCCCGGCAGGTCTGGGCGCGACAGACCGGCGGCACCGTGCTCAGCGCACGCGGCGCCCGCCGCAAGGACCGCGCCGACGCCGCGGCCGCCGTCCGGGCCGCGATCCCGGGACTGCTCGGCGCCGGGACGCCGGTCTGCGTCGACGCGACGCATGCGACGCGCCTTTCCCGGGACCGGCTGCTCCGGCTGGCGACCCGCTACAACGCCGACGTTCACGCCGTCCTGCTACGGCCGCGGCTCGAGCTG
The DNA here is from genome assembly GCF_002198655.1 of Kineosporia sp. A_224. Classification (GTDB taxonomy): domain Bacteria; phylum Actinomycetota; class Actinomycetes; order Actinomycetales; family Kineosporiaceae; genus R-H-3. The sequence goes on from NZ_MWLN01000208.1 coordinate 28,881, forward strand.
TCCCTTGCCCGGCAGGCGACCCGGCCGCCGGCGGACGAGGTGCCCGCCGGCGCGGTGCGGCTGATGCTCGAGGGACTGCGCTTCCCGACGCCGGACGAGTACGGGAGCCTGACCGTCGTCGAGCCGGACGGCCGCTGGTGGCGGTACGGCGACCAGACCCGCTGGCTGCCGGTCGACGCCGCCGTCCGTTCGGCCGGCGGCGGCCCGCAGGACCCCGGGCCGTGGTCAGGCGGTCGGTCGTGACCGGCCCGGCAGGTGGCCGGGTCAAGTACCCGCGGACGCCGCACCTGCCCTGGAGCCCCGGCCGGGACGCCGACGACGTCGGCATCCGGACCCTGGCCGCTGTGGAGTCCGCCGAGGTCGTCGTCACGGAGAAGCTCGACGGCGAGTGCACGACGATCGGCCCGGGCGGCTGGTCGCACGCGCGCTCGCTCGACTCCGGACCGCACCCGTCCCGGACCTACGTACGCTCGGTGGCGGGCCGGATCGGGCACCTGCTGCCGCCGACCATGCGCGTGTGCGGCGAGAACGTCTACGCCGTGCACTCGGTCGAGTACACCGGCCTCGCGGACCACTTCCAGGTCTTCAACATCTGGGACGGCGACCGGTGCCTCTCCTGGGACGAGACCGTCGAGTGGGCGCACCTGCTCGACCTCGTCGTCGTCCCGGTGCTGCACCGCGGGCCCTGGCCCGGCCCGGACGCGCTGACCTCGACCTGGCGCGCGGCGACGTCCGGCCGGGTCAGTGAGGGCTACGTCGTCCGGACGGCAGCCGGGTTCGACGCAGCGGCCTTCACCGCGCACGTCGCCAAGTACGTCCGGCCCGCACACGTCCAGACGGACGAGCACTGGCTCGATCAGGAGATGCGCGTCAACGGGCTCCGGGCCCCGGCAACCTCTGCTGAGGCTCCCGGACTCTGACGGTTCAGACCTCCCGGCGGATCTCGGCGGCGAGCACCGCCTGCTCGGCGTCGGTCACGTCGAGCAGACCGTTCTCGGCCATGAGCGCGTGGAACTGCTGACGCTCGTAGGGGACACCCGGCGGCAGCGGCGCGACGTGCCAGTGCACGTGCGCGTTGCCGTCCTGGCTGCCGAGGCTGAGCACGTAGAGCCGCTCGGTCGGGACCGCGTGCGACACGGCCCGGCCGACCCGGTGCACGACCTCCTGCAGGTGCAGGTACTCGGGCAGGTCGAGGTCCTCGACGACGCCCTCGACGTGCCGCCTCGGGGCGACGACGCAGTAGCCGCGCAGGGTCGGGAACCGCGAGAGGAACGCGACGGTGTCGTCGTCCTCGAAGACCATCCTGTGCTCGTACCCCGGTGTGCCGTCGAGGAACGCGCAGACGAAGCACGGCCCGTTGCGCGAGCGCTCCACGTATGCGTCGAGGTCGAAGGTCACACGCCCAGTCTGCGCGCCGCGCCGGATCCCCCAACAGGTCCCCCGGGCGAGCGGGGGATCCCCGACGCGGCGACCCCTCCGCCCGGCCGACGATCGATGCACGGACGGGAACCCTCCCGCCGGGTACCGAGGAGGCAGCCATGTACACCGTCGTCCAGCCTGTCGCCCGGACCAGCTACCGGACCGTCTACCGGCACTCCTGCGATCATGGCTTCTGCACCGTCTGCGGCGGGGTGTGGCCCTGCGCCCGCGCAGAGGGCGACGTCGCCGTCCCGGCGGTCCCGGTCGCCCGGCTCGCCGCCGACCGGATCGCCGGACTCTGACCGGGAGCGCACATGGGCACGACCTGTCTCGTCGTCAACCCCGACCGCCGGGAGTTCCTCGATCCCGTCCTCCTGATGCGGTCCGACCGGTTCGCGGGTGTCGTCACCGGGCCGCCGGCGCAGGCGGTGCTCCTGCTGACGGCCCGCGGGACCGCCCTGGACGGGCTCCCGCACGCCGGCTCCTGGCACGGCGACCGGGTGCTCCTCGCCGGTGACGGCGACGCGGCCGACCTGCACGGCGTCCGCACCGCCCTTCCCGACCGCCCGGACCGCAACCTCGTCGGCCTCGCCGAGGAGGAGTACACCGACCTCAGCCTGGCCGCGCTCGCCCTCGTCGCGTCGGCGGACCGGGCCGGGGCGGCGCAGTGGGCCGCCGCGGCGGCGCAGGACGACGCCGTGCTGGTCCGGCTCGCCGCGGCCACGCTCACGAGCGGTTCTTCCGCGCTGCGTGACGTGCTCGCCCACGGCGTCGGCACCGACTGGGAGCAGCGGTACCGGAAAGCCGCCGGCCGCGACACCCCGATCACCCGGCGGCTGTACCGCGCGGGTGCCTGAGCGGACCGACCTCCGCGAACGGACACGAGAGGACCGACATGGACCTGAGCGTCTTCTACGCCGGCCTGCTCACCGCGCCCTCCGCCGCTGAACGGGTCTGGGGCGTCGACCGGTGGGCCGAGTACCTCGGCGACGACGCACACCTGCTGCCGCTGCTCGACGACGACGCCCCGGTCGTGCGCAGCCACGCGGCCCGGCGGATGCTCGTCGAGGTCCGCGCGGTCGCGCTCGTCGCCCTCCAGGACAGGCACCGGGGCGCGCGGCACGGCTGGCCCTACGGGCCGGTCGTCGTCCGGCGGGCGATGCCGGTGGACGACGCGACGGCGCAGGCCCGGGCAGCGCTCGACACGCTCGACCCGGCGGAGCGCGACGGCGTGACCGACCGGGTCGCCGCGACCCTCGCCGAACGCGTCGGTCCTCCGCCGGGCGACGCCGACGCCTGCCGCGCGTACTGCACGCTCCTCGCCCTCGGCCTCGTTCCCCACGAGGTGCAGGAGGTCGACCCGGCGACGCTGCTCACGCCGCTGCAGGTCGCCGTCCACCGCTCCCAGCTCGTCAGCCCGCGACCGGTACCGCACCTGAGGTTCGACGGCCCGGACGGCCCCGTCGGCTACCTCTACCGGGAGGCCACCTGGGTCCACGACCTCGACGAGAGCCCGCTCGGCCGCGACGTCGCACGCTTCCTCGAAGGGCTCTTCGCCGCGGACCGCCCGCGGTGGACCGCCGCGACGCCGTCCGCCGCGGACGACCTCGCCCACCTGCGGGACGTCGCCACGTCAGCCGCCCGGTTCTGCGGTTGCACCGTCGTGACGGACGGCGCCTGACCGGCTCAGCGCTTGATGAGCGGCGACCGCACCGTCCCGGCAGCCCGGTTGCTCTCGTCGAGGAACTCCTCGCGGTACATGTCCCGGGGGAAGAGCTGCTTGGACATCAGCGTGCGCATCGCGGCGTCCACCATCGCCGGCGGCCCGCAGACGTACGCGACGTGGCCGTGCAACGTCTCGTGGTCGGCGGCCAGGACGTCGGTGACCATCCCCGCCGCGTAGCCCTCGGCCTCCTCCTCGGACAGGCACGGACGGTAGGTGAACCGGTCGGGGAAGCGCGCGGCGAGGTCGGTGAAGAGCGCGACGTCGTAGAGCGCCTCCCGGGTCCGCGCACCCTGGTAGAGACTCAGGTGGGCCGGCCCCTCGCCGTGCTCGGACGGTCCGTCGAGGAGCACCCGCTTGATCATCGAGGCGATCGGGGCCAGCCCCGTGCCGCCCGCGACGAGCACCGCGCGGTCCGGCCGCGACATCCGCACGACGAACCGCCCGTACGGGCCGGTGAGCCGGACGACGTCGCCCGCGGCGAGCCCGGCGAACACCCAGCCGTCGCTGCACGCCCCGCCCGGGGTCCGACGGACGTGGAACTCCAGCGTCCTCCCGGACGACGGCGGGTTCGCCATCGAGTACGTCCGGGTGACGCCCTCCCGGCCGCCGACGAGCGCGGGCGGGAGCTGCCACGCCATGTACTGGCCGGCGTCGAACGCGATCTCGCGGTCGAGCTCGACGACGACCCGGCGGGTGTCGAGGGCGATGTCCTCGACGAGCGTCACCGTGCCGGTGTAGTCGTCGACGGCGTGCGACGGGGTCTCCTCGTCGGCGTCCATGTCGGCCTCGACGACGACCGGGCCGCGCGGCCTCGCGCAGCACATGAGCAGCTTCTCCTCGCGCTCGAAGTCCATGAGTGCGAAGGAGGAGGAGTCCCCGTGGTCGACGTCGCCGTCGACGAGCTCGGCCTTGCACGTGCCGCAGGTGCCGTGGGTGCACGAGTGCGGCACCCAGACCCCGGCGCGCAGGCAGGCGTCGAGGATCGTCTGGTCCTCGCGGCAGGCGACCTCGACGCCGAGCGGCTCGACGGTGACCATGTGGCTGTCGACCACGGGGCTCCTCCTCGGGTTCGGGCGGACGGCGTGCTGCTGACGACGCGCGACGGCTCAGGTGAGGACGCTCGTGAACCGCTCGTTGAGCTCGCGCTGGATGTAGAAGATGCCCTTGCCGAGCTGCTCCGGCGTCCAGTTGACGGTCGGGCGGTCGGGGTAGGCGACGTACCCGCCGGAGAAGACCTCGTTGCGGTTGCCCGACGGGTCGAAGAAGTAGATCGTCTCGCCGCGGGTGATGCCGTGCTGCGTCGGGCCGACGTCCACCGGGACGTCGTCCATCGCGAACAGCTGGCCGGCGTGCTTGATCGCCGCCCAGTCGGCGAGCTCGAACGCGAAGTGGTGGAGCTTGCCGTTGGGCCCGCCGATGATCGCGATGTCGTGGACCGTGTTGCCCGCCGTCATCCAGGTGCCGATGTAGTCGGCGTCGTCGTCGAGCGAGGTGACGACCCGTTCGCTGGCGTACAACCCGAGGACGTCGTGGAAGAAGCGGTCCATCCCCTTGACGTCCTCGGCGGTGATGAGGGCGTGGTCGATCCGTGGCGCGCCGACGCCGACGAGGTGCCGCGGGAACACCTCCGGGTTGTGGGTGCCGACCTCGGTGCCGTAGGCGGTCATCGAGTGGTAGACCTCGACGACGTGCTCGGACGGCGTGACCATCCGCAGGCCGTCGCTCACCTCGAGGTTCTCGCCGGCGCTCATCCGCTCGACGCTGACCCCGAATGTGCGCGCCGCCGCCTCGATGCCGTCGAGGTCGCCCGGGTCGTTGACCTTGAAGCCGAGCTTGACGACGCCGACGCCGCCCTCCTCGAGGACGACCGAGTGGTGGTCCCACTCGTCCCAGCCCTTGTAGTAGACCGAGGTCGGGGTCTCGTGGACCGGGTACAGGCCCATCGTGCTGCCGTAGTGGCCCTTCGCCGCCGACAGGTCGGTGACGCGGGCATGGACGTATCCGAGGCGGGTGACTCCGTGCAGGGGCATGGCGGACGGACCTTTCGTCAGGGTGTCACGGCTGGTGCCGCGCAGGGGTGGGACGGCGGTCCGCCGGGCGCCGCGGGAGGCACCCGGCGGACCGGTTCACGGTGCGCAGGTCACGCTGCGACGCACGTGATGAGGCTCTTGTGCCCGACGCCGAGGGCCTCGAGGCTCTCGTCGCCGGCGGGGCTGACGGGCTTGTCGTCGACGGTCCAGGTGAAGGTCGTCGTCGCAGCGTCGAAGTCGGGGTCGCAGGAGAACAGCGGGTTCACCATGCCGGCCACGAAGTCGTTCCACGACATCGCCTTCGGCGCCCGGAAGCACGCCGCCGCGCAGAACCAGAGGTTGCCCTTCCACCACAGGTGGACGAGCTGGTCATCGCCGTAGAGCTCCTGGCGGGACCGGGACGGGAACTTGTACTCGCCGATCGAACGGACGGCCATCGTCTGCTCTCCTCTCAGTTCCCGGCCACCGGAGCAGGGGCCTGCTCCTCGGCGCTCGACGTGGCGTGCCATGCCTCCCAGGCGGTCTGCTCGACGTTCCCGGCGATCTCGCCGTTGTCACCGGGCTGGAGCTTGTACCAGGCCAGGACGTCCGGGACCGTCGGGCCGCCGCAGTTGCCCTGGTAGATCTGGTGCACGGGCAACCAGGCCTGCACGTACTTCTCCGGCTCCCGCTCGAAGATCCACTGGCAGCCGTCGGAGCAGAAGTCGTACCGCTCGCCCTCGAACTCGGTGTGCCGCTGGCAGATCGTCGTCGGGTCCCCGGGCTCGGTGAAGAGCATCGGCACCTGGCACACCTGGCACAGCTGCGGCAGGCCCTGGTAGAAGTACCGGCCGCCGTCGTCGACGACCGCGGAGGCCTTGTCCCACAGCGGCTTGTAGAGCCTCTCGAAGGTCTGCGGGTACTGCTCCGCGAGCCACTTCTGGGCGTCCTCGCTCGGAACCGTCGTCGTGAAGCCGGCGGCGAACGAGAACTGGTAGAGGGTCCAGTAGACCTGGTGGGAGAGGATCTCCTTCTCCGCGATCGCGTGCTCGACGTGCCGCGGGGGCTTGATGCCGTAGTAGGCCAGGTCCGGGAAGAGACCGCCCAGCATCTGCTCCTCGAAGTAGAGCTCGAACGCCTCCTTCCAGCTCATGACCTTGCGCGGCAGCATGTAGTCGAGCATCTGGCTCACGAGCGCGAGGAGCCGGTAGCCCCGCCAGAACCACTTGTCGATCCAGGCCTGGACGATCGGCACGTTGTCCGGGTCCTGCTCGAGCATGAACTTGATGGCCTCGAGCCCCAGCGTCATGTGCCGGCTCTCGTCGCTCTGCGCGGAGAAGCCGAACGTCATCGTCGGCAGGTCGCCGTTGAAGCTGGCGCCCGACATGAACGGCACGAAGAGCAGGTTCGTCAGCAGGTACTCGAAGGAGAACCCGATGGCGATGAGGAACTCGAACGGCCCGGCGGTGACGGCGTCGTCGAAGTACGACTTCGGCACGGACAGGTACCAGACGCGGTCGTGCTGGTGCTGCCAGGAGTGCATGCCCTGGTAGTACTTGTTGTAGTTCGACAGCGTGTGGATCTCGGTCTGCGCGTGCCGCAGCTCGTCCTGGCTCTGGCACAGCGCCGCGAACCGCGGCCCGGGCCCGTTGAGGAACCGCGCGAGGTAGGCGAAGTTGCGGTGCGCCTGGTACTCCAGCGGCGTGACGCCCTGGAGGAACAGCTTCATCGCGTTGAGGTAGCTGGGGTCCGTGAGCTGCAGGTGGCCCTGGCCCTGGGCGAAGGAGTCGAGGACGGCGTACAGCCGCTTGTCCTTCTCCGCCTGGTACTTCATGTACGCGTCGATGGTCAGGCGGAAGGGGTCCTCCCACTTCGACCAGTCGTGGATCTTGATCCCCTCGAAGGACGTGTACGGGTACGCCTTGTCCTCGTCCACGTAGGACAGGTCCCAGTCGAGGTCGCGGGTCAGCGCTGCGTAGCGCTGCTTCATCGAGAGCTTGCGGGGTGCGGCCATGTCCGGGTCTCCTTCAGTGGTCCCACTGGATGAGGATCTGGTCGTCGTCCCACTCGGCGATGTGGCCGAAGTACGACACGATCGCGAGCTGGAACTCGTGGGTCTCCCACTCCCGGCCCAGCCGCTGCTCGACGCTCTCGCGGTTGACGACGATGCGCGTCGGCGACGTGATGCGGACGAGGCCCGGCATGTGCCGGACCGTGCAGTCCTCGTTGTCGGCCTCGACGGCCTCGACGACGGCGCGGTTCTCCTCGGTCTCCTGGATGTCGACACCCACCTGACGCACGCGGGTGGGGGTCGGGCCGGTGCTCTGCGTCATCTCAGCTCTCCTCGGGGGCGAACGCCGCGGCGAGCGCCCTGGCTCGGGTCTCGACGAAGGCGACGGCGCCGGCGTCGAGGCAGCGGTCGGCGATCCGGGCGACACCCAGCGCACCCTCGAGCGCCCCCGGCAGCAGCCGGGCGACGAGCGCGGACAGCTCGGCCTTGTTCGCCGCCCCGTGCTCGGGGTCACGGCCCCAGGCCGCGTAGAGCGCGTCCACCCAGCGGCGGTTGTCCGTGAACCAGCCGGACAGGTGCTGCGCGACGAGCGAGTACGCCCCGGCACCGCCGAGGAGCGCGGTCTCGTCGAGGTGGGTGTAGAGCAGCCCGTAGAGGAGCTGGTCGGCGAGGTCGAGGCCGACGTGCTGCGCGGCCCAGTCGTCCTCGACGAGGAGCAGCTCGACGAACTTGCGCAGCGGCTGCAGGTCGGCGTCCTCCATCCAGGCCTGCTTGGCGCTCACGAGGACGCCGTCCGAGCCACCGTCGAGCGAGATGCCGAGCCGGCTCAGGAGCTGGGCGTTGCCGACGCGGTCGAAGGACGCGTACGACAGGCACTGCGTGATCGTCGTCCCGTAGCCGAACCGGCAGCCGTAGGCACCGATGAGCTGGCCGCCGGACTCGTAGTGCCGCAACGGGATCACGGCCTGCGCGACGAGGTCCTTCCAGCCCTGCGGCAGCCGCTCCACGAGGTCGCGGTTCTCCAGGTAGGCCAGCGTCTGGGCGAACGCCTCGTGCAGGTGCGCCCGGGCCGTGACGTACGGCGCGTAGTAGAACTGGCGGGGGTCGACGAAGGAGTACGGGTCGGTCAGCCGCAGCGCCGAGTACTCCGGGTCGTAGATCTCGTGGGAGGGGTCCCAGAGCGGCCTGTAGTGGAAGTTCGCCGTCGCCTGGATGTCGACCGACCCCTCCTCGTAGCGGGTCGCGGGCCGGTCGCCGTAGCGCTCGGTCAGGTTGGTGAAGGTCTTGCGCCGGGGTTCGATGACCTGGGTGCGCAGCTCGTACTGCACGAAGCCTCCTCGGTTCGTGGGGCAGGGCGGCCGGACTGGTGCGTGCTGCTCAGAGCGAGACGGGGTGGTGCGGGAGCCCCGCCCGGGTGAGGAGCAGGAGAAGAAGGTCGGCGACCTCCTCGGGACCGGCCAGCTCGCGCGCGGGACCCGGCTCGACGCCGTCCCCGACGAGCCGGCCGTGGGCCACGCCGTCCTCGAAGCGGGTCGAGACCCGGACGGCGCGGTTGCGGTACGTGACGCTGAAGGCGAGCTCGCCGTCGGCGACCTCGTCGAAGAGGCCCATGTGGTCGTCGCTGTCGTTCAGCACCGCGTTCGCCTCGCACAGCAGCTGCTCGCACAGCGACCGGACGGCGACGTGACGGTCGGCACCGACGTTGACCGGCATCCCGGTGGACGGGCGCGTCCTGTACCGCAGCGGCTCGGAGGGCTCGTCGTCCACGTCGGCTCCTACGAGCTCGGCGACCCGGACCATGAACGGCGTCATCGTGCGCTCCCTCCGTGCGACCGCTTCGGTGCGGCGTCGCCACGGTGAGCCAGGACACGTGGCCGGGAGCGGGGCCGTTCCGCGGCCCGGAACGGTGATTTCTTGACGGTTGCCCGGCGGGGCGTCAGGACCGCGTGGAAGCCCGGCGCAGCGGCGCCCCGAGCTGGCGGGACAGGGTGAGCGCCGCCGTGCGCACGGCCGGCGCCATCCGCTCGGTGTCGAGCCGCTCCGCGCGCCCGGTCACGGACAACCCGCCGAGCACCCGGCCGTCGGCGCCGAAGACGGGCGCCGCCGCGCACACGACGCCCATGGCCGACTCCTGCCGGTCGTACGAGATGCCGGACTCGCGGATCGTCGCGAGCTCGCGCATGAGCGGGCCGGGCATGATCACCGTGTAGGCCGTGCGACGGGTCAGCCCGGCGTCGATCCGGGCCTTGACGACGTCGGCCGGGCTGAACGCGAGGATCGCCTTCCCCACGCCGGTCGCGTGCGCGGGCAGCCGGCCACCGACCCGGGACGGCAGCGGCTGGGAGTCGCGAACCCGCAGGATCTCGACGTAGACGACCTCGATGCCCTCGAGGACGGCGAGGTGCACGTTGCTGTTCGTCGCCTCCCGCAGGTCCTCCATGAAGGGCAGGGCGGCCTCGCGCAGCGCGCGCTGGCGCGGGACGAGCTGCCCGAGCTCGAACAGGTGCATGCCGAGCCGGACCTTCGTGCCCGCCTGCTCGAGCCAGCCGATCCGGACGAGCTCACCGGCCAGCCGGTGCGCCGTGGACTTCGCCAGACCCGTCCGGCGGGCCAGCTCGGAGATGCCCAGCTCGGTCGTGTCGGCCCCGAAGGCATCGAGGACGGCGGCGGCCCTCGCGAGGACAGACGGGCCACCGTCCCACTCAGCGGTACGCATGGTTTGCATCCTCTTGGGTCTGCGGGCGACTGTCTACTGGCACGACGTACGGGACCGGGCAGGTGAGGGCCGCGGCAAACCCGTTGTCACGCAAGAGGTCCACCGCACCCTGTCGCACCGGGCGCACCAGGGACCAAAAGACCCGGGGACCAACGTCCCGGGGTCGGGGCGGCGAGAAGGAGCGAGGCAATGACGACGGTGCAGGCCCTCACATCTGGTCCGGCGGCGCCCCACGGGCGCCCGCCGCTGCGGCTCGTCGAGCCCGGCTCCCCCCGCGCCGCGCGGCCGAAGCCGTCGTCCCGGCGCTCCGCCGACGAGGACCTCAGCGGCGGCGTGAAGTCGGTCGTCGCGGCGCTCGACGTCCTCGACTGCTTCGCCGAGACCGACGAGCTGGGCGTCAGCGACATCGCGCGCCGCCTCGGCGTCGCGAAGAGCACCGCGCACCGGCTCCTCACCTCGCTGTGCGCCCGCGGCCTCGCCGAGCGCAACCCGGAGTCCGGCCAGTACCGGCTCGGGCTCCACCTGTTCGAGCTCGGCCAGCTCACCGCGGACCGGATGCGGCTGCGCCGCGCGGCGATGCCGCTGCTCGAGGAGCTGCGCCAGGCGAGCGGCTGCTCGACCCAGCTCGGCATCGCCCGGGGCGAGGACGTCTTCTTCGTCGGCCGGCTCGAGACGCTCAGCGGGATGAAGATGCTCGCGGCGGCGCCGCGCCGGTTCCCCGCCCATCGCACCGCGACCGGCAAGGCCATCGCCGCCTTCGACCCGGCCGTCGCCCGGGCCTGCCGGACGGCGGGCCTCAACCCGGCCGGGAACGCGGCGGTCGTCTCTCCCAGCGAGTTCGACCGCACTCTCGACGAGGTGCGCCGCCGCGGTGTCGCGACGAGCTTCGACGACGCCATGCAGGGCGTCGGCTCGGTCGCCGCGCCCGTGCTCGACTCCACCGGCCGTGCGGTCGCGGCCGTCTCGCTGCTGCGCCCGACGGCCGAGCTCGCGGCGGACCTCGGGCGGCACGCGCAGCTCGTGAGCATCGCGGCCCGCCGCCTCGCACGCACGCTCGCGATCTGACCCCGCACGCACCGACCGGCGCACCGACGAAGGAGACCCCATGGACGACGCAGCGCGCCTGCGCGTCGAGGCGGCCGAGCTGCTGCTCACCGCCTACGAGACGAAGAAGCCCGTCGACCCGCTCGTCGGTCTCTACCCCGGCCTCACCCTCGACGACAGCTACGCGATCCAGCAGCTGCAGATCGAGCGCCGGCTCGCCGCCGGGCGCACGCTCAAGGGGCACAAGGTCGGCCTGACCTCGGCGGCCATGCAGCGCCAGCTCGGGGTCGACCAGCCCGACTACGGCCAGCTCCTCGACGACATGTTCTTCCTCGAGCACCTGCCCGTCCCGGCCGGGACGTACCTGCAGCCGCGGATCGAGCCCGAGGTCGCGTTCGTGCTCAAGAGACCGCTCGCCGGCCCCGGAGTCACGGTCGCCGAGGCGGTCGCCGCGGTCGACTTCGTGCTGCCCGCGCTGGAGATCATCGACAGCCGGATCCGGGACTGGAAGATCGGGCTGCTCGACACGATCGCCGACAACGCGTCGTCCGGCGGGGTCGTGCTCGGCAGCACCCCGGTCGGCGTCGGGGACGTCGACCTGCGGCTGTCCGGGTGCGTCCTGCACCGCAACGCCGAGATCGTCGGCACCGGCGCCGGCGGCGCCGTCCTCGGCTCGCCGCTGAGCTCCCTCGTCTGGCTCGCCAACACTGTCGGCGCCCGCGGCGTCGTCCTCGAGGCCGGCCACGTCATCCTGCCCGGGTCGATCACGGCGTCGGTCGCCGTCGCTCCCGGGGACACGTTCACCGCGGCGTTCGCCGGCATCGGCAGCGTCACCGCCCGCTTCGCGAAGGAGGAGACCCGATGACGGAGCGCCTCACCGCCGCCATCGTCGGCCCCGGCAACATCGGCACCGACCTCATGTTCAAGCTGCTGCGCCGCAGCGAGATCCTCCAGCCCCGGTACATGATCGGCGTCGACCCGGCGTCGGACGGCCTGCGGCGGGCGCGCAGCGTCGGTCTCGAGGCGAGCCACGAGGGCGTCGACTGGCTGCTGGCGCAGGACGAGCGGCCGGACATCGTGTTCGAGTGCACCTCGGCCAAGGCGCACGCCGCCAACGCGCCGCGCTACGCCGAGGCGGGCATCCTCGCCGTCGACCTCACCCCGGCCGCGGTCGGCCCGTACGTCTGCCCGCCGGTGAACCTCGACTTCAACCTGGACGCCGTGAACGTCAACATGATCACCTGCGGCGGCCAGGCCACCACGCCGATGGTGCGCGCGGTCGCGGACGTCGTCCCCGTGCCCTACGCCGAGATCGTCGCCTCGATCTCCTCGAAGTCGGCCGGCCCGGGCACCCGCGCGAACATCGACGAGTTCACCGAGACCACCTCGCAGGCGCTCGAGGTCGTCGGCGGGGCCGACCGGGGCAAGGCGATCATCATCCTCAACCCGGTCGAGCCGCCGTTGATGATGCGGAACTCGGTGTTCTGCGCGATCCCGCCGGAGGCCGGCGAGCCGGGCGACCTCCAGGACAAGATCCTGGAGTCCGTCCACGCCATGGTCGAGCGGGTCCGCGAGTACGTCCCCGGCTACCACCTGCGCGCCGAGGTCCAGTTCGACCACGCGCGCGACCTCTGGCAGGGGATGGCCCGGGTCTTCGTCCCGATCGAGGTCAAGGGCCGCGGCGACTACCTGCCGGACTACGCGGGCAACCTCGACATCATCACCGCCGCCGCGGCCCGGGTCGGCGACATCATGGCCGCCCACCGCCTGGGGATCCGGTCCAGCTGGAAGTCCTCGTCCGACCTGGGCGAGCTGACCGGTGCGCCCGCCCCGGCGTCCGCCCCCGTCGACGAGACCGCAGGAGTCTGACCCGCCATGGCCGATCTGAGCATGCGTCCCGAGGACGTCCCGGTCGTCACCGAACCGGTCACCGAGTCCGACGTCCTCGCGAACACCCCTGCCGCCGGCGACGAGCGCGATCTGCGGATCACCGACTCGACCCTGCGCGACGGCTCGCACGCGATGTCCCACCAGTTCACCGAGGCCCAGGTCCGTGGCGTCGTGCACGCCCTCGACGCGGCCGGGGTCCAGGTCATCGAGGTCAGCCACGGCGACGGGCTGGGCGGGTCCAGCTTCAACTACGGCTTCAGCCGGGTCGACGAGATGCAGCTCATCCGGGCCGCGGTCGAGGAGACCACGCAGGCGAGGATCGCGGTCCTCATGCTGCCCGGGCTCGGCACCGTGCACCACCTGAGGCAGGCCCACGCGGCCGGTGCCTCCGTGGCCCGGATCGCCACTCATTGCACCGAGGCCGACACCTCGATCCAGCACTTCGGCGCGGCCCGCGCGCTCGGCATGGAGACCGTCGGGTTCCTCATGCTGTCGCACCGGGCGAGCCCGCAGACGCTGGCCGAGCAGGCCCGGATCATGGTGGACGCCGGCGCCCAGTGCGTCTACGTCGTCGACTCCGCCGGCGCCCTGGTGCTGGAGACGGCCCAGGAGCGGATCAGAGCGGTCATCGCCGAGATCGGCCACGAGGCGCAGGTCGGCTTCCACGGCCACCAGAACCTCTCGATGGGGGTGGCCAACTCGGTGCTCGCCTTCCAGGCCGGCGCCCGGCAGATCGACGGTGCGCTGTGCGCGCTCGGCGCCGGCGCCGGCAACTCCCCGACCGAGGTGCTCGCCGCGACCTTCGAGCGGATGGGCATCCGGACCGGGATCGACCTCGGCGAGGTGCTCTCGGCGGCCGAGGACGTCGTCCGGCCGTTCATCCCGCGGCTGCCGTGGATGGACCGGGCCTCGATCACGCAGGGCTACGCGGGTGTCTACTCGTCCTTCCTGCTGCACGCCGAGCGCGCTGCCGACCGCTACGGCGTCCCGGCGCACGCGATCCTGCAACGGGTCGGGGAGTACGGCTACGTCGGCGGCCAGGAGGACATGATCATCGACATCGCCCTGCAGCTGCAGTCCGAGCTGTCGATGGGCGACCTCGCCGCGGTCGGGGTGCGCTGATGACGCGGGACTGGGACCTGGACTCGGTGGCCACGGAGCTGCTCGCCTGCGAGGACGAGCGCCGCGACCGTGAGCCGTTCACCGACGACTGGACGGACCTCGACCTGGACACCGCCTACGCGATCCAGGACGAGACCCTGAGGCGCCGGCTGGCCCGCGGCGAGCGGGTCGTCGGGGTCAAGCTCGGCCTGACGAGCCGGGCCAAGCAGAAGCGGATGGGCATCGACGTCCCGCTCGTCGCCTGGCTCACCGACGCGATGGTGCTGCCCGCGGGGGAGCCGGTGCCCCAGGGCACCCTCATCCACCCGCGGGTCGAGCCGGAGATCGTCTTCGTCATGCGGGACCGGCTCCAGGGCCCCGGCGTCACCGCGGTGCAGGCGCTCGCCGCCGTCGACCGCGTCCACGGCGGCGCAGAGGTCATCGACTCGCGGTACCGGGACTTCCGCTTCCGGCTGCCGGACGTCGTGGCGGACAACGCCTCCAGCGGCGCCTACGTGACCGGCCCGGTCGGTGTCGAACCGTCGGCCCTGGATCTCACGACCGAGGCCGTCCTCGTCGAGGTCGACGGCGCGGTCGTCGACTCCGCGACGGGTGCCGCCGTCCAGGGCAACCCCGCCGAGGCGCTCGCCCTGGCGGTGAACGACCTCGGCCGCCGCGGGCACGCGCTCGAGGCGGGCTGGGTCGTCCTCACCGGCGGCATGACGGACGCCGTCTTCGCGCCCCCGGGCGCCTCGATCGCCTGCCACTTCACGAGTCTGGGTTCGGTCCACATCAGCGGTGGGCCGCGGGAGGACAGCTGAGATGAGCACGTCCAGCAGCACGACCGGCAGCGGCACCACCGACGGCCTGCCGTTCTACGGCCACGTCATCGCCGGGCAGGAGGTGCCGTCCATCGACGGCGCCACGATGGCGTCCGTCGACCCCTTCACCCGGCGGCCGTGGGCGACCGTGGCCCTCGGCGGGCAGAAGGAGGCCGACCTCGCCGTGGCGGCGGCCCGTGAGGCGTTCGACTCCGGGCCGTGGCCGCGGATGGGGTTCGAGAAACGGCAGGCGGTCCTGCACCGGCTCGCGGACCTCATGGAGGAGCACGCCGACGAGCTCGCCCTCGCCGACACCCACGACATGGGCAAGCCGGTCACGCAGGCCCACCACGACGTCGCGCGCAGCGTGTGGAACTTCCGGTTCTTCGCCGACCACGCGCGCCTCGCGACCGGGGACGTCTACCCGATGGACTCCGGCCACCACGCCTACACCCGGTACGACGCAGCGGGTGTCGTCGTGGCGATCTCGCCGTGGAACTTCCCGCTCATGATGAGCACCTGGAAGGTCGCGCCGGCGCTCGCGTGGGGGAACACCGTCGTCCTCAAGCCGGCCGAGGACACCCCGGTGTCGGCCACCGTCCTCGCCCGGCTGGCCGTCGAGGCGGGCCTGCCGCCCGGAGTGCTCAACGTCGTCCACGGGTACGGCCCCGACTCGGTGGGGTCGGCGCTCACGAGCCACCCCGACGTCGACCGGATCACCTTCACCGGCGAGTCCGGCACGGGGCGGGTCATCAGCGCCGCCGCCGCACGCAACCTCGTCCCGGTGAGCCTCGAGCTCGGCGGCAAGGGCGCGAACATCGTCTTCGACGACGCGGACGTCGACAACGCCGTCCACTGGGCCGTCGAGGCGATCTTCCGCAACGCCGGCCAGGTCTGCCTGGCGGGCTCGCGCCTCTACGTGCAGCGCGGCATCTACGACGAGTTCATGACCCGGTACAAGGCTGCCGCCGAGGCGCTCGTCGTCGGCGACCCCAAGGACCCGGCGACACAGTTCTCCGCCGCGCTCGCCAGCCAGGAGCACTTCACCAAGGTGAAGAGCTTCTTCAGCCCCGAGTCCCTCGGCGGCGGCACGGTCGTCACCGGCGGGCTGCTCGGCGGCGAGGACGGCGAGGGCTGGGGCGTGAGCCCGACGATCATCGCCGACACCGCCCCGGACGCCCGCGTCGTCAAGGAGGAGATCTTCGGCCCGGTCGTCGTCGCCACCGTCTTCGACACCGAGGACGAGGTCGTCGGCCTGGCCAACGACACCCCCTACGGGCTCAACGCGATGGTGTTCACCGAGAACCTCTCGCGCGCGCACCGGGTCTCCGGGCGGCTGAAGGCCGGAACGGTCTGGGTGAACTGCTTCTTCATCCGCGACCTGCGCGCGCCGTTCGGCGGCGTCGGCGACTCCGGCGTCGGCCGCGAGGGCGGCACCTTCAGCCGCGAGTTCTTCACCGAGCCCAAGGCCGTCGTCATGCAGATCACCCGCTGACCCTTCGGTCGACGGAGAGCGAGATCGAGGTCGGGTCTGTGCTCGGGTCCTCCGCGTCGTGATCACGACCGACAGGCCCCGACCATCGACCCGACCTCGCATCGTCGGGCGCCCAGCGACAGCGGTGGCACCCCGGGCAGTCCGCCGCAGAGCGGGCGGCGTCCTCTGGCTGGTTCCGCACGCAAGGCCCCATCCTCAGGCGGGCGATGCACCTCCCAACGCGCGTTTGAGGGAGTAGACGCTCCAGAGGTCGAGAGCGCCAACGTCTTGGGTGCGCGACCCGCCAGAGGACGCGCCAGCACCAGCCCAGAAACGTCCAGGAACCCACCACAGGACGGCGCTGCTCCGCCGCCCCGTCCCGTCGCGGGCTCCTCAGTCGTGGATGGTCTCCGTCCTCGACGTGTACAGCAGGTCCCCGTACTCCTCCATGTGACGGCTGATCCACCCGGAGACGAACGGGCACACCGGCAGGACGGCGTACCCGCGGGACCGGACGTCGTCCAGCGCCCAGCGCACGAGGGCCGAGGCGACGCCCTGTCCCTCGAACGCCGGGTCGGTCTCGGTGTGCGTGAAGACCACGAGCTCGGGGGTCTGCATGTACTCCGCGAGCGCCGCGACCGTGCCCTCGACCGTCGCGGTGAAGCGGCGGCGTTCTTCGTCACGGGCCAGCTCGACCGGGCGGCCGTCCTTCGTCGTCGTCATGCACAGAGTGTCCGACCCGGACGGGCGACCCGCGACCGGGCGTTCGCACGACCGCTGGACGGGTCTGGGACGATCTGGCCATGAGCGACACCCACCGGTCCGTCTCCCTCGAGCGCCTCGACGAGGGCGTCTACCTCGCGCGGAACGCCCGCGGTCACACGCTGCGGTTCGGCAGCAAGGACCCCGACGGCTTCACCCCGGTCGAGCTGCTGCTCGCCGCCATCGCCGGCTGCTCGGCCGTCGACGTCGACGTCGTCACCGGACGGCGCAGCGCGGCCGAGACGTTCGGCGCCCGGGTCGACGCCGAGGTCGTCCGCGACGACCAGGGCAACCGGCTCACCGACGTCACGCTGACGTTCTCGGTGACCTTCCCCGACGGGCCCGACGGAGACGCTGCCCGCGAGGTCCTGCCCCGCGCCGCCCGGACCTCGCACGACCGCACGTGCACGGTGTCCCGGACCCTCGAGTCCGGGACACCGGTCACCGTGCGCATCGACGGCGTCGACTAGCCACCCGGTCAGGAGGGGTTGGGCGCGCCCGGACGCATGACCCGCACGCCCGCGCCGGCGGCCAGGGCCACGACACCGAGGACGACGAGCGCCCCGCCGAGCCCACCGGTCGTCGCCGTGACGCCCAGGACGACGATCGGGCAGACGAACTGGCCGATGAACAGCGCCGACGTCCAGACGCCGGTGCCGCGGCCTCGCTGCGCGAACGTCAGCCGGCTCAGCGCCCACGTGAGGAGCGACGGCAGGAGGAGCCCGTTGCCGAGACCCGCGACGACGGCGGCCCCCGCGACGAGCGGCAGCGACCCGGCCACGCCCATCCCGATGTGCCCGGCGCCGCAGAGGACGAACGCGGCCGGGACGAGGACGGCGGGCCCGAACCGCGCGAGCCGGCCGAAGACGAAGGCGGTGACCGCGGTCGCGAGCGAGCTCAGTGCGCTCACCGCACCGATCGTCGCGGCGGACGTCACACCGATGTCGTCGAGCCGGAACGACAGCTCGACGATGAGCACGTAGAACACGACGCCACCGACGAGCGTGACGAGCACCGGGGGCAGGAAGGCCTTCCACGGCAGGCTCGGCAGAGCGCCGCGGGGCTGCTGCTGCGGCTGCCAGAGGTAGCGCGCCGCCAGCGCGGCGAGCGGCAGGCTGACGGCGTAGAGCCAGAACGGCGTGCGCCAGCCGGACGCCCCGAGCGCGCCGCCGAGGCCGAAGAAGACCGTCGCGGCGACGGTCGTGTACACGACCTGGAGCCCGAACATCCGCTCCCGGCGGCGGCCGTGGAAGTAGTCGGCGAGCAGGGTCGTGCAGCACGTCATGATCGCGGCCTCGGTGAGACCGACGAGCACACGGCTGGCCACCACGAGCTGCAGCGACGGGAGGTAGAGGGGTGCGGTGCCGACCACGGCGTAGACGACGAGGGCACCGACGAGCAGGCCCTTGCGGCCGACCCGGTCGACGACCCGGCCCGCGAACGACGCCGTGAGACCGATGAAGAGGGCGGGCGCGGTGAGGACGAGCGGGGTGAGCACGTCGACGCCGGCCGTCCCGGCGAACGCCTTCTCGATGCTCGGCAGCACCGGCGCCAGGAGGACCGCTCCGAGCACCGACAGGCAGCTCGCGAGCAGGAGGATGCCCGCCTCCAGGCGGCCGGCCGTCCGGCCGGTGGCCGGGTTGACGGTCGCGTCACCGATGACGGTGGCTCCGGAGTCGTCGCGCGTGACGACGGACACGTTGTCAGACATGGGGTTCTCCCGCCTCGGGCCGGTCGTCGTCGACCGGGGTGTCGTCGAGAAGTCTCGGCAGTCCCTGGTGCACTTGAGAAATCACTTCTTCTGACGGCCCTCATCAGCGCCGTCGATACCGCAGTCCGGGCTCACCGCGACAACGCGTCGCTGATGGACTTCACCCCGCCGTGCGCGGTGAGGCCGCCGTCGACCGGGATCTCGGCACCGGTGACGTACGACGCCTCGTCGGACAGCAGGAACGCCACGACGCGGGCGACCTCGTCGGCGGAACCTGTTCTGCCGAGGGGGGTCTCGGCGATGTTCGCGGCCCGGAAGGCCGGCGCCGCGGATGCCGTCATCGATGTCTCGATGAACCCCGGGTGCACGGTGTTGACCCGGACGCCCCGCGGCCCGAGCTCGAGGCACGCGGCCTTCGCCAGGCCGCGCAGCGCCCACTTGCTCGCGGTGTAGGCGACCGGGAAGTGTCCCGTGAGCGCCGCGACCGAGCCGACGACGACGATCGAGCCGCCGGCCGGCATGAGCGGCGCGATCACCTGGACGCCGAGCAGGGTTCCGGTGACGTTGACCGCGTGCACGTCGTCCACGTCCGCCCGGGACACCTCGAGCAGCCGGGCCCGCCGTGTGATGCCCGCGTTGGCGACGAGCCCGTCGACCCGGCCGTGCGCCGTCCGCAGGTCGTCGGCGAGAAGCTGCCAGCCGTCGGCGTCCGTGACGTCGAGGCGGCGGAACCCGCACCCCGGCAACGGTTCCTCGGGCTCGTCGGTGACGTCGACGGCGACGACCTCGGCGCCGCGCGCGGCGAGCAGCCGGGCCTGCGCGGCGCCCTGGCCGCGGCCGCCGCCGGTGACGACGACGACCTTGCCGTCCAGGCACCGGTCGACGCTCACGCCCGGTCCCGCGGCCGGGGGCGGGCCGGCGGGACGGCCGGCGCCGGCACGCCCTCGACGACCCGGTTGCTGATGCTGCCGATGCCCTCGACGCTCATCGTCACGACGTCGCCGGGACGCAGCGGCGGCGGGTCCTGCCGACCGTTGCGGCCCCAGAGCTCGCCGAGGCAGCCGCCGTTGCCGCACGTGCCGGAGCCCAGCACGTCACCGGGCCGCACCCACGTGCCGCGGGAGGCGTAGGCGACGAGGTCACCGAAAGGCCAGCCCATGTTCGACAGCAGGTCGCGGCCGATCTCGACACCGTTGACCTCGACGGTCATGAGCAGGCGCAGGAACCCCTCGGCGTCGACCGCGCCGGCGAGCTCGTCGGCGGTGACGAGCCAGGGCCCGAGCGTCGTCGCGAAGTCCTTGCCCTTGGCGGGGCCCAGGCTCACGCGCATCTCGCGACGCTGGAGGTCGCGGGCGGACCAGTCGTTGAGGACCGTGTACCCGACGACGTGGCCGGCCGCCGTCGCCGGGTCGAGGTTCGTCCCCTCGGCACCGATCACCGCGGCGACCTCGAGCTCGAAGTCGAGGTCGACGCAGCCCGGCGGTACCGCGACGTCGGCGCCGGACCCGATGACGCAGTGCGGGTTCGTGAAGTAGAACGTCGGCGCCTCGTACCACTCGGGGACGACGCCCGCCGAGCCGTTGACGCTCTTGACGACCCCCTCGACGTGCTCCTCGAAGGCGACGAAGTCCCGCACCGTCGGCGGCTGCAGCGGAGGCAGCAGCCGGACGTCGCCAAGCGGCGTCCCGGCCGACGCCGCCGCGGCGGCCCCGAGGGCGAGCAGGCCTTCGAGGCCGAGCCGGACGGCGTCCAGCCCGCTCTCGCCGCCGGGGAACGGGTGCACGACGGCGTCCGCGCCCTCGCCGAGGACGACGCCCGAGGCGACGGAGCCCGCGTGCTCCCACGTGGCCATCCTCACCGCGGGCTCACAGCGGCGGGGCGACGAACAGCCCCTTGTCGGGGTCGTTGAACGACTTCTTCGCGACGAACTCGTCCATCCGGTTCGCCGTGCCCCACTGGTCGCTGACCTCGGGCTGGGTGAAGTCGTACGTGCTCGGGTGCCAGGTGTCCTCGTCGACCGTCTCGAGCTCGGTCGTGTACTCGACGGTGTTGCCCTGCGGGTCGAGGAAGTACGAGAACGTGTTGTTGCCGGCGAGATGCCGGCCCGGGCCCCAGATCTTCTCGATGCCCGCTCGCATGAGCCGGCCGGACCCGCGCATGTACTCGTCGAGGCCGCGCAGCTCGAAGGACGCGTGGTGCAACGCGGCGTGCGGGCCGCGGGCGACGGCGAAGCTGTGGTGCCAGTCGTTGCAGCGCAGGAACCACATCATCGTGCCCATGTGCGGGTGCATGAGCATGTCCGAGACCCGGAACCCGAGGTGCTTCTCGTAGAAGGCCACGGTCGCCAGCGGGTCGGCGCTGTTGACGACGACGTGCGAGAGCCGCACGGGGATCGACTCGCGCTCCTCGATCCGGCGGTGCGTGCGGGTCGCGACGTCCGCCGACACCTCGACGGTGCGGCCCTCGGCGTCGAAGAACCGCACGCCGTAGCCGCCGCCGGGGGTGTCGAGGTCCTTCGGCTCGTGGACGAGCCGGACGCCGTCCGCCACGAGCCGGCCCGCGAGCGCGTCGACGTCCGCCCGGGACGCCGCGCCGAACGCGATGAGGTCGATCCGCTTGTCGGCGGCCTTGCGCAGCCGGACCACGTACTGCTCCGGGGAGCCCTCGGCGGCGAGGAACGACACCCCGCTGTCCGAGGCGGTCTCGGTGAGCCCCCACAGGCCGGTGTAGAACGCGTGCTCGGTCTCGAGGTCCGGCACGGCGAGGTCGACGTGCCGCAGATGGGTGATGGGCCGGTCGGTCATGGCGGGCCTTTCGTCGCAGCGGGGTCAGGACTGGAGCTTGCGGGGCAGGAGACCGAGGCCGGCGGCGGTGCCGCCGGCGATCCGGTCCCGGTCGGCCGGGTCGAGCCCGGCGGCGTCGAGGCGGGCGACGGGGTCGTCGACGCCCATGTCGAACGGGGCGTCCGAACCGAGGACGACCCGGTCGGCGCCGACGGCGGCCACGAGCGCACGGAGTGCGGCGGGGGTGTGGACGAGGGAGTCGAACCACAGCCGGCGCAGGTAGCTGCTCGGCAGCTCGGCGCACGTGTGCGCGTCGGGCCGGACCTCCCACGCGTGGTCGGAGCGGCCGATGTACGTCGGCAGGTAGCCGCCGCCGTGCGCCGCGACGAGCCTCAGCCGCGGGTGCCGGTCGAGGACGCCGGAAAAGATGAGGTGCGACAGCGCGACGGCGTTCTCGGCCGGCTGGGCGACGGTGTTCGACAGGTAGAACCGGTCGAGCCGCTCGTCGAGGCTGCACCCGAACGGGTGGAGGAGGACGACCGCACCGAGCTCGGCCGCCCGCGCCCAGAACGGCTCGAGGCGCGGGTCGGACAGCTCGACCGTGCGCCCGCCGTCCGGCCCCGGCGCGTACGACGAGATCTCGACGCCCGCGAGCCCGCACAGCTCGACCGCGTCGTCGAGCGCCTCGACGAGCAGGTCCGGGTGCTGCAGCGGCACGAGACCGAAACCGTTGAACCGCAGCGGCTCGGCATCGACGATCGCCGCGATGCCGCGGTTCGCCGCGCGCCAGACGTGCCGGGCCAGGTCGGCGTCCGCCCAGTAGTGGTACTGGGACGGGGACGGCGAGACGACCTGCACGTCCACGCCCGCGGCGGCCATGTCCTCGAGCCGGACGCCGAGGTCGGTGAGCCGCCGCATCCGGGCGGCGATCATCGGCCCGTTGACGGCGGCCGACTCCCGGCCGTAGCGACGCAGGTCGAGCGCGCGCTGCGCCTCGAGGCCGGCCGCGCCCGCGACGACCATCTCGACCTCGGGCACGATCGCGTGCGCGTGGACGTCGACGACGACGGTGCCGCCGGTCGTGCCGCCGGTCGTGCCGCTGGTCGTGCCGCTCATGCGGGCGGGATGACGGTCGCGGCCAGCCGGCCGATGATCGCGCCCATGTCGCCCTGCACGTGGTCGAGCTGCCACTGCGCCAGGGTGTTCGACAGCTCGACGACGGTGGCGGCCCGCGGCATGCGGCGGTCGGTGAACGCCTGCCAGAAGGCGTCGTCCACGACGTCGGCGGCCACGAGCATGTCGGCCAGGACGACGCCGTCCTCGAAGGCCATCGCCGCGCCCTGGGCGAGCGTGGGCGGGCAGGTGTGCGCGGCGTCGCCGACGAGGACGACGCGGCCCCGGTTCCACGGCGCGGGCAGGACGTGCGTCTCGAACTTCGTGTAGAAGACCGTCGCCGGGTCGGTGAGCACCTCGCGGATCTCGTCCCACGGGCCGTGGTAGGCCTGCGACAGCGCGCGGAAGTCGGCGAGCATCTCCTCCGGGCTCTGCCCGCTGCGGTCCTGCGCCGCCTCGACGATGTAGCAGTAGAGCGAGTCCTCCCCGGTGGGGCAGTAGCCCGCGATGTACGACGGCCCGCCGTAGTAGAGGTCGGTCCGCGTGACGCTCGCCGGGCGCGGGGTGAACGCGCGGAAGATGCCCATGCCGAGCGCCCGGGTGCCCGGGTCGATGCCGAGCAGGTCGCGCACGTGGGACCGGATGCCGTCGGCGCCGACGACGAGGTCGTACCGGCCGGACGTCCCGTCGGTGAACGCGACGTCGACGCCGGTGTCGTCGGAGGCGAGCTTGTCGACCGACGTCGAGTACCGCACGGTGACCCCGACGGCGACGGCGCGGTCGAGGAGGAGCCGGGCGAGGTCGGGCCGGTACATGCCCATCGTCGCGGGCAGGTCCGGGCCGCCGAGCCGGGCGTCCGGGAACTCCATGACGAGCGTCCCCGCCGGGTCGGGCGCCCGGATGCCGAGCGTGTCGAAGCAGTAGCCCTGCCCCAGCGCCGCGTCCCAGACGCCGAGCCGCTGCATGACCCGCAACGCGTTGCCCTGCAGGGTGATCCCGCTGCCGAGCGCGGTCACGTCGGGCTTGATCTCCGCGATCTCGACGGCGACGCCGGCCTCGGCCAGGACGATCGCGGCGGCCGCCCCGGCGGCGCCCGCGCCGACGACGAGGACGCTGTTCACTGCAGGCATCGTTGCCTCCTGGAGGAAGGGGCCGTCACTTGACGGCGATCGGGTTGACCGGGGCACCGACGGCGCCGGTCACGGGAATCGGGGCGGCGGTGAGCCAGAACTCGTGGACGCCGTCCGCGGCGCAGTCCGCCGCGAGGGCGTCCGGCGCCCACATCTCGCCGACGAACAGGCCGAGGTGCGGGATGACGACCTGGTGCAACGGCTGGAAGGCGACGTCGAACTCGTTGGGCCGCACCTCGAAACCCCAGGTGTCGGTGGCGATCGCGGCGATGTCGCGCTCGCGCAGCCAGCCCGCGGTGGTGAAGGACAGCCCGGGCGCGGGCCCGCCGGCGTAGTCACCCCAGCCCTCGCGCCGGGTGCGGCTGTACTGCCCGGTCCGGACGACGAGGAGGTCGCCGGGGCCGACTGCGGACGTCGGGCCCTGGGCGGCGATCGTCGCGTCGAGGTGCTCGGGCGTGATCGCGAACCCGTCCGGGAGCTCCCCGCCGGTGCCGTGGCGGTCCTCGCCGAGCGCGCGGCCGACGTCGAGGAGGACGCCGCGGCCGGCGATGAGCCCGGCGACGGTCTCGATCCCGGTGACGCGGTCGCCCTGGCTCGTCACGACGTCCCCGGCCCGGCGCCCGTTGTACGCCCTGCCGTGGTCGAAGATGTGCCCGAGGCCGTCCCACTGCGTGGAGCACTGCAGCGGCATCGCGACGACGTCGTCCGCGCCGCCGATCCCGTGCGGGAAACCCTGGTAGTCGCGCTCGGCGTCCAACCCGGTGTCGAGCATCGTGTGCACCGGGTTCGTCCGGCGCCGCCAGCCCTTCTGCGGGCCGTCCATGTCGAACCGCTGCGACAGCGAGAACGCGACCCCGCGCCGGACGAGCCGGGCGCCCTCGACCCGCTTGGCGGCGTCGAGCAGGTTGAGCGTGCCGATGACGTCGTCCGCCCCCCAACGGCCGGCGTTGGAGTACGCGGCGGCGGCCCGGGCGATCTCCGTCTCGGGGTCGGTGCGGTCCAGCAGCGCAGGGTCGCGCGGCGGTGCGCCGAGGCCCGCGGTCACGCCTGTGCCTCCGCGACCGTGCGGGTCCGCTGGACGCCGAGCCCGGTCACCGTGCCGACCATGACGTCGCCGTCGCGCAGGAGCCGGCCGTGGTGCAGACCGTTGCCGGCCGGGCTCCCCGTGAGCACGAGGTCGCCGGGGAGCAGCCGCGCCGTCTGCGAGGCCTCGCTGACGACCGCCGCGACTCCGAAGAGCATGTCCTTCGTCGACTCGTCCTGCATGACGTCGCCGTTGAGGGACAGCAGGATCCGCAGGTCCTGCGGGTCGCCGACGAGGTCGGCGGGCACGAGGAAGGGGCCGGTCGGCAGGAAGCCCGGGGCGTTCTTCGCACGGAACCAGTCCGTGCCGATCTCCTTCATCTCCGGCACGAAGACCCGGTCACGGGTCGTGAGGTCGTTGACGATCGTGTAGGCGGCCACGTGGGCGAGGGCGTCCCCGCGGGACACCCGGTACGCCGGCGCGCCGATGACCGCGGCGAGCTCGAGCTCCCAGTCGTGCTGGTCGCTGTAGCCCGGCAGGACCACGTCGTCGTACGGGCCGGTCACGGCGGACGGCAGCCCGGTGAAGATGTAGGGCCGCCCGTGGGTCGCGCGCCGGTCCATCATCGCGGCGACCTCGGCGCGGACCTCCTCGACGGTCTGCCCCGCACGGATCTCGGCGTGCTTCACCGCGAGGTCGATGACGTGCGTGCGGTAGTTCGCCCCGGCCTGGACCACCTGGCGCGGCTCGACGGGTGCGAGCACCTCGAGGCCGTCGAGCGCGTGCCGGCTCTCGTCCTCCGCAGCGGTCGCCGCGAGGGCGTCGAGCCGCGGCCGGACGTCGTCCCACCGCGCGAGCAGGTCCCGTGTCGTCGCCCCCAGCGCGCTCACGTCGAGGACGACGCCGTCGGCGAGCAGGCCGGGGAAGGTCGCCCCGCCCGGGGCGCGGAAGGTGCCGAGCGCGAGGCGCGGGAGGTCGTCGGCAGGAGCGTTCGAGTAGGCCACGGCGGGCGTCCTCCGGGTCGTGGACGAGGTCGGCACCACCCGGGCCGTCACGACGCCGTGTGGTCCCGCTCACTGTGGCGCGCGCCCCCGACATCAGGGAAGACGAGATGCCTGATGCGGATCATCAGTGCGGTCTATGTCCGGGCCGGGGCCGGTGTGGCACTCTCACGGCATGGGCCGGGTCACCGTCGACCTCAACCTCCTCACGGCGCTCGAGGCGCTCCTCGAGGAGGCCAGCGTCACGCGTGCAGCGCAACGGCTCGGGCTGAGTCAGCCGGCGCTGTCCGCCTCGCTCGCGCGGCTGCGTCGCTACTACGGCGACGAGCTGCTGCGCCGGGTCGGCAACTCCTACGAGCTGACCCCGCTCGCGACGACCCTCAAGCAGCGTGCGTCGGCGGCGCTCGACGGCGTCGACCGGGTGTTCGCCGCGCAGCCCGTCTTCGACCCCGAGACGGCGCACCGCGAGTTCGTGCTCCTGGGCTCCGACTACGGCATCTCGATCGTCGGCCGGGCGCTGAGCCGGCTGCTCGCCGAGCGGGCCCCGCGGCTGCGGCTTCGGCTCGGGCAGCACACGCCGCAGGTCGTCGACCACGCCGCCGAGGTGCTGCGGACGATCGACGGGATCATCCTGCCGCACGGGTTCCTCCTCGACCTGCCGTCGACCGACCTCTACGAGGACCGCTGGATGGTCATCGCGGCGACCGGCAACTCCCGGATCGGTGCGAGCGTGACGATGGACGACCTCGCGGCGCTGCCCTGGGCGCTCGTCTACCACGGCCCGACGTCGTACGCGCCCGCCGCCCGTCAGCTGCAGATGCTCGGTGTCGAGCCGCGCGTCCAGGTCGTCATCGAGAGCTTCTACGCGCTGCCCGAGGTCATCGCGGGCACGGACCGCATCTCCCTGGTCCAGGGCCGGCTGGCCGAGCGGCTCACCGCCCGGGGCGACGTCCGGGTGCTGCCGTGCCCGTTCGACGCGGTGCCGCTCGTCCAGGCCCTCTGGTGGCATCCGATGAACGAGCTCGACCCGGCCCACGCCTGGCTGCGCGACCTGCTCGTCGAGGCCTGCTCGACCCTGCCGCCTGCCTGATCTGGGCGAAAAGATCGTGGACACCCGGTAGTGACCGCGCAGGCCCTGCGGTGTTACTGTTCTAGCGGCTGCAGCCCTCTCGTACGTTCCAGGACGCCCGCGGAGAAGATCTCCGGCGGGCGTTCGTCGTCTCAGACCAGAGACGGTCCTCCCGGACGGACGTCGTCCGGACTGCAGCCCGGGGCCGATCACCTGAACGGCTTCGGAGAATGTGCCCGGTGGGCACAGCATTGAGGAGAACATCGCATGACGCAGGGCACCGTGAAGTGGTTCAACGGCGAGAAGGGCTTCGGCTTCATCACGCCGGACGGCGGCGCTGCCGACGTCTTCGTCCACTTCTCGTCCATCCAGGCGGACGGCTACCGTTCGCTCGACGAGAACCAGCGTGTTGAGTTCGAGATCACCGCTGGTCAGAAGGGCCCCCAGGCGTCCAACGTCCGGCCCATCTGAAACACCCAGAACTTTCCGCAAGCGGGTGCCCCCTCACGGGGGTGCCCGCCTGCGGGCGTTTGTCGCCGGGAGCTCGTCACCGGACGGGGGGCGGCCCCACCGAGGCGCGCTCGACGACCCGGAGCACCTGGGACGACGGGCCGGGCGGCGGGGGCGGGGCGCCCTCGAGGACGGCGGCGACCTGCTCGACGACGGCCCGCGCCGTGTCCCGGAAGTCGAAGCTGATCGTCGTCAGCGGCGGGTCCAGGAACCGGCCCATCGGGTCGTCGTCGATCCCGGCCACGGACAGGTCCCGCGGGACGCGCAGACCGCACCGCGCCGCCGCGGCGAGGGCGACGGCGGCGTAGAGGTCGTTGTAGCAGCACAGCGCCGTGACCGGCCCGGGCCCGCGGACCCACTCGGTGAGCGCCTGCGCGACCGCCGCGACGGCGGCGTCGTCCGGCTCGCCGAGGGCCAGGACGGGCGGCTGGTCGAGCCCGAGGTCGAGCGCGGCCCGCCGGACGCCCTCGACCCGGCCGTGCGCGAAGAGCGCCAGCCGGGGCTCGGCCACGGTGAGGACGGCGACCCGGCGGTGCCCGTACGCGGCGAGGTGCTGCAGCTGGAGCGCCCCGACCTGCAGCTCCCCGCGGCTCGGCGCGGCCGGCCCCACGGTCTGCGTCGCGGAGCCGGCGTAGGGCATCGCGACGAGCGGGATCCCCGCGTTGCCGACGGCGTCCGCCTCCGCCGGGGCGAGCGGTGCCATGGTGAGGACGACGAGCGGGTCGAGGTGGGCGAGCGTCTCGCGCAGCGTCGGGCCGACCCCGCCGGTCCAGGTGACGAGCGAGCGTCCGGTCGCCGCGACGGCAGTGGTCATCTCCGCGAGCATGCTGCCCAGGTTCGCCCCGATCGGGACGTCCGCCAGCACGAGCAGCACGACGCCCGACGTGCCGCGGCGCAGGGCCCGGGCGGCAGCGTGCGGCGTGTAGCCGAGCTCCGAGGCGGCCAGGAGGACGCGGTCCCGGGTGGCTTGCGGGAACGAGTGCTGGGTACTGCCGCTCAGCACGTAGCTCACCGTCGAGCGGGAGACGCCCGCACGCGCGGCGACGTCGGCGCTCGTCGGCCGGCGAGGGCGGTCCACGGCGCCTCCTCCACTGCTGGGCCGGCCGGCAGGCCTTGCCAGCCGGGCTCGGTGAGCCTAGCGTAGTCACACGATTCACTGACACGTGTGACCTGTCGACCCGAGGAGCCGTCCATGACCGCCGAGAGCCTCGATCCGGGGGTCGCCCCGCTCCCCCGCCCCGACACCGCGGCGCTCGACGCCGCGCTCCGTGAGCGGGTCGCCGCGCTCTCCCTCGCGGAGAAGGTCCGACTGCTCACGGGCACCGACTTCTGGTCGATCGACCCCGAGCCCAAGGCCGGGCTGCGCCGGTACGTCGTCTCCGACGGGCCGGTCGGCGTCCGGGGCGAGCGCTGGGACGACCGCGACCCCTCGGCGAACATCCCCTCCCCGACCGCGGTCGCGGCGTCCTGGGACGAGGACCTCGTGACCCGGCTCGGGGCGCTGCTCGCCGCCGAGTCACGCCGCAAGGGTGTCGACGTCCTGCTCGCCCCGACGATCAACCTGCACCGAACGCCCGTCGGGGGCCGGCACTTCGAGTGCTTCTCCGAGGACCCGCTGCTCACCGGCCGCGTCGCCGCGGCGTACGTGCACGGCCTGCAGGCCAACGGGGTCGCCGCGTGCGTCAAGCACTTCGTCGGCAACGACCAGGAGGCCGAGCGGATGACGGCCGACAACCGGATCGACGAGCAGACGCTGCGCGAGCTGTACCTCGCACCGTTCGAGCACGTCGAGGAGTACGCCCGGCCGTGGTCGTACATGGCCGCCTACAACCAGGTCAACGGCACGACGATGACCGAGAACGACCTCCTCGACGACGTGCTCAAGGGGGACTGGGGCTCCGACGCCCTCGTCATGTCGGACTGGTTCGCGACCCGCTCGACCGAGGCCGCCGGCAACGCGGGGCTCGACCTCGCGATGCCCGGGCCGGTCGGGCCCTGGGGCGCGGCCCTCGTCGAGGCCGTCGAGGCGGGCCGGGTGCCCGAGGCGAAGGTCGACGAGAAGGTGCTGCGGCTGCTGCGACTGGCCGCCCGGACCGGCGCGGTCGACGGCGTCGATGCCGGCACCCAGCCCTCGGCGCCGGTCTTCGACGCCGGCACCCACGAGGCGCGCGTCGAGTCGCTGACCCGCGAGGCCGCGGCCGCCGGGTTCGTCCTCGTGAAGAACTCCGGCGTCCTCCCGCTGGCGCAGACCGTCCGCTCCGTCGCGGTCGTCGGCCCGAACGCCCTGCGCGGGCGCACCCTCGGCGGCGGCTCGGCCACCGTCTTCCCCGCCTCCGTCGTCCACCCGGTCGAGGGCCTGCTCGCCGGCCTGGCCGGCGTCGAGGTCCGGCACTCGCTGGGCGTCTCCTCGACCGACCGGGTGCCCCCGGCCGACATCGGCACGCTGCACCTGCCCGACGCCGCCGGCGACGGCATCGAGCTGACCTTCGTCGGCCAGGACGGGCAGGTGCTCACGACCGAGCGCCGCCGCACCGGGGCCTACACGTGGATGGGCGTCGTCGGGGAGGACACCCCGATCTCGTCGCTCGGGCACATCGTCGCCCGCGGCACGCTCACCGCCGCGTCCAACGGCGCCTACCGGATCGGCGCCTCGGGCATCGGCAGCGTCTCGGTGACCGTGGACGGCGAGCAGGTGGCCGCGACCACCCTCGTGCCGCGTCCCGGCGCCGACATCGTCGAGTCCTTCATGATGCCGCCGCAGGCCATCGCCGAGGTCGCGCTCGGCGAGGGCGGGACGGCGGACATCGAGATCCGCTTCACCCCGGGCAGCCTCGACCAGCCGCTCATCGCCTTCCAGGTCAACGTCGCGCCGCCGCGCGGCACGGACGACGAGGAGATCGCCGCCGCGGTCGCGCTCGCCCGCTCGAGCGACGCGGCGGTCGTCGTCGTCGGGACGACCGAGGAGGTCGAGTCCGAGGGCTACGACCGGACGAGTCTGGCGCTGCCCGGCCGGCAGGACGACCTCGTCCGCGCCGTCCTCGCGGCGAACCCGAACACCGTCGTCGTCGTGAACTCCGGCGCCCCGGTGCTCATGCCGTGGCTGGACGACGCGCGAGCCGTTCTCCTGGCGTGGTTCCCGGGCCAGCAGATGGGGGCCGCACTGGCCGACGTCCTCTCCGGCGCCGTCGAACCGGGCGGCCGGATGCCGACGACGTGGCCGGCGCCCTCCGGCGTCGTGGCCCCGGAGAGCGACCCCGTCGACGGTGTTGTCGAGTACACCGAGGGCCTCGACATCGGCTACCGGCGCTACGCCCGCGACGGCATCACCCCGGCCGTCCCGTTCGGCCACGGCCTCGGGTACACGACGTGGGAGCTCGGCGCGCCGCGCGAGGTCGACGGCGGGGTCGCCGTCCGCGTGACGAACACCGGCACCCGCGACGGCGCCCACGTGATCCAGGCGTACCTGTCCCGGCCCGGCTCGGCCGTGCGCCGTCCGGTGCTCTGGCTCGCCGGGTTCACGAAGGTGCGGGTGCCCGCCGGCGGCAGCGCCGAGGCCGTCGTCGCGCTGCCCGAGCGCGCCTTCCAGCACTGGGACGTCGCCGCGCACGCGTTCGTCACCGAGCCCGGCGAGTTCACCCTCACGGTCGGCTCCTCCGCCGCCGCCCCCGCCCACA
>NZ_MWLN01000209.1 GCF_002198655.1 Kineosporia sp. A_224
CCCCCTTCGCCCCCGCTGCCGCGGCGGGCTCCGCCGGTGCGGGCCGGGCCGGCTCGGACGACGGGGACGGCACCGGGAACGGCGAGGCCGCCGGGCTCAGGCCGCCGAAGCCGTTGTTGCCCGCCGGGCCGACGACGCCCGGGCCGGCCGGGCCGGCCGGTGCGGCGGGGATGTCGCCGAAGGAGGACGGCTGGCTCTCGCCGGCGGGACCGCCCGCGACGAGGGCCGGCGGCACGATGACCTCGGCGACGGTGCCCGCGGCGTTGGCGCGCGGAGACAGCCGCACCCGGAGCCCGCCGCGCTGGGCGAGGCGGGCGACGACGAACAGACCCATCCGGGACGGCACCTGGGCGTCGAGCGTGCCCGGGGTGTTGAGGCGCGCGTTGAGCTCGGCGAGCTCGGTCGGCGGGATGCCGACACCGGAGTCGGTGACCTCGAGGTGCAGGCCGCCGTCCGGCATGAACTGCGCCGTGAGCAGGATCGGGCTCGTCGGCGGCGAGTACATGGCCGCGTTGTCGAGGAGCTCGGCGAGCAGGTGGATGAGACCACCGGCGGCGGGGCCCGCGATCGCGGTGCCGCTGATCGGCTGCAGCCGGACCCGCTCGTACTGCTCCATCTCGCTCGTCGCGGCGCGGAAGATGTCCGCGACCGGCACCGGCGCGGCGCTGCGCGTGCGCACCGTCGAGCCCGCGAGCACGAGGAGGTTGTCGTTGTAACGGCGCATCCGCGCCGCGAGGTGGTCGAGGCGGAAGAGGTTCCGGAGCTGGTCCGGGTCCTCCTCGGTGCTCTCCAGCTCGTCGATGATCGACAGCTGCTTCTCGACCATGGACTGCGAGCGGCGCGACATCGAGACGAACGCCTCGTCGATGGCCTGCCGCAGGCGGACCTGGGCGGTCGCCAGCCGCAGCGCCTCGGTCGTCAGACCGTCGACGGCCGCGGCGACCTCGAGCGTCTCGGGACCGGCCGCGGTGCCCGGCGGGAGGACGGGCGGCAGCGCGGGGACGGCGTCCGGGCCCTGGCGCTCGATCTGGCGGACGGCGGCCGGCAGCCGGACCGTCGCGGCCTCGACGGCGGCCGAGCGCAGCCGGCGCAGCGGCACCGTGACGGTCTTGGAGATCGCCGCGGCGAGCAGGATGCCGATGACGAGCATCGCCAGGGCGATGCCGATGACGAGCGCGGTGCGCAGCAGGGCGGCGCGGGCGACGTCCTCGGCGATGGCGTTCGTGTCGTCGGCCATCCGGGTCAGCGCGTTGTCGATCCGCTGGACGCGCTGGCCGGCGACCTCGGAGAACTCGATCGCCTTGCCGACGCGGAAGTCCTCACGGGGGTCGATGGCCGTGCTGAGGTTGACGATGTCGCGGCGGAACCGCTCGATCGTGTCCGCGTCCGTGCTCTGCGCCGTGTTGAGCAGCTCGACGGCGTTCGCCGTCGCGAACCGCTGGGCGATGCTCGCCTGGATCGCCTGGGTCTGGATGTAGGTCAGGTAGTTCCCGAGCGACTGGGCAGAGATCTTGTCGCCCGGCACGACCGGGGCCTTCGCGAGGAGGACGGCACCCTCGGTGCGCTCGGACGACGCGGCGTCCGCGAGGCCGGACATCGCCGAGATCGTCGTCGCGGCGGCGGCCAGACGGCCGTCCGCGGTCGCGGTCGTCAGGTCACGGGCGAGGGAGTTCGTCAGGCCGAGGTGGACGCGCAGCGCCCGCTGGTAGGCGGTGTCGGCGAAGCTGTAGTTCCGGTTGCTCTTGGCGTCCTTGCGGGCCTGGGCGAGGTCGCCGGCGCTGTCCTGGATCTCCTTGCCGGCGAGCGTGGCGTCGGCGGACCAGCCGCCCGAGGGCGGGGACTCCAGCGAGGTCTGCAGCGCGGCGCGGGCGTCGTCGGTCTTGGCGATGAGCGTGTCGAGGCGCGCGATGCTGTTCTTGTCCGGCCCGCTGCCACCGGCGCCGATCGAGGCACCGACGATGGCCTGGTTGATCTCCTCCTGCAGCGCCAGCGTGGCCTCGCCCGACAGGACGATCGCCTGGGAGATCGCCTGCGCGCGGCGGGCGTCCTGGAGGTTGCCGAACGCGCTGTACCCGAGCAGGGCACCCGCGGCGAGGATGATGACGAGGGGCGGCGCCACGAGCGCCGCGAGCTTGCGGCGGATCGGCCAGCCCGACAGCCCGCGCGAGCGCGCGACGGGTCGCGACGACGGTGCGGGGACGGGCTCCGGCGGACTGGCGGCCTCGGCGATGGCCGTTCCGTGTCGCGGCACCGTGATCCTCCCTGGCCAGAGACGGCATGTCCGGTCGAAGACCCTCGGCTGACCGACCCTGGGGAGTGCGACCGGGTGCCGGGCTCCGCAGCGCTGCGACGGCCGACGGGTCGGGCGGACCTGACGAGACGTTTCGTGACACTCGTACGTGACGGACTGCGTGCGACGGACTTCGTTCGTTCACTGCATGGTGCGTATTTCTGGAGCTGTGGTGCTGCTCAGCCGTGTTGCTGCGCCGACGACGGTGGCGACGCCACGACAATGCAGACCCGAGGTTACGCGCTAGCACGCCCCGCCGTGAACTGTGCGTGAGCGGCGGGGTCCCCCCTGCCGCAACATCGTTGCCCACAGGAGTTCTTCGATAACAAAGAGTTGCCAAAATACCCGGCAAAAAGTCGGGATTATCCGAAAAGGTAACCCTTCGTGCTCGCCTGAACGGTGATTCGTCGCGTCGTCCGCAACGACCTCGATGCGGGTGCACGGCTCCGGCGGGGTTACCGTCGTGTGCTGCAACGGGCGATCGGGGCGTAGCCGACGGGGCCCGGGCGAGGACGCATCCCGCCCACGACGTGCGGCGAAGCACCCGGATCGAGAGGTAGCGCGTGGCCACCAGCAAGGCGCCCAGCGGGCGACGGCTCGTCATCGTCGAGTCGCCCAGCAAGGCTCGCAAGATCGCCGAGTACCTCGGCGCGGGCTTCGACGTCGAGGCGAGCGTCGGCCACATCCGCGACCTCCCCCAGCCGAGCGAGCTGCCCGCCGAGCTGAAGAAGGGCCCCTTCGGCAAGTTCGCCGTCGACGTCGAGCACGGCTTCGAGCCGTACTACGTCGTCGACGCCGACAAGAAGAAGAAGGTCTCCGAGCTCAAGCGGATGCTCAAGGACGCCGACGAGCTCTTCCTCGCGACGGACGAGGACCGCGAGGGCGAGGCCATCGCGTGGCACCTGCTCCAGGTGCTCGAGCCGAAGGTCCCCGTCCGCCGGATGGTCTTCCACGAGATCACCCGCGAGGCGATCCAGCGGGCGCTCGCCGACACCCGGGCCCTCGACGAGCGCCTCGTCGACGCCCAGGAGACCCGGCGCATCCTCGACCGGCTCTACGGCTACGAGGTCTCGCCGGTCCTGTGGCGCAAGGTTCGCGCCGGGCTGTCCGCCGGCCGCGTCCAGTCCGTCGCCACCCGCCTCGTCGTCGAGCGCGAGCGCGAGCGGATGGCCTTCCGGTCCGCCTCCTACTGGGACGTCACCGGTGTCTTCGCCCCGCCGTCCGACTCCGCCTTCGGCGCCAAGCTCGTCGCCCTCGACGGCACCCGGGTCGCGACCGGCCGGGACTTCGACGACCGCGGCCGGCTCACCACGGCCGCCGCGAACGCCGCCGTCGCCCACCTCGACGAGGCCGCGACCCGCGCGCTCGTCGCGGCGATCGACGGCGCCGGGTCCGTCGTCCGCAGCGTCGACGAGAAGCCGTACACCCGCAAGCCCGCGGCGCCGTTCACGACGTCGACCCTCCAGCAGGAGGCCGGCCGCAAGCTGCGGATGTCGACCCGGCAGACCATGCGCGTCGCGCAGGGGCTGTACGAGAACGGCTACATCACCTATATGCGTACCGACTCGACGAACCTGTCGGACGAGGCGGTCACCGCCGCCCGCCGGCAGGCCACCGAGCTGTACGGCGCCGAGTACATCCCCGAGCGCCCCCGGGTCTACGCGAGCAAGGCGAAGAACGCGCAGGAGGCCCACGAGGCGATCCGCCCGGCCGGGGACTCCTTCAAGACCCCCGCCCAGGTCGCCGGCGAGCTGCGCGGCGACGAGTTCCGGCTCTACGAGCTCGTCTGGAAGCGCACGGTCGCCTCGCAGATGTCCGACGCGCGCGGCTCGACCGCCTCGGTGCGGATCGGGGTGCCGGTCCCGTCGGGGTCGGTGACCCTGCCCGCGCCGGTGCTGGACGGCGTCCCCGCCCAGGCCCGCGTCGTCCGGGAGGCCGAGTTCGCGGCGTCCGGCACGGTCATCACCTTCCGCGGCTTCCTCGCCGCGTACGAGGAGGGCCGCGACGAGGACCGCAACACCGAGGCGCAGAACGACGAGCGCCGGCTGCCCGCGCTCGCGGTCGGCGACGGGCTCGACGTCCGCGACCTCGCCGCCGACGGCCACGAGACCTCGCCGCCGCCGCGCTACACCGAGGCCAGCCTGGTCAAGGCGCTCGAGGAGCGCGGCATCGGCCGGCCGTCGACGTACGCGGCGACGATCTCGGTCGTCCAGGACCGCGGCTACGTGACGAGCAAGGGCAGCGCCCTGGTCCCGACGTGGCTCGCGTTCGCCGTGACCCGGCTGCTCGAGGACCACTTCGGCCGCCTCGTCGACTACGACTTCACCGCCTCGATGGAGGCCGACCTCGACCGGATCGCCGCGGGCGACGAGGACCGGTCGGCGTGGCTGTCCCGGTTCTACTTCGGGCCCGGCGGGGCCGACGGGCTCGGCACGTCGTCGGCCGGCGCCGGGCCGGACGGCGGGGACGCCACCAAGTTCGACGGCGGCCTCAAGCCCCTGGTCGACAACCTCGGGGACATCGACGCGCGCGACATCAACACGGTCGTCCTCGGCGAGGGCATCGTGCTGCGGGTCGGCCGCTACGGCCCCTACATCGAGGCCCCGGCCACCGAGGAGGGCGGCGAGCCGCGCCGCGCGAGCGTCCCGGACGACGTCGCGCCCGACGAGCTGACCGTCGCCAAGGCGCTCGAGCTGCTCGAGACGTCCGGCGACGGCGACCGGGTGCTCGGCACCGACCCGGCGACCGGGCGCGAGATCGTCGCGCGGGCCGGCCGGTTCGGCCCGTACGTCACCGAGGTGCTCGGCGACGACGCCCCGAAGAACACCAAGCCCCGCACGGGCAGCCTCTTCAAGTCGATGGACCTGCAGACCGTCGCCCTCGACGAGGCGCTGCGCCTGCTGTCCCTGCCCCGGCTCGTCGGCACCGACCCGGAGTCGGGCGAGGAGATCACCGCGCAGAACGGCCGGTACGGGCCCTACCTCAAGAAGGGCACCGACTCGCGGTCGCTCACGGCCGAGGACCAGATCTTCGACGTGACGCTCGAGGAGGCCCTGGCGATCTACGCGCAGCCCAAGCAGCGCGGCCGGGCCGCCGCCGCGCCGCCGCTGCGCGAGCTCGGCCCGGACCCGGTGTCCGGCGGGCCGATCGTCGTCAAGGAGGGCCGCTTCGGCCCGTACGTCACCGACGGCACGTCGAACGCGACGCTGCGCAAGGGTGACGAGGTCGAGACGGTGACCCTGGAGCGCGCCGCCGAGCTGCTCGCCGAGAAGCGGGCCAAGGGCCCGGTCTCCGCGCGTCGTCCGGCGAAGAAGGCCCCGGCCAAGAAGGCCGCCGCGAAGAAGACGGCGGCGGGCGACTCGGCCCCGGCCAAGAAGGCGGCCGCGAAGAAGACGACCGCCAAGAAGACGACCGCCAAGAAGGCGGCGGCGAAGAAGACCGCGGCCAAGAAGACGGCGGCCGCAGCGCAGTAGCCCGGCCCGCAGGCAGCCCGCGCGTCCCCCGCGCGGGCTGTCGCGTCGTCCGGCCCCGGGTTACCGTGGCGGGTCGGGTGGATGCCGGCTGCTGGGGTCGCCGATGATCACATGGGTCCGTCGTCGGGACGGGGACGTCGACCCCTTCCGCGTGCTCGAGGTCCAGACGGCGCTGACACGGGTCTGCCGGGCGCTGCGCGAGGTCGAGGCGGACGACGTCCGGTTCGCCAAGGCGCACCACCTGCGGGCCCTGCGCCTGGCGTACGACGGGCTGCTCGACGAGGCCTGCCGGCTCGCTCAGGTCGCCCCGGAGGAACTGCCTGACACCGGGCCGCTACGCCGCGTCGTCGCGGAGGCCCACCTGGGGTCCCGTGGCTGGGAATGGTGATCTCGCGGGCGTGACGTGGTGTCACATCCCGCGGCTACCCTGACCCGGTGGCACGGCACACGGACGCTCCTCAGCCCGACGACGGCACCCCCACGCCCGCGAGATCACCATTCCCAGCCACGGGACCC
>NZ_MWLN01000021.1 GCF_002198655.1 Kineosporia sp. A_224
CCCGCTAGGTTCCCCTCCATGCCCCGCCCCCTCCGCATCGGCGTCCAGCTCCCCGAGGTCGAGCGCTTCGTCCCGTGGCCCGAGCTCATCGCCATGGCCCGCGCCGCGGAAGCCGTCGGGTTCGACTCGATCTGGCTCGGCGATCACCTGCTGTACGACCTCCCCGACGGGCAGACCCGCGGCCCGTGGGAGGTGTGGACGTCGCTCGCGGCGCTGGCGGCCGTCACCGAGCGGGTCACGCTCGGCCCGCTCGTGGCGTCGACGAGCTTCCACGCGCCGGCGATGCTCGCGAAGCAGGCGGCGACGGTGGACGCGATCTCGGGCGGCCGGCTCGTGCTCGGGCTCGGGGCCGGGTGGAACGAGCGCGAGTACCGGGCGTTCGGCTTCCCGTACGACTACCGGGTGTCGCGCTTCGAGGAGGCGTTCACGATCGTCCGCTCGCTGCTGCGCGAGGGGCGGGCCGACCTCGACGGCACCTACTACACGGTCGAGGACTGCGTGCTCGACCCGCGGCCCGTGCGGCCGGGCGGGCCACCGCTCATGCTCGGCTCGGTGCGGCCGCGGATGCTCGGGATCGGACTGCCGCACGTCGACTCCTGGAACGTCTGGTGGAGCGACTACGCGAACAGCCCCGCGGAGTACGCCCGGCTCGTGGCCCGGGTCGACGAGGCCGCGGTCGCGGCCGGACGGCGCCCCGGTGAGGTCGAGGCGACGGCGGCCGTGCTCGTCCGACTGCCCGGTGGTGGCGGCCGGCTCATGGGCGAGGCGTACAACCGGGACGTCGTCCCCGCGCAGGGGACGCCCGAGCAGATCGCCGACCACCTGCGGGCGATGGCGGCGGCCGGGGCGGCCGAGGTGCAGCTCGTGCTCGACCCGATCACGCAGGAGACGGTCGAGCTGCTGGGGGACACGCTGCGTCTCCTCGACGCCGACTGACCCGTCGCCCGAGCGCTGCCGCGGCGAGCCCGACGACGACGGTCGCGACCGCGGCGCCGAGGATCGTCGTCCGCGCCCCGGCCGCGACGACGACCGGGCCCGCGAGCACGGCGCCGAGCGGCACCGAGAACCCGAGGAAGGCGCTGCGCAGCGCGAGCACCCGGGGGAGCAGGGCGGGCGGGCTGAGCCGCTGGACGAGCCCTGTCGTCACCGCGAGGTAGGGCGCGTAGACGAACGCGCCGAGGGCGAACGCGGCGAGCGACACCGGGCGGGGCAGGCCGAGCCCGAGCGGGAGCAGGCAGAGCCCCCAGCCGACGACGATGCCCGACGTGAGCGGCCACAGCGGCAGCCGGCCCAGCCATCCGGCGGCGACCCCGCCGAGCACCGCGCCGACCCCGAACGCGACGACGTACGCCGAGAGCACGGAGACGGGTGCGTGGAGCTCCTCGCGGACGAGCACGGGCAGCGCGACCTCGACCGGCCCGTAGAGCGCGAAGAACACGAAGGTCAGGGCGAGCACCCCGCTCACCGCGGGCAGGCGCAGGACGGCGCCGACGCCGGCCGCGACCGGGCCCTCCCCGGACGCCCGGGCCGGGGCACCGTACGTCGGTGGCACGAGCCGGCGGGCGGCGCGGTAGGCGAGCGCGAGCGCGACGAAGGTCGCGGCGTCCACCGCGAAGGCGCTCACCGGGCCGGACGCCGCGATGAGGACGGCGGCGACGGCGGGGCCGACGAGGGTTCCCAGCTCGGTGACGGTCGACAGCAGGGCGTTGCCGGCGACCCGGTCGTCGTCCGGGAGCACCTGCGCGAGGAGCGTGTACCGGGCGGCGCTGCCCCACGGCCCGAGGAGCGACGCGACCGCGAGCAGGACGGCGAGCAGCCGGACGTCGAGCAGCCCGACCGCGGCGAGCACCGGGACCGCGCCGAGCGCGGTCGCGTGCACGAGGGCGTCGGCCGTGCCGAGCGTCACGGCGGGGAGCCGGCCGAGCGGCCGCCCGCCGAGGAGGGCGACGACGAGGCCGGGCACCACCGCGACCGCCGAGCAGACCGCGACCCAGGTCGCGCCGCGGCCCGGCGGCGCGAGGTCGAGGGCCAGCCAGCTCAGGGCGACGATCCGCATGCCGTCCCCGACGGCGGACAGAGCCAGCCCGGGGAGCAGGCGGCGCAGCGCGGGGGAGCGCAGCACGGCCGCGTACGGGAAGACCGCGAGCCGCATGCCCACCTCCGCCGCACACTGATGTTCTACAGAATGTACGTTCTGCAGAAGAGGTACAGTAATCGTATGGAGCAGGTGCCGGTGACCCAGGCCAGGGCGGAGCTGTCGGACCTCGTCAACCGGGTCGCGTACGGCGGCGAGCGCGTCGTCCTCAGCCGGCACGGCCGCGCGGTCGCCGCGATCGTCTCCGCCGCCGACCTGGAGCGGCTCGCAGCCCTCGACGAGCAGCCGGCCGGCGACCGGCCGGCGCTGCTCGTCCTCGACAGCCGGGCGGACGGCGGCCGCGCGCCGGGTGCCCCGCAGGTGCCCGGTCTCGCGCCGGCGGCCGAGTGGTCGTCCGACGCCGGCCCCGGCGGCCCAGGCGGCCCAGGCGGCCCCGGCAGCTACGGCGACCCGAACGGCCCGGACAGCCCGCAGTACCGGTAGCCCGTGACGGGTGCCCCGGCACCCGGGTCGGTGGCACGCTCTGCGCATGGTCCGTCGATCATGGCGTGCGGCCCGCACCGCGCTCGGTGTCGTCGCGGCGGGCGCCGGCGTGCTCCTCGTCTCCGGCGGCCTGGGGGCAGCGGTCGCCGCGTGGAACGTCGCGACGTGGCGGGCCGCGGGCCCGCAGGAGGTGGCCGGCCGGCTGCTTACCCGCGGCGTCGCGGCGGCCCTGGCCGCCCTCGCCGTGGGCTTTCTGCTCGCCGTCCCGCCGTTGCGGGCGCTGTGGCGGGCGGCCGGACGCCGCACCCGCCCCTGGGCGGCCCGCGGCGGGCTCGCGGCGGCCGCGGCCGTCGTCCTGCTCCTCGGCGTCCTGCCCGTCGGCGGCGCTGCAGCCTCGCTGTGGCCGCCCCGCGGGCTCGTCACCGGGCCCTCTCCCGCGGCGCAGGGCCTCGCGGGCGCCGACGTCTCGTTCACCACGTCGGACGGCGTCCGGCTGGCCGGCTGGTACGCCCCGTCGGCGAACGGGGCCGCCGTCGTCCTCGTGCCCGGGTCGTACGGCACCCGCAGCGGCGTCCTCGACCGGGCCGTCGTGCTCGCCCGGCACGGGTACGGCGTCCTGCTGCTCGACCCGCGCGGCAACGGTGCGAGCGGCGGTCGCGGTATGGGGTACGGCTGGTTCCTCGAACGCGACGTCGCCGCGGCGGTGGGCTTCGTGCTCGGGCGGCCGGA
Organism: Kineosporia sp. A_224; assembly: GCF_002198655.1. Classification (GTDB taxonomy): domain Bacteria; phylum Actinomycetota; class Actinomycetes; order Actinomycetales; family Kineosporiaceae; genus R-H-3. The sequence goes on from NZ_MWLN01000021.1 coordinate 3,308, forward strand.
CGTCCGGGACGGCAGGGTCGGCCTCCTCGGGGTGTCGCTCGGCGGTGAGGGGACGCTCGGCGCCGCGGGTGCGGACCCGCGGGTGCGGGCCGTCGTCGCCGAGGGCGTGACGAACCGCGGCCCGGCCGACCTGGGGCCGTTGCGCGGCGACGGGGTGCGCGGGCGGGTGGTCGCGGCCGGCTACGCGGTGATGTTCGCCGTCCTCGACCGGCTCTCCGACGCCCCGCGCCCGCCGTCGCTCGCCGCGTCGGTCGTCGCGACGTCACCGCGGCCGGTGCTGCTCGTGGCGGGCGGCACGCAGCGGTGGGAGGTCCGGGCCGCGGACGACGTCCACCGTCGCGCGCTCGCGGCGGCGCCGGACGCGCGGGTCGAGGTGTGGGTCGTCCCGGACGGCGCGCACGCCGCCGCGCTCGCCGAGCAGCCTCGGGAGTGGGAGCGACGCGTCGTCGCCCTGTTCGACACCGCCCTGGCGGGATGACCCACCGGGCAGGCCCCGGCCCGGGTCAGCCTGCGGCGACCCGGTGGCCGTGCTCGAGCTCGACGACCTCGCCGGATCCCAGCGCCTCCAGCGCGACCCGCACCCGGCGGGTCATCGCGACCGGCAGCCGGTCGTCGAGGTCCGCCGGGTCGACCCACTCCCACGTCGAGAGCTCGTCGGTCGCCAGCACGATCGCGTCGGTGTCGAGCGGCCCCGACGCGTAGAGGAACAGCACGGCGTCGTCCGGCAGGCGGGCGGGCGGCATCCAGTCGCAGACGAGGAGCCGGCCGACGGCCACGTCGAGGCCGAGCTCCTCGCGGCACTCCCGCGCTGCGGCCGCCCGCGGCGCCTCACCGTTCTCGACGAGACCGCCCGGCACCTCCCACGACGGCTTGTACGTGGGCTTGACGAGGAGGACCCGGCCGGCGTCGTCGGTGACGACGAGCCCGGCGGCGACCCGCTTGCGCGGCAGGTCGAGGAACCACTGCGCCTGGGCGGCGTCCGCCTCGGGCTCGTCGAACGTGTCCGGCCCGGAGTTCCGCGCGTCGCCCATGGGGGCCGATCGTCGCAGACGTGCGGGGATGCGCCCCCAGGCGGGTCCGGCGCAGACTGGATGCATGGAGTGGGGGCGTCCGTCCGTCGAGGACACGATCCGGGCCGCGATCGCGCGCGGCGAGTTCGACGACCTGCCCGGCAAGGGCAAGCCGTTGAAGCTCAGCGACGTGAACGATCCCGACTGGTGGGTCAAGGCGTACCTGCAGCGGGAGAACATCGACACGTCCGTGCTCGTCCACCCGACGATCGCGCTGCGCCGGGAGGCGGACACGTTCCCCGGCTCGCTCGCCGAGCTCACGACACCGGACCAGGTGCGCGCCGTCCTCGCGGACTACAACCGCCGCGTCCTCGAGGAGTGGCGGCGGCCCACGATCGGCCCGACCGTCCCGGTGGCCGCGCGGCAGGTCGACGTCGAGGCGATGGTCGGCCGCTGGCAGGCGCTGCGGGACGAGCGGGCGGCGGCAGCGACGGCCTGGCGGACGACCCCGGACGGCGCGGGCCCGGGGGAGGCCGGGGTCGTCCGCCAGG
>NZ_MWLN01000210.1 GCF_002198655.1 Kineosporia sp. A_224
GCCGGCGCCGCGGGCGCGCGGGTCCGGGCCTCGTGCGGGACCGGGCCGAGGGTCTCGCTGCCGTCGGGCAGCGTCGCCGCCGCGAGCAGCGAGGCCACCGCGGCGGCCGGCCCGTCGAGGGTCGCCGCGGCGACCGCCGGCGGCAGCCGCAACCCCGCCCGCTCCTCGAGCTCGCGGGCGGCGAAGTGCGCGGGGTCGCCCCGGACGAAGGCCTCGACCGCTGCGGCCGCCGGGTCCGCGACGACGACGACGAGGCCGCCCTCGCCGGCGGGACGGACCAGTGCCGCCGCGGCCCGCCAGCGGCGCAGCGCCTCCTCGCCGGCCCGCAGGTCCGGCCGGGCGAGGAGCGTGTCGCCGTCGAGCAGCACCGCCGCGGCGTAGCCACCGGGCGCGCCCGGCTCGATGCCCGGGGTGGCGAGGACGATCGCCCCGGACGGCGGCACGGCGGGCAGCGTCCGGGTCGGGCGGGAGACGACGACCTTGGCGCCGGGGAAGGCCCGGCCGAGCTCCTCGGCGGTGCGGTCCACGCCGATCCGGCTCGCCCGCAGCGCGCGGCCGGAGCAGTGCGGGCACTGCCACGCGACGGCGGGGCGGCCGCACCACGTGCACTCCGGCGCCGCCGCGACGAGCCCGGGCGCGGCGTGCGGCAGCCGCAGCGGACCGTGGCAGTGCGCGCAGAGCGCCGGTCGCCGGCAGGTCTGGCACGAGACCCGCGGCACGTACCCGACGAGCGGCACCTGGACGAGGACGCTCCCCCGGCGCAGCCCCTCCTGGACGGCGCGCCAGGCCGGCGCGGGCATCCGGGCGGCGCGGGCCGCGGCCTCGTCGGGCCGGGCCGCCTCGTCGGCGAGGACGACCCGCGGCCACCTCGCCCGGACGACGGCGCGCGCCGCCTCGACGGGGCGCGCCCAGCCGTCGGCGAGCAGCAGCGCCGTCTCCGTGGTCCGCGACCACCCGCCGAGCAGCGCCCCGGCACCGGCCTGCTCGGCGCGCAGGACGAGCACCTCCCGGGCGTGCGGGTACGGCGCGTGCGGTTCGGCGTGCGAGTCGTCGCCGTCGTCCCAGAGGACGACGAGACCGAGGTCGACGACCGGGGCGAACATCGCGGCCCGGGTGCCGACGACGACGCGGACGCCGCCGCGCAGCGCCGCGAGGAACGCCGTCCAGCGGGCGGCCGGGCCGAGGTCGGCGCCGATCCGGGTGTGCCGGCCCGGCCCGAGCACCTCGGTGAGCGCAGCCTCCACCGCGTCGGCGTCGCGGTGGTCCGGGACGACGACGAGGCTGCCCCGGCCGGACGCCGCCGTGGCGGCGACCGCCGTCGCGACGGCCCGGGTCCACGCCGGGCCCGGCAGCGCCGTCCAGGCCGCGCGCGGGGACCCGCCCGCGGCCAGCCGGGCGACGAACGCCGGACCCGCGACGTAGTCCTGCCAGGGGCCCTCGTCGACCGGGCCGGGCGCGGGCCCGGTCTGCGCATCCGGCCCGTCCGGCGCCGCCGGCGCCGCCGGTGCCGCCCTCTCGGCCGCGGCGTGCCGCGGCGGCACGGCGAGGCGGAGCACGTCGACGAGGCTCCCGGCGTACCGGTCGGCCACCGCCCGGCACAGCGCGAGCACCTCCGGGGTGAGCACCGGCTCGGCGGAGACGACCCGGCGCAGCGGAGTCAGCGCCCCCGTGTGGTCGGTCGTCGCGGCGCGCTCGACGACGTACGCGTCGACGTCCTGCCCGGCGAAGCGCACCCGCACCCGGGTGCCCGGCCGGGCCGCTGCGGACAGCGGCTCCGGCACGGCGTAGTCGAAGACCCGGTCGAGGTGCGGCAGCGGCACGTCGACGACGACCCGCGCGACCGGCAGGTCGGCGGCGACCGGCGGCGGGGCCGTCTTCGCCCGCGGACGGGCCCGCACCGCCGCCCGGATGAGGCTCAGCTGCTCACCCGGCCGGTCGGCGGGGGCGTCGTCCCGTGCGGCGGCGTCCTCGCTCACCCGGTGCGGTGCCTGCCGGTCAGCCGACGGCGGACTGCAGCGCCTGGACCCGGTCGGTCCGCTCCCACGTGAGGTCCGGGAGCTCGCGGCCGAAGTGGCCGTAGGCAGCGGTCTGCTGGTAGATCGGCCGCAGCAGGTCGAGGTCGCGGATGATCGCGGCCGGCCTCAGGTCGAAGACCGCGTCGATCGCCTTCTGGATCCGCTCGAGCGGCACCGTCTCGGTGCCGAACGTCTCGACGTAGAGCCCGACCGGGTGCGCCTTGCCGATCGCGTAGGCGACCTGGACCTCGCAGCGGCGGGCGAGGCCCGCGGCGACGACGTTCTTCGCGACCCAGCGCATCGCGTACGCGGCGGAGCGGTCGACCTTCGACGGGTCCTTGCCGGAGAACGCGCCGCCGCCGTGGCGGGCCATGCCGCCGTACGTGTCGACGATGATCTTGCGGCCGGTGAGCCCGGCGTCGCCCATCGGGCCGCCGATCTCGAAGCGGCCGGTCGGGTTGACGAGCAGCCGGTAGCTCGAGGAGTCGATGGAGACCTCGTCGAGGACGGGCTTGACGACCTTGTCGGCGATGTCGGGGTGGAGCAGGTTCTCCAGCGAGATGTCCCCCGCGTGCTGCGACGACACCACGACGGTGTCGAGCGAGACGGCGCGGTCGCCGTCGTACGCGATGGTGACCTGGGTCTTGCCGTCGGGTCGCAGGTACGGGACCTCGCCGGACTTGCGGACCTCGGAGAGCCGCTGCGCCAGCCGGTGCGCGAGCCAGATCGGCAGCGGCATGAGCTCGGGCGTGTCGTCGCAGGCGTAGCCGAACATGAGGCCCTGGTCGCCGGCGCCCTGCAGGTCGAGCGGGTCCTCGCCGGCCTCGACCCGCGCCTCGTAGGCGGAGTCGACGCCCTGCGCGATGTCGGGCGACTGCGACCCGATGGAGACCTCGACGCCGCAGGTGCTGCCGTCGAAGCCCTTCGTCGAGGAGTCGTACCCGATGCCGAGGATCGTCTGCCGGACGATCGTGGGGATCTCGGCGTAGCCCGCCGTGGTCACCTCGCCGGCGACGTGCACGAGCCCGGTCGTCACCATCGTCTCGACGGCGACCCTGCTCTTCGGGTCCTGCGTCAGCAGCGCGTCGAGGATGCCGTCGCTGATCTGGTCGCAGATCTTGTCCGGGTGGCCCTCGGTGACCGACTCCGAGGTGAAGAGGCGCTTGCTCACGATGCTCCTGTCAGACGGACGTGCGTGCGGTGTGGTCCGGCGCACCAACTGTAGCCAGGTGCACCGACGGGACGTGGGCGGCTGTTCACATGACGTCCACGTCGCCGTCGGCGGCGTCGTCATCGGCAGCGCCGGTGTCGAGGCGGTGCCGGACGGCGTCCCAGACGGCGTCCGCGACGGCCTCCTTCGTCGACAGCGGCACGGGGACCGCGCCGCCGGCGGCGTCGAGGACCGTCACGGCGTTGTGCTCCTGCCCGAAGACCTGGCCGCCGGAGACGTCGTTGACGACGAGCAGGTCGCAACCCTTGCGGGCGAGCTTGCGGCGGGCGTGCGTGAGGACGTCGGCCGACTCGTCACCGGTCTCGGCGGCGAACCCGACGACGACCTGGCCGGGCCGCCGGCCGGCGACGAGCTCGGCGAGGATGTCGGGGTTGCGGACGAGCCGGACGACGGGCGTGTCGTCCGGGTCGTCGGTCTTCTTGATCTTGTGCTCGGCGACCTGCGCCGGCCGGAAGTCGGCGACCGCCGCCGCCATGACGACGACGTCCGCGTCACCGGCCGCGGCGAGCATCGCCGTCCGCAGCTCGAGCGCCGTCCCGACCGCCGTCACCTCGACGCCGCCGGGCAGCGGCAGCACCGTGTTCGCGGCGACCAGTCGCACGTGCGCGCCGCGCGCCGCGGCCGCCCCCGCCAGGGCGAACCCCTGCTTGCCCGAGGAGCGGTTGCCGAGGTAGCGCACCGGGTCCAGCGGCTCCCGGGTGCCGCCGGCCGAGACGACGACGCGCAGGCCGGCGAGGTCGCCGACGTCCGCGCCGCCGCGCGCGAGCAGCCGGACGGCGGCCGCCGCGATCGCCTCCGGCTCGGGCAGCCGCCCCGGGCCGGTGTCGGCCCCGGTGAGCCGCCCGCTCGCCGGGTCGAGGACGACGACGCCGCGCGAGCGCAGCAGGGCGACGTTGGCCTGGGTCGCCGGGTGCTGCCACATCTCGGTGTGCATCGCCGGGGCGAGCAGGACCGGGCAGCGCGCGGTGAGCAGGACGTTCGTGAGGAGGTCGTCGGCCAGGCCGTGCGCCGCCCGGGCGAGCAGGTCCGCCGTGGCCGGTGCGACGACGACGAGGTCGGCGCGCTGGCCGAGCCGCACGTGCGGCACCTCGTGGACGTCGTCCCACGTCGACGCGCTCACCGGGTGCCCGGACAGGGCCGCCCAGGTCGGCGCGCCGACGAACTCCAGCGCGGCCCGCGTCGGGACGACGCGGACGTCGTGCCCGGTCTCGGTGAGGATCCGCAGCAGCGTGCACGCCTTGTAGGCGGCGATCCCCCCGGACACGCCGAGGACGACGCGCGGCCGCGCGTCGTCCGTCGGGATGGTGTCGCTCAGCGTCGTGGCAGCGATCGGGGCCGGCTCGGCGGAGCCGTCAGCCCTCGGTGGGCTCGGCGACGAGCAGGCCCTCGTTGATCTCGCGCATGGCGACCGACAGCGGCTTCTCCTGGACGTGCGTCTCCACGAGCGGGCCGACGTACTCCAGCAGGCCCTCGCCGAGCTGGGAGTAGTACGCGTTGATCTGCCGCGCGCGCTTCGACGCGTAGATGACCAGGGCGTACTTCGAGTCGGCGACCTTGAGCAGGTCGTCGATCGGGGGGTTGGTGATGCCTTCGGGCGTCGCGGTGATGCCGGACACGCGTCTCCTCAGGAGCTGGTATTCGTCGGGCGGGCCGGTCGGCCCTGGACTGCCTCAGACCGACCTGTCGGCCAGCGGGTGAGGGATCAGCCCCATGCATTGTACGAGTTCGTCCGTCGCCCGGTTGACATCGTCGTTGACGATCGTCTTGTCGAACTCCGGCTCGGCCGCCAGCTCGACGCGCGCCGTGCTCAGCCGGCGCTCCCGCTCCTCCTCGCCCTCGGTGCCGCGGCCCACGAGCCGGCGGACCAGCTCGTCCCACGACGGCGGCGCGAGGAAGACGAAGAACGCCTCGGGCATCGTCTCCTTGACCTGCCGCGCCCCCTGGAGGTCGATCTCCAGCAGGGCGGGCCGGCCCTGCCGCAGCGCCTCCTCGACGGCCGCGCGCGGCGTGCCGTACCGGTTCACACCGTGGACGACGGCCCACTCGAGGAGCTCACCGCCCGCGACCATCTCGTCGAAGCGCTCGGGCGTCACGAAGTGGTAGTGGACGCCGTCCACCTCACCGGGTCGCCGGGCCCGCGTCGTCGCGGACACCGACAGCCACACCTCCGGGTAGCGCTGCCGGATGTCCGCGGACACGGTGCCCTTGCCCACCGCCGTCGGACCTGCCAGGACGGTGAGCCGTCGCGCCGTGGTTCCCCCCTCGGTCACGACGTCGGCGTCAGCGGCTGAAGCGCTCGATGAGCGCCGCGACCTGGTTGGAGCCGAGGCCGCGCACGCGGCGGGACTCGGAGATGCCGATCTCCTCCATGATCTGGCGCGCCCGCACCTTGCCGACGCCCGGGAGCGCCTCGAGGAGGGCCGAGACCTTCATCTTGCCGACGATCTCGTCCTGCTGGCCCTCACGGATCACGTCACCGAGGGAGCCCTGGGAGTACTTGAGGCGGTTCTTCACCTCGGCACGCGCACGCCGGGCCTCGGCCGCCTTCTGGAGGGCTGCCGCACGCTGCTCGTCGGACAGGGGAGGAAGTGCCACTCACGTCACCTCGGTCGATCGTCTGGCAGCCGTTGGGCCCGTCGCCAGGAAAGGTCCGTCGCCACCGGTCGGCAGGGGGCACGACCAGCGCAGCGAACCTACCCACTCGGCCCGTTCCGGAGCAACGCGGCCCGCCCCGAGTCCGAAGCGCGGACGGTCAGCGCGTCGAGGAACGGGTCGACGGCGGCCCGGAAGGCCGCCGGCGCCTCGACCCACGGGTGGTGCCCGCAGCCGGGGAGGGTGACCGACGTCCGGTCGGGGAAGAGGTCCGCGAGGGCGGCGACGGGCGCGACGCCCGTGAGGCAGTCCCGGTCGCCGCCGACGACGAGCACCGGCGCCCGGACGTCCCAGAGCTGTGCGGCGAGGTCGGCAGGCGGCAGCGTGGCGAACCAGGCCTGCGCCGCGGCGAGGCTCCACGGCCCGACGAGGGTGTGCGCGCGTGCGGTGTCGTCCCAGGTGGCCCAGGCCGCCGGCGCCGTGCGGCGCTCCCAGGCGTTGAACGCCGCGTCGTCGGTCGTGTCCGGCCCGTCGTGCAGGGCCGCCCACGCGGCGTCGAAGGCGGGCTCCCCCGCCCGCGCCGCGGCGAGCACCGCCGCGTCACCGGGCTCGTCGACGAGGTAGCCGGTCGGCGGGCACACGAGCACCATCCCGGCGAGGCGCCCGGCGTGCTGCGCCGCGTAGGAGACCGCGAGCCGGGTCCCCGCGGAGTGGGCGACCAGGACGAGCCGTTCGGCCCCCAGCGCGGCACGCAGGGCCTCCAGGTCGTCCGCCTGGCGCCAGTACGACCCCAGGTCGGGGTCGGCCGGGGCCGGGGACTCCCCCACGCCGCGCAGGTGCGGGACGACGAGGTCCGCGCGGTCGGTGAGGCCCGCCAGGTCGCCGAGGTAGTCCGGGTGCCGCCCGGCGCCGCCGGCGAGGACGACGACGGGCGGGTCGGTCGGCCGGCCGCCGCCGCGGCGCTCGTGGTGCAGCGCGGCGCCGTCGGGCCCTCGGTAGGTCGGCACGACACCAACCTACGGTGCGTAATGGTTGGACTACGCAACGTTTCGGATGTGACCGTTCGCAGGCTGTCAGGCGCCCGCGAGCACCGCCCCGACCTGGTCCAGCGTGCGCTCGGCGGCGGCCCGCAGCCCGGCGACGTCCGGCCCGCCGCGGAGCACCTCGCGGCTCGAGCTCGGCAGCACGGCGGGCAGCGCCGCGCCGAAGACGGTCCGCAGGTCGTCCGCGGTGGCGCCCTGGGCGCCGATCCCCGGCGCCAGCAGCGGGCCGCCGACCGCCAGGTCGTGCACCTGCCCCGAGCCGCCGATCGTCGCGCCGACGACGGCGCCGACGCTGCCCAGCGGGGCACCGGCGGCGAGCTCGGGCGCGTTGAGCGCCCGCAGGTCGTCGAGGACCGCCTGCGCGACGGTGCGGCCGTCCGCGACCCGCGCGTGCTGCACCTGCGGCCCTTCCGGGTTGGACGTCAGCGCGAGCACGAAGACGCCCCGGCCGGTCTTCGCCGCGAGCTCGAGCAGCGGCGCGAGCGAGCCGACGCCGAGGTACGGCGAGGCGGTCACGGCGTCCGCGGCGAGCGGGGAGCCCTCGCCGACGAAGGCGTCGGCGTAGGCGGCCATCGTCGAGCCGATGTCGCCGCGCTTGGCGTCGGCGATCGTCAGCGCGCCGGCCTGCGCGGCTTCGGCGAGGACCCGCTCGAGGACGGCGACCCCGCGCGAGCCGTGCCGCTCGAAGAAGGCCGCCTGCGGCTTGAGGACGGCGACCCGGTCGGCGAGCGCCTCGACGACGGTGAGCGAGAACCGCTCCAGCCCGGCGACGTCGTCCGCCAGCCCCCACTCGGCGAGCAGCCCGGGGTGCGGGTCGATCCCCACGCACAGCGGCCCGCGGGACGCCATGGCCGCGTGCAGCCGGGTGCCGAACGGGGACCTGGTCGTCGAGGTGCTCATCGGGCGCCCTCCCGGGCCAGGACGGTGTGCGCGTGGCCGACGGCGTCGGCCACGCCGGCGAACCCGCGCGCGGCGAGCGCCTGCGCGAGCTCGGCGCCGACGCGCAGCGGCGCCGACGGGTCGTGGAAGGTCGAGGTGCCGACCTGGACGGCGCTCGCCCCGGCGAGGACGAACTGGAGCGCGTCGAGCCCGGTGAGGATGCCGCCGATGCCGACGACGGGTGCCGGCCGCAGGTCGCCCCGCCGCATCGCGGCGTGCACCTGCCAGACGCAGCGGACGGCGACCGGCCGGATCGCGGGGCCGGACAGCCCCCCGGTGACCCCGGCGAGGACCGGCCGCATCGTGTCGGTGTCGACGACCATGCCGAGCGTCGTGTTGACCATCGCGAGGCCGTCGGCGCCGTGGTCGAGGCAGGCCCGGGCGATCGCGACGATGTCGGTGACGTCCGGGGAGAGCTTGGCGAGCACCGGCACCCGGCCGCCGACGACGTCGACGACCCCGGAGACCACCTCGGCCGACGACCCGGGGTCGCACGCGAAGACGAGCCCGCGGTTCGCGACGTTCGGGCAGGAGATGTTCACCTCGATGGCGCCGACACCCGGCTCGTCGACGAGCCGGCCGGCGAGCTCGGCGAACTCCGCGGCATCGTTGCCCGCGATCGAGACGACGGCGGTCGCGCCGTGGTCGCGCAGCCACGGCAGGTCGTGGGCGAGGAACGCGTCGATGCCGGGGCCCTGCAGGCCGATCGAGTTGAGCATCCCGGACGGCGTCTCGGCCATCCGCGGGGTCGGCCGGCCGGAGCGGGCGTCGCGCAGGATCGACTTCGTGACGACGGCGCCGAGCGCCGCGACGTCGTAGAGCCGGCCGAGCTCGCGGCCGGCGGCGGCGCAGCCGGACGCCGTGAGCACCGGGTTCTTGAGCTCCAGCGCCCCGATCGACGTCCGCGCGTCGAAGCCGACGGCCGTGCCGTTGGTGCCGGCGGTGCTGGCGGCGGTGGTCGTCATCAGTGCCCCTTCCCGGACGCCACCGGCGCACCGAGGCAGTCCGCCGGGACGGCGCTCGTCGCGCCGCCCGGGCCGATGGTGATCGCGTCCCAGCGGACCCGGTCGCCGTCGAACGTCGGGCCCTCGACGCACGAGCGCGTCATCCGGGTCACGCCGTCCTCGCCGCGCACGGGCAGCACGCACGTCATGCACACGCCGATGCCGCAGGCCATCGACTCCTCCACCGCGAGCCACGAGGTGCCGCCGGCACCGGACGCGACCTCGTGGACGGCCCGGAGCATCGCCATCGGGCCGCACGCGTAGACGACGACCCCGTCCCGGGCGAGCGGCGCGAGCGCGTCGGTGACCCGGCCCCGCAGCCCGGCCGACCCGTCGTCCGTCGTCACGTGGACGAGGTCGGGGCCGACGACGGCCGCGGCCTCCTCGAGGCCGAAGAGCTTGTCCCGCGAGGCGGCGCCGAGGACGACGTCGACCCGGTGCCCGGCGTCGCGCAGGTCCCGGGCGAGCCAGACCAGCGGCGCCGAGCCGTAGCCGCCGCCGACGAGCACCGTCGGCGCCCCGACCTCCGGGGCCGGGAACGGCCGGCCGAGCGGCGCGACGACGTCGAGCACGTCACCGGCGCGGCGGCGGGTCACCCACTCGGTGCCCGGGCCGTGCGCGGCGACGACGATCTCCAGGGTGTCCGCGCCGTCGAACCGGCGGTCGCCCGGGGTCGCGGCGTGGATCGACACGGCGCGCCGCAGCAGCATCGCCGTCGGCGGCTCCCCCACCGCGAGCGCGGCGAACTGGCCCGGCAGCGCCCGCCGGGCGGCCTCCCCCGCGTCGAGGACGAGCCGCCGGTAGGCACCGGCCGGCTCGTTCGCGAGGACGGCGCAGCGCAGCTGGACCGGGTCCGGGCGGCGGTCGCGGGCACCGAGGGTCTCGGCGGCCGGTGTCCCGGTCACCGCGCTCACGCCCGGGTCCCGAGCTCGGGCCGCACCCGCAGTGCGTGCTCCTGGAGCGAGGCCACGTGGATGGGCTCGTCGCGCGCGGCCTCGATGGCCTGGACGGCCGCCGCGAGCTGCTGGACCGTCGTGATGATCGGGGCGTCGACCGCCGTCGTCGCCGCCCGGATCTCGTAGCCGTCGAGCCGGGCCGCCGGGCCCTCGGGGGTGTTGACGACCATGGCGACCTCGCCGGCCGTGATCCGGTCGACGATCGTCGGCTCGCCGTCCGGCCCGCGGCCGCTGGAGTGCTTGCGGACGACGGTGCTCGGGATCCCGTTGCGGCGCAGGACCGTCGCGGTGCCCGCGGTCGCGAGGACCTCGAACCCGAGGTCGACGAGCCGCTTCACCGGGAAGACGACGGCGCGCTTGTCGGTGTCCGCGACGGAGACGAACACCCGGCCGGCGTCCGGCAGCCCGCCGAACGCCGCGGACTGCGACTTCGCGAAGGCCCGCGGGAAGTCCGACGCGATGCCCATGACCTCGCCCGTCGAGCGCATCTCCGGCCCGAGGAGGCTGTCGACGACCTTGCCCTCCGGCGTCCGGAACCGCTTGAACGGCAGCACGGCCTCCTTGACCGAGACCGGCGCGTCGTCGGGCAGGGTCGCACCGTCCCCGGTCGCCGGGAGCATCCCCTCGGCCCGCAGGTCGGCGACGGTGGCACCGAGCATGATCCGGGCCGCCGCCTTCGCGAGCGGGACGGCGGTCGCCTTGGAGACGAACGGCGCCGTCCGGCTCGCCCGTGGGTTCGCCTCGAGGACGTAGAGGACGCCGCCGGCGAGGGCGAACTGGACGTTGAGCAGCCCGCGGACGCCGACGCCCTTCGCGATCGCCTCGGTGCTGCGGCGGACCCGCTCGACGTCCTTGTCGCCGAGGGTCACCGGCGGCAGGACGCACGCCGAGTCGCCGGAGTGGATGCCGGCCTCCTCGATGTGCTCCATGATCCCGCCGAGGTACATCTCGGTGCCGTCGTAGAGCGCGTCGACGTCGATCTCGATGCCGTTGTCGAGGAACCGGTCGACGAGCACCGGGTGCTCGGGGCTGACCTGGGTGGCCCGGCCGATGTAGTCGCCGAGCATCTCCTCGTCGTAGACGATCTCCATGCCGCGCCCGCCGAGGACGTACGAGGGCCGCACGAGCACCGGGTAGCCGATCTCGTCGGCGATCTCCTTGGCCTCGAGGAAGCTGCTCGCCATCCCGTGCTTCGGCGCCGGCAGCCCGGCCTGCGCGAGCACCCGGCCGAACGCACCGCGCTCCTCGGCGAGGTGGATCGCCTCCGGGCTCGTGCCGACGATCGGGACGCCCGCGGCCTTGAGCCGGGCCGCCAGCCCGAGCGGGGTCTGCCCGCCGAGCTGGACGATGACGCCGACGAGCTCGCCCGAGCCCTGCTCGGCGTGCACGACCTCGAGGACGTCCTCGAGGGTGAGCGGCTCGAAGTAGAGCCGGTCGCTCGTGTCGTAGTCCGTCGAGACGGTCTCGGGGTTGCAGTTGACCATGACGGTCTCGAACCCGGCGTCGCGCAGCGCGAACGAGGCGTGGACGCACGAGTAGTCGAACTCGACGCCCTGGCCGATCCGGTTCGGGCCGGAGCCGAGGATGATCACCTTGCGCCGCCCCGAGGCGGTGACCTCGTCCTCCTCGTCGTACGACGAGTAGTGGTACGGGGTCGTCGCGGCGAACTCGGCGGCGCACGTGTCGACGGTCTTGAAGACCGGCCGGACGCCGAGCGCGTGCCGGACACCGCGGACGACGTCCTCGGGCATCGAGCGGAGCTCGCCGATCTGGACGTCGGAGAAGCCGTGCCGCTTGGCCTCCCGGAGCAGCTCGGGGGTCAGCGCCGGCGCGCCCGCGACCTTCGTCGCGACCTCGTCGATGAGGAGCATCTGGTCGAGGAACCACGGGTCGATGCCGGTCGCCGCGTGCAGCCGCTCGATGCTCGCTCCGCCGCGGATCGCCTGCTGCACCTGGAGCAGCCGCTCGTCCGTCGGCCGCCGCGCGGCCTCGACGAGGGCATCGACGTCGGCCGCCGTCGGGGTCGGCCCGGTCCAGTGGAAGGACGCCCCGCGCTTCTCCAGCGACCGCAGCGCCTTCTGCAGCGCCTCGGTGAAGCAGCGCCCGATCGCCATCGCCTCGCCGACGCTCTTCATCGTCGTCGTGAGGGTCGTGTCGGCCGCGGGGAACTTCTCGAACGCGAACCGCGGGATCTTGACGACGACGTAGTCGAGCGTCGGCTCGAAGGACGCCGGCGTCTTGCGGGTGATGTCGTTGGGGATCTCGTCGAGCGTGTACCCGACGGCCAGCCGCGCCGCGATCTTCGCGATCGGGAACCCCGTCGCCTTGGACGCCAGCGCCGACGAGCGCGAGACCCGCGGGTTCATCTCGATGACGACGACGCGGCCGTCCGCCGGGTCCACGGCGAACTGGATGTTGCAGCCGCCGGTGTCGACGCCGACCTCGCGGATGACGGCGATGCCGATGTCCCGCAGCCGCTGGTACTCCCGGTCGGTGAGGGTCAGGGCCGGCGCGACGGTGATCGAGTCGCCGGTGTGCACGCCCATCGGGTCGAGGTTCTCGATCGAGCAGACGACCACGACGTTGTCGTTGCGGTCGCGCATGAGCTCGAGCTCGTACTCCTTCCAGCCGATGATCGACTCCTCGAGGAGGACCTCGGTCGTCGGCGAGTACTGCAGCCCGGCCCCGGCGATCCGGCGCAGGTCGGCCTCGTCGTAGGCGATCCCGGAGCCGAGGCCGCCCATGGTGAACGAGGGCCGGACGACGACCGGGTAGCCCAGCTCGGCGGTCACCGCGAGGCACTCGTCCATCGTGTGGCAGATCGACGAGCGGGCCGTCGACGCGTCGAGGCCGTACTTCTCGGCCACCCGGTCGACGACGCCCTTGAACTGCTGGCGGTCCTCGCCGGCCTCGATCGCGGCGACGTTGGCCCCGATGAGCTCGACGCCGTACTTCTCCAGGACGCCCGCGGCGTGCAGCGACATCGCGGCGTTGAGCGCCGTCTGGCCGCCGAGGGTCGCGAGCAGCGCGTCGGGCCGCTCCTTGGCGATGATCGCCTCGACCACCTCGGGGGTGATCGGCTCGACGTACGTCGCGTCGGCGAACTCCGGGTCGGTCATGATCGTCGCCGGGTTGGAGTTCACGAGGACGACGCGCAGCCCCTCCTCGCGCAGCACCCGGCACGCCTGGGTGCCGGAGTAGTCGAACTCGCAGGCCTGGCCGATGACGATCGGGCCGGAGCCGATGACGAGGACGCTCTTGAGGTCCGTGCGGCGGGGCATCAGGCCTTCTTCCCGGTCTGGTCCGCCATGAGGTCGGCGAACCGGTCGAACAGGTACGCGGCGTCGTGCGGGCCGGCGGCCGCCTCCGGGTGGTACTGCACGGAGAACGCCGGCACGTCGAGGCAGCGCAGACCCTCGACGACGCCGTCGTTGAGGCACACGTGGCTCACCTCGGCGCGCCCGTAGGGCGTGTCGGCGGGCCCGTCGACGGGCGCGTCGACGGCGAAGCCGTGGTTGTGCGCCGTGACCTCGACCTTGCCGGTCGTGCGGTCCATGACCGGCTGGTTGATGCCGCGGTGGCCGTAGCCGAGCTTGTACGTGCCGAAGCCGAGCGCCCGGCCGAGGATCTGGTTGCCGAAGCAGATGCCGAAGAACGGGATCCGCCGGTCGAGCACCTCGCGGAGCAGCTCGACGGGGTGCGTCGCGGCGCCCGGGTCGCCGGGGCCGTTGGAGAAGAACACCCCGTCGGCGCCGGTCGCGAGGATGTCCGCGAGCGTCGCGGTCGCCGGCAGGACGTGCACCTCCATGCCGCGCTGCGCCATCCGGTGCGGGGTCATCGACTTGATGCCGAGGTCGACCGCGGCGACCGTGAAGCGCTTCTCCCCGATCGCCGGGACGACGTAGGCGGCGTCCGTCGAGACCTCGCCGGCGAGGTCGGCGCCGGCCATCTGCGGGGCGCCGCGGACCTCGGCGAGCAGCACGTCGTCCGACCGCAGCGCGGCCGCGCCGGAGAACACGCCGACCCGCATCGCGCCGCGCTCGCGCAGGTGCCGGGTGATCGCGCGGGTGTCGACCCCGCTGATCCCGACGACGCCCTGGGCGGCCAGCTCGTCGACGAGCTCGCGGCGCGAGCGCCAGCTGGACGCGCGCCGGGCGGGGTCGCGGACGACGTACCCCGCGACCCAGATCCGCCGGGACTCGCCGTCCTCGTCGTTGACGCCGGTGTTGCCGATGTGCGGCGCCGTCATGACGACGACCTGCCGGTGGTACGACGGGTCGGTGAGGGTCTCCTGGTAGCCGGTCATGCCGGTCGAGAAGACCGCCTCCCCGACCGTCGAGCCGACGGCCCCGTACGCCTGCCCGCGCCAGGTGCGGCCGTCCTCGAGGACGAGCACCGCCGGGTCGGGGCCCGTCGTCGCGCCGGTCGTCGTCGCGGTCATGCGTCCCTCCCGGGGGTCGTGCCCGGGCGCGGCCCGGCGAGCTTGCCGTCCAGGACGGTCGGGTGCCCGGCGTAGAAGGTCGCGACGACCTGGCCGGGCAGCTCACGGCCGCGGAACGGCGAGTTGCGGCCCATCGTCGCCATCGTGTGCGGCTCGACGGTCCAGCGGGCCGCCGGGTCGACGAGCGTGAGGTGGGCGGGCTCGCCGACGACGAGCGGGCGGCCCTGGTCGGCGAGCCGGCCGATCCGTGCCGGGGCGGCCGACATCCGCTGCGCGACGCCCGCCCAGTCGAGGAGCCCGGTCTCGACCATCGTGTGCTGGACGACGGACAGCGCCGTCTCCAGCCCGGTCATCCCCATCGCGGCCGCGGCCCACTCGCAGTCCTTGTCCTCGACCGGGTGCGGGGCGTGGTCGGTGGCGACGATGTCGATCGTGCCGTCGGCCAGGGCCTCGCGCAGCGCCATGACGTCCTCGGCGGTGCGCAGCGGCGGGTTCACCTTGAAGACCGGGTCGTAGCTGCGGACCTCCTCGTCGGTGAGGAGCAGGTGGTGCGGGGTGACCTCGGCGGTGACGTCGATGCCGCGGCCCTTGGCCCAGCGGACGATCTCGACGGAGCCGGCCGTCGACAGGTGGCACACGTGCAGGCGGGAGCCGACGTGCCCGGCGAGCAGGACGTCGCGGGCGATGATCGCCTCCTCGGCGACCGCCGGCCAGCCGCGCAGCCCGAGGACGGCGGAGACCGCGCCCTCGTGCATCTGCGCGCCGTCGGTGAGCCGCGGCTCCTGCGCGTGCTGGGCGACGACGCCGTCGAACGCCTTGACGTACTCCAGGGCCCGGCGCATGAGGACGGCGTCGCTGACGCACTTCCCGTCGTCCGAGAAGACCCGGACGCCGGCCGCGGAGTCGGCCATCGCACCGAGCTCGGCGAGCCGCTCCCCCGCCAGGCCCACCGTCACGGCGCCGACCGGGCGGACGTCGACCCAGCCGGAGCGGCGGCCGAGCCGCCAGACCTGCTCGACGACGCCCGCGGTGTCCGCGACGGGGTCGGTGTTGGCCATCGCGTGGACCGCGGTGAAGCCGCCCCGTGCGGCCGCCTGGGAGCCGGTCTCGACGGTCTCGGCGTCCTCCCGGCCCGGCTCGCGCAGGTGGGTGTGCAGGTCGACGAGCCCCGGCAGGAGGACGAGGCCGTCGGCGTCGAGGACGCTGGCGCCGGCCGCGGAAAGCCCCGGGCCGATCTCGGCGACGACGCCGTTCTCGACGAGGACGTCGGTCGGCTGGCCGCCGAGGACGCGCGAGCGCCGGACCAGCCAGGTCGTGCCGGCCGTCGTGGTGGTCACGGGAGGACCCCTTCGGTGAGAGCGACTTCGTCGGCGGGCGGGCCGGCGGGCGCGAGGTCGCGCGCCCCGGCGAGGAGCAGGTAGAGGACGGCCATCCGGACGGCGACGCCGTTCGTCACCTGCTCGACGATCGTCGAGCGCGGCGAGTCCGCGGCGTCCGCCGAGATCTCCAGGCCGCGGTTCATCGGCCCGGGGTGCATGACGACCGTGTGCTCCGGCAGCAGCCCGACCCGGCGGGCGTCGAGCCCGTAGCGCCGCGAGTACTCGCGCACGCTCGGGAAGTACGACGCGTTCATCCGCTCGGCCTGGACCCGCAGCATCATCACGGCGTCGAGGTCGCCGTGGCCGCCCGCGAGCGTCGCGTCGAGGTCGTACGAGACCTCGCACGGCCAGCCCTCGACCCCGACCGGCAGCAGGGTCGGCGGCGCGACGAGGACGACGTGCGCGCCGAGGGTGTTGAGCAGCAGCACGTTCGAGCGCGCGACCCGGCTGTGCAGGACGTCCCCGACGAGGGCGACCCGGCGGCCGGCGAGATCGGCGCCGGTCGCGTTCTCGACGAGGTGGCGCCGCATCGTGAACGCGTCGAGCAGCGCCTGCGTCGGGTGCTCGTGGGTGCCGTCCCCGGCGTTGACGACGGCGCCCCGGGTCCAGCCGGCGTGGGCGAGCCGGTGCGGTGCGCCGGACGCCGGGTGCCGGACGACGACGGCGTCCGCACCCATCGCCTCGAGGGTGAGCGCGGTGTCCTTGAGCGACTCGCCCTTGGAGACGCTCGACCCCTTGGCGGAGAAGTTGATGACGTCCGCCGAGAGCCGTTTCGCCGCGGCCTCGAAGGAGATCCGGGTCCGGGTGGAGTCCTCGAAGAAGAGGTTGACGACGGTCCGTCCGCGCAGCGTGGGGAGCTTCTTGATCTCGCGGCGCTGGGTGGCGGCCATCTGCTCGGCGACGTCGAGGACGGTCACGGCCTGCGCCCGGTCGAGGTCGGCGGCCGACAGCAGGTGCCTCACGCGGACACCTCCGCGGCGTCCGACTCGATCCGCACCTCGTCCGTGCCGTCGACCTCCTCGAGCGCGACCCGGACGCGCTCGGACAGCGACGTCGGGAGGTTCTTGCCGACGTGGTCGGCCCGGATCGGCAGCTCGCGATGGCCGCGGTCGACGAGGACCGCGAGCCGGACGGCGCGCGGCCGCCCGAGGTCGGACAGCGCGTCCAGCGCGGCCCGGATGGTCCGCCCGGAGAAGAGCACGTCGTCGACGAGCACGACGACCTTGTCGTCGATGCCGCCGTCGGGCAGCTCGGTCGGGGCGATCGTCCGGACCGGCTGGCGGCGCAGGTCGTCGCGGTACATCGTCGCGTCGAGCGAGCCGACGGGGACGGGGCGGCCCTCGATCTCGGTGAGCCGGCGGCCGAGCCGCGTCGCGAGGGTCACCCCTCGTGTCGGGATCCCGAGGAGGACGAGGTCGTCGGCGCCCTTGTTGCGTTCGAGGACCTCGTGGGCGATCCGGGTCAGCGCCCGGCGGATCTCAGCAGCTTCGAGCACGGTGCGGCGCGCGGTCACGCAGCCGACCTCCTTCCCCGCCTCTCGGGACGGGTCGTTAAAGGGGGCGGTCGTCGCAGGTCGGGCGGGGGTCCGCGGGTTGCCCCGAGATCGTCCGGCGTCCTGCACCGTCGAGGCTAGCAGGGGGCCCGCGGGCCCGTAGCGTGACCCCGCCTCCGCGCCACGCCGCGCCGCGACCGGTCAAGAGTGGTCGGGTGGTGTCCACCATTCGGTGGGCGACATATCGGGGCAAAACTGAAGAAAATCTACGCCGTTCGGGTGGAGATCACGACGAGTTCGGCGATCCTGCTTGACGAGAAACGTAACTCTCCGTGACCATCAGCGCATGGCCTCCGACTACGCCCGGGCACTTGGCGCCCGACTCCGCGCGATCCGCACCCAGCAGGGTCTGTCCTTGCACGGTGTCGAGGAGAAGTCCGAGGGCCGCTGGAAGGCGGTCGTCGTCGGCTCCTACGAGCGAGGTGACCGCGCCGTGACCGTCCAGCGGCTCGCCGAACTCGCCGACTTCTACGGTGTGCCGGTGCAGGCGCTCCTGCCCGACGCTGCCCCGACGGGCAGCAGCGAGCCGCCGCCGAAGCTGGTCCTCGACCTCGAGCGTCTCCAGTCCGTTCCCGCCGAGAAGGCCGGTCCCCTCGCGCGGTACGCCGCGACGATCCAGGGCCAGCGCGGCGACTACAACGGCAAGGTGCTCTCCATCCGCACGGACGACCTCCGCACGCTCGCCGTGATCTACGACGTGCCGCCGGCCGTCCTCGCCGAGCAACTCATCGCGTGGGGCGTCCTCAACGCCGACGCGCGACGCGCCGTCGCCGCCGAGGACTGACAGCAGCGGAACGGCCCGGACGCCCCGTCTGCGCGGGTGCGGTCCGGGCCGTCAGCTTGTCCCGACGATCGTCCGGTCGATGGTGCGGTGCCGGGTCTCACCGGTGTCAGGCGGGGCGTCCCGCCACGGTGAGCAGCCGGCCGAGCAGGCCGTTGACGAACGACGGTGACTCGTCGGTCGACAGCGACCGGGCGAGCTCGACGGCCTCGTCGATGGCGACGGCGTCCGGCACGTCGTCGTTGTAGAGCAGCTCCCAGGCGCCGATCCGCAGCACGCAGCGGTCGACGCCGGGCATCCGTTCGAGCGTCCAGCCGTGCGAGTACGTGGAGAGCAGCTCGTCGATCCGCTCCCGCTCGGCGACCACGCCCTCGACGATCTGCGCCGAGTAGTCCCCCACCGGGGGCTCGGCGGCCTCGCGCCGCTCGCGCAGCACGTCGAGGGCCGCCAGCCCGCGCTGGTCGGCCTCGAAGAGGATGTCGAGGGCCCGCTTGCGGGCCTTGCTCCGGGCGCCCAAGGGCTCAGTTCACCCGGCCGAGGTAGCTGCCGTCGCGGGTGTCGACCTTGACCTTCGTGCCCGTCTCGAGGAAGAGCGGCACCTGGATCTCGTAGCCGGTCTCGACGGTCGCCGGCTTCGTGCCGCCCGTCGAGCGGTCGCCCTGCAGGCCCGGCTCGGTGTAGGTGATCTCGAGGACGACCGACGTCGGCATCTCGACGTAGAGCGGGATCCCGTCGTGGGTCGCGACCATCGCCTCCATGTTCTCCAGGAGGAAGTGCGCGGCGTCCCCGACGGTGACCTCCGGCACGAGCAGCTGGTCGAACGTGTTGGTGTCCATGAAGACGTAGTCGGTGCCGTCCTTGTACAGGTACTGCATGTCGCGCTTGTCGACGGTGGCGGTGTCGACCTTCGTGCCCGCGTTGAACGTCTTGTCGACGACCTTGCCGGACAGGACGTTCTTGAGCTTCGTGCGGACGAACGCGCCGCCCTTGCCGGGCTTGACGTGCTGGAACTCGACGACGGCCCAGAGGTTGCCGTCGAGGTTGAGCACGAGGCCGTTCTTCAGGTCGTTGGTGGTGGCCACGGTTCTGCCTTCATCGGTGTCGCGGGCACGCGTGCACCCGTCGGAGGTGTCAAGGGTCTGTGCCAGGGGTCTGGCGGACCGTCAGATCCTACCGGGCGCGCGCGGCGACGGCGCGCAGCGCGAGGTCGTACGAGCCGAGGCCGAACCCGGCGACGGTGCCCGTCGAGACCCCCGCGACGACGCTCGTGTGACGGAACGTCTCGCGCGTCGCGGGGTTCGACAGGTGCACCTCGACGAGCGTCAGGCCGGCGCTCGTGACCTGCGCGCACGCGTCGCGGACGGCGTAGCTGTAGTGCGTGAACGCCGCCGGGTTGAGCACGACGTGGGAGCGGGTGTCGACGGCCTCGTGCAGCCAGCCGACGAGCGTGGCCTCGTCGTCGGTCTGCCGGACGTCGGCGACCAGGCCCAGCTCGTCGGCCACGGCCCGGCAGCGGGCCGCGAGGTCCTCGATCGTCTCGTGGCCGTAGACCTCCGGCTCCCGGGTGCCGAGCCGGCCGAGGTTGGGGCCGTTGAGGACGAGGACGCGCGGGCTGCTCACGGCCGCCGAGCCTAACGGCCCCGTTCCGCCACGACGAGCAGGTACTCCCACTCCATGACCCCGTCGGCGAGGGCGTCGTCCCCGAGGGCCGCCAGGGCGGCGTCCAGGGCCGCGACGTCGTCCGGCCGGTCCGCCAGGGCCGCGTAGGCGGCCACCGTGGGCCCGTAGGCGGCCTTGAACAGGTCGCGCCACTGCGCACCCGAGGTGAAGCCCTCCACGAGCACCTGACGGCGCTCGAGGTGGAGCGCGGTCGTCCCCGCCCCGAGGAGGGACCGCACGTGGTCCTCGTCCCCCCACAGCGGCGGCGGCTGCGCGCCGGGCGGCGGCGGGGCCGCGAACGGCTTCATGGTGGCGAAGAGCCGGCCGACGAAGCCCTGCGGCGTCCAGTTCGCGAGGGCGATCGTGCCGCCGGGCCGGGTGACCCGGAGCAGCTCGGCGGCGGCGTCCGGGTGGTGAGGGGCGAACATGACGCCGACGCTCGACAGGACGACGTCGAACTCGCCGTCGCCGTGCGGCAGCGCCTCGGCGTCGGCGACCTGCCAGTCGAGGCGGGCCGCGACGTCGTCGCCGAAGGCCTGCGCCTCCGCCCGGCCGGCGTCGAGCAGGACGGGGGCGATGTCGGACGCGACGACGGTCGCGCCGCGGACGGCGGCCGGGATCGCCGCGTTGCCGGCGCCGGCGCCGACGTCGAGGACGTGCTGCCCGGCGCGGACGCCGGCCGCCTCGACGAGGTCGGCGCCGAGGTGCGGGATGACGCGGTGGGCGACCGAGGGGAAGTCCCCGAGGGCCCACATCGTCGCGTGGCGGGCCTTGAGGGCCCGGTCGGCGTCGTCGCCGACGTGGTAGGTGCTCTGCTGCGTGGTCTTGGTCGACATGTCTGCCAACGTACGAAGCCGGCGGTGCCGCTCCTAGTACACGATCTGTACCGCATACACGATCTGTACCGCGATCGGTACCGTTGGGCGATGGGTGCCCCGTATCACCAGTTCTGCCCGGTGGCGAAGGCGATGGAGCTCCTCGACGAGCGCTGGACGATGCTGCTCGTCCGCGAGCTCGTGACCGGCAGCGAGCGGTTCAACGACCTGCGGCGCGGGCTGCCGCGGATGTCGCCGACGCTGCTGTCCCGGCGGCTGCAGCAGCTCACCCGGGCGGGCCTCGTCCGCCGGGTCGAGGACGGCGCCGACGTCCGCTACGTGCTCACCGAGGCCGGCCGCGAGCTGCGCCCCGTCGTCGAGGCGCTCGGCGCCTGGGGCACCCGCTGGATCGGCGAGATCGGCGACGCCGACCTCGACCCGAAGCTGCTGCTGTGGGACATGCACCGCAACGTCGACCTGGCGGCCGTCCCGTCGCGCCGGACCGTCGTCCGGTTCCGGTTCACCGACCCCGGCGTCGTCGACCGGGACTGGTGGCTCGTCATCAGCCCGGACGATGTGGACGTCTGCGACGCCGACCCCGGGCACCCGGTCGCGGCGTCCGTCACCGGGTCGCTGCACGGCGTCACGCGGTGGTGGAACGGCGACCTGTCGTGGCCCGCCCTCGTGCGGGCCGGCACGGTGAGCGTCGAGGCGCCGTCCGGCGTCCGGCGGGCGCTGCCCGGCTGGTTCGCCCGGTCGCCGTTCGCCGAGGTCCCGCGGCCGCCGGCCGCCGCCGGGCGGGTCGAGGTGCCGGCTACGCGCTGACGGCGGCGTAGGCCCCGACGAGCAGGTCCGGGTCGGGGCCCTCGAGCCGCACCGGCCGGCCGACGTCCTCGAGGACGACGAAGCGCAGCAGGTCGCCGCGGGTCTTCTTGTCCCGGCGCATGACGTCGAGGAGGGTCTCCCAGCGGCCCGCCGGGTAGGTCAGCGGCAGCCCCAGGGTGCCGAGCACCTCGCGGTGCCGGTCGACGAGGGCCGGCGGGGTGCTCCCTGCGAGCCGCCCGAGCTCCGCGGCGAACACCATGCCCAGGCTCACCGCCGCGCCGTGCCGCCAGGTGTACCCCTCGACCTGCTCGACGGCGTGGCCGAAGGTGTGGCCGTAGTTGAGGATCTCCCGCAGGTGGGACTCCTTGAGGTCCTCGGTGACGACGCGGGCCTTGACGGCGACGCTGCGCTCGACGAGCTCGCGCAGCACCGGGGAGTCCCAGGAGGTCGCCGCGACCCGGTCGGCCTCGACGAGGTCGAGGATCCGCGGGTCGGCGATGAAACCGGTCTTGACGACCTCGGCGAGGCCGGCGGCGAGGTCCTCCGGCGGCAGCGTCGACAGCGCCGACAGGTCGCAGAGCACCCCGGCCGGCGGGTGGAAGGCGCCGACCAGGTTCTTGCCCTCGGCGGTGTTGATGCCGGTCTTGCCGCCGACGGCGGCGTCGACCATCGCGAGCAGCGTCGTCGGGACCTGGACGACCCGCACCCCGCGCAGCCACGTCGACGCGACGAAGCCCGCGAGGTCGGTCACCGCTCCCCCGCCGACGCCGACGACCGCGTCGGTCCGGGTGAAGCCGGCCCGCCCGAGCACGCCCCAGCAGTCGGCGAGGACGGCGGCGGTCTTGGCGCCCTCGCCGTCCGGGACCTCGGTGACGTAGGCCTCGTAGCCGGCCGCCAGCAGGTCCGCCCGGACCGCCTCGCCGCGGGCGCGCAGGCCCGCGGGGTGGACGACGAGCACCCGCTGGGCGCCCGCGAGCAGGCCCGGCAGCGCGCCGAGGAGGTCGTGCCCGACGACGACGTCGTAGGCGTTCGGGCCGGCCGGGTCGCCCCCGGCACCGGGGCCGACGCGCAGCCGGGTGGCGCTGGTCACGCGTCCGCCGTGAGACCGAGCGCGTCGAGGACTGCGGCCGCGACCTCCTCGGGGCTGCGCCCGTCGGTGGCGACGACGGCGGTCGCGACCCGCTCGTAGACCGGACGGCGCCCTTCCATGATCCGCAGCCACTGCGCGCGCGGGTTGCCGAGCAGCAGCGGCCGGTCCCGGTTGAGGCCGATCCGGCGGGCCGCGTCGGTGACCTGGACGTCGAGGAAGACGACGGTGTGGCCGCGCAGCGCGTCCTCGGTGAGCGGGTCCATGACGGCGCCGCCGCCGAGCGCCAGCACACCGGGGTGCTCGCGCAGCGCGGTCGCCACGGCGGCGCGCTCCAGGTCCCGGAACACCGGCTCGCCGTCGTCGACGAAGACGTCGGAGACCGACTTGCCGGCGACCGTCTCGACGTCGGAGTCGGTGTCCCGCAGGGCGAGCCCGAGCCGGGCGGCGACGAGCCGGCCCACCGTCGACTTGCCCGAACCCATCGGGCCGACGAGCACGACGGCGGGGCGCACCGCTGCGGCGTCGTCCGGGGCGCCGCCGCTCACGAGCCCTCGCTGCGGAGCAGGTCCGGCAGCGCGTCGAGGTAGGAGCGGACGTTGCGCGCGGTCTCGGTGACGCTGTCGCCGCCGAACTTCTCCAGGACGGCGTCGGCGAGCACGAGGGCGACCATCGCCTCGGCGACGACCCCGGCGGCCGGGACCGCGCAGACGTCGGAGCGCTGGTTGATCGCGACGGCGGCCTCGCCGGTCGCGACGTCGACGGTGTCGAGCGCCCGCGGGACCGTCGAGATCGGCTTCATCGCGGCGCGCACGCGCAGCACGTCACCGGTGCTCATGCCGCCCTCGGTGCCGCCGGCACGCCCGGTCCGGCGCCGGATGACGCCGTCCACCCGCTCGATCTCGTCGTGCGCCGCGGACCCGCGGCGGCGGGCCGTCGTGAAGCCGTCGCCGACCTCGACCCCCTTGATCGCCTGCACGCCCATGAGGGCCCCGGCGAGGCGGGCGTCGAGCCGGCGGTCCCAGTGGACGTGGCTGCCCAGGCCCGGCGGCAGCCCGTAGGCGACGACCTCGACGATCCCGCCGACGGTGTCGCCGTCCTTGCGGCAGGCGTCGATCTCGGCGACCATCGCGGCGCTCGTCGCGGCGTCGTGGCAGCGCACCGGGTCGGCGTCGAGCGCCTTGACGTCGTCGGGACCGGGCAGGTCGCTGCCCTCGGGCACCTCGACCGGGCCGATCCCCACGGTGTGGCTGACGAGCCGGACCCCGGCGGCCTGCTCGAGGAACGCCGACGCCACCGCGCCGAGCGCGACCCGGGCCGCGGTCTCGCGGGCGCTGGCCCGCTCGAGGACCGGGCGCGCGTCGTCGAAGCCGTACTTCTGCATGCCGACGAGGTCGGCGTGCCCCGGCCGCGGCCGGGTCAGCGGGGCGTTGCGGGCCTGCGCCTCGAGGACGTCCTGCGGCACCGGGTCGGCCGACATGACCGTCTCCCACTTGGGCCACTCGGTGTTCCCGACCTCGACGGCGACCGGGCCGCCCTGGGTCAGGCCGTGCCGCAGCCCGCCGAGGAACCGGACGGCGTCCTGCTCGAACTTCATGCGCGCGCCGCGGCCGTGGCCGAGGCGTCGGCGCTCGAGGGCAGCCTGGACGTCGTCGCTGGTCACCCGCACCCCGGCGGGCAGACCTTCGAGGACGCCGACGAGTGCGGGGCCGTGGGACTCCCCCGCCGTGAGCCAGCGAAGCATGGGGCCGATCCTCCCACGCCCGCCGGGTCAGTCGTCGACGCGGGTCCCCGCCCCGACGCAGATCGTCTGGGCCGCGCCGGCCTTCCAGGACACCTTCGCGCAGGTGGCGCTCGAGGTCCCGGTGTACTCCAGGTTCGTCACGACGGTGTCGTTCGGGGAGGCCGCCGCCTGCTCCTCGCCGTTGACGACGAAGACCGCGTCACCCGCGGCGCCGGTCAGCGAGAGCAGGTAGACGTACGTCGGGGTCGCGGTGACGGTGGCCGTCGCGGTCTTCGTCCGCGTGGTCGTCGTCGTCCGCGTCGACGTCTTCGTCGTCGTGACGACCGAGCTGACCGTCTTGACGACCGTCGTCACCGCGGCGGGGGTCGTCGTCGTGGCGGCCGCCGTCGTCCCGGCCGAGCCGGTGCCGGCGGCCGCTGCCTTGCCGGAGAACGGGTTGCGGTTGGCGGGGCGGACCGCGCCGGTCGTCGGGACCGCCGTCCCGGTCGCCGTCGCGCTGCGCGTCGACCGGGCCACCGTGGCCCCGGTCGTCGTGAGGTCGTCACCGCCGCCGCCGAGGACGACGAAGGCGACCGCGCCGAGGACGACCGCGACCCCGAGTCCGGCGCCCGCGACGACGGCCTCGCGCCGGCGGTACCAGGCGGTGGCCGCGGGACGGGCGGGCGACGGGCCGCTCTGGACCACCTCGGCCGTGCCGGGCGGGACCGGGGGCACCGGCGCCGACGGCGACCCCGCCGGGGCACCGAAGAGGGACCCGAACTGCGGCTCCTGGCTCACGAGACCTCCTGCGTGGCGGTGGCGGTCGGCGCCGGGGTGGCCGTCGCCGCGGGGGCGGAGGCCGTCGGAGCGGCTGCGGGGGTCGTGCCGGGGGTCGTGCCGGGGGTTGCCGTGGACATCGGGCTCCCGGCGGTGCCGGCGGTGGTGCCGGTGCCCGTCGTGAGGACGTCGGCGCTCATCCCCGGCAGGGCGAAGACCTTGCCGGTGATCGTCACGGCGACGTTCCCGCCGGTCGCCGAGGCGTCCGCGCCGCCGGCGCTGCCGGCGGACATCTGGACGGCCGTCACGAGGAAGGCCCTCGGCATCTGGGTCTGGAGCTGCTTGAGGAACGCCACGGTCTGGAAGTAGTCGCCGTCGACGGCGATGGTGACCGGGATGGCGACGACCGTCGACCCGTCGACGGGGGTCGTCCCGGCGGCGGCGGTGGCTGCGGCGGTGGCGGCAGGCGCCGCCGCGGCCGCGCCCGGCACCGTGGTCCCGGTCGTCAGGGTCTGGCCCGGGCCGGGCGTGACGCTCGAGAGGGTCACCCCGGTGCTCTCGGACATCGTGTCGAGGTCGCGGACGAGCCGCGGCATCCCGGCGTCCGGCGGCATCTGCGCGAGGATCGAGGCGAGCTCGGCCTGGTTCTCGGGGAGCTTGGCGAACTGCGCGCGGAGCTGGGCGATCTTCACCTCGAGCAGGTCGTTCTGGCTCTGCGTCGAGGCGTTCTGGTCGCGCAGCTCGGCGGCCTCGGTGCGCTGCGGCGACACCAGGAGCAGCCAGCTCAGGCCGAGCAGGGCGACGCACAGGAGCGTCGTGCCGGCGACCCACCGGGCGGTGCGGCTCGTCAGCATGGTCAGCTCGCCTTCCCGTCGAAGCGGTGCGAGAGCGCGCTGGAGTCGATGACGATCTTCGAGGAGAAGGTCACCGGGCCGTCGTCGGCGGTGCCGCCGCCGGCCGACCGGGTCGCGCTCTGCAGGGTGGAGCCGTCGAGGCCGTCGACGCTGCCCACGGACTCCAGCCACGTCGAGACGTCCGGGAACCGGTCACCGCCGCCGGTGAAGGTGACGGCGCCGAGGCCGGACGGGACGAGCGGATCGGTCGCCGTCGTCGGTGCGCCCGAGGTGTCCATGGCGACCGTGACGTTCGTCAGCGACACCGTGTCCGGCGTCGCCGCCGCGAGGTCGTCGAAGAACCGGTACCACAGGACGTCGGAGCCGAGCGCCGCCGTCCGCGCCGTCTTGGCCTGCTCGACCCGGGACAGCACCCGAGGCACGTCGGAGTACTTGGCCTCCTCGGTGTGGAGCTGGGCGGTCCGGGCGCGGGACACGTCGAGGTCCGCCTGGGCGACCTGGACCCCGTGCAGGGACCACGCGAAGGCGAGGCCGGCCACCGCGACGGTGCCGACGACGGCCCCGGCGAGCAGCTTCTGGACGCGCCGGAACGCGCGGGCGTCGAGCACCTCCCGGGGCAGGAGGTTGACCTTGGGCACGGGGGCCCAGTCGACCCGGACCCCGCCCCCGGCCGGGGCGACGGCCTCGACCGGCTGCTGCTGGGCGTCGACGGTCATCACATGGCTCCCAGGGCGAGTCCGACCGGGACGGCCGCGAGCGGGCGGACGAAGGCGAGCTGGTTGTCGTCCAGGCCGGTCCGGCCGATCTTCAGCGAGGCGAGCGGGTCGCCCGCGACGACGGGCAGCCGGGTCGCGGCAGAGAGCCGCTCGGCGAGGCCGTCGAGCCGCGAGCCGCCGCCGGAGAGCAGGATCCGCTCCAGCGGGACGCCCGGCGTCGAGGCGGCGTAGTAGTCCAGGGAGTTGCGGATCTCGTCGACGAACTCCTGGGCGGTGGCGGTGAGCGCCTTGTTGACCGCTGCGAGGTCCTCGCTCGACCCGGTGTGGGCCGCGGTCTGCTTGAGCGCCTCGGCCTCCGCGACGGTGATGCCGAGCCGGTCGGCGACCGCGTCGGTGATGTCCTGGCCGCCCATGAGGAGGATGCGGACGAAGCGCGGGCTCCCCGCGGAGTGGACGACGACGTTCGTCACCCGGGCACCGATGTCGATGAGCGCCTCGGTCTCGACGTCCGAGCCGGTCTGCTTGCCCATCGCCCGCAGGACGGCGAACGACGTGAGGTCGACCGAGAGTGCCGTGAGGCCGGCCTTCTCGGCGCAGCGCACGTTCGCGAGCACGGTCTCGCGGGCCGCGGCGACGAGCAGGCCGCGCAGCGCACGGGCGCCGGAGGCGTCCGTCGTCTCCTCGACGGGGAAGAAGTCGAGCACCGCCTGGTCGACGGGCATCGGCAGGAAGTCCTGCACCTGGAATGGGAGGCTGACCCGCAGCTCGTCCTTGGGCATCCACGGCAGCTCGAGCTGGCGGACGATGACCCGCTGGTTCGCCACGCCCATGACGACACGCTTGTGCGAGAAGCCCGTCGCGCTCCAGAGCTGCCGCAGCGAGGCCGTCACGGGCTCGGGGTCGACGACCTCGCCGTCGCGCACCGCACCCTCGGGGAGCACCACCTGGCCGAAGCGCTCCAGGGTGATGCCGGAGCGCCCGTAGGACAGCTCGACGGCGCGGACGACCGAGGTCCCGATGTCCAGACCGATCGCGGTTCGACCCGCCATGAATGATCCCCTCCGTGGAATCGGCCCGGCGCGGTTGGCACCGGGCTCACGAGTCCAGATCGGGTCCGGAGGACGACCGCTTGAGGCGTCGGCCCCGCCCACTAGCCCGGGAGGGGCACGCTTCGTCCGATCGGCGGAGCGCCCGTCTCACGAAGGGTCACCGCGCTGGTCCCGACGAGGACGTGGCGTCGCTGGGGGCCGGGCGGGGTCCAGCAGCGCAGAGCGTAGCCGCGAGGGGCCGGGCGGGGGCCTGTGCGGATCAGGCGAGGCCGGCCGCGCGCAGGTACGCCCCGGCGACGTCCGCGCCCCAGACCGCGCCGAGCCAGGCCCCGACGATCATGTACGGCCCGTACGGGATCTGGGTCTTGAGCGACCCCCGGCCCACGACCATGATCGCGATGCCGGCGAGGCCGCCGACGAGGAAGGCGAAGAACGCCCCGGTGACGAGCTCGGACCAGCCGAGCCAGCCGAGGTACATCCCGAGCACCCCGGCGAGGCGGACGTCCCCGTAGCCCATCCCCTGCGGGTAGACCGCGTGCAGGAGCCGGTAGAACAGCCACAGCACCGCGCCGCCGGCGAGCATCCGGACGACGGACGACGTGTCCCGCGCCGCCAGGCTCGCGGCCCCCAGGAGCACCGCGGCGACCGGGTAGGACCGCGCGACGATGACGTACGGCAGCCGGAACGTGTCGATGTCGATGAGCGCCAGCGCGATGCTGATCGCCGCGAGGAAGAGGAACGCGGGGAGCACGGCGACCCAGCCCAGCCACCAGCCGACGAGCGCGAACGCCACGGCCGTCCCGGCCTCGACGAGCGGGTAGCGCACCGAGACCGGCTCCCCGCAGCACCGGGCGCGGCCGCGCAGGAGCAGCCAGGAGACGACGGGGACGTTGTCCCGCGGCGCGATCGGGGTGTCGCACCGCGGGCACGCGCTCGGCGGGCTGACCACCGACCGGTCCACGGGCACGCGCGCGACGACGACGTTGAGGAACGACCCCACGAGCAGGCCCAGGACGCCGCAGACCGCGATCAGCACGCCGAGAACCGTAGTGGACGGCTGCGGTGCGTCACGCCCCGGTCACCGGACCCGTCACTTGTCCGTGACCGTGACGACCTGCCACGGCGTCGCCGCCGGCTTGAGGAAGTAGGGCGGCTGGAGGTTCTTCAGCCGCTGGTCGTAGACGTAGTTCTTGAGGTAGCCGCTCGTCGGGCCGCCGGAGTTGCCGGTGCCGACCGGGCCCCGGTACCGCTGCGAGATCGAGCCGAGCACGTTGAGCTTGGACGAGGTCGACGACGTCGACGACAGCGCCGCGCCGTACTGCCAGTTCTGCACGAGGAAGCTGTGCCGCAGCGAGAGCACCGCCGCCTGGATCGTGTGGACGCTCGAGGACGACGACAGCAGGTTGTTCCCCGAGGAGTCGACCGGGTGGTAGACCCAGACGTAGCTGCCGGCGACGAGGCCGACCATGTCCGTCCCGGTGGCGCCGTCCGAGGCGAGCACGTCCCCGGTGACGACGACGTCGTCCTTCGCGGCGACGGTCACCTGGCCGTCCACGGTGCCCTGGACGACGGCGGTGCCGCGGCCGCAGGAGTAGTCGGTCGTGATCCCGCCGGTCCACTCCCCCGACCGCGGGACGGTCATCTTCGAGGTGTCGACGCTGCCGCACGTCGCGGTGTCGTTGACGTAGACGACGGGCGGGACCGCCTTGGTCTGGACGTTGCCGCGGTTGGAGGTGTCGAGGCAGCGCGACGGGGCGTTCGTCGTCGACGGGCTGTAGACCTGCATCGTGCTGCCCTGGAACGTGATCCGGGTCTGGCCGGTGTAGAGGCAGCCCGGGCCGGCGGCCGCCGACGGGTCGTCGATCCGCGGCTCGACGTACTTGAGGAGCTCGGAGTTGCCGTTCGGCATCGCCAGCGGTGCGGCGTAGACCGGCCAGTAGCCCTGCGTCCCGCCGGACGACAGCAGCGGCTGGCCGCTGTTCCACCAGCGCCGGGACGGGTCCGGCGGGTTGGTCCAGCTCGACTCGGTGACCGGGTCGGTGAAGAGCGGGCTGCCGCCGACCTGCAGGGCGTCGTTGCTGTGCAGCGGCCCCTGGACGATGTCGCCGGACGCCCACTGGATCTCCAGGCAGCTGAACCCCGCGACGGTGCCGGTGCTGACGACGGTCCCGGTGAGGGTGTTCGACCAGGTGTCGAGGACCCGGACCGGGTACGAGGCGGCCGCGTACGTGGGAGCGGACCGGCCCGCGTAGTAGTAGCCCCCGCAGGCGACGGGCACCCCGGTCCCCTCGTCCACGTAGCGGTACCGGGTGCCGGACGTGCCGCTGTTCCAGTAGGCGCTGCCGTTCACGGTCACCGAGGTCCGCGCGTAGAACAGCTCCGGGTCGAGGACCTCGACGTCGCTGAAGTAGATGAACCGCAGGAACCCCTTGGGCTGCAACGTCGCCGTGAGCGTCCGGCTCACCGGCGCGGCGCCCGCGCCGGGGCTCGACGTCCCGGTGGCCTGCAGCCGGATCACGCCGTTGCGCGCGGTGTCCTCGGCCGTCGACAGGAGCTGGTACCGGTAGGACGCCGCCCGGCCGGCCGAGCCCTGGATCGTCCGGCCGGTCGTGAACGCCGGGTTCGCGGAGTCGGCGCCGAGGGTCCAGTAGCTGTCGTTCGCGGTGAGCCGCGCGACGTACTCGTCGATCCCGGCCTGCGCCGCGGCGACGGCCGCCTTGGCGTCCTGGTCGGTGCGGGCCTTCGGCGCCTGCCCGATGACGAGCGCGAGCGAGGAGAGCAGGAAGAGCGTGACGACCGCCATCGTGCCGAGCACGGTGACGAGCGCGACGCCCTCGTCGGCGGCGTGCAGGCGGCGCATCGGGCGGCCCGTTCGCTGACGCATCGGCTACACCCCTCCGGAGTCGGTGAGGACGTTGGACAGCGTCACCCGGGTGAGCAGCGGCGCCCCGGGCACCTCCGGGTGCTTCGGGTCGGTCACGGTGAGGCCGACCTCGATGCTCTGGACGGCGCGCAGGTCCGTGCTCGCGAGCGCCCCGGAGACCAGGGCGACCGGTGCGGTGTCGACGCCGCCCTGGGCGAGGACGGCGGTCGCGTAGTACCGGTAGGCGGGCGGGGTCGTCGTCCGGGCCAGGCACACCGGGGTGCCGGACGGCGTCCAGGTCCAGAACGGGCCGGTGACCGCCGGGGCGGTCACCGCGACGCCCGGGGTGATCCGGCGCGTCACGCACGTGCCGTCCCAGCCGAGCTCGACGAGCGAGGCCACCGTGTCGGTGCTCTGCGGGGTGCCGGACCGGTTGAGCAGCGCGTAGAACGTCACCGACGTCGCGGTGCCCTGGACGAGGGCGGCGGACTGGCCCTTGGGCCGGACCGCGGTCCGCAGGCTGCGGCTGACGGCCTCGCCGACGATCCGGGTGTCGGCCGACGTCCCCACCCGGACGGCGACCGAGCGCGAGGCGTTCATCGTCCCGATCGCGACCGTGGCGACCCCGACGAGGACGACGGACCCGACCGCCGCCGTGACGGCGAGCTCGACGACGGAGACGCCGGCGTCGCCGCGGCGTCCCGGTCGGCCCGTGAGTCTGCGGGCGAGGCGGCGGATCACGCGGTCACCGTCAGCACGACGGTCTTCGGGCCGGACGTGTCGAGCGAGGCCGTGACCGGGGCGACCCCGTTCGCGACGGTGAACGTCCAGGTCCCGGCGGGCAGCAGGACGCCGGTCCCCCCGCCGGTCGTCGCGGGGAGCACGAAGGTCTCACCGGTGGTGCAGCGCTGCCCGAGTCCGGCGGCGTCCGCGGCGTGCGTCGCCGTGACGACCCGGCCGGCCAGGCTCGTACCGAGGAGGCTGCGGACGTCCACGAGGACCGAGCCGGTCCGCACGGAGACGCTCGTGCCGTCGGACGCCGCCGGCGAGAGGTCGACCGTCGTCACGGCGCCGCTGATCGTCTTCACGTCGGCGCACGTCCCGGCCCAGACGTCGTACACGGTCGGGAAGAGGTGCTCGGCGGTGCCCGGGAGCGCCGTCACGCAGCCGACGGCCGCCCCGGTGCAGACCGGGTAGGCGGTCTCGGAGACGTAGCTGCTGCGCAGCACCGTCCGCAGCCCGGCCGGCGCGGTGAAGCCCGTCGGCCCGTCGAGCACGAGCTGGGCCGAGCGCGCGGTGTCGTAGAGCAGCGTGCCGCGGGCGATCGTGCCCGCCGAGACGCCGAGGCTCGTGAGCGTGCTCGCCTGCGCGTTCGTCGTCCCGACGTAGCCGCCCGCGTCGACGGCCGCGGTGTACGCGCCCGGGGCCAGGCTCGTGAAGACGGCGCAGCCGTCCTCGCCGGTCGTCGTCGTCGCACCCCCCGGGGAGAGCGTCACGACGACGTCGGACACCGCGGCACCGCTCGCGCCGACGACCGACACCGCGACCGAGCCGGACGCCGTGTCGAGGCCGTCGGTGCCGATGCCGACCGCCTTGAGGGTGTCGGCCCGGACCGCCTTGACCTGCCCCATCCCGGGCCACGTCACGGTCACGGTCACGAGCTTGTAGGCCAGCCCGGCGGCGCTCGCGGTGCAGACGCTCGACGTGGCGTCGGAGGGGACGTAGGTGGCCGTCTGCTTGACCGTGTACGTCACGCCGCCGACGGTCTCGGTGCGGGTCGTGAGGCCGTCCGGGATGTCGACGGCGCGCTGCGAGCGGGCCGACTCGATCTGGCGGTCGGCGAGGTTCGCGGCGACGACCCGGCGGTCGTTCGAGGCGAGCAGGCCCGTCGTCCGCAGCACGAGGCCGAGCGCCACCGTCACGAGGATGCTGAACACGCTCATGGCGACGAGGACCTCGGCGAGAGTGAACCCACCGTCCGGCCGGCCTCGTCGCGGCATGTGCTCCCCCTCGTGGACAGTCCTGCGGCCGGGACGCGACGGTGCTGCGCCCGCGCCGTCCCGGCTGCGTCATCGACCGGACCGGGCGATCCCTTGAGGCCGGTCACCGGGGTGCGCCCGGCCGGCCTCCCGCCGTCCGTGGGTACCGTGACGGACGGCGACGGCCACCGGGGTGACCGCCGGGATGCGCGCCGACCTGTTGCGCTGCAACGCCTCAGGGGCGACTCCCCCTGCGGGAGTCGCCCCTGAGGCGTGGTCTGCGGCCGCCAGGGCCGCAAGGTCACCGGACCGAGGTCACGGAGTGGTGGCCGTGCCGCACTGACCCGACTCGAGGCCGTTCTGCGCCGAGTACTTGAAGGTCTTCGTGCTGCCGTTGGTGTCGTTGAGCGCGATGCACCACGCGGCCGCGGTCCAGCCGGTCGTCGTGGCCGTGGCGCCGGTGGCGGTCGCGGTCGCACCGAACGTGGTGACGACGGCGACGCCGCTGCTCGCCTTGCCGGCGTCGGAGCCGGCGACGGTGTAGCGGCCCGAGGTCAGCGTCACCGCGGGAGCCGTGGTGTTGTCGACGAAGTAGGTCGCGATCTCCTTGCCGAGCGTGGACACGTCGGCCTTGACCGCGGTGTCGCGCGCCTTGGCCCGCTGCGAGAGGAAGACCGGGATGGCGATCGCGGCGAGGATGCCGATGATGATCATGACGACGAGGAGCTCGATGAGCGTGAAGCCCGAGTCCTTCTCGTCGACGGACTTGCGGATGCGAGCAAGCATGCGCTGGGCCCTTCTCGAGGCTCGGCGCCCGCCGGAGAGCGGTCGCCGCGATGGTTGACGATGACGGTCCTGCATCGGCGACCCACGCCGGTTCTTGAGGGCCCCCGGCCGGCCGGTGCTGCGTTCGGGTGGCCGGTTCACCCGGACGGCCCAGGCCGCGGGGACCTCGGTCCCCTGCGGCCTGCGGTCAGGGCGCGGTCGGGCTCGAGCAGACGCCGCTCTCGAGGCCCTGCTGGGCGGAGAACCGGACGCCGGCCAGCGAGCCGTCGGGGTGCGTCAGCGCCAGGCACCAGGCGGACGCCGTCCAGCCCGTCGTGTCGACGGTCGCCGGGTCGGCGCCCGCGACGACGACGCCGGGGCTGGTCTTGCCGAGGTCGTCACCGGCCACGACGAACCGGCCGCCGGTGATGACGACGGTGGGCGGCGTCGTCGCGCCGAGCCAGTGCTCGACGACGCGCTTGCCGAGGCGGTTCACGTCGGAGCGGGTCGAGGCGTCCCGGGCCTTCTGCCGCTGGTCGGCGATGACCGGGATCGCGATGGCCGCGAGGATGCCGATGACGAGCATGACGACGAGCAGCTCCACGAGCGTGAAGCCGTCGTCGCCGGGGCGCTCCGCCGTCCTCCGGGCGGCCCGAAGGGCGCGGGTCACCGGTCCTCCTACTGGATCAGCTACTGGATCAGCTACTGGATCAACTACTGGATGAGGTCGAACACCGAGAAGATCGGCATGTAGAGGGCGATGATCATCGCGCCGACGATGCCGCCGAGGACGGCGATCATGATCGGCTCGATGAGGCTCGTGAGGGCCTCGGTCGTCGCCTCGACCTCCTGGTCGTAGAAGTCCGAGATCTTGTGGAGCATCGTGTCCATCGCGCCGGTGTCCTCGCCGACGGCGAGCATCTGGACGACCATCGGCGGGAACACCTTGTGCTCCGAGAGCGGACCGGCGAGCGACTCGCCGCGGCGCACGCTCTCCTCGACGTCCCGGGCCGCGTTCCGGATGACGATGTTGCCGCTGGTGTCGCCGACGATCTCCAGGCTCTGCAGGATCGGCACGCCCGAGGAGAGCATCGTGCCGAGGTTGCGGCTGAACCGGCTGATGGCGACCTTCTGGAAGAGCGAGCCGAAGACCGGCACCTTGAGCTTGATCGGGTCGACGACGGAGCGGACCCGGTCCTCGTGCTTGACCTTGGACCAGACGACGGCGCCGACGATGCCCAGGACGAGCAGGATCGGTGCGGCCCAGCGCATCGCGGCCGAGAGGAACACGAGCACCCGGGTCGGCGCGGGCAGCGTGCCGCCGAGGTCGTCGAACATCTTCGCGAAGATCGGCACGATGAACAGGAGCATGCCGACGACGGCGATGATCGCGATGACGAAGACGACGACCGGGTAGGTCATCGCCGACTTGATCTTGCTGCGCAGCTTGACCTCGGCCTCGAAGTTCGCCGCGATCTGGAGCAGGACGGCGTCGAGGAAGCCGCCGACCTCGCCGGCGCGCGTCATGTTCACCATGAGCGGCGGGAAGACCTTGGGGTGCTTGCCGAGCGCCGACGACAGCGACTGCCCCGTCTCGACGGCGTTGCGGACCTCGCCGAGGGTCTTGGCGAGCGGCTTGCTCTCGGTCTGCTCGGAGAGGATCGCGAGCGCCCGCAGCAGCGAGAGCCCCGAGTTGATCATCGTCGCGAACTGCCGGCTCATGACCGCGAGGTCCTTGAGCGTGACCCGGTTGCCGCCCGGTAGGGACAGCTCCTTGTTCATGCCCGCGTTGGACTCCCGGATGCTGACCGGGGCGTAGCCCATGCCCCGCAGCTTCTGGACGAGCGCAGCTTCGGTGGGCGCGTCGAGGCGCCCGCTGACGAGCTGGCCCTTGCGGTCGCGGACCGAGTAGTCGAAGGTCTTCGTCGCCGTCGCCATGTGCGTCTCCCTAGGTCGGCTCAGGCCCGGCCGGTGAGGCGGGTGTAGTCCTCGACGTGGTGGGCCTTCTCGAGACCGTGCTCGTACGTGATGCGCCGGGTCCGGACGAGGTCGGCGAGGTGCTGGTCGAGCGTGTGCATGCCGAACTGGGCGCCCGCCTGCATCGCCGAGTAGATCTGGTGGGTCTTGCCCTCGCGGATGAGGTTGCGGATGGCCGGCGTGGCGACCATGACCTCGGTCGCGACGACCCGGCCGCGGCCGTCGGCCGTCTTGCAGAGGGTCTGGCACACGACGCCCTGGATCGCGCCGGCGAGCTGGGTGCGGACCTGGGTCTGCTGGTGCGGCGGGAAGACGTCGATGACGCGGTCGATCGTCTGCGCGGCGTCCTGCGTGTGCAGGGTCGCGAAGACGAGGTGACCGGTCTCGGCCGCGGTGAGGGCGACGGAGATCGTCTCGAGGTCACGCATCTCGCCGACGAGGATGATGTCGGGGTCCTGCCGCAGGACGTGCTTGAGGGCCTGCGAGAACGAGTGCGTGTCCTCGCCGACCTCGCGCTGGTTGACCAGGCAGGCCTTGTGCCGGTGGAGGAACTCGATCGGGTCCTCGACGGTCATGATGTGGTCGCGGCGCGTCCGGTTCGCGAGGTCGACGAGCGCGGCGAGCGTCGTCGACTTGCCGGAGCCGGTCGGCCCGGTGACGAGGACCATGCCGCGCGGCAGCCCGGCGAAGTTGCTCACGGCGGGCGGGACGCCGAGGTCCTCGAGGGTCTTGATCTCGAAGGGGATCTGCCGGAAGGCGGCGCCGACCGACTCGCGCTGGCGGTAGACGTTGACCCGGAACCGGGCCCGCCCCGGCAGCGCGTAGGCGAAGTCGAGCTCGAGCTCGGTCTCGAAGCGCTCGCGCTGCTTCTGCGTGAGGATCGCGTAGACGACCCGCTGGATCAGCTGCGACGACAGCGGCCCGAGCTCGTCGAGCCCGGCGAGCTCGCCGTTGACCCGGACGACGGGCGGGGCGCCCGCGGAGAGGTGGACGTCGGAGGCACCGATGTCGAGGGCGCGTCCGAGCACCATGCCGAGGTCGAGGTCGCCCTCGCCGACACCCTGCTCGGTCGTCGCCCGCCGGTACGCCTCGCCGGAGGCGGCCTCCGCCGCCGCCGCGACCCGCGGCTCGGGCGGGTGCGGCGCGGTCGCCTGCGCGACGGGCTGGGCGACGGGGTGGGCCGCCGGGTGCACGGCAGGCTGGACGGCGACGGGCTGGACGGGCTGCTGCGCCGGGACGGCGGGCTGCGCCGGGTCGGCGAGGGCGAACCGCTCCGGAACGTACGGCTCGGCGGGCCTCGGCGGCCCGCCCGGCTGTCCCTGCTGCTCCACCGATGCTCTCCCTCGCGCGCCCTGGACTCGTGCTCGTCTGTCGATCGGCCGTCCGGCTCCCCCGCTTGAGCGCGGATGCCGCCGTCCGGGTGCCGCCGTCCGGGTCTGCGGGCCCGGCGGGGGCCTAGGCGACGACCCGGAGGATCTCCTCGATGGAGGTCACGCCGTCCCGCACCTTCGCCATCCCGTCCTCGCGCAGCCGGCGCATCCCCTCCCGGCCGGCGACGCTGCCGATGTCGGTCGACGACGCCCGCTGCACGGCGAGCCGCTCGACGTCCTCGGTGACCGCCATGACCTCGTGGAGCGCGAGGCGGCCCTTGTACCCGGTGCGCGCGCACGCCGGGCAGCCGGCGGCCCGGTGCAGCGTGGGCACCTCCTGGCCGGGGATCCACGGGTAGCGGGCGGCGAGGAGCTCCTCGGGCGTCGGCTCGTAGGGCTCCTTGCACTTCACGCAGAGCCGCCGCGCGAGCCGCTGGGCGAGCACGCAGTCGAGCGCGGAGCCGACGAGGAACGGCTCGATGCCCATCTCGGTGAGGCGGGTGATCGCCGACGGCGCGTCGTTCGTGTGGAGGGTCGAGAGCACGAGGTGCCCGGTGAGGGCCGCCTCGACGGCGATCTGTGCCGTCTCGTGGTCGCGGATCTCCCCGACGAGGACGACGTCCGGGTCCGAGCGCAGGATCGACCGCAGCGCCGCCGCGAACGTCAGGCCGGCCTTCGCGTTCACCTGCACCTGGTTGATGCCCGGCAGCCGGTACTCGACCGGGTCCTCGACGGTGATGACGTTGATCTCCGGCCGGGCCACGAGGTTGAGCGTCGCGTAGAGCGTCGTCGACTTCCCCGAGCCGGTCGGTCCGGTCACGAGGATCATCCCGTAGGGCTTGGTGAAGCTCGCCGAGTAGCGGGTGAAGTTCTCGTCCGTGAAGCCGAGGTCGGACAGGGCCAGCCGGGCCGTGGAGTTGTCGAGGATGCGCATGACGACCTTCTCGCCCCACACCGTGGGCAGGGTCGCGACGCGCAGGTCGATCTTCTGGCCGCCCGTGGAGACCGAGAGCCGGCCGTCCTGCGGGATGCGGCGCTCGGAGATGTCGATGTCGGCCATGATCTTCAGGCGCGAGATGACGCCGGACTGGATCGACCGCGGCGAGCGCATGACGTCGTGGAGGACGCCGTCGATCCGGTAGCGCACCCGCAGCTCGTGCTCGCCGGGCTCGATGTGGATGTCGGACGCCCGGTCCTGGATCGCCTGGGTGATGAGGAGGTTGACGTACTTGACGATCGGCGCCTCCTCGACCACCTCCTTGAGCCGGCCGAGGTCGTCCTCCTCCTCGACGGCGAAGCTGCTGCCGAGGTCGTCGAGGTCGGCCTCCGCCCGGCAGAGCCGGTCGACGGCGGCGAGCAGGTCGTCGCGGGTCGCGACGACCGGTCGCGGCTCCCAGCCGGTCATCGACCGGACGTCGTCGAGGGCGAACACGTTGCCCGGGTCCGCCATCGCGAGCAGGAGCTTGCCGTCCTCGTAGCCGATCGGCAGGACGGCGTGCCGGCGGCAGACCGCGGCGGGCACGAGCGCGACGGCCGAGCCGTCGACGTTGTAGTCGGTGAGGTCGACGAAGGGCAGCCCGATCTGGTGGGCGAGCGCCGCGACGAGCTGGGCCTCGGAGAGGACGCCGTGCTCGACGAGGACGCGCCCGAG
The DNA here is from genome assembly GCF_002198655.1 of Kineosporia sp. A_224. GTDB lineage: Bacteria > Actinomycetota > Actinomycetes > Actinomycetales > Kineosporiaceae > R-H-3. Next base: position 38,044 of record NZ_MWLN01000210.1, read on the forward strand.
GCTGCGCCCCTCGCGCTGGTGGACGTCGTACGCGGCGGCGAGCTGGGCCTCGTCGACGAGGCCCCCGTCGAGGAGGATCTCCGCGAGCTGCTTCACCACGTGCGCCACCGGCGGCGACGCTCCGCGGGCTGGGAGCCGGTCGCCGTCATGGCGCGGTCATCGGCAGCCGGCGCCGCACGCTTGAAGGAGGTCCACCGCTCGGCCCAACCGCCGCGGGGGCCGTCCGGGTGGCCGGGTCAGCGGCGCGCGACCTCGGCCTCGACGGCGGCCCGCATCGCCGCCACCGGGGGCTCGAGCCCGGTCATGAGCCGGACCTGCTCGGCCGCCTGGTGCAGGAGCATCGCCAGCCCGGAGACCACGGGGCCGCCCGCCTGGGCCCAGGCCCGCGCCAGCGCGGTCGGCCACGGGGCGTAGACGACGTCGAGCAGCACCGGCGGCGCGGCGCCGTCCCGGACGGCGGGGGCGACGAGACCGGCCGCGAGGGCGTCGGCGAGGGCGTCCGCCGCACCCGCGGGCAGCGTCGAGACGACGACGGCCGGGGCCGCGCCGACGACGTCCGCCGCGTCGAGGGCGGCGAGCCGGACGTCGAGCCCGAGCCGCTCCCCCGCGGCGACGACGTCCGCGGACCGCCCGGCCGAGCGGACGTGGACCCGCGGCGCACGCACCCCGAGGTCGCGCAGCGCCGCGACCGCCGAGCACGCCGTCGCACCCCCGCCGAGGACGGCCGCGGTGCCGGCGGACCGGACCCCCGCCCCGGCCAGCGCGGCGACGATGCCGTGCACGTCGGTGTTGTCGCCGACCGGGCCGGCCGGTCCGAAGGTCACGGTGTTGACCGCGCCGACGGCGCGGGCGAGGTCGCTCTCCGCGGCGAGCAGCGGCCGGACGACCCGCTTGAGCGGCATCGTGAGCGAGAGCCCGGCCCAGGACGCGTCGAGCCCGGCGAGGAAGGCCGCCATGCCGTCCTCGGCGACCTCGACGGCGTCGTACCGCCACCGGGTCAGCCCGAGCGCCTCGTACGCGGCCCGGTGCAGGGTCGGCGACAGCGAGTGCGCGATCGGGCTGCCGAGCACGGCGGCCCGCCGCACCCCGTCGGGTGCGGTGCCGGGGCCGGTCACGTCAGGTGCCCTGCGGGTGGTCCCGCAGCCACTTCTGGAACTCGGCGATGTTCTTCTGCGCCTCGGCGTCCGTCGTGGCGAACTTCGTCTCGCCCGTCTCCGGGTTCACGGTGACCCAGTACAGCCAGGTCCCCTTGGCCGGGGCGAGGGCCGCCTCGATGGCGTCCGCGCCCGGGTTGCAGATCGGCCCGACCGGGTAGCCCTTGACGTAGTAGGTGTTGTACGCAGACTTCGTGTCGCGTTCCTTCTTCGTCGTCGTGACGCCGAAGCGCTGGACGGCGTACGACGTCGTCGAGTCGAGCTGGAACTTCCAGCCCTTCTTCGTCCGGTTGTCGAGCACCCGGGCCATCTTCGGGTAGTCCGACGAGCGGCCGCCCTCGGCCTGCAGGATGCTCGCCTCGGTGAGGACCTTCCACTCCTGACCCGCCGGCACCCCGGCGGCGGTCAGCTCGTCGAGGGTCTCGGTGACCATCGCCGTGAGCACGCTCACCGCGGTGTCCCCGGGCTCGACCTCGTACGTCTTGGGGAAGAGGAAGCCCTCGGCGGGGAACTTGAGCCCCTTCTTCGAGGTCGCCCACTCCGGGATGCCGAGCGCCGCCGGGTCCTTGAGCGCGGCCTGGAGGTCCTTCTTCGGGATCCCGGTCTTGGCGATGATGTCGACGATCTCGGCGACGCGCTTGCCCTCGGCGACCGTGAACGTCTTGACCTGGCGGTTCTTCGGGTCCGCGAGGAGCGCGATGGCACCAGAGGACGTCATCTGCAGCCGCAGCTCGTACGTGCCGGGCCGGATCTTCTGCGCGCGGGGGTCCTTGTTCGCGGCGTCGACGAAGGCCTTCGCCGACTTGACGACCTTCTTCTCCGCGAGGATCCGGCCGATCGTGCGACCCGACGCGCCGTCCGGGATCTTCACCATGACGCTGCCGGTGCCGGGGCCGGGGAAGTCGCTCGGCGCGGTGAGGCTCGCGATGATCGGCTTGGCGCCGAACCACACGGCCGTCCCGGCCAGCGCAAGGATCACCAGGCTGACGAGGACCGCGACCAGCGAACGGCGCTTGCGCTTCTTGCGGCGCTTCTCCTGGGCCCGCTGGCTGCGCCGGACCCGCCCGGGGGGTGGCTGCAGCCCGGGCAACTCGACGTCGCTCACCACGTCGTCACGCCTCCCGAGCCTCCTCCGGCGCCGACCCGGACTCCACGAGCGAGCCGGGCGCGTGCCCCGACGCCCTTTCGGCGTCGAGTGCGTACTGCAGGATCACCACCGCGGCCGCCTGGTCGACGACACCGCGGTGCTTGCGGGCCGCCACCCCAGCACCACGTAGAGCGGCCGTCGCCGTCACCGTCGACAACCGCTCGTCGACGAGCCGTACCGAAACCGGCGACACCGCCCGCGCGACCTCGCCAGCGTAACCGCGGGCGGCCCCCGCCGCTGCCCCCTCGGCCCCCGACAGGCCCGTCGGAAGCCCGACGACAACCTCGAGAACCTCCCATTCACGGACAAGATCTACGAGGCGGTCAATGTCCGACCGGTCCCGTTTGTCCCGCTTCAGGGTCTCTACGGGCGTCGCGAGGATGCCGTGCGGGTCGCTGCGCGCGACACCGACCCGCACCGAGCCGACGTCCACCCCGAGCCGTACGCCGCGACGCACGTCCCCGCCCGCCTCCCCGGTCAGCGCCCCGCCGTGACGCGCTCGCCCACGGCGTGCTCGAGCTTGGTCAGCGCCTCGGCGACCCGGGCCGGGTCGGTGCCGCCGCCCTGGGCGACGTCCGGCTTGCCGCCGCCGCCACCGCCGAGCACCCCGGCCGCGACCTTGACGAGGTCACCGGCCGCGACGCCCCAGCGCCGGGCCTCCTCGTTCGTCGCCGCGACGACGACCGGGCGGCCCTTGGTGACGCCGCCGACGGCGACGACGGCCGGCCGGTCGGCGGGCATCCGGCCGCGGACGTCGAGCGCGAGGGTGCGCAGGTCGTCCGCGGTGGCCTCGCCCGCGTCGTGGGTGACGACGCCGACGCCGAAGACGTCGACCGGCTTGGCCGCGAGCGAGCCCGCGACCGCGAGCACCTGTCCGGCGCGGATCTGGTCGATCTCCTTCTGCGCGTCGCGCAGCTGGGCGACGAGGGCCGCGACCCGGTCGGGCAGCTCCTCCGGGCGCACCTTGAGGACGTCGGTGAGCTGGGAGACGAGCACGTGCTCCCGCGCCGACCAGGCGTAGGCGTCCGCGCCGACGAGCGCCTCGACCCGGCGGACGCCGGAGCCGATCGAGCCCTCGCCGAGCAGCCGGACGACGCCGAGCTGGCCCGAGCGCCGGGCGTGCGTGCCGCCGCAGAGCTCGCGCGCCCAGTCACCGACCGAGATGACGCGCACCTGGTCGCCGTACTTCTCGCCGAACAGCGCCATCGCACCCGCCGCGCGGGCCTGCTCCTGGCTCATGATCTCGGCGTGCACCTCGAGGTCCTCGATGAGCAGCGCGTTGACCCGGGCCTCGACGTCGCGCAGGGCGCTCGCCGGCAGGCCGTTCGGGGACTGGAAGTCGAACCGGAACCGGCCCGGGGAGTTCTCCGAGCCCGCCTGGGTCGCGGTGTCGCCGAGCGCCTCCCGGATCGCCTTGTGCACCATGTGCGTCGCGGTGTGCGAGCGGCTGATCGCCTTGCGCCGCTCGACGTCGACGATGCCCTGGGCCTCGGAGCCGACCCGGACCTCGCCGGACACGACCCGCGCCCGGTGGACGACGATGCCCGTGATCGGGGACTGCACGTCCTCGACCTCGAGGACCGCGCCGTCGACCTCGATCCGGCCGGCGTCGGCGAGCTGGCCGCCGCCCTCGGCGTAGAACGGCGTCCGGTCGAGGACGACCTCGACCCGGGTGCCCTCCGTCGCGGACTGCGCGGTGACCCCGTCGACGACGAGCCCGGCGACCCGGCCGACCGACACGACCTCGTCGTAGCCGGTGAACTCGACCGAGCGGCCGATCGAGTCCGCGATCGCGCGGTAGCTCGACAGGTCGGTGTGGCCGGTCTTCTTCGCCTTGGCGTCGGCCTTGGCCCGGTCGCGCTGCTCGGCCATGAGCCGGCGGAACTCGGTCTCGTCGACGGTCAGGCCCTGCTCGCCGGCCATCTCGAGGGTGAGGTCGATCGGGAAGCCGTACGTGTCGTGGAGCTGGAACGCCTGCGGCCCGGACAGCGTCGTGCCGCCGGCCGCCTTGGTCTTCTCGACCGCGACGTCGAGGATCGTCGTCCCGGCGGTCAGGGTGCGCCGGAACGCCTCCTCCTCCGCGTCGACGATGGAGCGGATCCGGTTGAAGCCGCTCTCGAGCTCGGGGTAGGACGCCTTCATGCGGTCCTTGCTCACCGTCGTGAGGTCGGCGAGCACCGGGTCCTCGACGCCGAGGAGGCGGACCGACCGGACGACGCGGCGCAGGATCCGGCGCAGCACGTAGCCGCCGGCCTCGTTGGACGGCGTGGCGCCGTCCCCGATGAGCATGAGGCCGCTGCGGACGTGGTCGGCGACGACCCGCATCCGGACGTCGTCCTCGTGGTTCGCGCCGTACCGCCGGCCCGACAGCTCCTCGACCCGCTTGATGACGGGGAAGATCTCGTCGATCTCGTACATGTTGTCGACGCCCTGGAGCAGGTACGCGACGCGCTCGAGGCCCATGCCGGTGTCGATGTTCTTCGCGGGCAGGTCGCCGCGGATGTCGAAGTCGACCTTCGTGCGGACCGCCGACAGCTCGGACTGCATGAAGACGAGGTTCCAGATCTCGAGGTACCGGTCCTCGTCGACGACCGGACCGCCGTCCTTGCCGTACTCCGGGCCGCGGTCGACGTAGATCTCGCTGCACGGGCCGCCGGGACCCGGGACGCCCATGTGCCAGTAGTTGTCCGCCAGGCCCCGGCGCTGGATCCGCTCGTCGGGCAGGCCCGCGATCTTCTTCCAGAGGTCGATCGCCTCGTCGTCGTCCTGGTAGACGGTGACCCAGATCGTGTCCGGGTCGAAGCCGTAGTAGCCCTCGGCCTGCGAGCCCGTGACGAGCTGCCAGGCGAGCTCGATGGCACCGGCCTTGAAGTAGTCGCCGAACGAGAAGTTCCCGTTCATCTGGAAGAACGTGCCGTGCCGGGTGGTCTTGCCGACCTCTTCGATGTCGAGGGTCCGCACGCACTTCTGCACGCTCGTCGCGCGCGGGTACGGCGGGGTCTCCTGGCCGAGGAAGTACGGCTTGAAGGGCACCATGCCGGCGTTGACGAACAGCAGCGTCGGGTCGTCGTAGAGCAGCGGCGCGCTCGGGACCACGGTGTGCCCGTGAGACTCGAAGAAGCGCAGCCAGCGACGGCGGATCTCAGCCGTCTCCATCTCGGGGCCTCCGGTCGTGTTCGTGTGGCTCGGTGGTGCTCGTCGGGTGGTTCTCGTCTCGTGCGTGGTGCTCGCGCGCCGTCCGTGGCGCGGTGGGTCAGCGGTCGCCCCGGCCCCGGGTCGGGTTCTCCAGCAGCGCCCGGGCCTCGTCCTGCGTGATGACCCCGGAGTCGACGCCGAGGGCGACGCGCAGCTCCTGCTCCCGCTCGTCCATCGCCTCCCGGACGACGTCCGCGGCGTCCCGGACGGCGTCCGCGAGGTTCGACAGTGAGCGCCCGACGCCCTCCGGAGAGTACTGGTCGACGGTCTTCGTCAGCTTGCGCACCACGAGGACGCCGGCCGTGGCGCCGAGCGCGATCCAGAACAGCCGCTTCATCGCGCTCAGCCCTTCCGGCGCGAGCGGCCCGAGGACCGGCCGTTCATCGCCTGCCGGACGCCGTAGCTGAAGGCGGCGACCTTGACGACGGGCGAGCCGAGGGTCGCCGCGAAGAGCGCGGTGAGCGCCGAGACGTTCGTCGACACCTGCGCCACGTTGTCGGTGATCGAGTCGACCTTGACGAGCTGGGCGTTCGTGCTCGCGACCGTCGTCGTCACCTCGGACAGCAGCGGGACCGTGCCGTCGGAGATGCCGCGGACCGTCACGCGGGTCTCCTCGAGGACCTTGCCCAGCTTGACGAGCGGGTAGGCGAGGAAGCCGACGAGCAGCACGAACGCGAGGGCCGCGATGAGCCCTGCGACGTCGCCGAGGGACATGCGTTGCTCCCCTGTGCGGTGTTCTGGACCGGCACGCGGGCCGGACGGACGGGACGCCCGCGCGTCGTCCGCAGGCGCGGTCCGGGCGACGTTCGGGCTATCGGGTGACCTTATCGCCTCCTTCGTGCACCGCTCGGCACGGGCGTACGCTCCCGCGCGTGGAGACGGTGCCGCAGGTCAGACGGCTCACGGACGACGACGTGCCCCGGGTGCTCGAGGTGCTCGACCTCTCCCGGCTCTCCCCCGGCGCGACGACGTCCCCGACCGGGTTCTACGTCGTCGCCTGGGACGGCGGCACGCCCCTCGGGCACGCCCACCTCGCGCTCACCGACCCGCCGGAGATGCAGGACGTCCTCGTCGCCGAGGGCGCCCGCGGCCGCGGCGTCGGCCGGGCCCTCGTCGAGGCGCTGCTGCACGAGACGCGAGCGCTCGGCGCCGACCGGCTGCGCCTGACGGTGAGCGAGGACAACGCGGCCGCGCGCGCCGTCTACGCGCGCCTCGGCTTCACCGACACGGGGCTGCCGCCGTACCGGGTCCACGGCACGATCCAGATCCGCAGCGGCCCGATCGAGGTCGACGACACCCTCCTGACCCTGGAGCGCCCGGTCTGACGCACGCGTCCCGCCTCTGCGGTGGATCGTCCGGCACAGGGCGGATTCAACTGGTGGTCGCAACACCTCGATCGTGGAGGTGTCTTGTGGATCGGCCTGGTGGGCGTCCGATGCGTAGGAGTGGGTGGCCGGGGCGTGCGCCCGGGGTTGCGCCGGTCCGGTTCGAACTCGAGCGGGTGTTCTGGCGACAGATCGCCGCGGGGCTGAGCACCGAGGACGCGGCCGCGGTGATCGGCGTGTCCGTTCCGACCGGGCATCGGTTGTTTCGTGATCGTGGCGGGATGCCGACGTTCATGCTGCTGCCGGTCAAGGGCCGGTACCTGTCGTTCGCCGAGCGCGAGCAGGTCGCCCTTGCGAAGGCCGCAGGCGATGGGGTTCGTGAGATCGCCCGTCAACTGGGCCGTGACCCGGGGACGATCTCGCGCGAGCTGCGCCGTAACGCCAGCCTGCGTAACGGCAAGCCGGTCTACGTGCCGTCGTCGGCGCACTGGAAGGCCGAGATGAGGGCCCGTCGCCCCAAGCCGGCGAAGCTGGCCGTCAACCCCCGGCTGCGCAGGTACGTCCAGGAACGCCTGTCCGGGCAGGTCCGCCGCGCGGACGGCACCCCAGTCCCCGGGCCGGCGACGGCGCCCGTGCTGCGCAGGCGCCCTGAGCGGGGGCGGGACCGGCGATGGGCGACGGCGTGGAGCCCGGAGCAGATCTCGCGCCGGCTGCGGGTGGACTTCCCCGACGATGAGTCGATGCGGATCTCACCGGAGGCGATCTACCAGGCCGTGTTCGTCCAGAGCCGTGGGGCACTCAACCGCGAGCTCGTCGCCTGCCTGCGGACCGGACGCTCGCTGCGCAGCCCGCGCGCCCGAGCACGCCAGCACCCCGGCAACCACGTCACACCCGACGTCGAGATCAGCCAACGGCCGGCCGACGCCGAGGACCGAGCGGTCCCTGGGCACTGGGAAGGCGATCTGATCATCGGGGCGGGCAAGACCGCGATCGGGACACTGGTCGAACGCACCACCCGTTTCACGATGCTCCTGCACCTGCCTCGAGACGGTGACGCGCCCAGCCGCAGCACGCTCAGCGGCTACGGCGCCGCGGCCGTCCGCGCCGCGATCGCCGCCCAGATCACCACCCTGCCCGAAGAACTACGACGGTCACTGACCTGGGACCGGGGCAAAGAGCTCGCCCAGCACGCGCAGTTCACGATCGACACCGGTGTCCGGGTCTACTTCGCCGACCCGCACAGTCCTTGGCAGCGAGGCACGAACGAGAACACCAACGGCCTGCTCCGCCAGTACTTCCCCAAGGGCACCGACCTGACCCGCTGGACCCGCGACGACATCGAAGCCGTCGCCGCCACCCTCAACGCCAGACCCCGAAAGACCCTCGACTGGCGAACCCCCGCAGAAGCCCTTGACCAGCTACTGTCCAGCCCACCAGCAGCCGGTGTTGCGACCACCGGTTGAACCCGGGCAGCGCCCGACGATCGACCTCAAGGAAGCGGATCCGTGGACGGAACGAGCGGCGCGACGGGACAGGCGGGGCCGCACGGGGTCGGGGTACCGCGCCAGCCCCGGTGCCGCAGCACCGTGATGACCTCGACGGCCATCCCGCAGGGGTCGTCCACCGTCTCGTGCCAGCCGTACTGGAGGCTTCGGTCCCCGACCACGGTCACGGAGTTGTCCCGGCCACGGTCGAGCCAGGCGAGCCAGCGCGGATGCGCCTCGAGACCGTCGAGCTCGACGACGAGGCCCCACCGCCGGTACCGGACGTCGCGGTAGCGGTTGCGGACCTTCCGCCCGCGCCCGTCGTGCACCGGCTCGGGCCGGTTGCAGTGACCACGGGGCAACCCGTGCGGGCGTTCGACGCCGCGGCGGTATCGGCGCTCGAGCGCCGACTGCACGCCCTCGGCGGTCTCGCCGAGCACCTCCACCAGCAGCCGGCGGTGCCGGTGGTGCGCACGGGCGTCCAGCGCTGACCGGAGCCGCTCCGGGGAGGTGCGCCGGCTCGCGGTGGCCCGGATGACGAGGTCGACGACCGCGGCCTCCTGGGTCGCCTCGTCGGCCAGGTCGAGCACCGCCTCCTCGAGGCGCAGCCGCGGCGGCTGCCGGGCGGGGTGCACCCGACCGTCGAGCCGGCGCCTGCGCACGACACGGACCCGGCCGACACCCCGCGGCTGGACGACGTGCCGCGCGCCCGGCACGCAGACGGTCATGACGGCGGGCGGTCCGTCGTGCACGCCCCACAGCCACAGCGCCGTCGTCCCGCCGAGGGCCGCGCCGTCGCCGGCGGCCAGAACAGCGGCCCATGCCCGGGTGAGGGCCGGGACCGGCCCGGTGAAGGTCGCGTAGACGCCGGGGTGCAGGCCCTGCCACCGGCGGGAGTCGAGGAGCGCGTCGACCTGTCCGGAGGTGAGCCCGAGCCCGAGCAGCTGGGGCCGGCTCACGACCCCGGCCTGGGCGGCGGCGAGCGCACGCCACGCGTCGGCACCCGCGTGCCGCCACCGCGCCGACCTCCGGTCCCGCCCCACCACGGCCGCAGATCATGCCCAACCCCGGCCACGGACGCCGCCCGTCATCCACAGGCGGCAGGCGGGCGCCGTTCTGCGGTTGATCGTCCGGCCCGTCGCCGGACGATCAACCGCAGAACGGCCGCACCTCGGTCAGCGACGCCGGAGGATGTCCCGCAGCCGCTGCAGGCGCGTCGTCAGCTCGCGCTCGAAGCCACGGTCGGTCGGGGTGTAGTACTCGCGGCCGTCGACGCCGTCCGGGGCGTACTGCTGGGACGCCACCCCGAGCGGCTCGTCGTGCGAGTAGACGTACCCCTTGCCGTGGCCGATCTTCTTCGCCCCCGCGTAGTGCGCGTCGCGCAGGTGCGGCGGGACCGGCCCGCCGAGGCCGGCGCGGACGTCGGCGACGGCCGCGTTGATGCCCATGTACGACGCGTTCGACTTCGGGGCGAGCGCGAGGTGGACGACGGCCTGGGCGAGGATGATCCGCGCCTCCGGCATGCCGATCATCGCGACCGCCTGGGCGGCCGCGACGGCGGTCTGGAGCGCGCTCGGGTCGGCCATGCCGACGTCCTCGCTCGCCGCGATCATGATCCGCCGGGCGACGAAGCGCGGGTCCTCCCCTGCCTCGAGCATCCGGGCGAGGTAGTGCAGGGACGCGTCGACGTCCGAGCCGCGCATCGACTTGATGAGGGCGCTCGCGACGTCGTAGTGCTGGTCGCCCGCGCGGTCGTAGCGGACCGCGGCCCGGTCGACGGCGCGCTCGGTCGTCGCGAGCGAGACCGGCGCCGGCCGGGCGGCCGACTCGTCGAGCGCCGCACCGGCGGCCGCCTCGAGCGCGGTGAGCGCGGCCCGGGCGTCCCCGCCGGCCATCCGCACGAGGTGCGCGCGGGCGTCGTCCTCGAGGGTGACGGCGCCGCCGAGCCCGCGGTCGTCCGCGACGGCCCGGTCGAGCAGACCGCCGATGTCGTCGTCCGAGAGCGGCCGCAAGGTGAGCAGCAGCGAGCGGGACAGCAGCGGCGACACGACGGAGAAGGACGGGTTCTCCGTCGTCGCGGCGACGAGCACCACCCAGCGGTTCTCCACGCCGGGCAGCAGGGCGTCCTGCTGGGCCTTGGTGAAGCGGTGGATCTCGTCGAGGAACAGGACCGTCTCGCGGCGGTGCAGGTCGCGGGCGTCCCGGGCCTCCTCCATGACCCGCCGGACGTCCTTGACCCCGGCCGTCACCGCCGACAGCTCGACGAACCGCCGCCCCGTCGCCTTCGACACGACGTGCGCGAGCGTCGTCTTGCCGGTGCCCGGCGGCCCCCAGAGGATCACGGACGCCGGGCCGGCCGGCCCGGAGCCGCCCTCGGCGAGCCGGCGCAGCGGCGACCCGGCGGCGAGCAGGTGCCCCTGGCCGACGAGCTCGCCGACCGACGTCGGGCGCATCCGGACGGCGAGCGGCAGCCGGACGGCGCCCGACGACACGCCGTCGTCGTCCGTGTCGTCGGGGTCCGGTGAGAACAGGTCCGTCACGCCTGCCACGCTATCGACGTGCTGCACGCTCTCGGACGCCTCATCGCACGCAAGGCCCGCTGGTTCCTCGTGGCGTGGCTCGTGGCCGTCGTCGCCGGGTTCGGTGCGGCGTCCGGGGCCTTCGGCAACGAGGCCCTCTTCGACCGGCTCCAGGCGGGCGACGCCCCCCAGGTGCCCGGCGAGAGCACGACCGGCCGGGAGCTGCTCGCGGCCTCGGACACGACCGGCACCGTGCTCCAGCTCCTCGTCGACGGCACGGACCCGCAGGACCCGGCGCTGCGCGGCCTCGTCACCGGGGCCCGCCCGGGCCTCGCGGGGATCGACCACGTGCAGTCCGTCGTCGACCCCTACCTCGGACCGGCCGGCACCCCGAGCCCGCTCCTGTCGACCGACGGGCGGGCGTTCCTCGTCGTCGTCACCCTCGACCCGGACCTCACCCGCAGCGTCCAGCGGACGACGCTCGACATCGTCACGCAGCGCCTCGGCGCGCTCGGCGCCCAGGTCAGCGCGGCGGCGCCCGGGGCGAGGACGACGGTCGGCGGCATCCAGACGCTCGTCGACGAGATCAACGGCAAGGTCGGCAGCGACCTGCGCAAGGGCGAGACGATCGCGCTGCCGCTGAGCCTGCTCGTCATGGTGCTCGTGTTCGGCGGCCTGCTCGCCGCCGGGCTGCCGATCGTCGGCGCGATCGCCTCGATCGGCGGCGGCCTGGCGACGCTGCTCGGCTTCTCGTACGTCATCGACCTCGACTCCAGCGTGCCGAGCGTCGTCAGCGTCCTGGGGCTGGGCCTGTGCATCGACTACGGGCTGCTCCTCGTGAGCCGCTACCGCGAGGAGCTGCGCCGGCTGCACGCCCGCGACGGGCTGGGCCCTGACGAGAGCCCCGGAGCGGCGGCCCTCGAGGGCGCCCTCGAGCACACCCTCGGGACGGCGGGGCGGACGATCCTCTTCAGCGGCATCACCGTCGCCGTCAGCCTGGCCGGGCTGCTCCTCATGAACGCGTCGGTCCTGCGGGCCGTCGGCGCAGCCGGGGTGAGCGTCGTCGTCGTCGCGCTCCTCGTCGCGCTCACGCTCGTCCCCGCGCTCGTCGCGGTCTCCGGGGACCGGCTCATCCGGCCCGGGGTGCTGCACCGGGTCCCGCTGCTCGACCGCCTGGCCCGCCGCCTCGGTGACGTCGCCCCGGCCGAGGGCGCCTTCTCCCGGCTCGCCCGCCGGGTCCAGCGCCGTCCTCTCGTCGTCATCCTCGCCGTCGCCGCCGTGCTCGTCGTCGCCGCCGTGCCGGTGCTGTCGATGCGGCTGGTCTCCAGTGGCGTGAAGATGCTCCCGCCGGACTCCGCGCAGCGTGTGCTCTTCGAGACCGTCGAGACCCGCTTCGGGGCGCTGAGCGAGGCCTCGGTCGTCGTCGTCGCCCCGGGCCGCCCGGCGGCGGACCTCGACGCCTGGGCCGCGCAGCGCGGCGTCGCCGACCTGCCCGGCGTCGCGTCCGTCGACCCGGCCCGGGTCCAGGGCACGGGGGCCGACGCCGTCGCCGTCCTCGGGATCCGGACGACGGACGACGCGCAGTCCGACGCCGCCCGCGCCGTCGTCGAGCGGGTCCGCGACGTCCGCCCCGGGTTCACCTCCTACGTCACGGGCGAGGCCGCGAACGTCGCCGACTTCACCGCCGGGATCCTCGCCCGCGCGCCCTACGCCGTCGGCGTCGTGGCCCTCGCGACGTTCGTGCTGCTCTTCCTCATGACCGGCTCGGTCCTCGTGCCGCTCAAGGCGCTCGTCATGAACATCGTCTCGCTCGGCGCGTCCTTCGGCGTGCTCGTCTGGGTCTTCCAGGAGGGTCACCTGGAGTCGCTGCTCGGTTTCTCCTCCGCGGGCGGCATCGACACGACGATCCCGGCGCTGGCGCTCGCCTTCGCGTTCGGGCTGTCGATGGACTACGAGGTGTTCCTCCTGTCACGGATCAAGGAGTTCCGCGACCTCGGCCTCGACAACGACGCCGCGGTGCTCAACGGCCTGCAGCGCTCCGGCCGGATCATCACGTCGGCGGCGCTCATCATCGTCGTCGTCTTCGCCGGCTTCGTGGCCGGCGACCTGCTCATCATCAAGCAGATCGGGGTCGCGCTCGCCGTGGCGGTCGCCGTCGACGCCACGCTCGTGCGGATGCTCCTCGTGCCCGCGACGATGACGCTGCTCGGCGAGTGGAACTGGTGGGCACCGGAACCGCTGCGCCGCCTGCACGACCGGTTCGGCCTGCGCGAAGGCCCCGAAGACCTCGAGGTGGATGCGTATGGGCTCGCCGACTCCCCCGCGGGTCGCACCGGTGCCGGTCGGCACGTGGCCGCGCCCGACGCACCGGCCTGAGCCCCGCCCCGGCGTCGCCGCCTGGCTGCGCTGGGGCGTCGCGCAGCCCGAGCCCGGGTGCGCCTGGCACGACCCGGCGTCCGGGGTCGTCGCGCTCGTGCGGCACCGGCGGGCCTACGGCACGGGCCTCGTCGTCGTCGACCCCGCCGGCGACCCCGGCACGACCGGCGCGGTGGTGGACGTCGTCCGGCACGTCGCAGGGCGCAGCGGCGCCGACTTCGTGACCGTCGAGCGCGGGCCGTGGGCCCGGGCCCTCGCCGACGCGTTCCCCGGCCTGTCCGCACCCGCCGAGTGGGACTGGATGTGGACGACGACAGCCCCGGCCGCGGTGCCCGCGGAGGACCGGGTCGTCCCGCTCGGAGCCGACGACCACGCCGCGATCACCGCGCTGCTGGCCGCCGAGAGCCCGCGGCACAGCGCCGAGCCCGGTGAGCCGGCCGTGCGCGGCTGGCTCGGGGTGCGCGGCCCGGACGGCGCCCTGCTCGCCTGCGGCGCCGACTACGAGGCCGTCCCCGGGGTGCCGCTGCTCGCCTCGATCGCCGTCGCGACGGCCGCCCGCGGGCAGGGCCTCGGAGCCGCCGTCACCGCCTGCCTCACCCGGGACGCCCTCGCCGCCGGCGCCGCCGCGGTGACCATCGACCTCTACGCGGACAACCCCGCCGCCCGCCGGCTCTACGAGCGGCTCGGCTACCGGATGGCGCTGCACCTCGCGTCCTCCCGGTTCGCCGCCGGCGCCGGGCTCGCGGAGGACTCCGCGCGGTAGCAGCCCGGGAGGTTCATCCGGCGTGCGTCGCACCGGTCGGCCCCGTTCACCGGAGGCCGCGAGCATCGGCGCGTCCGGCCCCCGACCGAAAGGGCGCCTCCATGGCCCGCACCGCACGCTCCCGCCGACTCGGCGCCGCCGCCGGCGCCGTCCTCGCCACCGCGGCACTCGCCTGCGGTTCCGTGGCGACCGCCGCCACCGCCAGCGCGGACGACGGCCCGTACACCTTCGCCGTCATCGGCGACATCCCGTACGGCGACGCGGCCCTCGCGGCGTTCCCCGCGAACGTCGCCCAGATCGGCGCCGACCGCGAGGTCCGGTTCGTCGCTCACCTCGGCGACATCAAGAGCGGGTCGTCGCTGTGCAGCGACGCGTACTTCGCGACGATCCGCAGCGACTTCGACGCGTTCACCAAGCCGCTCGTCTACACCCCGGGCGACAACGAGTGGACCGACTGCCACCGGCCGAACAACGGGACGTACGACCCGCTCGAGCGGCTCGCGAAGGTGCGCGAGGTCTTCGTCCCGGCGCCGGGACGCACCCTCGGCCGGGCCACGATGAAGGTCCGCAGCCAGGCGCGTGCCGGGATCCCGGAGAACGTCTCGTTCGAGCGGGCCGACGTCGCGTTCGCCGCGGTGCACATCGTCGGCAGCAACAACAGCCTGCTGCCGTGGACCGGCCGCACCGCCCCCACCCCGGAGCAGGTCGCCGAGGAGAAGGCCCGGACCGCGGCCGGGATCGCCCTGGTCAAGGAGACGTTCCGGCGGGCCAGGGGCGAGGGTGACCAGGCCGTCGTCCTCATGATGCAGGCCGACATGTTCGACCCGACGACGCCGCAGGTCGACCTCGCGTTCGGCGCGTTCCGACCGGTCGTGCAGACGATCGCCGCCGAGTCGCTGAAGTACGGCAAGCCCGTCTACCTGCTCAACGGCGACAGCCACGTCTTCACCGACGACAACCCCCTGGACGGCACGAAGGCCTCGCCGATCGGCCTGGCGGCGACGTGGACGTCGTTCTACGGCGTCCCGGCGGTGCCGAACCTGCACCGGGTCACCGTCGACGGGTCCGGCAACGCGACCGACTACCTGCGGGTGACCGTCGACGAGGACGCCACCGAGCCGCTGTCGTGGGTCCGGGTGCCGTTCACCGGCTGACACCCCCGCCGTACGACGAGGGCCCCCGCCGACCGGCAGGGGCCCTCGTCGTACCGGGACGCCTCAGACGCGGGCGTCCTCGGGCTTCGGCTCCTTGACGGCCGGCTTCGCGTCGACGCCGGCCTCCTTGCGCTGCTCGGGCGTGATCGGCGCGGGCGCCCCGGTGAGCGGGTCGTAGCCGCCGCCCGACTTCGGGAACGCGATGACGTCGCGGATCGACTCGGCGCCTGCGAGGAGCATGACGATCCGGTCCCAGCCGAACGCGATGCCGCCGTGCGGCGGGGCGCCGAACTTGAACGCCTCCAGGAGGAAGCCGAACTTCTCCTGGGCCTTCTCGGGCGTGATGCCCATGAGCGCGAAGACCCGCTCCTGCACGTCCCTGCGGTGGATACGGATCGACCCGCCGCCGATCTCGTTGCCGTTGCAGACGATGTCGTAGGCGTAGGCGAGCGCGTTGCCGGGGTCGGACTCGAAGGTGTCGAGCCACTGCGGCTTGGGCGAGGTGAACGCGTGGTGCACCGCCGTCCAGGCCCCCGCGCCGACCGCGACGTCGCCGCTCTCGACGGCCTTCGCGCTCGGCTCGAAGAGCGGCGCGTCGACGACCCAGAGGAACGACCACGCCGACTCGTCGATGATCCCGACCCGGCGGCCGACCTCGAGCCGGACGGCGCCGAGCAGCGCCCGGGACGGCGCGACCTCGCCGGCCGCGAAGAAGACGCAGTCCCCCGGCGTCGCGCCGACGTGCGCCGCGATCCCCGCGCGCTCGTCGTCCGAGAGGTTCTTGGCGACCGGGCCGCCGAGCTCGCCGTCATCGCCGACGAGGACGTAGGCGAGACCGCGCGCACCGCGCTGCTTGGCCCAGTCCTGCCACGCGTCGAGGGTCTTGCGCGGCTGGGACGCCCCGCCCGGCATGACGACGGCGCCGACGTAGGGCGCCTGGAAGACCCGGAACCCGGTGCCGGAGAAGTACTCCGTGCACTCGACGAGCTCGAGGCCGAAGCGCAGGTCGGGCTTGTCGCTGCCGTAGCGACGCATCGCGTCGGCGTAGGTCATCCGGGGCAGCGGCAGCGTGACCTCGTGGCCGATGAGCTTCCAGAGCGCCGCGAGGACGTCCTCGGCGAGGGCGATGACGTCGTCCTCCTCGACGAACGACATCTCGATGTCGAGCTGGGTGAACTCCGGCTGCCGGTCGGCGCGGAAGTCCTCGTCCCGGTAGCAGCGGGCGATCTGGTAGTACCGCTCCATCCCGGCGACCATGAGCAGCTGCTTGAACAGCTGCGGGCTCTGCGGCAGGGCGTACCAGGAGCCCGGCGCGAGCCGGGCCGGCACGACGAAGTCGCGGGCGCCCTCGGGCGTCGACCGGGTCAGCGTCGGGGTCTCGATCTCGACGAAGTCGTGCCGGGCGAGCACCTCGCGGGCCGCCGCGTTGACCTTGCTGCGCAGCCGCAGCGCCGCGCCGGGCGCCGGGCGACGCAGGTCGAGGTAGCGGTAGCGCAGCCGCGCCTCCTCGCCGACCTCGACGTGCTCGTCGATCTGGAACGGCAGCGGCGCGGCCTCGTTGAGGACCTCGACGTCCTTCGCGACGACCTCGACCGCCCCGGTGGGCAGGTTCTCGTTCTCGTTCCCCTCGGGACGGGCCGACACCTCGCCGGTGACCCGCAGGCAGTACTCGTTGCGCAGGCCGTGGGCGACGGTCTCGTCCCGGACGACGACCTGGGCGACGCCCGAGGCGTCCCGCAGGTCGAGGAAGGCGACGCCGCCGTGGTCCCGGCGCCGGGACACCCAGCCGGCGAGGGTGACGGTCTGGCCGACGTGGTCGGCACGCAGGGTGCCGGCCTCATGGGTGCGGAGCACGGTGGTCCTTCCGGAGGGTTCTCGTTCGGTGCGCCCGTCGATCCTACGGGCCGGGGCGGACGGCGCCGGTCACCCCCGGACTCACCACCTGTCGTGGACGTGGCTGCGGACCCGCGCGTCGTAGATCCCGCGGACGGCGTCCAGCGCGGCCGCGTCGAGCGGCGCCAGGCCGGCCGCGGCCGCGTTGCCCCGGGCCTGCTCGGCGTTGCGGGCGCCGGGGATGACGACGCTGACGCCGGGCTGGTCGACGATCCAGCGCAGCGCGAAGGCGGCGGTCGTGGCGCCGGGCGGGGCGAGCGCCGCGACCTCGCGGGCCGCGGCGACGCCGACGTCGAACGGGACGCCGCTGAACGTCTCGCCGACGTCGAACGCCTCGCCGTGCCGGTTGTACGTGCGGTGGTCGTCGGCACCGAACGTCGTCGTCTCGTCGTACTTGCCGGAGAGCAGCCCGCTGGCGAGCGGGACCCGGGCGATGATCCCGACCCCGGCCGCCCGCGCCGCCGGCAGCACCCGCTCGAGCGGCTTGAGCCGGAACGCGTTGAGGATGATCTGGACCGTCGCGACGTTCGGCCGGGCGATCGCGGTGAGCGCCTCGTCGCACGTCTCGACGGAGACGCCGTACGCGGCGAGGGTGCCGTCGGCGACGAGGGCGTCGAGCGCGTCGTAGACCGCGTCCGAGGAGTAGACCGGCGTCGGCGGGCAGTGCAGCTGGACGAGGTCGAGGGTGTCGACGCCGAGGTTCGCCCGGCTGCGGTCGGCCCACGCCCGGAAGTTCGCCGTCGAGTACTCGGCGGGCACGTGCGGGTTCGCCCGCCGGCCCATCTTCGTCGCCACGGTGACCCGCGCCGCGACGTCGGGGCGCTCCCGGAGGAAGGCGCCGATGAGCGTCTCGCTGCGACCGTCGCCGTAGACGTCGGCGGTGTCGAGGAAGGTCACCCCGGACTCCACCGCGGCCTCGAGGACGGCGACCGCGTCCTTCTCCTCGACCTGGCCCCAGTCCGCCCCCAGCTGCCAGCAGCCGAGCCCGACGACCCCTACCTGTCGGCCCGTCCGGCCGAGCGCACGTGTCTCCACGGGGGCCAGCGTAGGGACCGGTCCCTCAAGCCGCCCCGCGCGGGGGTCGATGGTCCGGTGACGGCGCCACCCGGGCACCGGCGGAGGGACGAGGTCATGTCGAGCACGGACGCGCCACCGGTCGCCGGTCCGGGACCTGCCGCCCTGCTGCCCGGCGTCCCACTCGTCCCGCTGCCCGCGGGCCGGACCGAGAGCGCCCGGGTCGCGCTCGCGCGCGCCCGGCTGCGTGGCGTCCCCGCACCGGACGTCGTCGTCTTCGTCGCCGCCTGCCCGGGCTGCGGCCGCGACGTGGAGTGGCACGAGGAGCGCGAGGACACCCGGCTCCGCGTGACGATCGCCTGCGACTGCTGACCCTGCGCGGGTCCCGCCTCAGGCGACGGGCAGGACGGTCACGTCGTCGAACCACACCGAGCCCGCCACGCCCGAGGCCTTGAGGTAGACGACGACGGTCCGGGCCCCCTTCGGCGCGGTGCCGGTCACCGACAGCGTCGTCCACGCCGTCCCCCGCCGCGCCGTCGCCGACTGCGGCCCGCCGAGGAACGCGCCCGACGCGTCGTGCCAGCCGAGCGCCACGGACACGGCACCGCTGCCGGGCAACCGGACCTTCGCCGTCGCCCGCACCCGGCTCCCGGCCCGGACGTCGACCGGCACGAGCCGGAACAGGTTCGGCACCGCGAGCGCGTCCCCGGACGCCCCCGAGACCCGCGCGCTGCCCGCCGCCGCGGCACCGACGGCGGCGTCGCGGCCGTACGTCGCCGCCGCCGGGCGGTCGATCCGCCAGCCGGGAGGCAGCCCGTCCGTCGAGGACCGGGAGAAGGTGTCGGTGAGCCCGGCCGGCGGCTTCCCGCTCCACCACGCGCGGACCACCCCGGCCGCGGGCCGCAGCGTCCCGTCGAGGCGGCGCAGCCCGAACGTGTACTCCTGCGGAGCCTCGCGCTCGGCGTGCCCGGGGATCGCCGTCGGCGCGAGGTCGGTGAGCATCCACACCCCGATCGGGACGCCGCGGTCGCGCCCGGCCCGCAGGACGGCGTCGAACCAGACCGCCTGGAGCGCCTCGTGGTGGGCGCGCCCGCGGGCGGTGTCCGTCGGGTAGCGCATCGAGTGCCCGGCCTCGCCGACGAGCAGCGGCAGGCCGCCCGCCGCGGCCTTCGCCCGGCCGAGCCAGGCGTACGCGCTCGACGCCTCGCCGTAGTAGTGGATGTCCGCGACGTCGAGCAGCCCGGGCAGGGCGGTGACGAGCCGGCGCAGGGCGTCCGGCCCGGCGGTCGAGCTCACCGAGACGGTCCTCGGCACCCCGGGCAGCGCCGTCCGGACGACGGGCAGCAGGGCCTGCAGGAAGGCCGTCGTCCGCGCGTCGCCGGGGTCGACCTCGTTGAGCAGCTCGACGAAGGCGACCCGGGAGTCGCCGCGGTACGGCGCCGTGACGGCCCGGACCCAGGTGGTGCTCTGCGCGACCTGGTCGGTGCGGCCGAACCAGTCGAAGAGGGTCAGCTGGACCCGCAGGCCGTGCTTCGCGGCGAGGTCGACGTACTGCGCGAGCCGGGCCGTCATGACCGGCTTCGGCGCCGGCCAGCCGAACGTGTCGGGGATGACGCTCACCCGCACGGTGTTGCCGCCGAGGGCCGCGACCGCCGCGAGGTCGCGGTCGAGCAGGTCGGGGCGCCAGTTCGTCCACAGCCCCGGCCAGGCGTCCGTCGCGGGCTGGTAGTTGACCAGGTGCATCCCCGCGAGCAGGGCCGTCGGGTCCGGTCGCGGGTCGCCCGCGGCCACCGCCCGGGCACTGCC
>NZ_MWLN01000211.1 GCF_002198655.1 Kineosporia sp. A_224
CGGTGTAACTGACTCTCGCTCGGTCAGTTGGTGGTGCTCGGTTCGAGGCGGCCGGCGTAGGTGATGGCGAAGGCGTTGAGTGCCGGCTTCCAGCGGATGGCCCAGCGTGCCCTGCCACGCCCAGCTCAGGTGGGCGGACTGCTGTGGGACTGATCCGTCGTCATGTCGAGAAACTGTTTTGGCTGGGACGCACGGCGCGCCACCCTGTCCTGGTGACGGAACCCGTTCTCGCGCTACAGACCGGCGACGAACCGGCGGAGGTGATCCGTCTCGGATCGCCCGGTGGACAGTTGCGGGTTGCGTGGGGCGGACCGACGCACCGGTCGGCGATCTGGGGGATTCGGGTCGCGCCCCTCGGCGACGTCTACGTGTACGAGCGCACGACTGGGTCGTATCTCAAGGCCAGCCTGCACAAGTCAGGTGTCTGGCGGTACGCATGGGTCGAACGAGAGCCGACTCCCGACGCCGTACAGGAGTTCATCGACCGCACCGGCGATCGCGTTGTGGACCGCTGGGAGCGCCCATCTCCGCTCGGCGACACACTCACGGTCGGGTACTCGATCTTCACGACCGCCGATGACATCCGCCCGGCCCTGGACCAACCGAACGTCACCAGAAAGGTCGGATGGCTGCCGGCGCCGAGAGCAGGGCAGGTCTCGTACATCACGGTGTCTCTCATGCGGCCGACCGGTCGAGTGATCCAGCTACAGCGAGCGATTCCGTTGGCAGCCTTCGCACTGCGCACTGGAGACGCGGTACTTGTCACGGGCACCTGGCGGGAGATGAAGGACGAAGAGCGCACCGCGATCGAAGCGTGCCGAGCAAGGCTCCGGCCCATTCGGCAACAGTTCAAGATCATTTCCCCGAACAGTGCAGAGCCCAGGGCTTTGATGCACAGCCGTGGCGAGAACGACCATCGACAGGTGTTCGACTTCGCGCTTCGAGCCGGCGAATGAGACCAAAACTGAGACCGACCAGGGCCGATGCCCCGTGACCGTCGGTCACTCTGCGGCATCGGCCCTGGTCAGGGCCGCGGAGGATAGGGGATTTGAACCCCTGAGGCTTTTACACCAACACGATTTCCAATCGTGCGCCCTAGGCCACTAGGCGAATCCTCCGTCGGCGAGTCTACCCAACGTGGAGGGGTGCCTCGTCCGGGTTACCGGAGGGCCGATCAGCCGGGCTCAGCCCCGGGTGCACCGCTGCACGGTGACCGCGGTCTTGCCCGAGTCCTTGCCGTACTCGTCCTGGACGACGACCTGGACGACGTCCGTCCCGGCGACCGACCACTCGCCGATCGAGCCCGTGAGGACGTTGCCGTCCCGGCTCAGCCGCACCCGCTGCGACGTCTTGCCGCCGTCGGGCGACCAGGACGCCGTCCCGGAGACCTTCCCGGACGCCTTGACGAGGACGACGATCGTCGTGGTCGTCGGCGTGCACCCCGCCGCGCCGACGGGTGCGGGCAGGAACACCGACCCCGGTGAGGCCGACACCCGCTGGATCACCGGCCCCTCCGGGGCAGGCGGGCTCGACGTGGTCGTCGTCGTCGTGGTCGTCGTCGTGGTCGTGGAGGTCGAGGTGACCGGGTCGGACGACGTCACCGGGTCCGTCGTCGTGGTCACCGAGGTCGTGGTCGTCCGGGTGGTCGGCGGCGTCGTCGTGGTCGTCCGGCCGCCGGACGTCGCCGGGGCCGTCGTCGTCCCACCGGACGGCGTGACGCCGTCCACCGGGGTCGTCACGCCGGCGACCGCCCCGGAGGACGTCGAGCCGCTCGGGGACGTCGCCACCACCTGGACCGACTCCGGCTCCGGCCGCAGCACGGTGAACGCGCCGGCACCGCCCAGGGCGAGCAGCACCACGGCGGCGGCGACGGCGAACGGCCGGGTCCGGCCCCGGCTGCGGTGCGCCCCGGCCGGGGCGGTCCCGGGGGACGGCGGCCCGGCGGCGAGCAGCACAGCGGCACCCCCGGCGGCCGCGACCGGGCCGGCCGGCGGACCGGCGACGACGCGGCGCACCGGCTCGGCCACCTGCTCGGGGAACCCGTCGGCCTGCCAGGACCAGGTGTCGAGGTCGACGTCCGGCCCGGCCGGGCCGGTGGCACCCCACGCCGGGGCGGGCGCCCCGCCCGGGCCGATGCTCGCCACGAGCCGTTCGTGCAGGTCGACGGGCAGCAGGACGGCGGGCGGCAGCAGCGCCGGCGCGAGCCGCTCCATCGTCACGAGCCGGGCCCGCTGCTGGCCGCAGCGCGGGCAGCCCTCGACGTGCCGCGACACCTTCGAGCGGACGTCGAGCGAGAACCTCCCGTCCCAGCTCTCGAGGAGCCGGTCGAGCGCGTCGCAGTCCCGCCGGCCGAGCCGCGCCAGGAGCAGCGCACCCATGCAGCGCTCGAGCCGGTCGCGCATCCGGGAGAGCAGGACGGCGGCGTGCCCCGGCGTCACGCCGAGCGCGGCGGCCAGGTCGGCGGTGTCGAGACCGCCGCGCACGTTGAGCTCGAGCACCTCGCGGTCGCGCTCCTGGAGCCCGTCGGCCGCCGTCCAGACGAGGTCGGCGAGCTCGCCCCGGGACGCCTCGACGTCCGCGGGCGCGGCGTCGTCCGCGAGCCGGCCCGTCACCTCGCCGCCCGCGTCGTCGTCCAGGGAGCCGCCGTCGTGCCGTCGGGCCCGGTGCACGGACGCCGCCTCGTTGCGCAGGATCGCGAAGAGCCAGGCCCGCAGCCGGTCGGGCTCGCGCAGGCCCGCGACCCGCGGCGCGGCGCGCACGAAGGTGTCGTGGACGACGTCCGCGGCCACGGTGCGGTCGCCGAGCAGCCCGACCGCGGTCCCGAAAAGAGGGGTGGCGAACCGGCGGTAGGCCTCGCCGAACGCGAGCGGGTCCCCGGCGGCCCAGGCACGGGCGAGGTCGGCGTCGGGCACGCCGGCGGGGTCGTCGGCGAGCGGCCTGCCGCCGCTGCCCGCACGATCCACCATGCCTGACCTCCCCGAGTCGGTGCTGTCTCCACACCGGGACGACGGCCGACGACCCGGATCATTACACCCCCGTTCGGGGGACCCCGAGGCCGCCTCGAAAAAAGTTTGGGCCGGGGTGTAATCACGCGGCCCCTCCCCCGTCTCCCCCCTGAGAGCCCGAACAGCGGGCCCGACGAGGAGGCCACCATGACGCCGACGACCCTGCACCCGTCCGTGATCCGCCACGCCGCCGCCCAGGGCAGCGCCCCGCTGCCGTCGAACCCGCTCTTCGGCGAGTCCGGCGCCTTCGAGGTCGGCGCCCCGGCCGCCCGGCACATCGGCTCCTCGGGCGAGACCCGCCGGGTGCCGCTGTGGGCCGCGGCCTTCGTCGTCGCCGCCTTCGTCGCGGTGTTCGTCGGCGCCCTCGTCGGGGTGCTCACCGGAGGCCCCGCGCCGGCCGCCCCGGTCGTGCCGGGGGCCGCGTCGCCCAGCACGCCGTCGGACGGCGCCTCGGCCGCCCAGGTCGGCGCCTCCCCCTCGGCGGCCCCGACCGGCCCGGCGGCGAAGGCCCCGAAGGCGGGGTCCAAGGCCGGCTCCAAGGGCGGCTCGGCCGGTTCCGCCGGCGCCGGCTCCGGCTCCTCGCCGGGCGGGGGTGCCACGACCGACACCCCGACCGACGGCACCACGGACGGTCCGACCGACGGGCCGACCGACGCCCCGGAACCGGGCGCCCCCGGCTCGGACGCCGCGATCGACCCGACCATCACGCTCGCGCCGACCTTCCGCCCGACCATGACGTTCACGCTCGCCCCCGCCGCGACGGCCGTCGTGCCGCACGCCGAGGACGTCCGCGTCCCGCCGGTCGTCGACCCGGCGCCCGGGAGCTGACCGTGCCAGGCCCGGCACCCTCTGACCTGCCGCCGCCCGTGGAGGGCGCGGGCGGCGGCGGCAGGGTCAGCGGTACGGCGGACGACGGCCCGCTCGGTGGTGCCGCCGGTCAGCGGCGGCGCTTCGCCGTCCCGAGGATGCTCCGGGTGATCTCGCGCCCGAGGACCGTCCCGGCCGAGCGGAGGAAGCTCTTGAACGCCGAGGACTTCACGGCCTTCTCGACGATGCCGGCCTCCTCCGGCGCCGGCCGGCGCGGGGCCTCCCGCTCCTGGCGCGGGGCCGGCGCCGGGGCGGGCACGGGTCGGGCGGCCGCTCCCTCGGTCTTCTCGATCGACGGCGGCGGGGCGAGCTTGGCACGCAGCTTCTCGTACGCCGACTCCCGGTCGAGGGCCGTCCCGTACTTCGACTGCACCGGGGACGCCGCGACCGCGGCGGCCAGCGCCTCCGCCGGGGCCGGCGCCATGAGGGACTGCGGGGCCCGCAGCCTGGTCCAGGCGACCGGGGTCGGGGCGCCGCGCTCGGACAGCACCGTGATGACCGCCTCGCCGATGCCGAGGTTCGTCAGCAGCTCCTCGAGGTCGTACGACGACTTCGGGAAGGTCGAGACCGCCGCCTTGAGCGCCTTGGCGTCCTCCGGGGTGTAGGCCCGCAGCGCGTGCTGCACCCGGTTGCCGAGCTGGGCGAGGACGTCGCCGTCGACGTCCTTCGGGGACTGCGTCACGAAGAAGACCCCGACCCCCTTGGACCGGATGAGCCGCACGGTCTGGGTGATCCGCTCGGTGAACGCCTTGCTCGCGTCCCGGAAGAGCAGGTGCGCCTCGTCGAAGAAGAAGACGAGCTTGGGCTTGTCGAGGTCACCGGCCTCGGGCAGGTCCTCGAAGAGGTCGGCGAGCATCCACAGCAGGAACGTCGAGAACAGCGCCGGCTTGTCCTGCACCGACGGCAGCTCGAGGCAGGTGACGACGCCCCGGCCGTCGGGCGCCGTCCGCAGCAGGTCCCGGGTGTCGAACTCGGGCTCGCCGAAGAAGACGTCAGCACCGGCGTCGGCGAAGGCGATGAGCTCGCGGAGGATGACGCCCGCGGTCGCCTTCGACAGCCCGCCGAGACCCTCGAGCTCGTCCTGGCCCTCGTCCGAGATGAGGAACTGGATGACGGCGCGCAGGTCCTTGAGGTCGAGCAGGGCCAGGCCCGCCTCGTCCGCGAAGTGGAAGACGAGCGAGAGGCTCGACGTCTGGGTCTCGTTGAGGTCGAGCACCTTCGCGAGCAGGGTCGGCCCGAACGACGTGATCGTCGCCCGCACCGGGACGCCGCTGCCCTGGCCGCCGAGGCTCAGGTACTCGACCGGGCAGCCGGTCGGCACCCAGTTCTGCCCGATGGACGCCGTCCGGGCCGTGAGCTTCTCGTTCGGCTGGCCGGGCTGGCCGATCCCCGACAGGTCGCCCTTGATGTCGGCCATGAAGACCGGGACACCGTTCGCCGAGAGCTGCTCGGCCATGAGCTGCAGGGTCTTCGTCTTGCCGGTACCGGTGGCCCCGGCGACGAGGCCGTGCCGGTTGAGCATCCCGAGCGGCACCCGGACCTGGGCGTCGACGACGGGCTCGCCGTCGACGAGGAGCGCCCCCAGCTCGAGGGCCGGGCCGGTGAACGCGTACCCCGTCCGGACGACGTCGGCGACGTCGGTGGGCTGCTGCGACGACATCTCGGGACTCCCCGCTCGGGTGCTGGTGGGCCGTACCGGTCAGGACCTGACCGGGGCCGAGCCTACGACCGGGTGCCCGGTCAGGGCATGGCAACCGTGCCGGGAGCGTACGGGTCCGTAGAATCGACCACGTGATCTTCAAAGGCGTGGGCGACACGCGTCCGTACCCGGACCACGGGTACACGACGCCGCGCCAGTGGGCGAAGATCGCACCGCAGCAGGTCAGGCTCGACCAGCTCGTCACGACGAAGACGACGCTCGACCTCACCCAGCTGCTCTCGGAGGACTCCACCTTCTTCGGAGACCTCTTCGCGCACGTCGTCCAGTGGCGGGAGACGCTGTACCTCGAGGACGGCCTGCACCGCGCCGTCCGGGCCGCCCTCGCGCAGCGGCCGGTGCTCCACGCACGGGTACTGGTTCTGGACGACTGAGAGGCGTCGATGGCGGCCGAGGACGACGTTCCCCCTGGCGACCTGCCCCCGGACGAGGCTGCGGCTCCCGAGGAGCGCGACGCAACCGAGGCCGGGGGTCCGGGCGTCCCTGAGGACGTGACCACCAGCGAGCCGGGCGACGAGACGCCGGACGACGAGACCGCCGTGGCCGGTGACGCCGAGCCGGCCGCCGAGGCGGACGCCGAGTCCGACCCGGACGACGAGCCGGACGACGAGTCTGAGCCCGGCGACGAGCCCGAGC
>NZ_MWLN01000212.1 GCF_002198655.1 Kineosporia sp. A_224
CGTACGACGACGCGCCGGCCGGCGCGTCGTCGTACGCCGCGCAGCAGGCGCGGCACCGCGCGCGTCGCGCGGTCCCGTCCCCCGTGTCCCGTCCGCCACCGGTCGCCTCCTGGCCTGGAGTGTGGCCGCCGGGGCGGCCGTCATTCGCGCCTCCCGGCGCCCGTCGTCAGTTCGTGGGCTTGCTCGTCGCCTTCGCCGTCGCGGTGCCGGACCTCGTGGCCGGCTTCGTGCTCTTCTTCGCCGCGGTGCCACCGGCCTTCGCCGTCGACGTGGCGGCCGGCTTCGTCCCCGGCTTCGCCCCGCTCTTCGCCCCCGCCGAGCCCTTCGCCGACGGGGTCGGCGTGGCCACCGCAGGCTTCTTCACCGTAGGTGACGGCTTGGCTACGCCAGCAGCAGGCACGCCGAGCACCTTGCCGTCGGAGGCCCGCAGGAACGCCGGGTTCGGCGCCGGCACCATGCCGTACCTGCTCGCCTGGGCCGCGAGGTTCTGCGGGGCCTGGAGCCGCTCGAGCTCCTCCTGGAGCGCCTGCTGCTGCTCCCCGAGGACGCGCGCCTGGCTCTGCGCGCGCTGCAGGGCGTAGGCCCCGCGCTCGAGGCTCATCTGGACCAGGAGCAGGGTGACGAGCCCGGCGACGAGCAGCGTCGCGCACGCGACGACGGCGCCCGCCCGGGACCGGGTGTGCGCCGGTGCTGCGACGACCCGCAGCCGCGGCGGCGCCGGGACCGGTCGGGCCGCCGGCCGCGCGTGGCGCGTCGGCATCCGGACGGCGGTGGACTGGCTCATGCTGCATCCCCTCTGGTGTGCGTGCGCCCCCTGGCGGGCGCACCCCCCCGGCCGGCCCTGACCCGCTCGGCGGCGCGCAGTCGCACCGACGCCGCGCGGGGGTTGGCCGCGATCTCCGACTCCGTCGCCGTCTCCGCCCCGCGGGTGAGCAGCCGGAGCACGGGCGCGTGCTCGGGCAGCTCGACCGGCAGGCCGGGCGGCGTGGTGCTGCGCGCCCCGTCGGCGAGGGCGTGCTTGACGATGCGGTCCTCGAGCGAGTGGTAGGCCATGACGACGACCCGGCCGGAGACGGCCAGGGAGTCCAGCGCGGCCGGCACCGCGCGCTCGAGGACCTCCAGCTCGCGGTTCACCTCGATCCGCAGGGCCTGGAAGGTGCGCTTGGCCGGGTTGCCGCCCGTGCGCCGGGCCGGCGCGGGGATGCTGTCCCGGATGAGCTCGACGAGCCGGGCGCTCGTCGTGAACGGGCTGGTGGCGCGGGCCCGGGCGACGTTCTCCGCGATCCGGCGGGCGAACTTCTCCTCGCCGTACCGGGAGATGACCCGGGCCAGGTCGCGCACCTCGTACGTGTTGAGCACGTCGGCGGCGGTCGGCCCGGTCGTCTGGTCCATCCGCATGTCGAGCGGGGCGTCCACGCTGTAGGCGAAGCCGCGGTCCGCCTCGTCGAGCTGGAGCGAGGAGACGCCGAGGTCGAGGAGCACGCCCTGCGCCGGGCCGAGCCCGAGCCGCTCGAGGACGGCGGGCATCTCGTCGTAGACCGCGTGCACGAGGCGCACCCGCTCCCCGAACGGCGCGAGCCGCCGGCCGGCGAGCTCGAGGGCGTCGGGGTCGCGGTCGATGCCGACGAGCACCGCCTGCGGGCAGGCCTCGAGGAGGGCCTCGCTGTGGCCGCCCATCCCGAGCGTGCCGTCGACGACGACGGCGCCCGGCGCGGCGAGGGCCGGGGCGAGCAGGGCGACGCAGCGGTCGCGCAGCACCGGCACGTGCCGGTCGCGCGCGTCACCCCCGCTGCCCGTCATCTCGACCCTTTCCTCCCCCGGTGGACCGGGACCTCGTCGTGCTGCGCCTCGTCGTGCTCGTCGTCCTGCTCGACGACCTGCTCGTCGTCCCCGCCGGCGTGTCGCGGAACATCGCCGGAGGGCTGCCCGGGTACGGCCCGGCCGCCAGGTCCCCATCCGCCCGCCCTGACGGCCTGACACCGGGGAAGGTGAGTCAGGACGTCACGGGCGGCTGGAGACCTCGCGGCCGGATCAGTCGGGTCGTGCGGGTCGTGCCGTGGTGCCGGGTGGTCAGAACAGGCCGGGGACCACCTCGTCGGTCTGCTCGGCGAACGCCTCCTCGGATGCGGACAGGTAGGTCTCCCAGGCCTGGAGGTCCCAGATCTCGACCCGCTCACCGGCACCGATGACGGCGCAGTCGCGCTCCAGACCCGCATAGCTGCGCAGGAGCGGCGGGATGGTGACCCGCCCCTGCCGGTCGAGCTGCTCGTCGCTGGCCCCGGAGAGGAAGACCCGCAGGTAGTCGCGCGCCTGCTTGCTCGTCACCGGTGCCTGCCTGAGCTGCCCTGCGAGCCGTTCGAACTCGGCGACCGGGAAGACGTAGAGGCAGCGTTCCTGCCCCCTCGTCACCACGACGCCGCGCTCGAGCTGCTCGCGGAACTTCGCCGGAAGGATCAGCCGCCCTTTCTCGTCGAGCCGGGGGGTGTGCGTGCCGAGGAACACGGCCGCCTCCCTCCGGTCCCGCCGGCGACCGTGGCCTTCGATCGCTGGACGAGCCATTCCGCTCCAACGCCCCCCACAGTACTCCACTTTCCCCCACGGTCAACGATGAAACGCCCCCGATCTGGATCTGCGGGCGGCATCCGCGCAGGTCAGAGGGGTGGTGCGCAGGTGGGGGGTGTCAGCCGTCCGGCCCATGCCAGGGCGGGGCGATCTGGGCGAACCGGGACGCCGGCGGGCCCGTCGGGGGCCCGGTGGGGGCTCCCCGGCCGGTTCGTGGGGCGAAGTGGGGGGCTCCGGGGGCGGCGCGTGCCCGGGCCGATTCGTCGGGATCGGAGAAGATCGGGGAGGATCGACGACGGATCGACGCAACCCGGTGGCCGGGACGGGCGTCCTCTGCCCGGACTCCACGCCCGGCGGAGCCGCCCGTGAACGAACGCCGCGGTCGCGCCGTTGTCAGGGATGACGCCGGGCTGCCACCTGAGAGACTGTGGGTCACGCCGCTGGGCACGAAGCAGAAGGAGACGGTGTGAGCACACCTGCCCCCATGTCGCTCGACGACCTCGTCCGCGCGACCGGTGCCATCCGCGCCGCCGTGGAGACC
The DNA here is from genome assembly GCF_002198655.1 of Kineosporia sp. A_224. Classification (GTDB taxonomy): domain Bacteria; phylum Actinomycetota; class Actinomycetes; order Actinomycetales; family Kineosporiaceae; genus R-H-3. Next base: position 3,104 of record NZ_MWLN01000212.1, read on the forward strand.
GTCGTCGAGGGCAAGCCCGACGTCGTCCGCCTGTCGGTGACCGTCCTGCTCGCCGAGGGGCACCTGCTCCTCGAGGACGTCCCGGGCGTCGGCAAGACGATGCTCGCCAAGTCGCTGGCGCGGGCCGTCGGCTGCTCGGTGCGCCGCATCCAGTTCACGCCCGACCTGCTGCCGAGCGACGTCACCGGCGTGAGCATCTACAACCAGGAGCGGCAGGACTTCGAGTTCAAGCCGGGCGCCGTCTTCGCGAACGTCGTCGTCGGGGACGAGATCAACCGGGCCTCGCCGAAGACCCAGTCCGCCCTCCTGGAGTGCATGGAGGAGCGGCAGGTCACCGTCGACGGCACGACGTACCGGCTCCAGCCGCCGTTCATCGTCATGGCGACCCAGAACCCCGTCGAGATGGAGGGCACCTACCCCCTCCCCGAGGCGCAGCGCGACCGCTTCATGGCCCGGCTGTCGATGGGCTACCCGTCGGCCGCCGCCGAGGTCGACATGCTCGAGCGGCACGGCGAGCACGACCCGCTGTCGGCGCTCGCCCCGGTCGCGGACGCCGAGCTGGTCCGCCGGCTCATCGCGACGGCCCGGGCGGTCTACGCCTCGGACGCCGTCAAGGAGTACGTCGTCTCGCTCGTCCGGGCGACCCGGTCCACCGCGGACCTGCGCCTCGGCGCCTCGCCGCGCTCGGCCCTGCACCTGCTGCGGGCCGCGAAGGCGCACGCCGCGATGGAGGGCCGTCAGCACGTCCTGCCGGACGACGTCCAGGAGCTCGTGCACCCCGTCCTCGCGCACCGGCTGCTGCCGAGCGCGGACGCCCAGCTCGCCCGGCGCTCTCCCGAGGAGGTCCTCTCGGGCCTGCTCGCGCACGTCGCCATCCCGAGGTCGCGCGCGACCGCGTGACGCCCGGCCGGCCGACGGGCTCACAGGAAGGGATGGCACCGTGTCGACGATGAGTGCACCGACCAGCGCACCCGGGGGACGTCGATGACCGACCTGCGCTCCTGGCTGCGCCCGGCGCTGTCCGGGCTCACGACCCGCGGCAGGTCCTTCCTCGCGGCGGGCGGCGCGGCCGCGGTCTGCGCGGTCGTCCTCGGCCAGCAGGACCTCCTGCGGGTCGCCGTCCTGCTCGCCGCCCTGCCGCTCGGCTGCGCGATCGTGCTCGGCCGGTCGCGGTACCGGCTCGCCCTGACCCGGACGATCACCCCGCAGCGGGTCGTCGCCGGCACGACCGCCCGGGTGCGCCTGGAGCTGGAGAACCTCACCCGGCTCGCGACCCGCGTCCTGCTCGCCGAGGACCGCGTCCCCTACTCGCTCGGGCCGTCGCCACGGTTCGTCCTCGCCCGGCTGCCCGGCGGGCGCCGGGCCGCGGTGACGTACTCGCTGCGCTCGGAGGTCCGCGGCCGCTACAGCGTCGGCCCGCTCCGGCTGCGCCTCACCGACCCGTTCGGGATGTGCGAGCTGACCCGCTCGTTCACCGCGACCGACCCGCTCGTCGTCGTCCCGCGGACCTGGCCGCTGTCCCCCGTGACCGCCGGCGGGCAGTGGTCCGGCAGCGGGGAGTCGCTGGCCCGCAGCGCCGCCGCGAGCGGCGAGGACGACATCGCGACCCGGGAGTACCGCTACGGCGACGACCTGCGCCGGGTGCACTGGCGCTCGACGGCCCGCCGCGGCGAGCTCATGGTCCGCCGCGACGAGCAGCCGCGGCAGATGCGCGCGACCGTCCTGCTCGACGTCCGGCCGCAGGCGCACCGCGGCGAGGGCCCGGCGTCGTCCTTCGAGTGGGCGGTGAGCGCCGCGGCGTCCGTCGCGGTGCACCTCGCCGGGCAGCGCTACGGCGTCCGGCTCGTCGTCGACGAGCGGCCCGCCGGCTGGACCGGCCCCTACAGCGGGGACGGCGCCGGCCAGCTCCTCGACGAGCTCGCCGTCGTCGACCTCGGCGACGCCCCCGACCTCAACGGCGCGGTGACCGCGATGGCCCGCACCGGGGGCGACGGGCTCGTCGTCGCCGTGCTCGGCGAGTGCGGCGAGGAGGAGGCCACGGCCCTGGCCATGATGGGCCGCCGGACCGGCCGCGGGATCGCGATCCTGCTCCGGACGACGGCCTGGGGCCCCGCGCCCGACCGCGCGAGCGGCGAGGCCGACGAGAACCGGCGCCGCGCGGCGGCCGTGCTGCGCTCCGGCGGCTGGGTCGTCACCGAGGCCGGCCCCGAGGAGACCGTGCGGCAGGCCTGGGACCGGGTCGCCGACGCCCGCCCCGGCACCGAGTTCCGGCTCGCGCCCGTGCCCGCCCCGCTCCCCGGCGCAGGAGGATCCCGATGAGCTCGACGACCCAGGCCCGGCTCACCCTCGCGTCGGTCCTCGCGACGATGCTCGCGGCGCTCACGCTGAGCCCGCTCGTGCGCGGCAAGGCCTGGCTCGTCGCGGTCTTCGTGCTCGTGGCCGTCGTCGCCGGTGTCGGCGCCGCCGTCCGTCAGGTGACCCGCTCCTGGCTCGTCGTCCTGCTCGCCCAGCTCGCGGCCTTCGCGCTCGCGGTGACGGCGCTGTTCGCCCGCAACGCGGCCCTGTGGGGCGTGCTCCCCGGGCCGGAGGCGTGGCGCGCGCTCGCCGAGCTGGTCCGGGCCGGGGTCGAGATCACCGAGCAGGACGGCCCGCCGGTCGAACCGGCCCGCGGCCTCATCCTGCTCGTCGCCGGCGGTGTCGGCCTCGTCGGGCTCGTCGTCGACGTCCTCGCCGTCTCGCTGCGCCGCCCCGCGGTCGCGGGCCTGCCGCTGCTCGCCGTGTACTGCGTCCCGGCGGCGGTGCTGCCGGACGGCGTCTCGTGGGTCTGGTTCGTCCTCGGCGGGCTCGGCTACCTGCTCCTCATCGCCGCGGACGCGACCGACCGGATCCGGGGCTGGGGCCGGGTCCTGGGCAACCTCGGGCCGGACGGCGAGGGCCGGACCATGGCCGGCGGCCCGCTGAGCGGCGCCCGCCGGATCGGGGTCGGGGCGCTCGCCGTGGCGGTCCTCGTACCGCCGCTCGTGCCCGGGCTCGGGGAGCAGATCCTCGGCAACGGCTCGGGCTCGGGCGACGGCAAGGGCAACCGGCAGATCGCCGTCGTCAACCCGATCCTCACCCTCCGCGAGGACCTCAACGACCGCGCGGACATCACCGTGATGACGTACAAGCTCTCCGGGGACCAGCAGCCCGAGCCGCTGCGGATCGTCGCCGACACCCAGTACCGCGGCGACAAGTGGGAGCCGCCGACGGACCGCAAGATCCCGCGGGACAACACGGTCCAGACCCAGATGGGCACGCCGCCCGGCCTCACCCCGGCGGTCGCCACCGAGCGGCTCCAGATGTCGGTGACGGTCAACGACTACAAGCAGAACTTCCTCCCGCTGCCCTACCCGGCGTACAAGGTCGACATCGAGGGCGACTGGCTCTGGGACGCCTCGACCCTCAACGTCGTCGGCAGCGGCACGGACACCCGCAACAAGCAGTACGAGGCCTACTACTACGACGTGCAGCCGACGGCCGAGCAGCTCCAGGCCGCGGGCCTGCCGCCGCAGAGCATCAGCGACGAGTACACCAAGCTCCCGGCCGACTTCCCCGCCACGCTCCGCGACACCGCGAAGCAGGTCGCCGGCAACGGCTCGGACTACGAGCAGGCGACGGCGCTGCAGAAGTACTTCCGGGACGGCGGCTTCCGGTACGACACGAACGCACCGGTCGGCACCGGCTCGAACGACGGCAGCCAGGACGTGCTCGTGCAGTTCCTGCGCGTCAAGCGCGGGTACTGCGTGCACTTCGCGTCGGCGATGGCCGTCATGGCCCGGGCGCTGAACATCCCGGCGCGGGTCGCGGTCGGCTTCCTGCCCGGGAGCAAGGGCGCGGACGGCACCTACACCGTCAGCCTGCGGGACGCGCACGCGTGGCCCGAGCTCTACTTCGACGGCGTCGGCTGGGTGCGGTTCGAGCCGACCCCGGCCGGCCGGGTCGCCCAGGTCCCCGGCTACACGACGGGGGTCCAGGAGCCCGAGGAGTCGCCGACGCAGACGCAGACGCAGACCTCGGAGCCGTCGAGCAGCGCGTCGTCCGCGCAGCAGCGCACCGGCGCCCCGGACGAGAACCTCGGCCCGGTGGAGCAGACGCCGCTGCTCGAGCGGGTCCTCGCCGCGATCCCGTGGCGCGTCGTCCTCGCCGTCCTGCTCCTCGGGCTGCTCGGGCTCGTCCCGCTGCTCGCGGCGACCGTCGTCCGGCGGCGGCGCTGGCGGCGGGCGGTGACGGCGTCCGCACGCGCGGAGGCCGCGTGGGAGGAGCTGCGCGAGCGGCTCGCCGACCTCGGTGTCCGGTGGGCCTCGTCGTGGACGCCGCGCGCCCTGCAGCGCCGGCTCGCCGACGACCACACCCTCGGCGGCAGCGAGCGCGGGGCGCTCGGCCGGCTCGTCGACGACGTCGAGTCGGCCCGCTACATGCCGCCCGGTGCGCCGGGCCGCGACCCCGACGAGATGGGCGAGGACGTCCGCACGGTCGCCGACGGCGTCGCCCTCACGGTGCCCAAGGGAGCCCGGCGGCGGGCCCGCTGGTTCCCACGGACCGGGGTCGAGGTGCTGGGCGGGATCGCCCGCAGCGCCGACGTCGCGGCCGACGAGGCCGGACGGCGGGCGGCGGCGCTCGGTGCCCAGGTGCGCCAGAGCGTCGGGGCCGGGCGGCGCAGCGGTCCGGGCGACGGCCCGGAGGACTGAGCCCCCGGGGGTCGTCCCCCGGGTTCGGTCGTCGGGCGTGCTTCTCGGCCGCGGCCCCTCAGCCGCGCCGCACCCGCACCCGCACCGGGAGGCGGAGCATCCCGCGGATCGTCGTCCCCGGGCGGCGGACGGGCCGGCCGGCCGGTTCGAGGTCGAGCCGGGCGGCGAGCGTCGCGAGGGCGACCTCGCCCTCGAGCCGGGCGAGCGGCGCCCCGACGCAGTAGTGGATTCCCGCCGAGAAGGCGAGGTGCTCGACGGCGGGCGTCCGGAGCAGGTCGAACCGGGCCGCGTCCGGGTGCACCGCGGGGTCGCGGTTCGCCGCGCCGATGAGGGCGACGACCCACTGGCCGCGCCGGACCGGGACGCCGCCGAGGTCGAGCGGGGCGTGCGCGACCCGGGCGGTCCGTTGCACGGGCGGGTCCTGCCGGAGCGTCTCCTCGACGGCGGCCGCGGCCAGGCCCGGGTCGGCGCGCAGCAGCTCCCACTGGTCGCGGTCGGCGAGCAGGGCGTGGACGGCGTTGCCGACGAGGTTCACGGTCGTCTCGAACCCGGCGACGAGGAGGAGCTGGACGAGCGGCAGCAGCTCGGCGGCCTCGATGCCGTCGCCCTCGTGCGCGACGAGGTGGCTGATGACGTCGTCGCCCGGGTCGGTGCGGCGCCGGACGACGAGGTCGCCGAGCAGCGTGGTGAGCGCCTGCTGGGCGGTCATGAGGTCCCGGGCGTGGCGCAGCGACCGGATGCCGTCGAGCGCGCTGCCGATCGTCGTCCCGTAGCGGGCGAACCGCGCGCTGTCGGCGTCCGGGACGCCCAGCAGGTCGGTGATCACGGCGATCGGCAGCGGCGCCGCCAGCGCGGCCACGAGGTCGAACGTGCCTCCGGTCGCGGCGTCGTCGACGAGGCGGTGGGTGAGCTGCTCGATCCGGGTGCGGTAGGCGGCCATCCGCCGCGGGGTGAACGCGGGGGCCGCGAGCCGGCGCAGCCGGGTGTGGTCCGGCGGGTCGCGCTCGAGGAACGACAGGTCGATGCCCTCGGTGCGGTCGGGCATGCCCAGGGCCCGGACGCCGAGCCGGCGGTCCCGCAGGGCCTCGCTCGTCACGGCGTGCCCGGTCGTGACCCAGTTGCCGAGCCGGGTCGGGGCGACCGGGCCGTGCGCGCGGAGCTCCTCGTAGACCGCGTACGGGTCGACCCGGCCGGGGCGGAGCATGAGGCGGGCCATCGGGTCCCGGCGGCCGTAGCCCTGCCAGGCGGTCGCGGCGCGTTGCGCGTACAACCCGCCGGCGAACCGCACGACGTCCGTCACGGTGCTCATCCCGGCCTCACCCCCACGGGCGCCCTGCTCTGCTCCCCGGGCTCCCCCGGCCCCAGCCTCGCACGGACGCAGCGGAGGGGCCCGCCTGGTGGCGGGCCCCTCCCGAGGCTGGGTGCCGTGCTGCCGGCCGACAGGCGGCCGGGTGGTCAGCTCAGTTCTGGTCGCGGCGACGGTCCCAGCGGTCCTCGAGACGCTGCATGAACGAGCCGTTCCCACCGCCCCGGCGCTTCACGGGGCGGCCCTTGACGGTGCCGGCGGCGGAGACCACCCCTGCGGGGCCGCCCTTGCGCTGGCTCGACACGGCGTACGCCGTGCCGGCGAGCATGAAGATGAAGCCGAGGATCGCGAGGACGTAGTTCTTGCCCGCGACGCCGGCGACCAGTCCGACGAGTCCGAGGGAGATCGCCGCTGCACCGATGAGGATCTTCCGGCCCGCCCCGGCCCGGCGGTTGGCACCGCGCATGGTGGAGGCGAACTTGGGATCCTCGGCGTAGAGGGCGCGCTCCATCTGCTCGAGAAGGCGCTGCTCGTTGTCCGAGAGCGGCACGTCGACCTCCCAGGTGCAGTCCGCGATACAAACAGGATAAGTCCGGGCCGCGCGGCGCGAAACCCGATCCAAGGATGACTCGGCAACCCCGTGTTTCGACTTGATGACGCTCGGGGGGTCCGAAAGGTTCGTCGTGACATCACCCGATCAGCAGCATGGTGCATCGGATCCCGGCGCACCACCCGGTGAAACGGTGCGAAACGGCGTCGAACGGGCCTGGACGGTCGCCGGACGGTGGATCACGCCGACTCGTCCGGCTGCACGAGGCTCGCCGGCCGGACGGCGCCCGCCCCGAACCGCGCGCTCGCCCGGTCGACCGCCTGCTCGGCCTCGCGCCAGCCCTGGGGCCGCTCGTCGAGGGCGAGCTGGTGGTGGCTCCCGGCGGCGTCCGCCAGCCCCTCGACCCGCACCCCGACGAGCCGGATCCGGGCCCGGTCGAGCCCGAGCGCGGCGTAGAGGTCGCGGGCCACGGCGTAGACGGTGCGCGCGACGTCGGTCCGCTCGGGCAGCGTGCGGGCCCGGGTGATCGTCGTGAAGTCGGCGAACCGGACCTTGATGCTCACGGTGCGCCCGACCATGCCCTGCGACCGCATCCGGGCGGCGACCCGTTCGGACAGCCGCAGCAGCTCGCGCAGGACGACCTGTGTGTCGTCGACGTCCCGGGCGAACGTCTCCTCGGCGCCGATGCTCTTCTCGACCTGCTCGGGGACGACCGGGCGCGGGTCCCGGCCCCACGAGAGCGCGTGCAGGTGGCTGCCGGCGGCGTCCCCGACGGCCCGGCGCAGCGTCTCCACCGGGACGTGCGCGAGGTCGGCGACCGTGCGCAGCCCGAGCCGCTGGAGCGCCTCCTCGGTGCGCTCGCCGACGCCCCAGAGCGCCCCGACGGGGAGCCTGTGCAAGAAGGTCACCGTCTCGTCCCGCGGGACGACGAGCAGCCCGTCCGGCTTGGCCCGCCCGGACGCGAGCTTGGCGACGAACTTCGTCGAGGCGACGCCGACCGAGCACGTGATGCGCTGCTCGTCGGCCACCCTGTCCCGGATGATCTGCCCGATCGCGGCGGGCGGCCCGAGTCGGCGGAGGGCGCCCGCGACGTCGAGGAAGGCCTCGTCGAGGCTCAGCGGCTCCACGGCCGGCGTCACCGAGCGGAAGATCTCCATGATGCCGTGGGAGACCTCGCTGTACCGGTGGTGCCGGGGCTCGAGGACGACGGCCTGCGGGCAGAGCCGGCGGGCCCGGCCCATCGGCATCGCCGAGTGGATGCCGAACCGGCGGGCCTCGTACGTCGCCGAGAGGACGACGCTGCGCCCGCTGCCGCCGCCGACGACGACCGGCAGGCCGTGCAGGTCGGGGCGGTCGATGAGCTCGACGGACGCGAAGAAGGCGTCCATGTCGACGTGGAGGATCGTGCAGCCGTCGTCGTCACCGGTGAGGCCGTCGTCGAAGCCGCCCGGGCGCCCGGCCCGGTCGAGCTGGCGGCGGCTCACGGGGCACCTCCCCCGGTGGCCTCAGGCCCGGCGCTGGGCGACCAGGTGGAGCTGGGCCGCGACCGCGGACAGGACCGCCCGGTCGGGGTGCTCGCTCGCGGCCCGCTCGAGGTCGAGGAGGGCCTGGGCGGCCTCGGGGTCGCCGTCGACGAGCGCGCCGGGGAGCAGGTCGGTGAAGATCCGCACGCCGTGGACGAGCCGGACCTCGACCGAGCCGCCGCCCGAGCCGTCACCGGTCGCGGCCGGCCGGTCGGCGAGCAGGCCGCGTAGGGCGGCCTCGTCGAACCGGCGGGGCATGGGGTCACCGTCGCCGCCGCGGCCGGCGGGGTCGTCAAGGATCCGCCGGGCCTCGGCGAACCGGCCGGAGAGCGCCCGGGCGAAGAGGGCGCCGAGCCGTTGCGCGACGAGGACGCTGAGCAGCCCGTCGGGCCGCAGCGCGTCGACGGCGTCGTGGAGGGCCGCGTGCGGGTCGTCGACGTACTCCAGGGCGCCGTGGCACAGGACGACGTCGGCGACCCCGGCCCCCAGGACCGAGGTGAGCGCCCCGGCGTCCCCCTGCTCGGCCCGGACCCGGTCGGCCACACCGGCGTCGGCCGCCCGGCGGCGCAGGGCCGCGAGGGCGTCCGGGCTGGGGTCGACGACGGTGACCCGGTGCCCCAGCTCGGCGAGCGGGACGGCGAAGCCGCCGGTGCCGCCGCCGACGTCGACGACGTCGAGGGACGCCCGGCCGACGGCCTGCGCCTGCTCCGCGACGAGGGTGTCGAGCACCTCCCAGACGACGGCGGTCCGGATCGCCGAGCGCGGGTCGCCCCGCAGTGCCCAGCGACGGGCTCGGGCGGTGTCAGGGGCCACGGTCGGTCTCCCGGATGAGGTCGCGTCGTCCACGGTCGGGACGTCGCCTCCCAGCCTAGTGAGCGCGTGCCCCGCGGCGGCGGCGCGGTCACCGGGACACCCGCGGGACGCGCCGGTACCGCGCGGTGCAGGTCGTCGCTCACCGGCCGCTGCTCCCCGGGCTCGTGTGCCAGAGCTTGCGCGGCGGCTCGCTGCGGCGGCGCCGCTCGCCCCCGGCGTCGCGCGGGTCTCCCCCGGCCGTGACCGGGTCGTTCGCCGCCTGGTCGCCGGCTGCCGGGTCGCCGGCTGCCGGGTCTCCCCCGGCCGGCCGCTCCCCCGGCCGCAGCGGGCGGCGGCCCCGGTCGCCGTCGACGACCGGGCCGGCTCCTTCGGCGGCGAGCATCCGCCGGGTGTCCCGGGTGTTCTCCCCCGGCGGCTTGATGTCGGCGTACGGCGACTGCCGGAACCCGCTCGCGTGGACGAGCACCCGGCGGTGCCCGGACCCGCCGCCCATCCCGCCGGCCCGNGCCGCCGCGGCGGCCGCCGGCCGGGCGACGTCCCGGTCGCCGCTCGGCAGCCCGGTGCGGGTCAGCGCGGCGGCGTACTCCTCGTCGGCCGTCGGACCGCCGTCGGAGACCGGGACGACGACCCCGCCGCCGAACGTCGTGACCGGCGGGCGGACCATGACCGGCCGCGACGACCGGCTCGCCGCCGCCCCGCGGACGGCGGCCTGGGTCGTCTCGTCGTCCCACGAGCGCTCGGCGGTGACGATCCGCCGGACCGCCTCCAGACCGCCCTCGACCCAGGCGTCCCAGAGCACCGGCAGCTCCCACGCCCCGGTCGCCCGCAGCGACACCCCGCGCGGGCCGGTCCGGCGCAGGACACCGCGGACGACGAGCAGCCAGGAGTGGAAGACCGTCGCGGCGTACGGGCCCTGGGCGTCCTCGAAGAACGTCGCGTCGACCGGACCGGTCGCGTCGTCGAGGGTGAGGAAGACGACCCGGCGCCCGGACCGCACCGGCGGGGTCTGGGTCGCGACCTTGACCCCGGCGACGAGCAGCTCGCTGCGGCTGCGCCGGCGCAGGACGTCGGCGGAGCGGGTCACCCCGAGCGCGTCGAGGAGCGGGACGTAGAAGTCGAGGACGTGCCGGCTCGCGTCGAGCCCGAGCACCTCGAGCTCGGCCCGGACCCGCTCCGCCCCGGTCATCTCGGGCAGCCCGCTGCGGACGGTCTCGTCCGGGGCGTCGCCGAGGTCGAGGGCGAGCTGGACCGAGTGGTCCTGCGGCGGGGCCGCCGTCCGGGGGGCCTGCGACTGGCGGGCCGCGGCCTCCCGGACGGCGTCCGGGTGCGGTCCGTCGGGCCCGACGTCCCCGACGTGCCCGCCCTGCCCGACGTGCCCGACCTGCCCGTCCCGGGCCGCCCCCCGGGACGCCCCGGTGCCCGGCCGGCCCTTCGTCACCGACCGGGTCCACCGCTCGAGCTCGGCGACCTGCAGGAGCAGGTCGCGCCGGGTCACCCGGCCGCGCCGCCGGACCGGCAGGGTCGAGCCGAGCCCGTAGAGGGTGTCGAAGGCCCCGGCGACGACGAGCCGCTCGACGACCGGGCGGGACACGTGCGCGCGGTGCCAGAAGTCGGCGAGCGAGTGGTACGGCCGGCCCGCGACGATGCGCGCGACCTCGGCCTCCGAGATGCCCTTGACGTCGGCGAGGGCGAGCCGGATGCCGTACGGCCGGCCGTCGGGCAGCCCCTCCCCGGGCAGCGGCCGCGGGGTCGGCGGGTCGTCGGGCGCGTCGTCCGGTGCCTGGCCGAAGAGCCCGTCGGGGTGGGTGTCGGGGTGCGCGTCGGGCCGGGCGTCGTGGCCCGCGTCGGCCGCGGCCACGTCGGGGCTGGTGCCCCGCGAGGGCCGGGCGTCGACCTGGTCGAGGATCCGCGGCGGCGGCTCGTCCCACCAGGTGACCTTCTCCACCCGGTACGTCGCGTCGGAGACGTTGACGTCGAGCGGCAGGACGGCGATGCCGAAGTTGCGGGCGTCGTCGAGGATGAGCCGCTTGGGGTACATCCCCGGGTCGTGGGTGAGTACCCCGGCGAGGAAGGCCGCCGGGTGGTGCGCCTTGAGCCACGCCGAGTGGTAGGTCGGCAGCGCGAACGCCGCGGCGTGCGCCTTGCAGAACCCGAACGACGCGAAGGCCTTGAGCACCTCCCAGATCCGGTCGACCGTCGCGGCGTCGTAGCCGAGGGCGGTCGCCCGCGGCCGCCACCACGCCTCGACGTCCACCTGGCCCGCGGGCGAGCCCATCGCCCGCCGGACCTCGTCGGCCTGGGCGAGGCTGCACCCCGCGGTGACCGCGACGATCTTGAGCACCTGCTCGTGGAAGACGACGACGCCCGCGGTCTCGGCGAGGGCCGGCTCGAGGCTCGGGTGCAGGTAGTCGGGCTCGTCCCAGCGCTGCCGGGCCCGCAGGAACGGGGTGACCATGTCGGACTTCACCGGCCCGGGCCGGAACAGCGAGATGTCGATGATGAGGTCGCCGAACGTCTCCGGGGCGAACTTGCCGACGAGCTCGCGCTGCCCGGGCGACTCGATCTGGAACATCCCGAGGGTGTGCGTCGAGCGGATGAGGCGGAACGTCGCCTCGTCGTCGTGCGGCACGGCGTCGAGGTCGATCCGGCCGGTACCCGGGTCGAGGTAGCCGGTCACCGGGTCGGCGGCCACCTCCGGGTGGCGCCCGGCGGCGAGGGCGTCGGGACCGTCGACCCGTTCGACCTCCTGCAGGGCGTAGGCCATCGAGGACTGCATCCGGATCCCGAGGACGTCGAGCTTGAGCAGGCCGAGGTCCTCGACGTCGTCCTTGTCGAACTGGCTCATGGGGAACCCGACCCAGCTCGACTCGACCGGGGTCCGGTCGAGCAGGCTCCGGTCGGAGAGCAGGACGCCGCACGGGTGGAGCGCGACGTGCCGCGGCAGCCCGTCGAGCCGCTCGACGAGGTCGAAGAGCAGGTCGAGCCGGGCCGCGCCGAGCCCGGACGCCCGCAGCTCGGGCAGCTCCCGGATCGCGTGCCGGACGTCCCGGGCCCGGATGTGCGGGAACGACTTGGCGATCGCGTCGACCTCGGGCGGCGGGAGGCCGAGCGCGGCGCCGACGTCCCGGACGGCGTGCCGCACCCGGTAGGTGTCCATCATCGACACGCAGCTGACCCGCTCCGACCCGAAGCGCCGCAGGATCTCCTCGTAGACCTCGGTGCGCCGGGCGGACTCGACGTCGACGTCGATGTCGGGCAGCTGGGCGCGCATCGGGGAGAGGAACCGCTCCATGAGCAGGTCGTGCCGCAGCGGGTCGACCCCGGAGATGCCGAGCAGGTAGTTCACGAGGCTGCCGGCCCCCGAGCCGCGCGCCGCGACCCGGACCCCGATCCCGCGGATGAGCCGGCACACCTCGCCGACGGTGAGGAAGTAGGCCGGGAAGCCCATCTCCGTGATGGTCGCCAGCTCGTGCTCGAGCCGCTCGGAGACCGCGCGCAGCCGCTGCGCGGACGCCCCGGGGTAACGCCGGCCGATCCCGGCCTCGCACTCCTTGCGCAGCCGGGACTGCGCGCTCTCCCCGATGCCGAGGCCGAGGACCTCGTCCTCCGGCAGGTGGACGCTGCCGGTGCCGAGGTCGGCCTGGGCGTCGAGCCGGCACCGGTCGGCGAGGGCCTGCGTCGCCGCGAGCAGGCCGGCCGCGCCGGCCTCGTCCCCCGCCGCCCGGGCGACCTCGCGGGCGACGGACGCCATGTGCCCGCCCGGCGCGAGGAACCCCTCGGCGCTGACCCGGTCGACGTGCCGGGTGTCGAGGGCGACGAGCCGGCGGGCGGCGTCCAGGACGTCGACGGTCGTCGCGCCGTCCGGCGTCGCGGACCGGACGGCGTTCGTGAGGACGGCGGTCACGCCGGCCTCACGGGCCACTGCGAGCATCCGCGCCGCGTGGCCGACGCTGCCCGGGGTGCCCTGCGCGCCGTGGTGGCAGACGACCTCGACGTAGAGCTCCGCCGGGGCGGGCAGCACGGCACGCCAGCGGTCGAGGACGGCCCGGGCCAGGTCGGGCCGTCGGGCGAGCACCGCCCGGCCGACCTCGGAGCCGGGACCGAGGAGGACGGCGAGGGCGGGCGCCCCGCTGCGGGGGTCGGTCGCGTGCTCGCCGACGAGGTCGGGGGTGGCCACCGGCCGGCCCCGCTCCCCGCGCAGGTGGGTCGCCGACACGAGCCGGCACAGCCGGCCCCAGCCGGCGGCCACGGGCAGCCCGGTCGCGGTGTCCGCGGCGAGGGCGAGGACGGTGACCCGCGGGTGCCGCGGGTCGACGCTCGCCCCGCCGCGCACCGGGGTGCGCCCGGCCGGGCGGGCCGTCGGGACCGCCCAGCCGGGCAGCCCGTCGAGGAGCCCGCTCGGCTCCACGGCGAGGTCGACGCCGAGGATCGGGGACAGCCCCGCCGCAGCGCAGGCCCGGGTGAACTTCACCGCGCCGTAGAGCCCGTCCCGGTCGGTGAGCGCGAGCGCGTCCATGCCGTGCCCGGCCGCCTCCTCGACGAGCGCCGCCGGGGTCGAGGCGCCGTAGCGCAACGAGTAGCCGGAGGCGACGTGGAGGTGCGTGAAGGGAACACCCATGGCCTGGCCCGCCTCTTCCGGTTCTCTCCTACGTGACAGGTGGGCTGACGAGCAGGTGGGTCACGTGCAGGTCGGCAGCGCCCCCGGCAGCACCGGCTGGTAGGGCATGCCGAGCACCGTCTCCACGACGTGGTGGAAGGTCTCGGAGTCGCGCAGGAGGTCGTCGGCGTCGCGCGCCGAGATCCCCTCGCCCCGGCCGGCCTCGATGGCGGCGCGCCGGGTCGCGGTCGCGGCGAAGAAGGCCGCCCACTCGGTGAGCTCGGGGGCGACCCTGGGGAGGATGTCCCAGACGCTGCGGGGACCGCCCCGGGTCGTCGCCCGCCCCCGGACCGCGAGCACCGCGGCCCCGGCCCGCAGCGCCGCGAGGTGCGCCGCGACGTAGCGCTCGCCGCAGCTGCGGGCCGCGCAGGCCTGGAGCAGCCCCGCCCGGGACCGTTCGAGCAGCATGCGTGCGGCCACCGAGACGGGTGGACGGTCCAGAGTGCTCACCGGCATGTCGGCCTCCTGGTCGGCGGGCCCTGCGCCGCCGGTCGTGTCCTGCATCGGGTCGTTCGGGTCGTTCGGGTCGTGCTCGTGCGGGTCGTCGGGCCCGCTCCTGCCGCTCACGACGCACGTCAGTCCGCGACGCGGACGAGGCGCCACCCGTCGGCCCGCGCCCCCTCGCGGCAGAGGTCGAAGACCCCGGTGCCGTGGACCCGGCCACGGCTCGCCTCGACCCGCCACACCTCGCGCTCCGGGGCGAGCGCGACCCGGGGGCCGCGCACCTCCTGCTCGTCCCCCTCGTGCTCGTCCCCCTCGCGCGGCACCACGCCCGGACCGGTGCCCGGACCCGCGCCCCCCGGACCGTGCTCGTCGCCGTCCCCGTGGACCGCCCGCGCCGCCGCGGACGCCCACCAGGCCCGGCGCTCGCGCCAGTGCCCGAGGACGTCGCGGACGACGTAGAGCCGGCCGTGCCACAGGAAGCTCCCCGGTCGTTCGCCGTCCGGTGCAGGACGGACCTCGACCGGTTCCTCGTACCGTCGGACCATTGCGGTGCCTCCCCTCGTGAGTGCGCGCCGGGCGTCGTCGACGTCGGTGTCGACGGGTGCCGGCGACGCCGTGGGGAAGACGGACGCCGGTGCCCCACCCGGCGGGCGCGCTTCCCCACACGCCCGCCGGATGAGACCCGTTGGTCACGGCCCGTGGCACGGCGGGGTCGAGTCGCCGTGCCACGGACCGCTCGCCCGGCGGGTCCGCGATCCCACCAGGCGTTCGAACACGCGTTCGAACGATTTCGACTGTACACCGCCCCCGGCCGGGGCTCAACGGCTTGCGCACCTCCGCCGGGACGGCCGGGCGTGTCGCCGCAGGAGACACGCCCGGATCGCCCGGGAACCGCTGGAAACGTCACTCCGACCGTGCTGTACTTACACTTAGGCACGACAAACGTCAGCGAGGAGGAGTGATGGTGACACTTTCCGCCGCCGGCGCCGCTGACCCCGTGGCCGACCCGGTCACCGACCACGCCGCCGATCCGGGGCCGGAGCCGTGGCCCGCCGTCGCCGGCCAGCCCCGCACCTGGGAGTGGCCCCGGCACGGCCCCAAGCCTCCCCGGGGGGACCGACAGTTCCGCGAGTTCGAGGCCGCGGTGCCGCCCGCGATCGGCGAGCGGCCCGTCCGCCCGGGTCCCGAGGCCCGGGCCGCGCTGGCCGCCGCGACCGAGGCGGTCGCCGTCCTCGACCGCTCCGCGACCGTCGACCTCACCGCCCTCGCCGGCGCCCTGCTGCGCTCGGAGTCCGTCGCGTCGTCCCGGATCGAGCACCTGCGCGCCTCCCAGCGCGAGGTCGGGCTCGCGATGCTCCGCGGCGGCGACCCGCGCAGCGCGGCCGCGCACGTCGCGGCGAACGTCCGGGCGATGACCCTCGCCGTGGCCCGCGCCGCCGACGGCGGCGACACGACCGTCGACGACGTCCTCGACGTCCACCGCACGCTGCTCGCCGACGACCCCGAGCAGTCCGGCTGGGCCGGCCACCTGCGCACCGTGCAGAACTGGGTCGGCGGCTCGTTCCACTCCCCGCGCGGCGCCCTCTTCGTGCCGCCGCAGCCCGGCCTCGTCGCCCCGCTCATGAACGACCTCGTCCGGTTCTGCAACCGGGTCGACGTCGACCCGGTCGCCCAGGCCGCCGTCGCCCACGCGCAGTTCGAGACGATCCACCCCTTCACCGACGGCAACGGCCGCACCGGCCGGGCGCTCGTCCACGTCCTCCTGCGCCGCCGGGGCCTGGTCCGCACGACGGTCGTGCCGGTCTCGACGGTGCTCCTCGCGGACGTCGACGCGTACTTCGCGGGGCTGGCCGACTACCGGGCCGGCCGGCTCGACGTCTGGCTCGCCCGGTTCGCGGCGGCGACGTCGCACGCGGCGTCCGCCGGGCTGCGGCTCGCGCTCGACCTCGCCGAGGTGCGCGGCGCGTGGTGGGACGCCGCCCGGCCGCGGCGCGGGTCCGTCGGCGCGGTGCTCCTCGAGGCGCTCCTGCGCCAGCCCGTCGTCGACATCGACACCCTCCGGGTGCTCGCCGAGGAGGGCGGCGCCGACGGCGCCGTCGCGGACAAGAACCTCTACCGGGCCGTCGACCGGCTCGTCGGGGCCGACGTCCTCGCCGAGGTCTCGGGCGGCTCCCGCAACCGGGTCTGGGCGGCGGTCGACGTCCTGGACCTCCTCGAG
This sequence comes from Kineosporia sp. A_224, assembly GCF_002198655.1. Taxonomy (GTDB): domain Bacteria; phylum Actinomycetota; class Actinomycetes; order Actinomycetales; family Kineosporiaceae; genus R-H-3. The sequence continues at coordinate 19,342 of NZ_MWLN01000212.1, forward strand.
CGTTTCGAGACCGACCTCGGACGGCGGCGGGCCCCGCTGTGATGTCGAACAGCTGTGACGTCGGCCGGCTGTGACGTCGGCCGGCTGTGACGTCGGCCGGCGGTACAGCAGCGGCGCCCGGCGGCCCCGCGCACAGACCCACGGACCCCGCCACCGGGACGGACGTGGCGAATTCCACGACGTCCGCACGCGTGTTCCGGGTCCCCGGTCCTGGTAGTCACCCCCGGTGCGCACATAATGTCCACTCGTGGCCACCCAGACCCTGAGCTCCCGGAAGACCGGAGCGCGACGCACGACCGTTGCGATGAAGCTGCTCATGGCGTCGACCGGTGGGTTGTTCGTCTTCTACGTGCTCGCGCACATGTACGGCAACCTCAAGGTCTTCGCCGGGCAGGACGCCTTCGACACCTACGCCCACCATCTCCGGACCATCGGAGAGCCGATCCTCCCGTACGCGGGCTTCCTGTGGCTCTTCCGGGTCGCCCTGATCCTCGCGCTCGTCGGGCACGCGTACTCGGCCTTCTACCTGTGGAGCAAGGCGAGCGGTGCGCGCAGCACGCGCTACGCCGTCAGCGCCGCGAGCCGGATGGCCTGGAAGTCGCAGACGATGCGCTGGGGCGGGGTCGCGCTCCTGCTCTTCCTCGTCTGGCACCTGATCCAGTTCACGATCGTCAAGGTCAACGTCAACCCCGACGTCAAGGACGCCACGATCGGCGACAGCCCCTACGCGCTCGTCGTCGCGAGCTTCCAGGTCTGGTGGGTCGTCGTGATCTACCTCCTCGCGCTGGCAGCCCTCGGGCTGCACCTGCAGCATGGGGTGTGGAGCGGTGCCCAGACGCTGGGGTGGACCAACTCCCCGCGGGCCCGACGGACGGCGAAGACGACCGCGTACGCGATCGCCCTCGTCACGACGATCGGCTTCGCACTGCCTCCGCTGTTCATCCTGTTCGGCGTCGTGGACTGATGGGACCGACCGACATGACCGACCGCACCGCAGGGCTGTTCGTCGAGGGCGAGCCCATCCATGACACCAAGGCCCCGGCCGGGCCGATCGAGACCCGCTGGAGCCGGCGCAAGTTCGAGGCCAAGCTCGTCAACCCGGCGAACCGGCGCAAGCTGTCGGTCATCGTCGTCGGCACCGGCCTGGCCGGTGCCTCGGCGAGCGCGACGCTCGGCGAGGCCGGCTACGTCGTGAAGTCCTTCTGCTACCAGGACTCCCCGCGCCGCGCGCACTCGATCGCGGCCCAGGGCGGCATCAACGCGGCGAAGAACTACAAGGAGGACGGCGACTCCGTCTTCCGTCTCTTCTACGACACCGTCAAGGGCGGCGACTACCGCGCCCGCGAGTCGAACGTGTTCCGGCTGGCCGAGGTCAGCACGAACATCATCGACCAGTGCGTCGCCCAGGGCGTCCCGTTCGCCCGCGAGTACGGCGGCCTGCTCGACAACCGCTCCTTCGGCGGCGTCCAGGTCTCCCGGACGTTCTACGCCCGCGGCCAGACGGGCCAGCAGCTCCTCATCGGCGCCTACCAGGCCCTGCAGCGCCAGGTCGCGGCCGGCTCGGTCGAGGTCTTCACCCGGCACGAGATGCTCGAGCTGGTCATCGTCGAGGGCCGGGCCCGCGGGATCATCGTGCGCGACATGGTGAGCGGCGAGATCGAGACCCACCTCGCCGACGCCGTCGTCCTCGCGACCGGCGGCTACGGCAACGTCTTCTTCCTCTCGACGAACGCCATGGGCTGCAACGTCACCGCGACCTGGCGCGCGCACCGCAAGGGCGCGCTCTTCGCCAACCCGTGCTTCACGCAGATCCACCCGACGTGCATCCCGGTCTCCGGGGAGCACCAGAGCAAGCTCACGCTCATGAGCGAGTCGCTGCGCAACGACGGGCGGATCTGGGTCCCGAAGGACCCGGCGGACCGGGACAAGGACCCGCGGCAGATCCCCGAGGAGGCCCGCGACTACTACCTCGAGCGGATCTACCCGTCGTTCGGCAACCTCGTGCCACGGGACATCGCCTCGCGCGCCGCGAAGTACCAGTGCGACGAGGGCAAGGGCGTCGGCCCGGGCGGCCTCGGCGTGTACCTCGACTTCGCCGACGTCATCGCGCGCCTGGGCGTCGACACCGTCAAGGCCCGCTACGGCAACCTCTTCGACATGTACGCCCGGATCACCGGCGAGAACCCGTACGAGACGCCGATGCGGATCTACCCGGCCGTGCACTACACGATGGGCGGGCTCTGGGTCGACTACGACCTGCAGTCGACGATCCCCGGCCTCTTCGTGGCCGGCGAGGCGAACTTCTCCGACCACGGGGCCAACCGGCTCGGGGCCTCGGCCCTCATGCAGGGCCTGGCGGACGGCTACTTCGTGCTGCCGAACACGATCCGCGACTACCTCGCGGCCGGCCCCTTCCCCACCGTCGCGCAGGACGCCCCGGAGGTCGTCGAGGCCCGCTCGGCGGTGCAGACCCGGATCGAGGGCTTCCTCTCGAGCAACGGGTCGCGCACCGTCGACTCCTTCCACCGCGAGCTCGGCCACATCATGTGGGAGTACTGCGGCATGGAGCGCAGCGAGGAGGGCCTGCTCGAGGCGATCAGCCGGATCCGCGCGTTGCGCAAGGAGTTCCAGGACGACGTCCGGGTGCTCGGCGCCAACGAGCAGGTCAACGCCTCGCTCGAGAAGGCCGGCCGGGTGGCCGACCTCATCGACCTCGGCGAGCTCATGTGCATCGACGCCCTCCAGCGCCGCGAGTCCTGCGGCGGCCACTTCCGGGTCGAGTCCCAGACCGAGGACGGCGAGGCGCTGCGCCACGACGACGAGTACGCCTACGTCTCGGCCTGGCAGTACAGCGGCGAGGACGGCCCACCGGTCCTGCGCAAGGAACCCCTCGTGTACGAGTTCGTCGAGATGAAGCAGCGGAGCTACAAGTGAAGATCACTCTTCGGATCTGGCGCCAGGCCGGCAAGGACGCGCCGGGCCGGCTCGTCAGCTACCAGCGCGACGACGTCTCGCCGGACATGTCCTTCCTCGAGATGCTCGACGTGCTCAACGAGGACCTCATCGCCAAGGGCGAGGAGCCGGTCGAGTTCGACAGCGACTGCCGCGAGGGCATCTGCGGCATGTGCGGCCTCGTCATCAACGGCGAGCCGCACGGCCCGCAGGTGACGACGACGTGCCAGCTGCACATGCGCTCGTTCGAGGGCTGCGACTCGATCACCATCGAGCCGCTGCGCGCGGACGCGTTCCCGGTGCTGCGCGACCTCGTCGTGGACCGCAGCCCGCTCGACCGGATCATCCAGGCGGGCGGCTACGTCTCGGTGAACACCGGCTCGGCCCCCGAGGCGCACTCCCAGCTCGTGCCGAAGGTGCACGCCGACCGGGCGTTCGACGCCGCGGTCTGCATCGGCTGCGGCGCCTGCGCCGCCGCCTGCCCGAACGCCTCGGCGATGCTCTTCCTCGGCGCCAAGGTGACCCACCTCGGCGAGCTCCCGCAGGGCCAGCCGGAGCGCGACGCCCGTGTGGTGAACATGCTCAACCAGCACGACGAGGAGGGCTTCGGCGGCTGCACGAACGTCGGCGCCTGCGCCACGGCGTGCCCGAAGGAGATCCCGCTGGACGTCATCAGCCAGCTCAACAAGGACCTGCGCCACTCCCTCGTCAAGGGGCTGTGACCTCCGCGCAGGAGCACCCGCGCACCTCACCGCTGCGGCACGACCCGGTCAGAAGCCGAGGTCGTGCCGCAGCGGCGTGTTCACCCGGAACCACGCGCCGAGGGCGTCGAGGTCCCGGACCGGGGTCCGGAAGCGGACGACGACGTCGGTGACGCCGTCCCCGGTGAGACAGGCGAGGACGAGCCCGTCGCCCGCGAGCGACCGCACCGAGACCGCCGACGTGCCCGTCGGCCCGCCCCGGGTACCGGCGAGCACGCGCAGCTCGGTCTGGTGCTCACGCTCGAGGTGCTCGGCGACGCCGAGCAGCCGGACGGTCCAGGGGTCCGGCCGGGCGGCACGGAACAGCGCCTGCGGCACGGCCCGCCGGACGACGTCCCCGGTCGCCGACCGCTCGACGAGCTGGACCCGCTCGGCACGCACCGGGGCGGCGACGAGCCCGTCGACGTCGGTCATGCCCGGGCAGTCGCACCCGTCGGACCGCGACAGGTCGCCCAGCGGGACGTCCCGCAGCGGCACGACCGGCCCGCACCGGCCGCCGACGACGAGCTCCCCGAGGGCCCGGTCGTGGGCCCGCCACCGGACCTCGACCGGCAGCCCGGCCCAGCCGCCGGGACGACGGTCCACGACGTAGACGTCGCCGTCCTCGTCCGCGACGACGGCGACCGGCTGCCCGACGCCCACCGCGCCGGCCCGGACCGCGACCCGCGTGGCGGCGGCGAGGATCGTCCGGGCCCGGGCGGCCACGGGGACCGGTGCACCCTGCATGGTTCCTCCTCATAGTTAGGTAAGGCTTACCTAACTAATCATGCGGGCATCGCAGGCCGCAAGGGAGGGCAATCCGGCACCTCGCGCGCGCGTCCCGCCGGGACGTGGCTAGCCTGGCGACGTGACGTCCCCGATCTCCTCCGGCCCCGGCGAGCTCGACGACCACCCGTCCGTGAAGCGCGTGCGCGGCGTCCTCGCCGAGCGCGGCGCGTCCGGCGCGATCGTCGTCCTCGGCGACCACGCGCGGACGGCGCCGCTCGCCGCCGAGCAGCTCGGCGTCGGCGTCGCGCAGATCGCGAACTCGCTCGTCTTCGCCGTCCCGGACGACACCGCGCCCGGCGGCCGGCGGCCGCTGCTCGTGCTCACGTCCGGGGCGCACCGGGTCGACACCGCGAAGGTGGCCGCGCTCGTCGGTGCCCCGCGGCTCGACCGGGCCGACGCCGACTTCGTCCGGGAGACAACGGGTTTCGCGATCGGCGGGGTGGCCCCGGTCGGGCACACCAGCCCGGTCCAGACCCTCGTCGACACCGACCTCGCGCAGTTCGACGAGGTGTGGGCGGCCGGCGGCCACCCGCGCACGGTCTTCCCGACGACGTACGACGAGCTCGTCCGGATCACCGGCGGCACCCCCGCAGACGTCGCCTGACATGTCCGACGCGGACGGCGACACAGGCGGCGACATAGGCGGCACAGCCCTCCCCCTCGTCACCCTGACGTTCTGGGGCGTCTCGGCGTCCGCGGTCCCCGGTGCCGTCTCCCGGATGGCGCTGGACCGCCGGCACCTGCGCCGCGCCCCCGGCCTGCAGTTCGCCAAGCTGCTCGGCACCGGGGACGGGCGGACCTTCACCGTCCGGGACGCCGACCCGAAGCACTGGGGCCTGCTCGCCGTGTGGGACTCGCCGGAGGCCGCCGCGGAGTTCGCGGGCGGGGTGACCCACCGGCGCTGGGAGTCCCTCGCCGCCGAGCGTCTCGACCTCGTGCTCCGGCCGATCGCCGCGCGCGGGCTCTGGGCCGGGCGGGCCCCGTTCGGCGACCCCGCCCCGCGCCGCGTCGAGGGCCCGGTGGCGGCCCTGACCCGGGCCCGGATCCGTACGTCGAAGGCCCGCACGTTCTGGCGCTCGGTACCGCCGGTCTCGGCCGACCTGCACGCGAGCGAGGGCCTGCTGCTCGCCGTCGGCATCGGTGAGGCCCCGGTCGGCCTGCAGGGCACGTTCAGCCTGTGGTCGTCGTCGGCGATGCTCAACGACTTCGCCCACCGCCGGGCACCGCACGCCGAGGCCGTCGCCCGCACGGCGAGCGTCGGCTGGTACGCCGAGGAGCTGTTCGCCCGCTTCGAGGTGCTCTCCGCGCACGGCGCGTTCGCCGGCGTCCGGTACGACGACCTGCTCGCCGCCAAGCCCTAGGCTTGCGCCATGGAGGCGTTGCCCTGGGTCTTCAGCTCGGGCTGGGCGAGCGGCATCAACAGCTACGCCGTCGTGCTGCTCCTCGGGCTCGCCGGCCGGTTCCTCGGGGTCGAGGACGTGCCGCACGCGCTGACCCGCACCGACGTCCTCGTCGCGGCCGGGGTGCTCTTCCTCCTCGACACGGTCGCGGACAAGATCCCCTACGTCGACTCGGTGTGGGACGCCGTGCACACGGCGATCCGGCCGACGATCGGCGCGATCCTCGGCGTCCTCATCGCGGGCGACGCGTCGACCCCCGAGCAGGCCTTCCTCGCGGTGACCGGCGGCACCTCGGCGCTCGTGAGCCACCTCGTCAAGGCCGGGCTGCGGGCGGTCGTCAACACCTCCCCGGAGCCCGCGAGCAACATCGTCGTGAGCACGGCCGAAGACGTCACCGTCGCGGGCGTGGTCTCGATCTCGCTGCTCAACCCGTGGCTCGCGGCCGGGATCGCCGGCGTCCTGCTGCTCGTCGGGCTCGTCGTCGTGCTGCTCCTGCTCGGCCGGGTCCGGCGGTACCGCCGCGAGCGGCGGGAGCGTCGCGCCCGGGCCGCGGCAGGTGCCCCGCCCGCGGGCGGCCCCTGAGGCACGCCAGCCCGCCGGTGGTCCTCGGCGGGTGGGTCCCGGGTCCGCACGCCTAGACTCCGGCCGTGGACGGTTCGGCGACGACGCACCCGCGCAGGGCCCCGGCAGGTGCCGACGGCCCGGCCGGGCCGCACGGCACCGGCGGCGCGGCCCGTGCCCTCCCGCACGTCCTCCCGCTCGTGCTGGCCGGGGCCGTCGTCCTCGCGCAGATCAGCTACCCGCTGCTGTCCGGCGAGGCGCTGCGGCTCTCGACGATCGTCACGGTGCTGCTCTTCGCGACGGCGTCCCTCGTGCACGCGGCGACGACGCGCGGGGCCCGGGCGGCGCTCGCCGTCCTCGTCGTCGCGGGCGGCCTCGGGCTGCTCGCGGAGACCGTCGGCGTCCGCACCGGCGTCCCGTTCGGGGAGTACGCCTACGCGGACAGCCTCGGCACCAAGGCGCTCGGGGTCCCCGTCGTCGTCCCGCTGGCCTGGACGATGATGGCCTGGCCCTGCCTGCTCCTCGGCCGGCGGCTGGCCGCGGGGCTCCCCGGCCGAGCCGCACGCCGGGCCGCGACCGCGGCCGCCGGCGGGCTGACCCTCGCCGCGTGGGACCTCTACCTCGACCCCCAGATGGTGGCGGCCGGGCACTGGACCTGGCGGTTCCCCGAGCCCGCGCTGCCCGGCGTCCCCGGGGTCCCGCTGACGAACTACGCCGGCTGGGTGCTCGTCGCGCTCGTCATGGTCGCGGCGCTCGACGTCGTCGTCCCGCGGTCCGCGCCGGACGCCGACCCCGGTGCGCAGGCGCGCGCCGACCTCGTCCCCGCCGCGCTGCTCGCCTGGACCTGGCTCGGCTCGGGGCTGGCGAACCTCGCGTTCTTCGACCGGCCCGCCGTCGCCGGGTACGGGCTCCTCGCGATGGGTGTGTGCGCCGGCCCCTACCTCGTCCGGGTGGTCCGGGAGGTGCGACGGTGAGCCGGCTGTGGCGGCGCCTCGTGTGGGCCGGCAGTCTCGGCTCGGCCGCGCTCACGGCGCACTCCCTGGTGAACATGCGGACCCTGCGGGTGCCGGACGACGACCCGCCGCCGGTGGACGAGCGGGTCAGCGTGCTCCTGCCGGTCCGCGACGAGGCGGCGCACGTCGGCCGCTGCCTGGCGTCGGTGCTCGAGCAGGTCGGGGTCGGGGACCTCGAGATCCTCGTCCTCGACGACGGCTCGACGGACGGCACGGCGGACGTCGTCCGGCAGGTCGCCGGTGACGACCCGCGGGTGCAACTGCTCACCGGCACACCTCCCCCGGCCGGCTGGCTCGGCAAGCCGAACGCGTGCGCGCGGCTCGCGGAGGCGGCGTCCGGCTCGGTGCTCGTCTTCCTCGACGCGGACGTCCGGCTCGCACCGCACGCCGTCGCCGCGACCGTCGACCTGCTGCGCCGGACCGGCCTCGACCTCGTGAGCCCGTACCCGCGCCAGCTCGCGCGCACCCCCGCCGAACGGCTCGTCCAGCCGCTCCTGCAGTGGTCCTGGCTCACGACGCTGCCGCTGCGGGTCGCCGAGTCGTCGCCGCGCCCGTCGCTGGCCGCCGCGAACGGCCAGCTCCTCGCGGTCGACGCGGCGACGTACGCGAAGGCCGGCGGCCACGGCGCGATCCGCGGCGAGGTCCTCGACGACATCGCGCTCCTGCGCGCGGTCAAGGCCGTCGGCGGCACCGGCGGCGTCGTCGACGGCTCGCACCTCGCGACGTGCCGGATGTACGACGGCTGGGCCGCCGTCCGGGACGGCTACTCCAAGTCGCTGTGGTCGGCGTTCGGCTCCCGCGCGGGAGCCGCGGCGACGGTCGGGGGGCTCGGCGTCCTCTACGTCGTCCCCGCCGTGGCCGCCCTGCGAGGCTCCCGGGTCGGCCTCGCCGGCTACGTCGCGGCGGTCGCCGGCCGCTACGCGGTCGCCGAGCGCACCGGTGGCCGCTCGTTGCCGGACTCCTTCGCCCACCCCGCGTCGGTCGCCGTCCTCGGCTGGCTCACCGCGCGGTCCTGGCGCCTGCACGACGCGGGCGCCCTCACCTGGAAGGGCCGGGCGCTGCCCGGCGGAGACGGATGACCCGACCCATGACCCCGAACCGCCGTCCCGTGCCCGTTCTCGGTGCCGTCCTCGCCCCGGCCCGGGGACCGCACGGTCGGTGCCGCTGTCGCAGCCGGCGAGGACGACGGCGAGCACGGGGACGAGGACCGGGGCGAGGACGGCACCGAGAACGGGCACGGGACGGCGACCGCGGGCCTCATGGCCGGCTTCCCCACCGACGTCATCCCGCTGCTGCCCGGGGCGACGGTCACCGCGAGCGCCGTGCGGACGTCCGGTGACCGGCTCGAGGTGTCCCTCAGCGGGACGTCCACGAAGTCCGCCGACGCGATCCTCGCGTTCTACGACAAGACGTTCCGCAAGCAGGGCTTCGAGTCGACCGACGGCCGCACCCTGGCCCCCGGCACCGGCGGCCGGATCTACGCGCGCGGCGACGAGGTGCTGCTCGTCGCCGTCGAGGGCGCCGGCGCCAGGCGCTCGTTCAGTGTCGGCGGGACCGTGCAGCGGTGAGCCGCGTCGCCGTCGTCGGCGCGGGCCTCGGGGGTCTCGCCGCCGCCGCCCGGCTCGCCCGGCTCGGCCACGACGTGACGGTCCTCGAGCAGGCCGCGACCGTCGGCGGCAAGCTCGGCCGGTACGCCCGCGACGGCTTCGTCTTCGACACCGGGCCGCACCTGCTCACGCTGCCGGCCGTCTACCGCGACCTGTTCCTCAAGACCGGCGGCCCGCTCGAGGACGCCGTCGACATCGCCCCCGTCGACCCCGCCGCGCACTACCGGTTCGCGGACGGCACCGAGCTCGACATGCCGAACGTGTCCCGGGCCCGGATCGCCGCGGCCTGGGACGACGCGGTCGGCGGCGGCGCGGGCGCCGACTGGACCTCCTTCATGGAGCGCGCCGCGCGGATCTGGGACGCGACCCGCGAGACGTTCCTCGAGTCCCCGCTCGACGGCGCCCGCTCGCTCGTCGCGCAGTCTCGCCGGGTCAGCGACCTGCGGACCATCGCGCCCTGGCGGTCGCTGCGCGGCCTGGGCCGGCAGTACCTGCGGCACCCGCACCAGCGGACCTTCCTCGACCGCTACGCCACCTACACCGGCTCCGACCCGCGCCGGGCCCCGGCGGCCCTGGCGACCGTGCCGTACGTCGAGCAGGCGTTCGGCTCCTGGTACGTGCCGGGCGGGATGCGGGTGCTCCTCGACGCCGTGCACGCCCGGGCCCTGGAGTGCGGTGCCCGGGTGCGCACCGGCGCCGACGTCACCCGGATCTGTGTCGACGCCGGGAAGGTCAGCGGCGTCCGGCTCGTCGACGGCGAGACCGTCGCCGCGGACGTCGTCGTCGCCAACGCCGACGCCGCGCACCTCTACCGCGACCTCGTCCCGCCGGACGTCGCGGCCCCCGCGCTGCAGGCGCTGCGCCGCACCCAGCCCTCGCTGTCGGGCGTCGTCCTGCTCCTCGCGCTGCGCGGCCGCACGCCCGGGCTGCGGCACCACACGGTGCTCTTCGGCGACGACTACGACGACGAGTTCGACTCGATCTTCGGCACCGGGCCGCACCGGCTCTCCGGACCGCGGGCGGTCCCGGACCCGACGATCTACGTCAGCGCCCCCGACGACCCGGCGCTGCGGCCGGGCCCGGACACCGAGGCCTGGTTCGTCCTCGTCAACGCCCCGCGGCACGTCGCCGACGGCACCCCGGACCCGGGGGCGAGCCGCATCCTCGGCCGGCCGAGCGGCATCCTCGGCCGGCCGAGCGGCATCGACTGGGACGCGCCCGGCTTCGCCGACGCCTACGCGGACACCGTCCTCGACCTCATGGCCGCCCGCGGGCTCGACGTCCGGGACCGGCTGCTGTGGCGCGTCGTCCGCACCCCCGCCGACCTCGAGCGGGACACCCGCAGCGTCGGCGGCTCGATCTACGGCACGAGCAGCAACGGCGCCCGCGCGGCGTTCCTGCGCCCGGCGAACCGCTCCCCGGTGCCGGGGCTGTTCCTCGTCGGCGGGTCGTCCCACCCCGGCGGCGGCATCCCGCTCGTCGGGCTGTCCGCCGCGATCGTCACCAAGCTCGTCGGGCCCGCCTGACGCCGTCCTGGTCCACCGGGTGTGGTCGTCCCGCCGGTTCTGCGGGTGGGTCCTCTGGTGGGTTCTGCACGCTCTGCGGGCGTCCTCTGGTGAGTGACGCACGCTTCGGGTCGCGTCCTCTGGCGGGATCTGCACGCTACGTCGGCGTCTTTTGGTGACTGATGCACTGAAGGCACGTCCTCTGGTGTACGAAGCACGCTAAAACTCGCGTTTAGGGTGCTTATGCCCCCACAGGACGGGTCTTCGTGCAGAACCCGCCACAGGACGCCACCAAGTGCGCGCAACCCGCCAGAGGACGACGCGCGTAGCGTGCGGATCCCACCAGAGGACGCCCACGTAGCGTGCACAGCCCGCCAGAGGACGCCCACGAGACATGCGGCCCCTCGTCGTCACCTCGACAGCACGCCGGCCCATAGCAAGCCGAGCCCACGCGCTCAGCCCGCGAGCCGTCGCCGCACGACGACCACAACCTGCACGAACCCGACGACGCCCACGACGAGCCACGCCGCGGCCCCGGCGAGCGCCCAGCGCTCACCCGCCCCGGGGTAGATCCCGGCGCCGAGGGCGAACATCACCGTGACGACGATCCGGGTCGGGCGCTCGGAGATGCTCACGACGCCGACCTCGCTCATCCCGCCGGCGGCGGCCCGGGCCCGCAGGTACTCGTGCAGCCACGCGACGGCGCCGCCCGCGACGACGAGCCAGCCGGGGGCGCCGAGCAGCCAGAGGCAGCCGACGAACACGGCGTCGGCGAGCCGGTCGCAGACCGCGTCGAGGACGGCGCCCCGGCGGGTGACCCGGCCCGTCATCACCGCGACGGCCCCGTCGAGGTTGTCGAGGACGCCCGCCACGGTGACGACGACCGCGACGGCGAGCGCGGCCCGGCCCCCGGCGGACGCCGGCCACAGCGCGGCGAGCGCGACGCCGAGCCCGAGCAGGGTGACGCCGTCCGGGCCGACCCGCAGCCGCACGAGCGGCCCGGCGAGCGCGTGCGCCATCGTCAGCCAGCCGCCGACGAGCCCGGTCGCGGGGACGCCGCCGTGCAGCGCCGTCCACCGCTCGAGGTACTCCGCGCGGGGCATCACGGCCGGCGCGGGCCTGCCTACTCGAGCTCCCAGTGGACGGCGAGCGAGACGTGGACGTCGACCCCGCCGGGCTCGACGGCCATGTCGGGCGCGGCCATCGCGGCCATCATCCGCATCTTCGGCATCGGCGGCGGCATCGCGCCGACGCCGCCCTCGACGACGCTGACGACCCGGCCGAGCGGGCGGCCGGCGAGCCCGGCGATCTGCTCGGCCTTCGCGACGGCGTCGCGCCAGGCGGCGGCCCGGGCCTCGACGAGCAGCGGGGCGTCGTCCTCGACGACGAACTCGACGCCGTGCAGCCGGACGTCGTCCCCGCCCGCGACGAGCGCCTCGCCGAGGACGCGGCCGGCGGCGTCCATGTCGCGGGTCGTCACGAGCAGCTCGTGGTCGGAGCGGTAGCCGGTGACCTCGTTGCCCTTGCCCTCGGTCCACACCTGCTCGGCGTGCACGGACAGGCCCTGGGTCACGGCGTCCTTGCCGGCGACCCCGCCGGCGGCGAACGCGGCGCGCACCCGGGCCGCGGCGGACTCGGAGTCGGCGAGGGCCGCCGCGAGGGTCGGGCGGAACGCGCTCGCCGCGAGCCGGATCCGCATCGCGTCCGGGGGCGCGGACGCCGTCCCGGTGCCGCTCACGCTGACGATGGACGGGTTCGTCTCGGTCATGCGCCCATCATGGTCCCCGGCGGGGCCCGGCGTCGCGGGACCGACGCCGTCCGGTGCGGCCCGCCGGGCGCAGGTCGTCGGGCGCGCCGCTACCCTCCGGCGGATGGGCAGGTTCAGCGACCGGGTCGCGATCGTCACGGGCGCGGGCGCGCCGGCCGGCATCGGGTTCGCGGTGGCCCGCGGGCTCGCCGCGGAAGGGGCACGGGTCGTTCTCGGGGCGACGTCGGACAGGGTCCACGACCGGGCCGCGGAGGTGACCGCGGCGACCGGGTCGGACGCCGTCGGGGTCGCCGCGGACCTGACGACCGAGGCCGGGGCGCAGGCCCTCGTCGACGCCGCGGTGCAGCGCTGGGGCCGGGTCGACGTCCTCGTGAACAACGCGGGCATGACGTCGGTGACGGCCGGCTGGGACGCCGAGGAGCAGGTCACGGACCTCACCCTCGCCGGCTGGGAGGCCGCGCTCGCCCGCAACCTCACGACGGCGTTCCTCATGTGCCGGGCAGTCGTCCCCGTCATGCGCGCAGCGGGCTACGGCCGGATCGTCTCGGTCGGCTCGACGACCGGGACGACGAACGCGATGCCGGGCCAGGCCACGTACACGGCCGCGAAGGCGGGGCTCAACGGGCTGTCCCGGGCGCTCGCGCTCGAGGTCGTCGCCGAGGGCGTGACGGTCAACGTCGTCGCGCCCGGCTACGTCGCGACGGGCTCGCAGCTCGCGTTCGAGCAGGCCGCCGCGGCGGCCGGCCCGGCCGGGCGCAGCGGGACGCCGGACGAGATCGCGGCGTGCGTGCTCTTCCTCGCCCACGAGTCGGCGTCGTTCGTCAGCGGGGCGGTGCTCGTCGCGGACGGCGGCCACGGGCTCCCCGAGACGTGGCCCGTGGCCTGACCGGGCGCGTCGGCCGAGGTCAGTGCGCCGCGCCGACCCCGAGGTTGGCGAACACCTCGAGCGTCGAGGTCGAACGGTTGAGCGTGTAGAAGTGCAGCCCCGGCGCGCCGCCCTCGAGCAGGGTGGCGCACAGCTCGCTCGCGAGCTCGACGCCGACGCGCCGGACGGCGTCCGGGTCATCGGAGACGGCCTCGAGCCGGGCGACGTCGGCGGGCGGGAGCGGGACGCCCGACAGCTCGGCGAAGCGCTGGATCTGCTTGATGTTCGTCACGGGCATGATCCCCGGCAGCACCGGGATGTCGCAGCCCAGGGCGGAGAGCCGGTCGACGAGCCGGAAGTAGGAGCCCGCTTCGAAGAAGAACTGGGTCACCGCGAAGTCGGCCCCGGCGTCGGCCTTCATCGCAAGGATCCGCGCGTCGTGCTCGAGGTCGGGGCTCTCCGGGTGGCCGTCGGGGAAGGCCGCCACCCCGATCGAGAAGCTGCTCGTCTCCCGCACCAGCCGGACGAGGTCGATCGCGTGGTCGAGGCCCTCGGGGTGCGGGGTCCACGGCCGGCCGGGGCCGCCGGGCGGGTCTCCGCGCAGCGCCATGACCGTGCGGACCCCCGCGTCGGCGTACCCGCCGACGACGTGCCGCAGCTCGGCGACCGAGGCACCGACGCACGTGAGGTGGGCCATCGGGTCGAGCGTCGTGACCTCGGCGATCTGGCGGGTGATCCGCGTCGTCCGGTCCTGCGTCGAGCCGCCCGCGCCGTAGGTCACCGAGACGAACAGCGGGGCGAAGGGCTCGAGCCGGCGGATCGCCTGCCAGAGCGTCGCCTCCCCCGCGTCGTCCTTCGGCGGGAAGAACTCGAACGAGAACGATCGCCCGCCTCCGGAGAGGTGTCGTCGGAGCGTCTCGCCGAGGCCGTCCTGTCGCGTCATGCGCAACACACTAGGCGAGTTCCACATCGTGGGGAGCGTGACGTCCACGACCCGGACGATTCCTCCCGGACCACCCGGCCGCCGCTGCATCCAACCGGAGCACCCGGCCGGAAGTGCAGGTGCAGGGCGGCGGCACCTCGTGGCCCGACCAGGCTGCGAGGTGCCGTCAGGCCGCCCCGCCCATACCCTCGACGTGGACGCCGCCGCAGCCAGTCCGCTCCCCCATTCGTCGCCCCGGAGGGCCCCGTGACCGCCGAACCGACCACCGCGCAGCACGCGACGACGAGTCCGCTCGACGCCGAGGACCTGCGCGTCCGGGTGCACAAGGTCATCGACACGTTCCTCGCGCGGCAGTCGGACGTCCTCGACGGAGTGAGCCCCGAGTGCGCGCCGATGGTCGACGCCGTGGCGGAGCTCATGCGCGGGGGCAAGCGGCTGCGCCCGGCCTTCTGCTACTGGGGCTGGCGCGGCGCCGGCGGCGCCGACTGCGAGCAGGTCGTCACCGCGGCCGCGGCGCTGGAGTTCTTCCAGGCGGCGGCGCTCATCCACGACGACGTCATGGACGACTCCGACACCCGGCGTGGCATGCCCGCCGTCCACCGCCGCTTCGCGACGCTGCACCGCGGCTCGGGCTGGACCGGCGACGGCGAGCGCTTCGGCCTCGCGGGCGCCGTCCTCGCCGGCGACCTGTGCCTCGTGTGGAGCGACGAGCTCTTCCAGGCGGCCGGTCTCGACGCGACGGCGATGCTGCGCGGGCGCGCCGTCTTCGACCGGATGCGCACCGAGCTCATGGGCGGCCAGTACCTCGACATGCTCGAGCAGGCGATCGCCGGCCAGCAGGCGGCGCACGCCGCCGACCACCCGGACGACACCCGGCCGGACGCCGTCGCCCGCGCCCGCCGGGTCATCCGGTTCAAGAGCGCCAAGTACACGATCGAGCAGCCGCTGCTCATCGGCGGTGCGCTCGCCGGCGCCTCCCCCGAGCTGCTCGCGGCGTACTCGGCCTACGGGCTGCCGCTCGGCGAGGCCTTCCAGCTGCGCGACGACGTCCTCGGCGTCTTCGGCGACCCGGAGCAGACCGGCAAGCCCGCCGGTGACGACCTGCGCGAGGGCAAGCGGACCGTGCTCGTCGCGAAGGCGCTCGAGACGGCGTCCCCGGCGCAGGCCGGCCTCGTCCGGTCGCTGCTCGGCGACCCGGGCCTGGACGCGCACGGCGTCGAGGCGCTGCGCGACGTCATCGTCTCCACCGGCGCCCTCGAGGCCACCGAGCAGCTCGTCGACGACCTCGTCGCGCAGTGCCGGGCCGCGCTCGCCTCGGCGGACGTCGACCCGCACGCCCGCGAGGTCCTCGAGGGTCTCGTCGTCGCCGCGACCGCGCGGGCCTTCTGATGGCCACCCTGTCGCAGCGCGGCCGCCGCGCCGCCGGCTGGCTGCCCGGCCGCACCCGCACCGTGACCGGCCCCACCGACCACGTCGTCGTCGTCGGGGCCGGCCTCGCCGGCCTCTCGACGGCCATGCGGCTGGCCGGTGCCGGCCGCCGCGTCACCCTGCTCGAGCGCGAGGACGTCCCCGGCGGGCGGGCCGGCGTCGTCGTGTCCGACACCGCCGACGGGCAGTACCGGTTCGACCCCGGCCCCACGGTGCTGACGATGCCCGACCTCATCGCCGACTGCTTCGACGCGCTCGGCGAGCGGATGGAGGACTGGCTCGAGCTGGAGCCGGTCGCGCCGCTCTACCGCGCGACCTACGCCGACGGCTCGCGGCTCGACGTCCACTCCGACGTCGACGCGATGGCCGCCGAGATCGAGACGGTCATCGGCGCGGGCGAGGCCGCGGGCTTCCGCAGGTACGTCGACTTCGTCTCCAAGCTCTACGACTACGAGATGCGGGACTTCATCGACCGCAACATCGACTCGCCGCTGGACCTGCTCTCGGTGAACCTCGCCAAGCTCGTCGCGATCGGCGGCTTCCGCAAGCTCGCGCCGAAGGTCGAGGAGTACCTGAAAGACCCTCGCACACAACGGATCTACTCGTTCCAGGCGATGTACGCCGGGCTCTCGCCGTACGACGCGCTCGCGATCTACGCGGTCATCGCGTACATGGACTCCGTCGCCGGCGTCTTCTTCCCCAAGGGCGGCATGCACGCCGTCCCGCAGGCGATGGCCGCGGCCGCCGAGAAGCACGGCGTCGAGATCCGCTACTCGACGACGGTGACGAAGGTCGAGCACTCCGGCGGCCGGGCGAGCGCGGTCGTCACGGCGGACGGCGAGCGGATCGCGTGCGACGTCGTCGTCCTCAACCCGGACCTGCCCGTCGCCTACCGGGACCTGCTCGGCAAGGACCACTGGCGGGCCAAGAGCCTCACGTACTCGCCGTCCTGCTACCTGCTCCTCGCCGGCTCGTCGGCGACCTACCCGGACATCGCCCACCACAACATCCACTTCGGGACGGCGTGGCGCGAGATCTTCGACGAGCTCCTGTCGGGGCGACTCATGAGCGACCCGTCGGTGCTCGTGACGAACCCGACCCGGTCGGACCCCTCGCTCGCCCCGGACGGCAAGCAGATCTACTACGTGCTCTTCCCGACGCCGAACCTCGACGCGCCCCTGGACTGGACGAAGCTCGCCCCGCACTACCGCGAGCACGTCGTCAAGACCCTCGAGGCCCGCGGCTACAGCGGCTTCGGCGACGCCATCGAGGTCGAGCACGTGACGACGCCGCTGGACTGGCAGGCCCGCGGGATGGAGCGGGGCGCCCCGTTCGCGGCGGCCCACTCGTTCCGGCAGACCGGGCCGTTCCGGCCCGGCAACCTGTGGGGCGAGAACGTCGTCTTCACCGGCTCCGGCACCCAGCCGGGGGTCGGCGTCCCCATGGTGCTCGTCTCCGGCCGGCTCGCCGCGGAGCGGGTCCTCGGCCCCGACAAGAGCTACCGGTCGCGCGCGTGGCGGTGACCGACGAGACCCCTGCCGACCTGCGGGTTGCGGGGATCCCCCCGGAGTCCGGCAGGATGCCCCGCGTGAACCGCAGCAGCGCCCGTTGCCTCGATGCCGCCGGGATCACCGATCCCGAGCTCCGCTCCGCCTTCGAGCAGTGCCGGCGCCTGCACGCCGAGCACGGCAAGACGTACTACCTGGCGACCCTGCTCCTCCCGCCGGAGAAGCGCCCGTACGTCTGGGCGCTCTACGGCTTCGCCCGGTACGCCGACGAGTTCGTCGACTCCCTGACCGACCCGGACCCGCAGGCGCTGCTCGACTGGGGCGCGGTCTTCCTCGACGCGCTCGCCCAGGGGTCGACGACGAACCCGGTCGGCGCGGCGATGCTCCACACGATGCGCCGCTGGCAGATCCCCCGCGCGCACGTCGAGGCGTTCCTGGAGTCCATGCGGATGGACATCACCGTCACCGAGTACAAGACCTACGCCGACCTCGAGCACTACATGTACGGCTCGGCCGCGGTCATCGGGCTGCAGATGCTCCCGGTGCTCGAACCGGTCGCCCCCGAGGCCGGTGCCCGGGCCCGGGCGCTCGGCGAGGCGTTCCAGATGTCGAACTTCATCCGGGACGTCGGCGAGGACCTCGAGCGCGGGCGGGTCTACCTGCCCATGGAGGACCTCGAGGTCTTCGGGGTGACCCGGCAGATGCTCGCCCGCGGCGTCGTCACCCCGCCGGTCCGCGAGCTGCTCAAGTTCGAGATCGAGCGCACCCGGCAGCTCTACGCCTTCGCCGAGCCCGGCATCGACATGCTGCACCCGACGAGCCGCGACTGCGTCCGGACGGCGTTCACCCTGTACGGCGGCATCCTCGGCGCCGTCGAGGCGGCGCACTACCAGGTGCTCACCCAGCGGGTCTCGGTCCCGATGCCCGAGCGGCTCAAGGTCGCGATCCCCGGCCTGCGCCGCGCCCGCGCGGCCCGCAAGGACGCCGCGAAGTGGGTCGCCGTCCCCTGACCCCCGTCAGAAGGCGAGGGCCTGCGCGCGGCGGCGGATCTCGGTCTTGTGGCCGGCGCGCAGCGCCTCGACCGGGGTGCCGGACAGCGACTCGTCCGAGGTGAGGAGCCAGCGCAGCGACTCGTCCGGGGTGAAGAGCCAGCGCAGCGACTCGGCGGCGTCGTAGCCGGCGTCGGCGAGGACGCTGATCGTGCCCTTGAGCTCGGGCAGCGGCTGCATCCGGCCGTCCACCTCGATGAGGAGCATCTCGGGGACGGACAGGATCCGGCGCTCGCCCCGGCGGACGGCGAGCAGCGCGCCGTCCTGCAGGAGGCGGCGGACCTTGCCGACGTCGATGCCGAGCTGCTCGGCGACGTCCGGAAGGGGCAGCCAGGCGTCGACGAGCGCGTCGAGGCCGTGGTCTGCGGGGTCGGTCGGGGCCGTCTCGGTCACGGGTCAAGCCTGCCACGCCCGGCCGGTCCCGTGGCGCACGACCCCGTCGGGAGCACCGCGACCCCGGGAACGGGCCCGACAACGTGTCAACACCCGTCGGCGCGCTTCCGTGATCACGGAACGTTGCTCCGCTACCGTCCCATCCGTCCCAGCGACCACAACAGTCACAGGACGTGACAGGAGCCGCTGACCATGAGCAGCAGACGACGCCGCCAGGGTGCAGGGAAGCGCCCCGCGACGCCCCGCCGGGCCTCCGGCGCGCCCTCCGCGACCCCTGCCGTCCCGCCGGTCGTCTCGGCCACCGGCGGCTCCGCGCTGCGGACCGCGGGCATCCCGTTCCTCGCGGCCGCCGTCGTCGGCGGCAGCGCGACCGGGGCCGCGGCGGTCACCACCCCGCCCACGTCGGCTCCGGTCGCACCGCCCGCGGCGACGGGCACCGAGCGGGCCGGCAGCGTCCCGCAGGCCGGGTCGCACAGCGCGCTCACCGCCGTGACGACAGCGCACGCACGGTCCGCGGTCGTCGCCAAGAAGGCGGCCAGGACCAAGGACGTCACGTACGTCGTGCGGTCCGGCGACACCCTGAGCGAGATCGCGCACCGGGCCGGGATCAGCCTCGCCGCCCTGACGCGCGCCAACGGCATCCGGGCGAGCGACCTCATCCACCCCGGCCAGCGGCTCGTGCTCCCCGGGGTGAAGACCCCCTCGCCGTCCACCGCGAAGAAGACGAAGAGGTCCGGCGCCAAGCCGGTCGTGCACGTCGTCCGCGCGGGCGACACCCTGAGCGAGATCGGCCACCGGTACCGGATCACCGTCGCCGCGATCATGAAGGCCAACCACCTCACGTCGACGCTCATCCGGCCCGGGCGCAAGCTCGTGCTCCCCGGCGTCAAGGCGGCCCCGAAGCCGGGGCGCGCCGCGGCGCCGACGCACGTCGTCGTCGTCCGCTCCGGCGACACCCTCTCCGGGATCGCCCTGCGGGAGAAGGTCACGCTCCAGCAGCTCCTGGCGCTGAACCACCTGACGACGCGGTCGGTGATCCACCCCGGGCAGAAGATCCTCGTGCCCGGGGCCGGGTACCCGAACACCTTCGCGGGCCGCACCTACCCCGATGCCGTCGCCCGCGCCGCCGCCGCGAACCGGGCGATCCTCGCGAAGCGGAAGGTCCCCACCCGCGAGCAGATGAAGGCGCTCGTCGCGCGGACCGCGAAGAAGTACAAGGTCGACCCGGCCCTCGCGATGGCGATCGCCTACCAGGAGTCCGGCTTCAACCAGCGGGCCGTGTCCCCGGCGAACGCCATCGGCTGCATGCAGGTCATCCCGTCGTCCGGCGTGTGGGCCTCACGGCTCGTCGGCCACCGGATCGACCTGCTCGACCCCGAGGACAACGTCACCGCCGGGGTGGCGATCATCGCCGCGCTGCTGCGCTCGGCCCCCGACGAGCGGACGGCGATCGCCGGCTACTACCAGGGCCTCGGCTCGGTCCGGAAGAACGGCATGTTCCCCGACACCCGGCGCTACGTCGCCAACGTCCAACGGCTCGAGGCCCGCTTCCGGTGACGCTCGCCACGCCGACGGACACCGTCCGTGCGCGCCCCGGCCGCGCCGCGGACGCTCCTTACCGGGGGTTTGCCGACAGCACCCCCCGGCATACGTAGACTCCCCACGTGGACGCGACCCTCCAGGACCCGCTCGTCGGGCGGCTGCTGGACGACCGCTATCTCGTTCTCGAGCTCGTCGCCCGGGGCGGGATGGCCACCGTCTACCACGCCCTCGACCGTCGGCTCGACCGTGCGGTGGCCCTCAAGGTGCTCCACTCGCACCTCGCGGGCGACGCCGCCTTCGCCGCCCGCTTCGACCGGGAGGCCCGGGCGGCCGCCCGGCTGTCGCACCCGAACGTCGTCGGGGTCTTCGACCAGGGCCAGGACGGCGACCTGCACTACCTCGCCATGGAGTACCTCCCGGGCCGCACGCTGCGCCAGGTGCTCGTCGAGCGCGGCGCGCTGACGCCCAAGGAGGCGCTTCGGGTCATGGACCCGGTGCTCGACGCGCTCGCCGCGGCGCACCGGGCCGGGATCGTGCACCGCGACGTCAAGCCCGAGAACGTCATCCTCACCGACGACGGCCGGGTCAAGGTCGCCGACTTCGGTCTCGCCCGGGCCGCAGCATCGACGAACGCGACGACCGGCGTGCTGCTCGGCACCGTCGCCTACCTCGCCCCCGAGCTCGTCACCGAGGGCACCGCCGACGCCCGCAGCGACGTCTACTCCGCGGGCATCGTGCTCTTCGAGGTGCTCACCGGGCGGCAGCCGTTCGTCGGCGAGCTGCCCGCCCAGGTCGCCTACCGGCACGTCCACGAGGACGTCCCCACCCCGTCCGACATCGCCCCGAACGTCCCCGAGGCGCTCGACGACGTCGTCCTGGCCGCCACCGCGCGCACCCCCGACGAGCGCCCCGCGGACGCCGCCGCGTTCCTCGCCATGCTGCGCTCCGCACGCCGCCGGATCCCCGCCGAGCTCATGGACGAGCGGGCCGACGTGCCGTACGCCCCGGGCGCGGTCGCCGCCGCGATGAACGACCCGTTCGACGGGCTCGCCGCGACCCAGGCCGTCGACCAGGCGGTCGAGAACCGCACCCGGGCGCTCCCCGGGCTCGCGGCGTCCGCTCTGGGCAACGGCGCGGGCGGCGCACCCGGGCACGACGCGCTCGGGAACGGGCACTCCCCCACGGGCATGCAGCCACCGCCGCGCAGCCGCAGGTCGCGGCTCGTCGCCGGCCTGCCCGTCAACGAGGACGAGATCGGCCCGCCCGTCGACGACGCGGCCCTCGCCCGGCTCGCCGAGGCCCGCCGCCGGCGCGGCCTCGTCGTCATGGCCCTCGTGGTCGTCACCGCCGTCGTCCTCGTCATCGGCTCCTACTGGTTCATCGCCGGCCCCGGCGCCCAGGTCGTCGTCCCGAGCACGGCGACGCTCACCCAGGCCGAGGCGACGAAGCAGCTCGCCGACATCCCGCTCGGGGTGAAGGTCGTCACGGCGTTCAGCGACGACGTCAAGAAGGGCATCGTCATCGAGAGCCGGCCCGAGGCCGGGGCGGCGGTCCGCAAGAACAGCACCGTGACCCTCACCGTGTCGAAGGGGCCGGAGCTGTTCGACGTCCCGGACGTCACCGGCAAGCCGAAGGACCAGGCCGACCAGGACCTCCAGGGCGAGGGCTTCGCGCTCGGCAAGGTGAGCGAGAAGTTCGACAACGACGTCGACGCCGGCCTCGTCATCAGCCAGAGCCCCGTCGCCGACGCGAAGCGGGCCAAGGGCACGAAGGTCGACCTCGTCATCAGCAAGGGCAAGGAGCTCGTCGCGATCCCGGACGTCCTGCGCCAGGACGAGAACACCGCCCGCAACACCCTGCGGTCGGCCGGGTTCGTCGTCGAGGTCGGCGACCCGCGCTTCGACCCGTCGGTGCCCCAGGGCCAGGTCGTGGCCCAGGAACCGGGCGGGAACACGAAGGCCGCCCCCGACTCGACCGTGACGATCTTCCTGTCGAACGGGCCGGACCCGGAGCAGACGGTGGAGGTGCCGGACGTCCGCGGCAGGGACGTCGACAAGGCCCGTGAACGGCTGCAGGAGGAAGGTCTGCAGGTGAACGTCGTCGAGCAGCCGAACAAGTTCTTCAACCGCGTCGGCAACCAGAACCCGGCCCCGGGGACCCCCGTCGCGCGGGGTACCGTCGTGACGATCTTCATCTTCTGACCCGGCCGTGACCCAGGGCCAGGGTGACCCCGTCCTGCTGCGGCCGACCGCCCTCGGCGGAGCCGGGATCGGCGACTGGTTCTGCGTGACGGTCGTCCGCGCGCACCCGGACCCGCTCCGCGACGGCCGCCCGACCGGCGGCCCGGACCGGGCTCCCGGCCCGGTCGTCCCGGTCGCCGTCGAGGACTTCGAGAGGCTCGCGGAGGTCGCGGCCCGGATCGGCGCCGACCCCGCCGCGCTCGTCGCCTGGGACCGGGACCTCGGCCGGTTCTGGGACGCGGACGACGCCGCGCCCGTGCTGCTCTCGCTCGTCGTGCCGGACGCCGTTCCGGACGTCGTTCCGCACCCCGTCCCTGCCGTCGTCCTCCTCGAGGTCAACGGGTTCGAGGGGTCCAGGCCGGAGGTCCTCACCGCGCTCTCCCGCGGCGCGGAGGTCGTCTCGCTCTTCCGCGGCGTGCACTCCAGCCGGCTCTCGTACGCCGTCGACGGGCGGCTGCTCGTCACCCTCGACCCGGCCGAGCCGCACGTCCGCCACGGCGAACGGCCCGACGCGCTCGGCGACGACCTCGACGAGCTGCTCTCCGGGGCGCTCCCGCTCGAGGGCGGGGCCGAGATGCTCGCGCTCGACGTCGTCCGGCGCCGGACCGGGGTCGCGCTCGACGCCGCCTGGTGGCAGGGCACCCACCTGCTCGCGGCCGTCGAGCCGCTCGACGCCGACGAGAGCGTCCCCGGCCTGCCCGACGCCGTCGAGGCCGCGCTCGACGAGATCGGCCGCCAGACGGCGGCGGACCCGACGGGCGCCGTCGCCGACCTGCTCCTCGCGACGCTCCAGGACGCCGTCCGGGCGGCGCTGCACTTCACCGGGCTCGCCGAGGACGACGAGCACGGCCCGGGGCTCGCGCAGGCCGTCGCCGAGGCACGGATCCTGCGCCGGCTCGCCGTCGAGGCCCGGCCGGCCGCGTTCGAGGCCGCCCAGGCCGCGGCCGTGCGCTCGCCGGACGAGGTCGCCGAGCCCGACGAGACGATCCGTTCGGAGTCGATCGCCGCCCAGCAGCGGGTCGCCGGCACGGTCGCCGCGCTGTGGGAGGCCTACAGCCCCGGGGACCTGCGGCAGGACGCCGGGCCGGGCCGGGGCCGTCCGGGCGCGCCGTTCCAGGAGGACGACCCGCTCTGGCACCGGCTGCAGGCCGGGATCGCCGTCACCGAGCTCCTCGCCTGGGCCGTCGCGCCGGCCAACCCCTACGACGACGCGCACTCACCGGCGGACGTGCTGCTCCACGTGCGGTTCGCGCTCGCCGACCGGTGGCCGGCGTTCGAGGACGCGCTCGCGGCGCACCTCGAGGCGCACCTCGGCTGACTGCTGCCTGCTCCGGTGCGTCAGACCGCCGGCACGTGCTGGTGGACGACGTCCCGGCGGCAGCCGGAGCACATGAAGACCCAGTCCTGCCCGCCCGTCGGGGACGGGCGCAGGCCCATGTCGACGAGGGTCTCCCCGCACGCGCTGCACAGGGTGAGGTCCGCAGGAGGCAGCTGGATGGTCATGGCGTCCCAGTACCCGGCGCGGACCGGTTCATGCCCGCCCGGCGGCCGCTCCTGCCGGGCGGTCACTCCTGGTAGGAGTACCGCTCCTCGCGCCACGGGTCCCCGAGCGTGTGGTACCCGCGCTCCTCCCAGAACCCGCGGCGCTCGGCCGTGAGGTACTCGATGCCGCGCAGCCACTTCGGGCCCTTCCACGCGTACAGGTGCGGCACCACGAGGCGCAGCGGGTAGCCGTGCTCGGGGGTCAGCGGCTCGCCGCCGCGGTGCGTCGCGAGGACGCTGCGCGGGGAGGCGAAGTCGTCCAGGCGCATGTTCGCCGAGTAGCCGTACTCCGCCCAGGCCATGACGTGCGTGGCGTCGTCCGCGGGCGGGTAGGCGGCCATGAGGTCGCGGGCGCCGACGCCCTCCCAGTCGTTGTCGAGCACGGTCCAGCGCGTCACGCAGTGCATGTCGGCGCTGACGGCCGTACGGGGCAGCGCGGAGAACGTCTCGATGTCGATCTGGTGCTCGGCGCCGTCCGCCGTGGCACCGTTGACGACGAGGCGCCAGGAGTCCGGCCTGAAGCGCGGGACCGGCCCGTAGTGGAGGACGGGGAAGTCCTTCGCGAGGCGCTGACCGGGCGGCAGGGCCCGGGCCGGCTGCTCGGAGGCGTCCGTCACGGGGCACATCCTCCCATCTGCCGGGCCGTGCCCCGACACCGCCCCGGAACCGCCCCGACCCCGTCCTGCATCGGCGCGACCCTCAGGACGACAGCACCTTCGCGAGCACCCGGGCCGCGCCCGCGGCCGCCTCGTCGTCGAGGTCGAGGTGGGTGACAGCCCGCACCATCCAGGGACCGAGCGCCGACACGAGGACGCCGTGCTCGCGGGCCGCGGCCGCGACGTCCGCCCCCGACCGGCCGGACGCCGTGAGGTCGAGGACGACGATGTTCGTCTCGACGTCGTCCGGGTCGACCGCCGACGGCAGCACCTCCGCGACGGCCTCGGCGATCGACCGCGCGTGCGCGTGGTCCTCCGCGAGCCGGGTCAGCTGGTGGTCGAGCGCGTAGCGGCCGGCCGCCGCGAGGATGCCGACCTGGCGCATCCCCGCCCCGTAGCGCTTGCGCAGGATCCGGGCCCGGGCGATCCGCTCCGCGCTGCTCACGAGGACCGACCCGACCGGTGCGCCGAGCCCCTTGGACAGGCACACGGAGACGGTGTCGGACAGGGCGCCGTACTCGGCGAGCGGCACCCCGGTCGCGACGTGCGCGTTCCACAGCCGGGCGCCGTCGAGGTGCACGGCGATGCCGAGCGCCGTCGCGCCCTCGCGCAGCCGGCGCAGCTGCTCGACCGGCTGGACGGTGCCGCCGCCGAAGTTGTGGGTGTTCTCGACGGCGATCGCCGTCGTCGAGACGAGGTACGGGCCGGCGTCCGGGGCAGCGGTCGCGAGGAGCGCCTCGGCGTCCATCCGGCCGCGCGGCGACGGGACGGTCCGGGTCGTGATCCCGCCGAGCGCCCCGTGCCCGCCGAGCTCGGCCCGGACGACGTGCGCGAGGGTGTCGCAGATCAGCTCCTGCCCCGGCTCGACGAGCAGCCGGACGCCGAGCATGTTCGCGAGCGACCCGGTCGGGGTGAACAGGCCCGCCTCGTGGCCGAGCAGGTCCGCCACGTGCTGCTCGAGGGCGTTGACCGTCGGGTCCTCGCCGTAGACGTCGTCCCCGACCTCGGCCGCCGCCATCGCCTCGCGCATCCCGGGGGTCGGCTTCGTCAGGGTGTCCGACCGCAGGTCGGCGACGATCGGGGACGACGGCATGGTGCTCCTTCGGGGTCGGCGCCGGCGGGCGGCGTCGGACGTCGAGGGCGAGGCTACGCGGACCGGCCCGACGGACGACGGGCGGGCCGACGCGTGTCGGCCCGCCCGTGCTCCGGATCGGTTCTGGTGGTGCCCGCCGTCAGCGGTTGCCGAGCATCTCCGCGACGAGGAAGGCGATCTCGAGCGACTGCTGGTGGTTCAGCCGCGGGTCGCAGAGCGTCTCGTACCGGGTCGCGAGGTCGGCCTCGTCGATGTGCTCGGCGCCGCCGAGGCACTCGGTGACGTCGTCGCCGGTGAGCTCCATGTGCAGCCCGCCGGGGACGGTGCCGAGCGCGGCGTGCACCTCGAAGAAGCCCTTGACCTCGTCCATGACGTCGTCGAAGCGCCGCGTCTTGTACCCCGACGAGGACTCGAACGTGTTGCCGTGCATGGGATCGCAGACCCACAGCACGTCGGCGCCGGAACGGGAGACCGCCTCGACGAGCGCCGGCAGGTGGGTCCGGACCTTGCCCGCACCCATCCGGCTCACGAAGGTCAGCCGGCCGGGCTCGTTGTCGGGGTTGAGCTTCTCGACGAGGGCGAGCGCGTCCTCGGGGGCCGTCGTCGGGCCGAGCTTGACCCCGATCGGGTTCCGGACCCGGCTCATGAGGTCGACGTGGGCGCCGTCGAGCTGACGGGTGCGCTCGCCGATCCACACGAAGTGCGCCGAGACGTTGTACGGCGAGCCGGTCCGGGAGTCGATCCGGGTGAGCGGCCGCTCGTAGTCGAGGAGCAGCGCCTCGTGGCTGGAGTAGAAGTCGACGGTCCGCAGCGCGTCGAAGTCGCCGCCGCAGGCCGCCATGAAGCGCATGGCACGGTCGATGTCGCGCGCGAGCGCCTCGTACCGGGCGTTCGCGGCGGTCGCGACGAAGCCGCGGTTCCACTCGTGGACGTGCCGCAGGTCGGCGAAGCCGCCCTTGGTGAAGGCCCGGATGAGGTTCAGCGTCGCGGCGCTCGTGTGGTACGCCCGGAGCAGCCGCTGCGGGTCGGGCATCCGCGCCTCGGGCGTGAAGTCGAAGCCGTTGATCGCGTCGCCGCGGTACGCGTGCAGCTCGACGCCGTCGCGCACCTCCATCGGCTTGCTGCGCGGCTTGGAGTACTGGCCGGCCATCCGGCCGAGCTTGATGACCGGCATGCTCGCGCCGTAGGTGAGGACGACGGCCATCTGGAGCAGGGTCTTGACCTTGTTCCGGATCCGGTCCGCGGTCGCGTCGGCGAAGGTCTCGGCGCAGTCGCCGCCCTGGAGCAGGAACGCCTCGCCGCGGGCCGCGGCGGCCAGCCGGGTCTTGAGGTCGTCGCACTCACCGGCGAAGACGAGCGGCGGGTAGGAGGCGAGCTCGGCGGTGACGGCGGCGAGGGCGGCGGTGTCGGGCCAGCCCGGCTGCTGGGCCGCCGGCAGGTCGCGCCACTCGTCGAGGCCCGCGAGGAGCGCGGCCTCCGGCGTGTCGGGGGCGGAGACGGGAACGGTCGAGGTCACGTGCCCAGGGTAGGTGACGTGTCGACGGCGTTTCGGCGCCGTCCGCCGTCCGGACGCCCGCGACCACGATCCGTCACGACGCGTCCGCATGGTTCGTCGGTCACGACTCGTCGAGGCCCTGCTCGATCGCGTAGCGGGTGAGCTCGACCCGGTTGTGGAGCTGGAGCTTCGTGAGGACGTTCTGGGTGTGGTTCTGCACCGTCCGGTGCGAGATGACGAGCCGGTCGGCGATCTGCCGGCTCGACAGCCCCTTGGCGACGAACCGGAGGATCTCGGTCTCCCGGTCGGTGAGACGCGGCGTCATCCCCTCGGGCTCGTCCGCCGGCGCGGCGCTCGCCATCCGGCGGAACTCCCCGAGGACGAGCCCGGCGAGGCCCGCGGTGAAGACCGCCTCGCCCTGCGCCGTCCGGCGGACGGCGTCGAGCAGCTCGGCGGACGACGCGGACTTCACGAGGTAGCCGGTCGCGCCGGCCTTGACCGCCTCGAGGACGTCGGCCTGCTCGCCGCTCGCGGTGAGCACGAGGACCCGCACCCCCGGGTGCCCGGCGACGACGCGCCGGGTCGTCTCGACGCCGTCGAGCGTCGGCATCTGGAGGTCGAGGACGACCACGTCGGGCCGGGCCGCGGGCAGCCGGCGCAGCGCCTCGGCGCCGTCACCGGCGGTCGCGACGACGGACATCCCGGCCTCGCTGAGGTCCCGGGCGACGCCCTCGCGCCACATCGGGTGGTCGTCGACGACCATGACCCGCAGCGGCTGCGTGCCGCCGTCCCCGCCCTGCTGCTCCGTGCTCACGACCTGCTCCATGCTCACGACCTGCCTCCCTGACCGCCCGGCCGCTTCGGGACCCGGATCTCGACCTCGGTGCCCTGCCCGGGGGCGCTGACGACGACCACGCTGCCCCCGACGTCCTCGATCCTGCCGCGGATCGACGCCGCGACACCGAGCCGCCCCTCGCGCTCGGCGTCCTCGAGCCGCCCCGGGTCCATCCCGGCACCGTCGTCCCGCACGCTCACGGTGAGGACGTCGTCCTCGTCCTCGACGAGGACCCACGCGTTGGCGCCCGGCCCGGCGTGCCGCTCGACGTTGTCGAGGGCGGCCCGGACGGCGCCGTTGACGGCCTTGACGGCCCGCTCCGGGACCATGACGGGCTGCGCGGGCCCGGTGACCGTGACCCGGCCGGTCGCCAGGCCTCCGAGGACGGCGCGGACGTCCTGCTCGCCGCCGGCCGCGCTCGCGACCTCGCCGGTCGCGACCAGCGCCCGCAGCCGGACCTCCTGCTCACCGGCGAGCCGGCCGATCTCCGCGGCCTCTCCCCCGACCTCGTTCCCGCGCTTGCGCACGTAGGCGAGCACCTGGAGCACCGAGTCGTGGATGTCGGCGGCGAGCCGCTCCCGCTCCCGGGTCGCGGCCTCGACGGCGACCGCCCGGGCCAGGTCGCGCCGTCCGGCCCGGAACAGCTCGACCGCGTAGCCGACGATGGCGCCGGCGAGCAGGAGCAGCACGATGTTGTTGACCGTCGGCGGGGAGATCCGGCCGCCGACCTCGACGACGTCGACGACGCAGACGAGGACCGCCGCGGCGAGGCCCGCCCGCCAGCCCTTCCACACGGCGAACGCGAGCACCGGGGTCGCGGCGTAGATCGAGGGCAGCGTCTGGGCGCCGGCAGCGACCCGCTCGGGGTCGTCGAGCACGCGGGTCGCGAGGACCGCGAGGCAGACGAGCGCGAGGTCCGCGGCGAGCGCCCAGGGCCGGCGGTCCCGGCGGACGACGAGGTAGACGGTCCACAGGGTGAGGACACCGAGGACCGCCCAGCCGCCGGTGCCGTGCCGGTAGTCCCCGTCGGCCCGGGCGTGCAGGACGGCGGCGTATGCCAGGGAGGCGACCCGGAAGATGCCGACCGCCCGCCAGAGCCGGTCGTCGGCGAGCCGCTCGGCGTCCGGGGCGCCGGTCGCACCGGTCGCGCCGGTCGTGCCCGTGGCGCCGGTGGGCACCGGCGGCGGCGCGGTCGGGGAGGTCACGGGGTGATCCTGCCCGACGCACCCACGCGGGGCGGCAGAGCAGCAGTACTCAGCCGGCGGCGGCCGCGGGCGGGCGGGCGTCGTCCGGGCCGTCCGCGGCAGGCCCGACCGCGCCGTCCGCGCTCTCGGCGGCGGGCACGAGCGTCGCCTCCTCCGCGGGGACCTTCTCCGGCTGCAGGCTCGGACCGCTGGGCACCTTGGCCTTCTTCGCGGCCGCGATGCGCTCCTTCATCGTCGTGGCGTAGACGTCGACGTACTCGCGCTCGGACAGCCGCATGAGCTCGTACATGATCTCGTCGGTGATGGACCGCAGCACGAACCGGTCGTCCTGCATGCCGTCGTACCGGGAGAAGTCGAGCGGCTCGCCGATGACGACGCCGACCCGGCCGATGTTGGGGATGACCTGCCCGGTGGGCTGCACCTTGTCGGTGTCGATCATCGCGACCGGCAGCACCGGCACCTTGGCCTCGAGCGCGAGCCGCGCGACGCCCGTCTTGCCGCGGTAGAGCCGGCCGTCGGGCGACCGGGTGCCCTCGGGGTAGAGCCCGAGGAGCTCGCCGCGGCGCAGCACCTTGAGCCCGGTGCGCAGGGCCGCCTCGGAGGCCTGGCCCCCGGAGCGGTCGATCGGGAGCTGGCCGACACCGCGGAAGAAGCCCGCCGTGAGCCGGCCCTTGATCCCGGTCCCGGTGAAGTAGTCCGCCTTCGCCAGGAAGGTCACCCTCCGCTTGACGACGAGCGGCAGGAAGATCGAGTCCGAGAACGACAGGTGGTTGCTGGCGAGGATCGCCCCACCGGTCTCCGGGACGTGCTCCTCGCCCTTCACCCACGGGCGGAAGAAGGCGTGCAGCAACGGCCCCAGGATGATCCGCTTGAGCACCCAGTAGAACACCACGCACCTCCTCGACGTCATCGGCGCCGGAGCGTGACGTGCTCCTACGGTGGCGCACTGCGAACTCTACGGACTGTGCACCCCCGGCGCTGCCGTCCGCCGGGTCGAATCGCCGCGGCCGCGGCGACCGGGACGGATCCCGACGGGAGGCCGGTCCCCCTCGACCGTGCCCGCGGGCGCGTGTCACGATGGCCGTGCGCCGCGCCCCCACGGCGCGTGCCTGCCATGCGAGGAGACCGGCGTGAGCGTCCTGCCCGGCGCGGAGCCCTTCCACCACGACGGTGGGCGGGTCGGCGTCGTGCTGTGCCACGGGTTCACCGGCACCCCGCAGAGCCTGCGCGACTGGGGCGTGGCCCTCGCCGCCGCCGGGTACACCGTGCGGCTGCCGCTGCTGCCCGGGCACGGCACCCGCTGGCAGGACATGAACGCCACGACCTGGAACGACTGGTACAGCGCCGTCGACGCCGCCTTCGCCGAGCTGCGGGCGTCCTGCGACCACGTCTTCGTCATGGGGCTGTCGATGGGCGGCGGCCTCGCGCTGCGCCTGGCCGAGGAGCACGGGGACGACGTCGCGGGCGTCGTCGTCGTCAACCCGTCGGTCGCGGGCACGGACTGGCGCATGACGTACCTGCTGCCGTGGCTGCGGCACGTCGTCCCGGCCTTCCCCGGCGTCGCGAGCGACATCAAGAAGTCCGGCCCGGTCGAGCTCGCGTACGACCGGTCGCCGCTGCACGCCGCGTACTCGCTGACCCGGCTGTGGCAGGTCGTCGCCGCGGACCTGCCGAAGGTCACCCAGCCGCTCGTCGTCCTGCGCTCCGCCGAGGACCACATCGTCCCGGCCGCGAGCGGCGAGCTCGTGATCGCCAAGGCCGGCTCGACGGACAAGACCGAGGTCGTGCTCCACGACAGCTACCACGTGGCGACCCTGGACAACGACGCCGAGCTCATCGTCAAGACGTCCCTCGACTTCGTCGAACGCGTCCTCGCGTCGAGCCCCGGGCGCGCGCAGTGACCGGCGACCACGCGGGCGACGGGGGCGAGGTGCCCCAGGAGGAGCGCGACGACCGCCCCGAGCTCGACGTCGACACCGCGTTCGCCGCGATCATCGCCCACCTGCGCGACGAGCCGACCGGTGGTGTCGGCCGCTGGCCCGCCGCCGAGGACCTCGCCGACGGTGACGACGGCACGGTCGGCACCGACCCCGGCCCCGACCCGGACGACGAGCCTGTGCGCGAGGCTGCGCTGAGCGGCCCGTCCGGCAACCTGTTCGCCGGTACGTCGTCGCGCGAGGTCGTCGCGGACGACGAGGGCTACGTCCCGCCGGAGCCGCCGCCGTTCCCCCGCGGTGACCTCGTCTCCCGGCTCGCCTGGGCCGGCGTCATCGGCGGGCCTCTGTTCCTCCTCCTCGCCGCGATCGTCTGGCAGACCCTGCCGAAGATGCTCCTGCTCGCGGCCCTCGCCGCGTTCGTCGGCGGCTTCGTGAGCCTGGTCGCCCGGATGCCCAGCGAGGCGCCCGACGAGCCGGACGACGGCGCGGTCGTCTGAGGCGTTCACCGGACTCGGTCGGCGTCCGGTCTGCCGCTGCGGTGCGTTCATCGCTGCTGCAGCGGTCGATGCAGGCGTGTGCACGCCTTGGCGTGCATCCGGCCGCAACCACGTGTGCACCGAATCACGGAGCCGTCCCCAGAGACGTCCCCTGAGCTGCGTCCGCCGCGGGCCCGTCATCGCGGAGCCGGGGCCACGAGGCCGTGACCGACCGGTGCGGCCAGGACCGACGGGCGCGGACGTTGGGCCGCGGCGGCGTACGACCGCTCGATGCGGGCGAGGACGGCCGCCGGTGACCGCGCGATCCGGCGTGGTGTCACACCGACGACGACGATCCCGTACTCCGGGTAGATGCCGTCCGACATCACGGTGTCGTCCCACAGGTCGCCGTCGTGGTACGCGCGGGAGTGCACCTGGACGGCCATCGCGACGTCGTCGAACCAGCCGTCCGGTCGTGGCAGCAGCGTCCCGTCAGGGGCCGACAGGTCCGGGTTCAGCCAGAGCTGCGGAAGCGCACGGCTGCCTCGGCACAGCCGGCCGAGATCGGCCTCGGGCCCGGACCAGGCCCCGGCCTCGGCGTCCTGGAGCGCGTCACGCAGCAGCCGGCTGTCGCGGCGCTGACCGGCCTCGAGCTCGTGCCGGACGTCGTCGAGCCGGACGAGGCCGCGTTGGACCGCCTCGATGACGACGGCGCGCGCGGTCGGCGCGGACCCGCAGTCACGTGCGGCGTCGGCGACCGCCCGTGCCCTGGAGACGAAGGTCAGCGGGCCACGCCGGAACGGGTGCGGATCGGGTCTGGTCGTCCGACGGACGACGACGAACGAGCTCGAGAGCGGGCCGCGGTTCTGCGGGACGAGGACATGGACCGGGTGCTGGGGCGGCACGCAGGTGACTCCGTGCCAGGCCGCCGCCGCGAGCGAGGTGAGCGCTGCACCCGGGCCGGCGTAGAGCAGCGCCGCCACCAGGCGTTGCCGCTCGCTGAGCGGCCCGCGTTGCGCCGCGACCACGCGGGGAAGGACGAGACGCCAGTCACGGCCGAGCCGCCAGGCGAGCGCGGAGCGGCTCAGGCCGGCCGTCGTGAGCTGTGCTCGGGTGGCGAGACCGGCCTGTGCGGCCAAGAGCCGTGCGACGGGATCCGTGGTCATGCGAGCACCGTCGCACCGGGCACCCTCCGCCGGCGTCACACCAGCGCGAGGCTGTGGACAGTGGGACGAACCCGTCGTCTGTGGACGGGACGAGGTCGACCGATCGGCCGAGCGGTCCAGCCGCTCCGTGCAGGCGAGTACCGGGCCCAGGCCGTCACAGCAAGGGTGGTTGCAGACAGCGGCACGCTACGACGTGCAGGGGCCTGCATCCATGGCTGCAGCACCGGTCGACGCAGGTCTGGGCTCTGCCGCTGCTGCTCCTACCCCCGAACCGGCAGCCCCAGCACCGCGACGACCGGCACGTGGTCGCTCGCCGCGCGCACGTCCGCCGGGTCGACCCCGCCGTCCCCGTACCCGAGCACCTCGACCCCGCTCCCGACGAGCACGGCGTCGAGCCGGGATCGCGGTCCCTTCGCGGGGAACGTCGGGGGCGCGCCGGGCGCGGGGTCGCGGACGTCGTCGCCCCACGCCCGCCAGGCCGGGCCGTCGGGGCGCTCGTTGAGGTCGCCGCAGACGACGGGCGGACGACCGGTGCGGCCGAGCAGGTCGACGACGGCCGCGCAGTGCCGCAGCCGCTCGTCGGCGTCCAGGCTCAGGTGCACCGACGCGACGGCGACCCGGCCGGTGCCCGGCAGGCCGACCTCGGCGACGACGGCCCCGCGGGTTCGGGTCGTGCGGCCGCCGACCGGCAGCCGCACCGCCCGGGCGCGCCCCACCTCGGTGCGCAGCGACACGAGCAGGGCGGTCCCGCCCGAGTCGCGGCCGCCCGCCACGTAGAGCAGGCCCGTGGCGCGGGCGAGGGTCGAGGCCTGCCAGCGCGACCCGGGCCGGCGCGGGACCTCCTGGAGGCAGGCGACGTCCGGCTCCAGCGCCCGCAGGACGCGGTGCACGGCGAGCGGGTCGCCGAGCAGGTCGCGGATGTTCCACGAGACGACGCGCAGACCGGCCCGGGTCTGCGCCCCGGCCGTGCCCTCCGCCGTCCTCTCCCCCGTGCCCGCGACCACGTGCGTGCCCGGTCAGCCGACCCGCGCGAGGTCGGCGGCGCCGACGAGGCCCGCCTCGGGCCCGAGGGCCGCCTTGACGATGCGGGGCTCCGGCCGGAACCCGCGGCCGGTCAGGGTGCGCCGGAACGACTCCCGGGCCGGGCGCAGGAGCAGCTCCCCGGCGTCCGAGACGCCGCCGCCGATGACGAACATGCCGGGGTCGAGGGCGGCCGCGAGGTTCGCCAGGCCGATCCCGAGCCAGCGGCCGACCTCCTCGAAGAGCTCGATCGCGACCGGGTCGCCGTCCCGGGCCGCCTCGGTGACGACCGGGCCGACGAGGGCGTCGATGTCGCCGCCGACGCGCTCGACGAGCGGGACGATGACGGGCGACTTGGCCCGGGCCATCTCGCGCGCCTCACGGCCCAGCACGTTCCCGGACGCGTACTGCTCGAGGCACCCGCGGTTGCCGCACTCGCAGCGGTGCCCGTCGGGGACGACGACCATGTGGCCGAACTCGCCGGCCATCCCCCACCGGCCGCGCTGGACGGCACCGTCGAGGACGATGCCCCCGCCGATGCCCGTCCCGAGGGTGACGCAGACGAGGCGGTCCTCGCCCTGGCCGGCGCCGAACCGCCACTCGGCCCAGGCCGCCGCGTTGGCGTCGTTCTCGACGACGACCGGCAGCCCGACCGCGGCCGTCACGGCGTCCCGCAGCGGCTCGTTGCGCCACGCGAGGTGCGGGGCGAACATGACGCGCGACCGGGCCGCGTCGACGAACCCGGCGGCCCCGATGCCCACGGCGACGACCTCGAAGGTCTCGCGGAGCTCCTCGACGACCTCGGTGATCGTGCTCTCGACCGCCTTCGGGCTCTGGGACGGCGTGAGCCGCCGGGCCCGGGCGAGCACCTGCCCGTTCATGTCGACGACCCCGGCGGCGACCTTCGTGCCGCCGATGTCGACACCGACGGAGAACGGCCCCACCGGGTCGGCGACCGGGACCGCCCGGGTGGCCGGCTGCACGTAGAAGGCGCCGAGCGCGTCACCGGTGGCGCTCGCCCGCTCCCGCGGCCCCGTGCCCTCGGCCGGGCGCCCGCCGGCGTAGTCCTCGCTCACGGCTGGCGGGCCAGGTCGGCGGCGCCGATGAGACCGGCGTCGTTGCCGAGCTCGGCGGCCGTGATCGTCAGGTGCGGGCGGTGGGCGGCGCCGACGAGCGCGGTGGCGTACGCGGCACGGGCGGGCCCGAGGAGGAAGTCACCCGCCTCGCTCACGCCGCCGCCGATGACGACGACGGCCGGGTCGAGCACGTTCGCGATGTCGGCGATGCCCTCGCCGAGCCAGCGGCCCGTCTCGGCGAGCAGCGCGCGGGCGGTCAGGTCGCCGTCGACGGCGGCCTGGGTGATCATCCGGCCGTCGATGCCGTCCGGCGTCCCGCCGGCCAGGTCGAGCAGCACCTTCGCGCGGTCCGGCTCGGCGACGGCGAGCGCCCGCGCCTCGCGCACGAGCGCCGAGCCCGAGGTGTACTGCTCCCAGCAGCCGTGGTTGCCGCAGCCGCAGGGCAGCCCGCCGGGGACGATCCGGACGTGCCCGAACTCCCCCGCACCGCCGAAGGCGCCGCGCAGGAGCCGGCCCTCGAGGACGGTCCCGCCGCCGAGGCCGGTGCCGACGGTGATGAGGACGACGTCGGTGACGCCGCGGCCGCCGCCGAACCGGTACTCGCCCCAGGCGGCCGCGTTGGCGTCGTTCTCGACGACGACCCGGACGCCGACGAGCGGCTCGATCGTCGCCTTGAGCGGCCGGTCGGCCATCGGCAGGTTCGGCGCGAACCGCAGGATCGAGCGCTTCTCGTCGACCCAGCCGGCCATCGCGAGCCCGACCGCGGTCACCGTGTGGCGGGCGGTGAGGCGGCGGACCGCCTCGACGATGCCGGCCTCGACGGTCTCGGCCGTGGCACCGGGTGTGCCGACCCGCACCTTCTCCAGGACCCGGCCGTCGGGGTCGACGACGCCTGCGGCGATCTTCGTCCCGCCGACGTCGACTCCGATGGTCAGGTCCACGGGTGCCACCCTCTCCTCGGTCCGCCGGTGGGGCCCGGCCAAAGCATCGCCATGGACCCTAGTCGGTGACGACGATCGGCTCGACGCACGGTTCCTCCCGGGGCGTCGGCGGCGGCGGTGCCGCGTCCTGCGCCCCGGCCACCACCTCGCGCCAGGCGTTCGCGAGCTCGGCGGCGGCGAGGGCGAGGTGCTCGACGGCCTCGGGGCGCAGGGTCCGGACGGCGGCGATCACCCGGCAGACCGGGCAGGCCCGGCACTCCGGGCCGGTGTGCGCCGCGCCCTGCGCGTCGGCGCCCACGCCCAGGAACGCGGACGCCGCGTCCGCGGCGCGGTCCCGGACGCCGTCCGCGTCGCGCAGCGCCTCGACGAGCCGCAGCGCCTCGTCGACGAGCCGGCGGCCGGCGTCGCCCGCTGCGCTGCCGGCGCCGCTGCCCTCGGGAGCGGCCGTCACAGCGGCCGCCACAGCTCGGGGTCGGGCTCGAAGCGCACCCGCAGCCGGCCGTCGCGCAGGTGCGCCCCGACGACGCGGCACCGGCGCAGGGCGCTCGGCAGCGCGATGACCCGCCGCGCCGACCCGACGCCGACGAGCAGGTCGTCGCCGCGGCGTCCGAGCTCGAGGTCCTCGCGGCGGGCGAGCGGCAGGTCCAGGACGAGGACGAACTCCGGCCCGGACCGCTCGACGCGCAGCGGCGCCTCCCCGGTCGGCTCCGCGAGCAGGGCCCGGGCCGAGGCGGCCCCGGCCGGGCCGTAGAGGGTCTCGCCGAGGTCGGCGAGCGCCGCGGCGCCGACCGGCTCGGCGGCCGCGTAGGGCACCGTGAGCACCGGCACCGGCGCGAACGACGACCCGACCTCGGCCAGCCGGACGGCCTGCGCCGCGGCCCACCCGGAGCGCCACGCGTCCTCGCCCTGGGCGGGGATGACCCGGTTGGCGACGACGCCGTCGACCCGGTAGCCGTGCAGCGCCAGCGAGGTCCAGGTCCGCCGGGCCTCCGCGACGACGACCGTCTCGGGGGTGAGCACGAGCCGCACGGACGTCGCGGTGTCCGTGAGGACCTCGCGGACCCCGTTCAGCTCGGCGTGCAGCCGCTCGGCCGCCTCGACGACCGAGTCCCGCGGCACCGGGACGCCGCCGCGCCGCGCCGTCCGCCCGGCCGTGCCTGCGCCCCGCCCGGCGGACAGCGCACGCAGGACCCGCCGCTCGACGGGCAGCATCCGGTCCAGGTAGCGGCTCAGCGCCTCGGGGAGCGCGAGCAGCCGCAGCGTCTCGGCGGTCGGTGCGCAGTCGAGGACGACGAGGTCCCACGGGCCGCCGCGGACCTGGTCGCGCACCTCGAGCAGCGCGAGCACCTCCTCGGCCCCGGGCAGCACGGTGAGCTCCTCGGCGGCGACCGGGTCGACGCCGAGCGCGTCGAGGACGCCGATGAGGTACTCCTGCACCTCGCGCCAGGACTGCTCGCCCCGGGCCCGGGCGTCGACCTGCTGGGCGAACAACCCGTCGGCCACCTCGGTCGGCGTGCTGCCGACCGGCGCCGCGAGCGCGTCGCCGAGCGAGTGCGCGGCGTCCGTCGACGCCACCAGGGTCTTGACCCCGCACCGGGCCGCGTGGACGGCGGTCGCCGCGGCGACGGTCGTCTTGCCGACGCCGCCCTTGCCGGTCAGGAGGAGCAGGCGCAAGTGGTCAGCCCTCGACCCGCTTCTTCAGCTCGTTGAGGGCGGTGTCGATGATGACCTTCTCCGCCTTGCGGCGGAGCATGCCGAGCATCGGCACCCGCAGGTCGACCGCGAGGGTGTACGTCACCTCGGTGCCGGACCCGTTCTCCCGCAACCGGTACGAGCCGTCCATCGCCTTGAGGACCGTCGCCTCGACGAGGTTCCAGGACACCGTCCCGGTGCCGTTCTCGTCGACGTCCCACTCGTAGGCGAGGGTGTAGGTGTCCTTGAGCACGCCCGCGTCGAGGGTGAACCGGACCTGGCTCGCCCAGCCGTCCTCGTACTCCTCGACGACGTCGGCCGCCTGCACCGCACCGGTCCACTCGGGGTAGGCGTCGAAGTCGGCGATCACGTCGAGGACGTCGCCGGGGGCCGCCACGACGACGATGCTCGACTCGGTGCGGTCGGCCATGTGGGCTCCTCGCGGGACGACGGGGCGGAGTGCTCGGGCAGGCGGGCGTTCGCAGGCTACCGCCTCACAGGTGCGCGCGACCGCTGTGCGCGGCGAGCGCCCCTGCGACGGCGGCGAGGTCGGCGAGCCAGACGTCGTGCGGCCCCGGCGGCAGGATCTCGTCCCACTCGACGGCGTAGGACCCGAGCACCTGGGGCAGCCGGGCGGGCCGGGCGACGAACCAGGTGTGCAGGTGCGCCGAGCCGTCGCCCCAGCGGTTGACGTGGGCCCGGCCGACGCCGTCGAGCGCCTCGATCGCCCGGCACAGCCGCGCCGCGAGGACGCCGAACTCGGCGGCGAGGTCGTCGTCCATGTCGGCGAAGTCGAGGTGCGCCTTCGCGTTGAGCCACACCAGGAGCGGCAGCCCCGTCGGCGCGTCGGGGCGGGTCACGGTCCACCGGTCGTTCTCCCAGATCGGTGTTCCCCTGCCCTGGCAGAGGAAGCAGTCGTCGGGGTCCTCCCCGCGGCGGGGCGGCTCGGCGTCCAGCGGCGCAGCGAGCGGCCTCGGCACGACGCGGCCGTCGACCGCGTCCCAGGGGAAGATCTCCCACTCGTGCAGCGGCGGGGCGGGCAGCCGGCCGTCGGGTCCGGCGGCGGCGACGGCTCGGGCGTGGATGTCCTCGGCGGGCTCGGCCATCGCCCGATCCTGGCAGACGCGGTTCCCCGCGGCCCACGCACCGGGGTCAGAGCAGGGTGCCGACCACGACCATGACGAGCAGCAGGACGGCGACCAGCCCGACGCCCGCGCCGAGCGCGACCGCGGCGCGGCCGCCGGCCGACCCGGTCCGGGCGACGAGCCCGGGAAGACCCGCCCCCCGCTCGGTCTCGGCGAGCCGCTGCGCCCACTCGGCGGCGAGCGCCTCGGCCTGCTCGGGGGTCAGCTCCGTCGTCGCGGGGAGGTCCGTCGGGAGGGCACGGGCACGGCGGCCGGAGGGCCGCCGCACGGTCCCGGGGCGCGCCGCGCGCAGGTCCGTGTGGCACTGCCCGCACCAGACGACGCCGTCGCGCAGCCGGGCCGCGCACACGGGGCACCTCGTCGCGGCGGTCACGCACTGATGTGTCGGCGTCCAGGTGCCGGGTCTTGACCCGCGGACCCGAAGCGGACCGGGGCCGCTCGGGTACTGACCGCTACGCGTCGGGGTGGATATCGTCGTGCGGACGGGCACACGCGGTGACCGGCACCGCACCGACCTCACCTAGCATCGTCCGCCTGCCCACCACCCGTCGCGAGGAGTCCCCGTGCGCGAGTCCAGCGTCCCGGCGATCGTCACCCCTGACCCGCAGGACAACCTCACCGACCTCGTCGTCCGGGCGGTGCAGGAGCGCCCGTCGTCCGTGATGTTCTCCCGCCGCGTCGACGGCGTCTGGCAGGACGTCACGGCCGAGCAGTTCGGCTCCGAGGTCGTCGCGCTCGCGAAGGGCCTCGTGGCGGGCGGCGTCCGGCCCGGTGACCGCGTCGCGATCATGTCCAAGACCCGCTACGAGTGGACGCTCGCCGACTTCGCGATCTGGTCCGCCGGCGCGGTGACCGTGCCGATCTACGAGACGTCGTCCGCGGAGCAGGTGTCCTGGATCCTCTCCGACTCCGGCGCGGTCGCGGTCTTCGCCGAGACGGCGGGCCACACCTCGACCGTTGCGCACGTCCGCGACACCCTGCCCGCGCTGCGCGAGGTGTGGACGATCGACGACGGTGCGGTCGACGCCCTCGTGGCCGCCGGCGGCGACGTCGAGGACGCCGAGATCACCCGCCGCCGGCGCAGCCTCGACGGCGCGTCGGTCGCGACGATCATCTACACGTCGGGGACGACGGGCCGCCCCAAGGGCTGCGAGCTGACGCACGCGAACTTCGGCGACCTCGCGGCGAACGCGGTCGCCCGGCTCGGCAACGTCGTCTCCGTCGAGGGTGCGAGCACCCTGCTCTTCCTGCCGCTGGCGCACGTCTTCGCCCGGTTCATCCAGGTCCTCGCGGTCGCGTCCGGTGCCCGGCTCGGGCACACCGCCGACGTGAAGAACCTCATCGAGGATCTCGGCGGCTTCCGCCCGACCTTCGTGCTCGCCGTCCCCCGGGTCTTCGAGAAGATCTACAACTCCGCCGAGGCGAAGGCCGAGGCGGGCGGCAAGGGCAAGATCTTCCACGCCGCGGCCGACACGGCGATCGCATGGAGCCAGGCCGTCGACACCGGCCGGGTGCCCTTGACGCTCAAGGCCCGGCACGCGCTGTTCGACCGGCTCGTCTACGGGAAGCTGCGGGCCACGCTCGGCGGCCAGGTGCAGTACGCGGTCTCCGGCGGCGCCCCGCTCGGCACCCGGCTCGGCCACTTCTTCCGCGGCGTCGGCGTGACGGTCCTCGAGGGCTGGGGCCTCACCGAGACGACCGCGCCGGCAACGGTGAACACCCCCGAGAAGATCAAGATCGGCACGGTCGGCCTGCCGCTGCCCGGGGTCACGGTCAAGGTCGCGGACGACGGCGAGCTCCTCGTCAAGGGCGTCAACGTCCTGCGGGGCTACTTCAACAACCCGACGGCGACGGCGGACTGCCTCGACGACGGCTGGTTCCACACCGGTGACCTCGGCGAGATCGACTCCGACGGGTACGTCCGGATCACCGGGCGCAAGAAGGAGATCATCGTCACCGCGGGCGGCAAGAACGTCGCGCCGAGCATCCTCGAGGACCGGCTCCGGGCCCATGCCCTCGTCTCCCAGTGCATGGTCGTCGGCGACCAGCGGCCGTTCATCGCCGCCCTCGTCACGCTCGACGCCGAGATGCTCCCCACCTGGCTCGCGAACAGCGGCAAGCCGCCGATGGACGTCGCGGCCGCCGCCCAGGACCCCGACGTGCGGGCCGAGGTGCAGCGCGCGGTCGACCACGCGAACCAGGCCGTGAGCAAGGCCGAGTCGATCCGCTCCTTCGTCGTGCTCGACACCGACTTCACCGAGGCGGGCGGCCACCTCACCCCCAAGCTCAGCCTCAAGCGGCAGGTCGTCCTCAAGGAGTTCGCCGAGCAGATCGAGAAGATCTACTCGTAGTCACGTCCCGGTTCGTCCCGGCGAGAACCGATTCGCGCCGCTTATCACAATCACCCTGACTCCGACAAGACGACGGACAAGGGCTCCCCCCGTGAGGCACACTGTCGGCGGATCACGGGGGCGTGTTCCAGGCGCGGATCGTGAAGAGCGGGTGACGACGGATGGGCCGCAGGGGTGCGTTGCGGCGCGGCTGCTGTGCTGCCGCGCGCCGTGACCGCGGCGCCGCGGCCGTGGAGTTCGCCCTCGTCGCCCTGCCGCTGTTCCTGATCCTGTTCGGGATCATCCAGTACGGGTTCCTCTTCTACGAGGTCCAGGGCGCGGCCTCGGCCGCCAAGGACGGCGCCCGCGCCGCCTCCCTGGGGATCGAGGACTGCGGCACCTGGCAGGACTGGACCCTGGCCAGGGCGGAGGGCAACGGCGTCGGGGCAACCCTGTCACCGACCGTCGGGGCGACCTTCGAGACCCGCGACAACGGCGACCCGACGGTGACCGTGACGCTGTCGTTCGCACCGCGCCAGATCGTGCCGCTCGTGCCGGTGCCGGACACCGTGGAGCGCACCGCCCAGGCCGACGTCGAGAACTTCCTCGTGGGCGGCGTCGCCGACGAGTGCCTGCCATGAAGCGGGCGATGGGCCGCCGCCCCGCACGCGGCGACGACGACGCGGGTGCGGTGGCGATCCTCGTCGCGGTCCTCACCTCGGCCGTGCTCCTCACCGTCGGCGCCCTCACCGTGGACCTCGGGTCGGCCTGGGCGGAACGGGTCGGCCTGCGGAGCGTGGCGGAGTCCGCCGCCCTCGCTGCCGCGGCACTCCTCCCGGAGGACCCCCGCACTCCCTCCGGCGACCTGCCCATGGACCTCAGGTCGGACGTCGTCGCAGCAGCGGTCCGGGTGCTGTGCGCCGACGGCAACCGACGCCCGCAGTGGGACGACGCCGCCGTCTGCCCCTTGGACCCCCAGGACGCGGACTGGCCGGTGAACACGGGGCTGGACGGTGTCGACCTCTCTGACGGAGCCGTGGTCGTGGAGCGGGCCGAGCAGAACGCCTACCCGGACCTCACGGCGGGCCAGCTCCCCTGGGTGGTGCGCGTCGTCACGCCGCCCGTGCGGGTCGACTTCGGCCTGGCCCGCGCCGGCGGGGTGGACCACGTCGACGTCCAGGCGGCCGGAGGTGCCCGGCGAGGACTCCAGATCCCGCTGGACGCGCTCTACGCCGACACACCGTTCTCGGTCTCGCCCTACTACCTGACCGTGCAGGACCTCGAGGACGCGTCGGCGAGCAGGCTGATGTGCCTGCGGACCACCCCCTTGCCGGCCGTCGGGCCCGACCCGCTCCCCGACCCTCCGGACCAGGCACCGCAGACACCACCGCCCTCCGTCTTCTCCTTCGACGCGCTCGACCAGGACACGCTCGACGTCCTGACACCCAAGACACTGAAGCTCACGGGGGTCCGACTGGGTGCCGTGCCGCCACCCGCCGAGGGCGGAGAGATCGTCCCGGTCCCGCCGGTGACGGTGTACATCGGCGACGGCACCGACCGCCACGCCGCCACCACGACCAAGGTCAAGTACGACCCGGGCACGACCACGTACGAGGTGGAGGTCACGACCCCGGACCTCACCGACTCCCCCCGGTACGGCGCGGTCTGGGTCTGGTTCGAGTACGACGACCCGGCCTTCGCCACGGGCACCGGCGACCCGCCCGTCTCGAACGCCCTCGGGCTCACCTACCCGCAGGACCCGGACCCGGTCCGGACGACCTCCCGCTACGACTGCGACTCGGGGACCGACGGCCGTGGCCTCGTCGCCGCTCCCGCAGGCGACGGCACCGTCCGTGACACGGTCGGGAGCGTCCGGGACGGGCTGGTGCCACGGGTGCACCCGTTCGGCTCCTGGCCACGTGCGCAGCAGGCCCCTCTGACGGACGAGGACTGCTACGACTACGCGGGTGTCAACGACGCCCTGGTCCGTCCTGAGAGCACCGACGTCGGCGACGACGATGTCAACTGTGTCCCGATTCGCGAGGGGAGCGGCATCGCCCCCGAGGACCTGACAGCGGCCTGGCTCGGGACGGAGGGCCCGCCAGCCGTCGTCGGCCGGCTGCAACGTGACGAGGGCTGCTCCGACGAGCGGCGCACCCTGCCCGGCCGGACCGGGACGTTCGACAGGACGAGCCTGTTCACCCGCTCCCACCACCTCGTCACCCCCGGCGTGGACACCTCGGCGCTCCGCGCCCGCATCAGCGCCGGGCAGGCACCCGACGCCGCGCTGCGCAACCAGATCACGCCGAAGGTCTTCCTCTGCCCGCGGCTGCTGCTCGTCCCGGTGCTCGACGTCACCCGCCCGGTCTCCGGCGCCGGGCACCACGCGGTGGTCGGGATGACCTACTTCTGGGTCACCGGCCCCCGGGACTTCCGTCGGCCCAGCACCTACCGGGGGCTCGTCACGACGGACGACACCAGGCTCGTCGTGGGGATCAGCGGGTGGATCATTGACCCGCTCTACGTCCAGGGCGGCGACTGGGTCGCCCACACGCAGAGCCCCGACGACGCCCTGCCGATGGCGGTGCCGAAGCGCGCTGTGCTCGTCAGGACCCCGTGCGACGGCCACCCCGACAGCAGTGAGTGCTCATAGTGACCAGACCATCACTGAGTAGCCCGTGGCCGTCTGCCGTTCGCGGTAACGTCACGACGGGCCCCGGACGACGGCGAACCGGCTGCGCTCGCGGGGCGACTCCCTAGTACTCCCCCCGGCACTGCGGGGTGCACCAGGACCGACGACGACCGACCCGACCACGACGACCGAGAGGCACACACCGATGGGACGCCGCACCCTCCTGCTGGTCGCAGCAGTACTGCTCGCTGCGATCGGCACCGGCGTGCTGTTCCTCTACGTGAGCTCCGCCGGCGGCTCGTTCCGGGGCGGTTCCGGCAGCAGCGACGGCACCGTCGACGTCGTCGCCCCGACGACTGCGCTGGCGGCGGGGACGACCATCGACGACACGGTCCGGTTCCAGCTCGTCCGGGTCGACCGCGCCCTCGCGGAGCAGGCCGGGATGATCGGGAAGGTCAGCGCGCTCCAGGGTCTGGTGGCCAACCAGCCCCTCGCGGCCCTCGTCCCCGTGACCTCGGCCCAGTTCGGCGGTGCCATCAAGCAGTCGACCGATCTGGGGCTCCCGCCGAAGGACCAGATGGCCATCACGCTCGAGGTCGAGGACCCCGCCCGCGTCTCGAGCTTCCTGCGCCCGGGCTCGCGGGTCGCGGTCTTCGTCGTCGACCCCGAGACCAGGCCGACCGCGAAGCGGCACGAGGCACGCCTGGTCCTCACGGACGTCGTCGTCCTGACGATCGGGACGAGCGGCACGATCGTCAACCGGAGCACCGCCACCACCGGCGCCGGTTCGAACTCGCGCGGGTCCCAGTCCCTCGTGACGTTCCAGGTCAACCAGCGCCAAGCGGGCCAGCTCCTCGTCGCCGCCGCCGAGGGTGACATCCATCTGACGCTCCTCGGCGCCGGGACGACCCCGACCCTCGAGTCCTTCGACCAGGACGACATCCGCGTCCCCTGACCGTCCGCCCGCCCGACACCATCCCCTGGAGCCGCCCACCATGACGACGATCTGCGACCTCGACCCGACGACGGCAGAAGCCCTCCGCGGCGCCGTCGGGGAGGCGCGCGTCGTCACGTCCCTGGAGCAGCTGCGGATCGTCCTCGACACCGACGTCTACGAGGACGTCGTCGTCCTCGGACCGTCCGTCGACCCCGGTTCGGCCTTCCGGCTCGCTGCGGCGCTGCGGATCTCCCGCCCCACGCTGTCGCTCATCCTCGTCCGGCAGCGCATCGACACCAGCCTGCTCGCGGAGGCGATGCGCGCGGGGATCCGCGACGTCGTCGACGAGCGCGACCTCTACCGGCTCAACGCGTCCGTGCGGCAGTCGCAGTCGTTCTCCGCCGCGCTGCGCGAGTCAGCCGCCCCGGCGGGCGGCGACGGAGCCCCCGGTCCTCGTGGCAAGATCGTC
Source organism: Kineosporia sp. A_224 (assembly GCF_002198655.1). GTDB lineage: Bacteria > Actinomycetota > Actinomycetes > Actinomycetales > Kineosporiaceae > R-H-3. The sequence continues at coordinate 64,292 of NZ_MWLN01000212.1, forward strand.
ACGGTCTTCTCGGCCAAGGGCGGCTGCGGCAAGACCACCCTCGCGACGAACCTCGCGGCGACGCTCGCCGACCGCGGCCGCCGCCAGGTGTGCCTCGTCGACCTCGACCTCGCGTTCGGCGACGTCGCGATCGCGCTCCAGCTCTTCCCCGCGCACACGATTGCGGACGCCGTCCCACTCGCGGACGTCGACTTCACCGCCGTCCAGGCGCTGCTCACCCCGCACTCCCCCGGCCTGACGACGCTCGTCGCCCCTGTCGAGCCGGGCAGCGCGGAGTCGATCCCCGCCTCGCTCGTCGCGCACATCCTCGAGCTGCTCCGCCAGCACTTCGACTACGTCGTCGTCGACACCCCGCCGGCCTTCGACGACCAGGTGCTCGCCGCGTTCGACCTCTCCGACGTCGTCGCGCTCATCGCGACCCTCGACATCCCGGCGCTGAAGAACCTCAAGCTGACGCTCGAGACGATGGCGCTGCTCAACTACCCGCGCGAGCGCTGGCGCATCGTCCTCAACCGCGCCGACTCCAAGGTCGGGCTCGCGATCGGCGAGGTCGAGAAGACGCTCCGCGCGCCGATCTCCGTGGAGATCCCGAGCTCGCGCGACGTCCCGGCGTCGATCAACCGCGGCGTCCCGATCGCCCTCGACGACCCCCGGCACCCGGTGAGCCTGGCGATCCGGGAGTTCGCCGACCGGCACGTCCTCGGGGGCGCGCCGTCCGTGCCGCCAGACACCGCCGTCCCGCCCGACCTGCGCAAAGACCGCCGCGGGTTCTTCCGTAGGAGGCCGTCGTGACCCTTGCAGACCGCCTGGCCCAGGCCCGCAACGACCGGACCCAGGTCGCCTCGCCCGTCGGCGCCGGGAACGGCCCGGCGAAGGGCGGCCGTCCCGGGGTCGTCGACGTCTTCGGCGAGCTGCGCCGACAGGTGCACACGGCCCTGCTCGACACGCTCGGGCCGACGTTGTACGACTCCAAGATCCAGCCCGACGAGCTCGAGCAGCGGGTCCGGCAGACCCTCCAGGAGGTGCTCGCGACCGGCGACACCCCGCTGACGGCCGCGGACCGGGCGCGGATCGCCCAGGAGATCGCCGACGACATCCTCGGCTACGGCCCGATCGAGCCGTACCTGCGCGACGTCGACGTCACCGAGATCATGGTCAACGGGCCGCACCAGATCTTCGTCGAGCGCGGCGGCCGGCTCTACCCGGTCCAGGGGCAGTTCACCGACGAGGACCACCTCCGCCGCACCATCGACAAGATCGTCGCCAGGGTCGGCCGTCGTGTCGACGAGTCGAGCCCGATGGTCGACGCGCGCCTGCCCGACGGCAGCCGGGTCAACGCCGTCGTGCCGCCGCTCGCCGTCGACGGCTCGCTCCTGACGATCCGGAAGTTCGCCGCCGAGGCGCTCCAGGTCGACGACCTCATCTCCTTCGGGACCCTGCCCCGGCACGTCGCGGTCTTCCTCGCGGCATGCGTGCTCGGCCGGTCGAACATCCTCGTGAGCGGCGGCACCGGCGCGGGCAAGACGACGACGCTCAACGTCCTCTCGAGCTTCATCCCCGCCGACGAGCGGGTCGTGACGATCGAGGACGCCGCGGAGCTCCAGCTCCACCAGGACCACGTGCTGCGCCTGGAGTCCCGCCCGCCGAACATCGAGGGCAAGGGCGAGGTGAAGATCCGCGACCTCGTCCGCAACGCGCTGCGGATGCGGCCCGACCGGATCGTCGTCGGCGAGATCCGGGACGCCGCGGCGCTCGACATGCTCCAGGCGATGAACACCGGACACGACGGCTCGATCTGCACCGTCCACGCGAACAGCCCCCGCGACGTCGTGTCCCGGGTGGAGACGATGGTTCTCATGGCCGGGATGGATCTGCCGATGCGGGCCGTCCGGGAGCAGATCGCCGGCGCCGTGGACCTCATCGTCCACCAGTCCCGGTTCCGGGACGGCTCCCGCCGGGTCACGCACGTCACCGAGGTCGTCGGCATGGAGGGCGAGGTCATCACCCTCCAGGACATCTTCGTCTTCGACCACCGGGCCGGGGTCGACGAGCACGGCCGGGTGCTCGGCGAGCTTCGTGCGACCGGCCTGCGCCCCACCTTCCTGGAGGAGCTCACGGCCCAGGGCATCCAGGTCGACCCTGCGACCTTCATGCCTCCCGGCGGTCAGTGGTGAGCGCGGCCGTGTCGAGCCCGCTCGGAGCGACGCTCCTGGGGCAGCCCACGAACAGTCGCAGCTTCCTCGTCGCGGGGCTCATCCTCGTCTTCCTCGGCCTCGCGACCGCCGCCGCGGTCGTCATCGGGATGGTCACCCGGGCCCAGACCCCGGCCGAGCAGATGCAGCGCAAGCTGTCGATCTACACCCTCGCCGGGCGCCCGACCGCTCGTCGGGGCCCGACCGCCGCTCCGGTCACCCCGTCGGTGCTCGGCGACACCGCGCTCGCCCGTTCGGCGGTGGAGCTCGCCGGCCGGGTCACCCGCAGCCGCGGTCTGGACACCTCCGTCGATGCCCAGCTCGAGGCGGCCGGGCTGCCGCTGCGGACCGCGGAGTGGCTGCTCATCCAGGTCGGCGTGGCGGTCGGGATCTCGGTCGTCTTCCTCGTGGTCTCCGGGGGCAGCCTGCTCGCGACGTTGCTCGGCCTCGTGCTCGGTCTCACCGGCCCGTGGATCCTCCTCACGATCCGGCGCGACCAGCGGGAGAGCGCGTTCCTCACCCAGCTCCCCGACACCCTGCAGCTCATCGCCGGCAGCCTCCAGGCCGGGCACTCGCTGCCCCAGTCGCTGGACACCGTCGTCCGCGAGGGCCGGCCGCCGATGTCCACCGAGTTCAACCGGGCCCTCATCGAGACCCGCCTGGGCCGGACCGTCGAGGACGCCCTCGACGGCATCGCGGCCCGGACGGCGAGCGACGACTTCTCGTGGGTCGTCATGGCGATCCGGGTGCAGCGCGAGGTCGGCGGCAACCTCGCGGAGCTCCTCCAGACCGTCGGCGACACGATCCGGGAGCGTCAGCGGCTGCGCCGCCAGGTCAAGGTGCTCTCCGCCGAAGGGCGCCTCTCGGCATGGATCCTCGGCTCGATGCCCGTCGTGTTCGCGATCTACCTCGTGCTCGTGAAGCCGAACTACATCCAGCCGATGTTCCGTGAGGGCATCGGGCTGCTGATGATCGGACTCGCGGCCCTCCTTCTCGCCGTCGGCGCGTTCTGGATCAGTCGGGCCGTCAAGGTGGAGGTCTGACATGCTCAGCGCGAACCTGCTGCTCGCGATCGGTCTCCTGCTGGTCTTCCTCGCGCTCACCTGCACGTTCACCTGGGTCGCGTTGCGCATGGTCGGCCCGTCGGGCGTCGAGCGGTCGCTCGCCGCGATCGGTCAGGTCGCCGCTCCCCGCGACCTGCGGGCGCAGCAGCTCCAGCGCCCCTTCTCGGAGCGCGTCGTCGACCCGCTGCTCACCTCGTTCGTGCAGGTCGGCCACCGCTTCACACCGGACGACCGGGTGCTCCGGATCCGCCGCAGGCTCGACCTCGCCGGCAACCCCGTGGGCTGGGACGCCGACCGCATCCTCGGCCTCAAGGCGCTCGGCGGCCTCGTCGGCGCGGTCCTCGGGCTGTTCGGGGCGCTGGTCCTCGGCGGCGGTCCGCTCTGGCTGCTCGTGGCGACCGTCGTCGTCGGCCTGCTCGGGTGGGCGGTCCCCTCGCTGTGGCTCTACCAGACCGCCCACGACCGGTCGGAACGGCTGCGCCGCGACCTCCCGGACGCCATGGACCTCCTGACGATCTCGGTCGAGGCCGGCATGGCGTTCGACGCCGCCGTCGCCCAGGTCGCCCGCAAGACGGCGGGCCCGGTCGCGCAGGAGTTCACCCGGATGCTTCAGGAGATGCAGATCGGGACCGGGCGGATGCAGGCCCTGCGTGCGCTCGCCGACCGCTCGGACGTCCCTGAGCTCCAGTCGTTCGTGGGCGCTATGGTCCAGGCAGACGCTTTCGGCATCCCGGTCGCGAGCGTCCTGCGGGTCCAGTCGAAGGAGACGCGGACCAAGCGCAGCCAGCGCGCGGAGGAGGCAGCGCAGCGGGTGCCGATCAAGATCCTGCTCCCGCTCATCTTCTGTATCCTTCCGTGTCTGTTCATCATCATCCTGGGCCCGGCGGTGATCACCATCCTGCAGAACCTGAAAGGTCTCTGATGGCTCGGCTCCTCGTCGTGTCCCGGTCCATGGCGCTCGCGCTCCGACTGGCGGACTCGCACGAGGTCGTCGAGCACCCCGCCGAGGCGCTGGACTCCCTGGACCCGGACGGCCAGATCGACGTCGTCGTCCTCGACGTCGGCGAGCCGGCGACCGCGGTGTCGGTGCTCGACACCCTCCGGCGGCGCGGCAGCGCCGTGCCGGTCCTCATCGTGTCCGGGTACCAGCCGGCCTGGGCCGGGCTCGCCGCGCTCGACCTGCCCGGTGTCGTCGTCGTACCCCTGCCGATCACCCGGACGGCGCTCCTCACCGGGATCGAGCGGCTGGAGTCCGGCCCAGGCCGGCTGGTACCCGGACACGATGAGGACCGGCACGGCGCTGCCGCGCCGC
>NZ_MWLN01000213.1 GCF_002198655.1 Kineosporia sp. A_224
GGGCGGGCCGGACCGCGGTCGTCCTCGACACCGAGGGGCTGCGCAAGGGGCTGGGCACCGCCGAGCTGCTCGCGGCGGGCGGCTGGTCGGTGACGCTCGTACCCGTCGTCGGGCAGGCCGGCTGGATGCTCGAGAACTCCAAGTCGGGGCCGCTCGCGCTCGGCCGGCTGCGCGACCTCGGGGTCCGGCTCGTCGAGGGGTACCGGCTCGACCGGGCGACACGGACGCAGGCGGCGCTGCTGCGGCGGTACGACGACGAGCCGCTCGTGCTCACCGCGGACCGGGTCGTCCTCGCCGCGCCGCACGCGCCGGTCGACGGGCTCGTCGCGGCGCTGCGGGCGCTCGGCGTCGAGGTGCACGCGGTCGGCGACGCCCGCGCGCCGCGGCTCGTCGAGGACGCCGTGCACGACGGGTACCGGGTGGGCGCAGCGGTCTGAGGCGGGCGACGGGCCGAGACGGTCTGCGGCGGAACGGATCCGGACGTCCGGACGGCCTCGACCCGTCCACAGATCCGCCGTTCGTCCCACCGTCCACAGGCGGCTGTCCGGGCCGCCCGCGCGGTCACCCGCTCCCGGCAGGGTGACGCCCGGAGGTGGTCACCGTGCGGGTGAAGGACGTGGTGGGGGAGTACGGCGAGAAGCTCGCCGCCGAGCACCTGGTCGACGACGGGATGGTCATCCTCGAGCGACGCTGGCGCTGCGCGATCGGCGAGGTCGACATCGTCGCCCTCGACGGCGACTGCCTCGTCGTCTGCGAGGTGAAGACGCGGCGCAGCGTCGTCGCCGGCAACCCCGTCGAGGCGGTGACCCGGGCCAAGCTGCTGCGGCTGCGCCGGCTCGCGGGGGCCTGGCTCGAGGCGCACGACGGGTACTGGCCCGAGGTCCGGATCGACGTCGTCGGGGTGCTCGTGCCGCGCCGCGGCGGCCCCGAGGTCACGCACCTGTCCGGGGTGGCGTGATGGCGCTCGGCCGGGCCTGGTGCGTGACGCTCGTCGGGCTCGACGGGCACCTCGTCGCCGTCGAGGCCGACGTCGCGCAGGGGCTGCCCGCGTTCACCCTCACCGGCCTGCCGGACGCCTCGCTCAACGAGTCGCGGGACAGGGTCCGCGCGGCGACCGCGAACGCCGGCTGCCCGTTGCCGCCACGCCGGATCACCGTCAACCTCGCGCCGGCCGCCCTGCCGAAGACCGGCACCGGGTTCGACCTCGCCGTCGCCGTGGCCCTGCTCGCCGCGACCGACCGGGTCGACCCGGCGTCCGTCGCCTCCCGGGTGCACCTCGGCGAGCTCGGGCTCGACGGCCGGGTCCAGCCGGTCCGCGGGATCCTGCCCGCCGTCCTCACGGCGGTGCGGTCGGGGCGCCCGCGGGTCGTCGTGCCGGTCGGCAACGCGCGCGAGGCCCGGCTCGTGCCGGGGGTCGACGTGGTCGCGGTCCGCTCGCTCGCCGACGTCCTCGCGCTGCACCGCGGCGAGCCGATGCCCGACGAGGAGGGGCCGGTCGTCGGGGCCGGTGCCGCGCCGCCCGGTGCGGGGGACGAGGACAGCGCGGAGCCCGGCGGCGGGGAGCGCCTCGACCTCGCGGACGTCCTCGGCCAGGCCGAGGCCCGGCATGCCCTCGAGGTGGCCGCCGCCGGCGGGCACAACATGCTGCTGCTCGGCCCGCCCGGCGCGGGCAAGACGATGCTCGCGGCGCGGCTGCCCGGCCTGCTCCCGGACCTCAGCGACGAGCAGGCGCTCGAGGTGACCGCGGTGCACTCCGTCGCGGGCACCCTCGACCCGTCGCTCGGTCTGCTCCGCCGCCCGCCGTTCGAGGGCCCGCACCACACGGCGACCCCGGCCGCGCTCGTCGGCGGCGGCACCGGGTGGCCGCGCCCCGGAGCCGTCTCCAGGGCGCACCGCGGGGTGCTGTTCCTCGACGAGGCATGCGAGTTCGCGCCCAGGGCGCTGGACTCGCTGCGCCAACCGTTGGAGGTCGGCGAGGTCGTCATCCACCGCGCGCAGGGCGCGCTCCGGTTCCCGGCGCAGGTCCAGCTCGTGCTGGCCTCGAACCCCTGCCCGTGCGGGATGTCGAGCGGCACGGGCGACGAGTGCACGTGCTCCTCGCTCGCCCGCCGGCGGTACCTCGGGCGGCTGTCGGGGCCGTTGCTCGACCGGGTCGACCTGCACCTGGAGGTGCTCGCGGTGTCCCGGGCGGAGATGGCCCTGGACGTCGCGCCCGAGCCGACCGCCGTGGTCGCCGCGCGGGTGGCGCAGGCCCGGGCGGCGCAGCGGGAGCGGCTGGCGGGGACGCCCTGGTCGTCGAACTGCGAGGTGCCGGGCTGGTGGCTGCGGTCGGCGTGGCCGCTCGGCCAGACGGTGACGGCCGAGCTGGACCAGGCGCTCGACCGCGGCCGGCTGTCGATCCGCGGCTACGACCGGGTGCTCCGCGTCAGAAAGACGATAGCATCACATACGTGTTCTGCGCTATCTATCTCCGTCAGAGTCTCGACCGAACGGGTGACGAGGCCGGTGTCACCCGCCAGGGCGAGGACGCGCGGGCCCTCGCAGCCACCCGAGGTTGGGACGTCGCAGCGACCTTCACGGACAACGATCTCTCCGCGAGCGGGAAGAAGACCCGTCCCGGGTTCGAAGCGCTGATCCAGGCCATGGATCGCCGCGAGGTCGGTGCCGTAATCGCATGGGACCTGTCCCGGCTCACCCGGAACGCCCGCGACCGGCTCCGGCTGATCGAGGTGGGGCGCCAGGCCGAGGTCGTTGTCGCACTCGTCCGAGGATCGGATCTCGACCTGTCAACGCCGGCCGGACGTCTCACGGCGGACATTCTCGCGAGCGTCGCCCAGCACGAGATCGAGCAGAAGTCCGACAGGCAGCGTCGTGCAGTTCGGCAGGCGGTGGAGCAGGGCCGGCGTATCGGTGGGCGCAGGCCGTTCGGGTACGAGGCAGACGGCCTCACCGTCCGGGAGTCAGAGGCGGAGCACGTCCGGCGCGCCTACGAAGGGGTACTCGCCGGGGTCCCCGTGGCAACGGTTGCCCGCGCCCTCACGGAGGCCGGCGTTCCGACATCGCAGGGCAGCGCACACTGGCATCCGTCGACGCTGCGGGACATGCTCTTGAACCCGCGATATGCGGGGCTCAGGGGGCATGGCTCGGTGCCCGAGCGGGGCCGCCGGACCATCGACGTCCACGGGCCCGCCGTATGGCCCGGGCTCGTCCCTGAGTCGACCTGGCAGGCCACGAAGGACCTGCTGACCGCCCCGGGGCGCCGCACGCCCCCTCGGGGCGGGACGGCCTTCCTGACGGGCTGGTGCGTCTGTGGAGTCTGCGGCGCGCACGTGCACGGCGGACGGGAGTCCGCCTCCGCACGCCGGACCATCCGATGCTCGGCCGTTGCCCACCTGGCGCGGCGGGCCGAACCCGTCGAGCAGTACGTGACTGCCGCACTCTTGCGAAGGCTCGCCAGGGCGGACGCGGCGGACCTGATGGTGGGCGCCTCCCGCGACACGTTCGACGCTGACGCGCTCAGGGTCGAGCGCACAGCGCTACGTGGTCGGCTGGATGAGGCGGCCGGTCTGTTCGCACGAGGAGCGGTCACCGCGGTGCAACTTGAGCGCATCACCGCCGACGTACAGGACCGCCTAGCCGCACTGGACGCTTCCATGGCCGAGGCCGGGCGTGTGGACCTGCTCGGCCCATTGGTGGCTGCCGACGACGTGCATGCGGCCTGGGACGCGCTAGTCCCGGAGGTTCGGCGCAGAGTCGCCGCGACGCTTGTCGACGTGGTGATCCACCCACCAGGCCGCGGTGTCAGGACATTCGACCCCGCGACCGTCGAGGTCACATGGAAGCCAACGAACTAGGCGTCGCCTAGGGGGCGACCGCTTCTCTTGCCGCGGTCTCGTTGGGACACCAGAGCTAGGTAGCCGGCACGCCTGGCCTCGGTGAGGTGTCCCTTGATGGTGTTCTCAGGTGTCGGGTTCTCATCCTCGTCGGGAAAGAGCTCGCCGAGTTGGCGGAGGATGCCGGGTCCGGACAGAGACGTCCGAGCCCTTGCTAGGTCTCGCAGGTACGCGTCGCGGCCCGGCGCTCGGCCGCGCATCGCCTTTCGGATGGGCGGCGGCCCCTCCCAGGATGACGGTTTGCCGGTCGCGGTGGAGTACGCGCCCCGCTGCAAGCCGTCGACGCTGGCCAACCGGCGGCCGATCTCCGCGACGAGGCTCTGCGTGGAGATCGAGCGCAACGTCCTTGCGTCGATCGGCTCGACAGGATCACCCGGCCATGACTCGATGGCCAGCTTGCGCACGACGAGTGCCCCGGTGTCATCCCGGTCGACATGGCCGGTGACTAGCCAACGGCGCTCGTCGAACCCCCGGCGCCCAGCACGGCGCTCCATGACGTACTTGGCGAACACGCCCGTTGCCGGATCGACCGTCAGTGCGTCGTGCACACCTGCCGCCCGCAGCAACCGTCCGAGTGCCTCGGTGGCGGCGGCTGTCGTTCTGTGCGTGACGGTCCCGCTTGAGACCTGGTCGATCAGGTCAGGCGGGTGGGTTTGATCGCTCACGTCGCCAACTGTACGGCGTCACAGGTGGACTCCAAGGGACAGCAACGCCCCTGAATGAATCCAAGACCCCCGAGGTGAGCGCCATGACCCAACTCCTGGCAGTTGACGAGGTCGCCGAACGCTTCCGCTCCAGTGAGAAGCACGTCCGGCGCATGATCCGGCGCGGTGAGCTTCCATGCGTCCGCATCGGCCGCCTTGTCCGGGTTCGGGTGAGCGATGTCGAGGCCGTGATCGGGGGAGGTGCGGCGTGAGCACCCGGATGGATGACGAGCGGGTCCGTGTCGCGATCGATGAACTCGTGCGCGACGCCCCGCCCCTGGGGGAGCGGCAGCGGGACACTCTCCGTCTCCTCTTCCGGTCAGGCCTCGTGCTGGCGTGAGCACCGACGAGCGCGGCGCCCTGCCGGACCCTGGGGAAGGGTTGAGCCGACAGGACGCCGCGAAGAAGGGGCGAGGGGACGCCGCTTGTCCGATCATCCCACGACAGATTGCTGAGGGCGAGCAACTCTCACTGCTGCCCATCGCCGCGCCCGCCGCGCCACTACCGGCCGGGACGTTCGACGGTGCCGATGCAGTCCTCGCCACCGACACCTGGTCCAGCGCGGGCTTCACGGCGGCGCTTGAGCATCTCGCCGCGTCCGGCCGCGAGATCACGGCCGACTCCGTCCGCGCCATCGCAGGGGATCCGGCATCCGCTCAACTCCTCGGAGCCGTCTTCGCCCACGCCGCGCGGCGCGGCATCATCCGCCCCCTGCACGTCCAGGCGTCACCTCGTCGCGAGCGCCGGGGCGGCCTGAGGCGCGTGTGGGTCGCCACTGACGAGTACCTCGGGAGCATCCAGCGCCCAGAGGCGTCGTGAGCGGCGCCACGGGCCGCCGGGCACTCCCGGGGCCCATCGTCGACCTCATCCGCGATGGCATCCCCGACGGGACGTACAACGCCAGGGGAAACCGCGGCGTCTGGCAGGCACTGGTGCGGGTCGCAATGAGCGCAGTCCAGCGAGGACACACCGAGACGGACCTAGCGGCGTACATCACGGCCCGGGGTAGCCGCCTGGGGACGCAGCTCGTCGTCGACCCGGACAACGGCCGCGACCGCCAGGCGCGAGAAGTACGCGCCGACGTCGCCCGAGCATGGGCCAAGGCGCTGGAGATCACCGCCTCCCGACCCGCGCAGGCCCGTGCCGACGCCGACCGACGCATCGCCGCGGCGACAGCACTTGTCGAGGACGCCGACGCACCACTCGACGACGCCCAACGGGCAGTCCTATCGCACGCAGTGCGACAGGCAGACGCCTACAGCACCCCGACACCCGTGCTGCCACGCAACGGACTACTTGCCGCGACCGGCCTCGGACTCACCGCCCTGCGAACCGCCCTGCGCCGGCTCGACGCGGCCGGGCTGCTCGTCGTGGTCGAACCCGGGCGCCGGTACGGCAAGGACGGCGGACCTACTGGAGGCCGCGCTCGGGCCACCCGCTACCGCCTCGCATCGCCCGAGGAGGCCGCAACCGCGCTCGCTACATCACCTACCCCAAGAGCGGGGTATGTAGTGCCCCCCGCAGATGTAGTGCCCCCCCGCCACGGCCTGACCGGTGCCCCCACAGATGTAGT